>CALKND010000007.1 GCA_938092065.1 uncultured Rhodospirillales bacterium
TTTATCCTTATCACGAATCATAGCAACCTTAGAACCAGCGATACTGGAAGTTCTAAAGTCTAGATGGTTCTCTAGTTCTGATTCATGGCATAGAGGTATCCAACATTTCTTGAATATCTTTTCTTGCTCTTTCTTAAAGATATCTTGATCACTATAAATGCGACTATCTACATATTCTATTGATGGTTCTGCCAACCATTGTGTGTGTTTCCGAGCAGGCATTATTTTTCTCCTTGCCAAAGTAATTTGTATCCTAATTCTTTAGTATCATCACAATACTGCATTAGGTTTGAGAAGGCCATTTTAAACTTCTCATCTCTGTGACTCTTCTCATGCGACTCAAAAGATTTCCAGTAAGTAACTATTGCGATATGATTTCCTTCATCACCATGTTCACCGACTGTACCTTCTTCTGAAATAAATCCTTCATACTGAAAGACTTGACCAGCAATAAACTCAGGATAAGTCTCTTTTACATGAGAACACATTTCTGCAATGGCGAGCTCAACTTCATCAAAATCTACACCATCCCTTAATGTCGCAACATTATATAACATAACAGACTCGAAAGGTATGGTTATTGAATCAAACATTATTTACTCTCCCTAATACACGTAACCATTAGCTATAAATATTTGTAGGCATTCCGAGACGTAATCCCAATGCCCAGCGGAGACGTAATCCCAATGCCCAGCGGAATAGTTTTTCCAATTCGTTTCTTTAAAACGGAAAAAAAAATTAATATGAATAGTCTATTTTGATTTATTATGAAGCTCAAGATGAAAGCAACTAAAACTCAAAAACCAATGACATGGGCTTGCGGTAAAACGTGGACGATCAACTCTAAAAAAACATTATGATGTCTTTTAGTTTGCTTTATAGGCGACTTTGAGACGATCACTTATTTCCAGTTTATGGAAATTAATTGGTCAGTCATTGCTATAATGGCTCTCGCTATTTTCAATGGTTTAATCACTTCGATACTTCTGGAAACTGTCATTCTCAGCAAACAGTTTGGCCTAGGAAATGCCTTTCGAACAGTAATTGGAATGTCTTTCATATCAATGGTTGCGATGGATTCTGCTATGAATGTGATAGACGTCTTTTTTACTGGTGGCGCGGTTTTAACTTGGTAGGTCATTTCAATGATGTTGGCAGCTGGTTTCGTTACCCCACTTCCATTCAATTACTGGCAACTCAAAGCCCGGGGTAAGAGTTACCATAAATCAAATAAATACTGCTTTTTAACTAGCCTTCAGCTTAGAGATTATCTTGGCAGTGTTTCAGGATAATTTTGGAAATCTCAAAACCATAAGTGCCTTTGTTATTCAGAACCACCTTTGTTTGTCGGTTCTAAAAACGGGCTTTTATGACCAGCAAGCACATCCCTGAGCGCATTTTGCAGCCAAATCATCATTTCTGGATCGAGTTGCTCACCCTTTGGCTCGTCAGAAAGTAACAGATTAGGGACCCCTTGGGTCCTGAGCCAAATAATATGATCGTCTACAGCCTCACAAAAACCCTCTTGCAACTCTCTAATGAGTTCAGGATCATAATCTTTTATTTCGTTTAATTCAGTCATTGCACTAATGAACTTGATTCGCCCATGATTATAAGTCATTTCAGCCTCCCCTCATTAAAAGCGAATTAAGATTTTTCTTAAGTGAGAAATTTTTTCTATACATCTCGCCATGGATTTCTAAAAGAGACCTAATACTGTATGGGTCAGGTGTCTCCTTTGGGTCATGACATCTAACGTGTTTAAATTTTGGATCTTGTTCCCATTTCTGAACACAGGAAACACTAACCCCATACGATAGGGCGATAGTTTTTACTGGATCTGGATCTATAATAAGTTTTTTTTCTACGCAGTATCGATAAAATACTGCATCTTCTATTAACTTTTTTTGAAGGGTGTTTTGTGGCATTACACTCTCACTCTGCCGATAGTTTCATATGTGATTTAACACTGTGCAATAATATTTTTGAGGGGCATATTTGATCAACTGCCATCTGATAAATTACTTTTGGTATTGAGTCCTTGTCGATAGAGCCCAATTAAGCGAGACATCTCAGTGTAGGAAAGCGGATTGTCCATTGCTGTTAGTGAGTCACCCTTGACACCAATAAACAAACGTGCCGCTAATTCATTTTTTCCAACTTCTTTTGCCATTTGAAACAAATTCCAAGCTGGGCGCTCAATATTTATTTCACGATGGCTATCCGCATTATTGGCATGACACCCTGAACAAAACTTCTCATGCAAAGCTTCAGCTTTTATTCTAGAACCCTTCGTCTTGTTAATTGGAAAAATATTTTTTGGTTCAAATGGAAAAACACTCAACAGTTCATCAACCCAAAATGCTGCTTCGCTGAAATTTTTATCGACAAGAGCTCGTTGAAGTGCACCTACAGAATTTTCTGGGGGTAATGGCAAAGCGGAATTGTTTTCACGTGCTGTGCGAATTAACAATGAAAGTGGTGCACTTGCTCCAAGCAGCCTGTCCTTGAGACCTTTTTGGATAAGAGGAAGACTGCTAAATTCACCCATTCGCCTTAGGTCACCTTTCATTACAACTATTTCGGCTGCTAATCTGTTTTCCGCTACGCTAGTTGCATTAGAAACGGAAGCAGAAAAGGTGACCCAAGTAAGAAGAAGCCCTACCCAAGCCACCAAATTTCTACAGACGATCCTATAAAAGATCATGCCTTAAAGCTCTCAAGTCTTACTTATTAGTTTATCTTCGCTGTCTCTTTCATCGGCAAACCTTTATCAGCCGACCATTCAGCCATAGAACCATCGTACATTTTTGCGCCTTTGTTTCCAAGAATTTCGTGTGAGACAAACCAACCTAAGGAAGCCCAGTGACCCGTGTTGCAAAAGTTTATCTGCGAGCCTTTTGTTGGTATGCTTGCGTATGTATATAATTTATTTAATCTGGCCGGGCTGCTGAACATTCCACCACCATTTTTTGTAAGCCAGTTCTCAGGAAGACTCTTAGAATTGGGAATAGTTCCAAAACGGGTTGCCTTTGGATGTTTATTAATGCCGATGAATTGGTTGTGAGGTCGATTATCAACTAATACCCCACCAGCTTGAGAAGCTTTACTCACCTCTTCTTTATTAATAATCATAGCTTTTTGAATGCTACCCTTAAAGCTCTTAGGGGTCACCTTAACCATTCCCTTCTGGAGAGGATTTACAGGCTTCTTAGTCTTCACATCTATTTCTGCTAGATAAGCCACCATGCCACCATTTAGGATGGAGACCTCTTCATGGCCTAGAACCTTGAGTGTCCAATATATGCGTGTTGCTGTGCCAACATCTAGCGCTTTTCCACCACCAGGAATAATGACGACATGGTCATTATTCCCAATTCCAAGACCTCCAATAAGTTTTTCAAGTTTGGTCACCGTTGGTAGCATACCAACTATTTTATCTTTATTGGCAACTCTCCAACCACCCATTAAATAGTCTGTCCAAACAGCACCAGGAATATGGCCACGCAGGTAATCTGCCTTAGTCTTCCCCGCAAGTGGGCCACGCACATCAAGAAAAACAACACCCTCTTTTCCAAGATTATTTTTCACCCAGTCCACTGATACAAGTGGTGACGCCGCCTGAGCTAGACTACCTGTAAATAATAAACAAGATAATATAATTAAAATATATAATTTATTCATTGTAAATTCCTCTCAATTGTTAAATTTTTTATAGTTTTTTTATTAAACCCGCTTATCAGACAGTAATAGTCAGGTCGGCTGCGAGAATTGCCGTCACGATCGAATCCCAATCGTTATCGTCTAGAGTTTTCCTTCCTATATCGATTCTTGTTACCTTGTGTTCTTTTTCAAGTAAATCGATAGAAGCAACTACAGTGTCGCAGTCTGGGAATAAATTGGTATCAAGCTGCAATATTTTCATATTTTCTTCACCTCAAACATTAATAATGCTATCTGAATTAAAAATTGCATTTGCTAAATCCTTAGCATTAAGAAAATTTAGATCCTTTGCCATACTAGGTACTGTAGTTTCAGGAACTATGTCAGAAAGATCGAGGAGTTCGGCTTGCAATTCATTTTCAACTGTTTCTTGGACAGACTTAGTCATAAACACCAAACGAATTTTATGTCCAGCTACCGTTAACCCTGCAGCAACTCGCATGGCTTCAGTGTGGTCTCTTCTTCCTAAGACAAGTATTTTCTTTATTCCCAAATTTCCAGTGCTCCTTAACTTACAAGCTAATCACGCGACTAATTTCAGTCATCATTGAGCTATTAATTGTCTGGCTGCCCATTTCAACGGGGCAATGCGCTCCATCACTTAGAATGTCCCAAGAGTGTTCACACACGACTGCTCTTTTGGCTAATTTAACAACTTCTTGACAAGCGGTGTCTTTAATAAGTTCGACGCCGTCATTGGTAAAAAAGCAGCCCCAATTTACACCTGCACGTGATAATCCCTGCATCAACTGTACTGCTATTCTGCCACTATTACGCGTCGTAATTACCAGTAATGCATCCATCATTTTTGACCCCGGCGCTGTATAAGAAAGAAAAAAAGTGTGGCAATTGCCATTCCAATTAGAAAAGCCATTCCAAATAGTATCCAATTATGTTCTGTGGGATTAGTCACTTGAGGGAATTTTGTCTCCATTCCTCTGTCAGGATATGTTACAGCATCAACGGGCATATTACTGTCGGCAGACCACTCTGCCCAGCCTCCTGGGTAGACGCGAGCTTCAATATTAAATCCTGCCCGTAAAAGCGTTAACATAGCTAATCCCTCAAAAGCATTATGCCCGTAAATAATTGTATCGTGCTTTTCCAATTCAGTGACCTCGCCTGATGTAGCAAGAGAGCGGAGGCGGCCAGAAGACAAATGCCTTGCACCGACAATATGGCCCCCGCGAAACCCTCGAACAGAAGCACCCCAGAACTCTCTCTCACTTCGGCCATCAATAAGGGCCGTCGGTATATTGAAATCAAGAATCCTAGCAAGTTCGTTTTTAAAAATTACTGCTTTGTCACGGGCAATCCCATGATAAACATTCGTACGGGTTTCCATACGTTCAACACCTGAACCCAGAGAATTGTCTGAAAATCCACCCCCACGACTCATTTGCCGGGTCAAGACAGAAATTTCTTTTTGGCCCACAACAAACAGAACCCCCGCAATAAAGTCGCGTTCCTGCGCTTTATCTCCCACGACAAGTATGTGCTCCTGGCCAATTAAACCAACCGTACCCAACAACCAGTTTATATTTTCAAAACTTGCAAGGCGACCGTGCGGCCCAAAAAAATCAGCGACTGGCAAGCACCGCGCATCACGGACACTTTGTTTTAAGCATTGTTGAAGTGGTCTGGCATCTATGACGTGAGCTCCTTGTTTTAATACTTCTTCACCATCAGTCACAAATTTGTAATTTGATCCTGCCAAGACCGTCCCTTTTGAACCCAAAAACAAAAGAGATGCCAACAAAAGAGAAATGAATGTGGTTCGAAAAAAAATTTCCGGACTCCTTTGTTCCCTAACAACCTTGAATACGAACTTTTCTAACACTCTCTTCTGCTGATTCAGATGTCACTGGAGGATTCTCAATAAAATAATCGAGTAAATCAGAAACTGAAACGATTCCAAAGTCTCCAAGATCAATATCTGGAATTATCTCAGCATCAACACTTTCATTGGTCCTCATAACCTTCTCAACAGAAAGGGCTGCGTAAGGGTATCCCAAAGCAGCTAAACCCAAAGCTACAATTAGAGAAAAAGCGCAAAAGATAAGACTAATACGATCCAAAAATGTTTCTCCCCTAAAGTGAGTCTCTAAGAAAACTTACATACATAGCGCCAAAGGCAAGAACAAAAAAAACAATGTGGGCAATAGTTTCAAAGTCTAAACTCATACTTTATTCTCCCTTGAAGTGGCGCACTAACATATTAACATCAAGAGCCTTTCCTGTTTCGGGATGCATAACAGAAGGTGTGAAAAAAGGTACGCCATTCTTACTCATGCGAGAGCTTTTGGGTGGAAAGGCATAGACATAAAGTAAAATAATAAGGCTCAACACTGTTATAGCGCAGACGAAAGTCCGCATAATTATGTAGTAGAACATTGCTAAAGCTTCCGTTTAATTTTTAATCACATAAACTTCCCAATAACGCGTAGCTTTTATAGTCTCCAAATGGGATGAATTTAGATCATTCAACATTGGTGGTATGGCTTCAACTGAAGAAGGGTTATCAATAAGCACTTCAACAACATCCCCACTTGCGCAATCAGCTAGGGCTTTTTTTGTCATTAATTGAGGACGGGGGCAAGAATCTCCAATGCAATCAATCTTCTTCGCAATATTATATATTTTTCCATCACTAAGCGCGACCTCGCCACCTGCTATTTCCCTCTCTTCTTGTTTCTTTCCTGAACCAAAAATACCCATTAATACCTACCTCCATTATATATTGTGCAACTTATTTACTAGATTCAAGTATCCACTTGAATTTATTATTGAGAAGCGGCGACATTATCAATTTTCTGCCTTTTTTCCCTACGGACAATTGCACGGTATATTGCGAACAGAACCAAAGTTTGCAGCATTCCAAAAACGACAGCGGGCACTCCATATTTATCCTGCAATGTTCCAGCATTGCTGTATCCTAACTGTAAGGCCTCAAAGTTGGGGTCCCCCGTCATGCTGGCCCCAGTGGGTGGCCAGTAATTAATTGACCAGAGCAAAGAAAACAAGAACATGCCAATAAATGTAAAAAGCAAAGCCCACAAGGCGCCAACGTTCCCCTCTCCTGTTTTGACCCAAGTCGAAACGGTGCAGGCCCCAGCTAAAACCATGCCTATACCAAATAAAAACAGCCCAACAATCTGATTTAATCCAACATCAAATTTCATCGGGTTGCCTTCACCAATGGTGATGAATGTAGTGAACCCCATTGTCAGTATCATCATTGCCATTAACAATGCCTTGGTATTACGAAAGGTCTTGAACAACATGGCATCACGCAAGGCTGCAGTATTACAAAAACGAGAACGTTGAACCAAAAGGCCAACGATAGACCCAAAAACAAAAGCAACAAGTATTTCGCCTACTACAGTATCCAAAACCAATTAGCCTTCTAAGATTTTTTTATAAATCATGGAACCAACCCAAGCGCCGGCAATTATGCCCGACATTGACAAATAGCCACCAAGGTTCATTTCTGGTGTTAAACCGAAAAAGGTGGAAACGTTGCAGACAAATGCCATGCGGATACCAATTCCCATCAGCAGTCCACCAATTGTTATCAAGACCCACTCTGAAAGACGGCGCGGAAAACGAATAAAAAATTCTTTACTAAGAATAGCACCAACAAAGGCACCAAATAACATGCCAAGACTAATATAAATTTTCCAATAACCGGCATCTGGCGTAAAAACTAGAGACCAAAAGGGAATACGATTAAGATCATCACCCATAAAAAATTGCGCTATAATTCCTGTCATCATTGTTTCGCCACCACCGACAGTCCAAGCGCCAAGAAGCAAAAACATAAATACATCAAGCACAGCAATAGCAGAGAGAGCTATGACTGGATCCAAAGATTTCTTAAAAAAATCCATTCTCTCTTTCCTGTTTGAACACTAAAAGATCATCGTAACGAATGAAGTGCCTTAGTGGTGGTATTTATTGCTATTATTTAATTTTTAAAATTATATCTTCAGAAACTGCTCGTTGTTCTAAATTCTTAAAATAAGCATCAAGAGCATCTACACGAACTACTTACAAGAAGACGGCATAAAAACAGAAAGGTTGAAAGCCTATGTCAATTTTTATCGAAACAGATGATTTTCTTGACCATATGTTCACTGCTTGCACGACTGATCAAATCAATGAATTCATTCCACAAAAAAAAGGGTTTCGCATTCATGGTCACAGCACGACAATACGTCTTGAGCAGGCTTTTTGGAATGTACTTGAGTGGATGGCTGCTAATAGAAATGTATCCCTTGCAGTTTTAATTGAAAATATTCATGACCAATGCTTGGTCGCTAATGACAAGAACTTAGCTTCTTGCCTACGGGTAATCTGTCTTAAATATATTAATATCTATTCAGACTAGGATCTCTCTCAGATTTAAATGAGTCCAAATCTGATAATTTGACTTGAGACACACTATTTAATTACCAGTTGTTCATTTAATTACAGTTATTCCAAAAGCAGATATATACAAATGGTGAATAAAAAGTTCACAGCTGTAAATATGTCTGTATAAAACCCTCATAATTATTGTTTATGATCTTCTGGGTGCATTACAAAAACAGTCGCCTTATGAGTAATAGCTTTCACTACATCTACGTAGTTCAACCTTTTTATTAGATTATGCATTATCACCTGGCCGACACCAAGCACGTCGAGAACTCTGTTTGCTGTGTCTTTGTCAAGTATCTTTGGTTCAGGTTATTGGAAATATTTTTGCACCGTTTGTTTCCAAAAGATCAAACAATAGTTCATGGCCACTGACAGCCTCCTTCAGAGTTGGCAGCTTTGAACTACGGCCACCCTTCACATGTTGCAGCCACAAGCGTGTCTGAACAGATGCATCAATATTGAAAAAATTAGAAACCTGACGAGTTACGTAATCTTGTCCATATAGATAATTTGGATGGTTTACACCCTCCTTTCTACGATGGATCGACATACTACCAAGGGGATCAATAACCAGCTGTTGGTGTCCCTGAGTGATAACACAGACGACAGAAGATGAGCTTTCTGCACCAACCTGAAGATAAAGTGTGGAACCATTTCCAAATTCAAAAAGCCCGTAACCACCAAAGTCCTTAAACTGCTCTCCTCGGCCACTGCTAATAAGGAGTTGGTCCAGTTTTCCGCAAACAAATTGGCCAGACTTTTCACCTGACAGATAAAGCGCCAAGTCAATCCAATGAATCCCCCCACAGCCTAGGCCTATTGCGCCAGCATTGACTGTCATTTGAGTAATGGAATTAGTATTGCAAAAGTCCTCAAAAATAGGTTGTTCTCTGAATACGTTGTTACAACGAATGTCAGAATTAGCCTGATTGGCGAGTGTCTGTATTTTGAGAACATTCTCTCGGGACTGTTCTATTGGCTTTTCAAGCAATATGTGGTCGATGTCTAACGCTATAACTTTTTCAAAACGTTTAACCCTTTTTTCTGCCGTTGCTGATAGGATTGCAGCGTCAAATTTATTCCCAAGACCCGCTGCCATTTCAATTGAAGAAACAACATTAAGACTTCCTTTATATTCGCATTCATCAAGAACCTGACGCACTTCCTTATCAATATTACGATGATGATAAACTATCGAAATTTCATCAGCTTCTTTAGCAACACCACGCAGGTGTCGCAAACCCATTCGGCCAGCCCCAATAAGCAAAACGTTAAACACCTGCATGCAAACTCCCAAGTATGATGCTGATCAAGCAAGTAATTACATGAATTGACGCTAAAAAATCTAAGTACTATCTCACAGTATTCAACGTACTAAGCATTTTTAATGGCCCTGAATATACAATAATTTTTTATATGCAACATTCGAAAATAGGGCATCTTTATTAACTTTTTTTGAAGGTTTTTTTTAAGGGGTATATTTTCTCAACTGCCATCAAATAAATTAACTTTAGTATTGAAACCTTTTCAATAATAGAAAGGCAACTAAATTCACGTGTTCAACTTAACCGACTTCGTATTGAATAGGAGAAAAATAAATGACTGGAGATGATGTTTTTGGTGCATTGTGGGTAATCAATATTGTTGCAGGAATATTAGGTGTGATGTTTGATACAAGCAAAGAAAACACTTTTCGAGAAAAAGTAGTTGTCTTTATTAAGTATTCAATTATTTGGCCATACACTTTTTTTCTAATAATTTACAACTTGCTAAACAAATGGCTAAAAAAAGATATTGAGAAGTAGCAATTAAGACAACCAAGGGAATTGTTATGCGGTCACTACTTTATGGAATAATTTTAACCATGTCTTTTGCGTTTGAAGAAAACGCGCAAGCGGCCAATGAATTAAATGGGAAGGCAGTATTATGCATAAGTAATATTACTCAATTCGGTCCATCTCATCCAGTTTGGGGCCTGACATTTGTTGGGGGTAAAGTGATAAGACATGAAGTGAATGGTTTTTCAATAACACGAAGGTTAGGATCCCCATATACACTCAGTGGAACCAAAACTGTGACGTGGAGTAGTGGGTATTTGGATCGAAGCACACTAAAGACTGAGAATGGAAATTGTTCGGTTTCTTCCTATGAGGAGATTACTAAAAAACTAAATGAAATAATTGCAACTGCTAAAAAGAAAAATAAGATTTGATAGTAAGGACCATTAAGTGATTATTGTGAAATTTCATACGACGAATTTTATTACACATAAATTTAGATGGTGCGATGAAATTTAAAAACAATTAGTCAGGAATTGCTGACATGCAAGAAGTCGATACGGCGATCGAATGATTACTACCCAATTTTTTCTGAGGGCGATATAAGTGCAGACATTTCATTCTTTACAGGCTCAATCATGCTGTCTTCATTTGACCATAAAAGAAAAGGGAAACAATTGTTTATCGATTTTTTAAAACAGAGACGTTCCATCACAGCAAAAAAGATGGCGCCTGGTAAAGTTACTAAAAAACATCTTCAGAAAATTTTGGAAGCAGGCTTAAGGGTACCAGATCATGGAGCACTGAAGCCTTGGCGCTTGGTTGTAATTACTGGTGCAAAACGAAAATTAATTGATGAAGACGTCATTTTTTCTGAGTTCAAAAATAAGAATCCTGATGCTAGTGCCGAAATCCGATTAATTGAGAAATCTCGTCTACAAAGAGCAGATGTTGTCATAGCTGTTATTTCATCTCCAGTAGAGCACAAAAAAATCACAAATTGGGAGATGCAATTATCTGCAGGTGCCGTATGCACCACTTTGCTTTATGCGGCTCAATCATTAGACTATGCGGCTCAGTGGTTAACAGAATGGTACGCTTATAATGAGAAAATGCTTAAAACACTGGGTGGTGCGCCGGGAAAAGATCAAATTGCTGGATTTATATATATTGGTGAGAAAGTAACTATACCAATTGAACGCACACGGCCAGAATTGGAAACAATTGTTTCGTATCTTTAAAATAGCATTCTTCTGTTTAAATAAACACTTATATCCGCTGTGTTACGCCACCTAGAACAACAGACTAATAAAATCGTGATAGAGATTAAAAAAAAGACTGTTGAAAACTCTTGTTAAGCTTGAGAAATTTGAAACTATTCCAGATGCTAAAATATTTAAATATCTATCAAATTTGTGGAGTTTTGGATTGACTGAGTATTTCGATCGGGCTGGATTAAAGGTGGCAAAGGCACTTGTTCAATTTATTGAACATCGAGCTTTGCTGGATACAGATGTCTCAGCTGAAGTCTTTTGGGCAGGAGTTGCGGGCTTGATTGGTGAACTAGGGCCCAAGAACCACGCACTTCTTGACTTTCGAAAAGAATTACAAGCAAAAATTGATCAGTGGCACATAAGCCGACGCAAAGAGCCTCATGATCACGAAGCCTACAAACAATTTTTGATAGAGATCGGGTACCTTCAAGAGGAGGGTCCAGATTTTGAAATTGAAACTAAAAATGTTGACCCTGAAATTGCGGTAATTCCCGGACCCCAGCTTGTAGTCCCAGTAACTAATGCAAGGTATGCCTTAAATGCAGCTAACGCTAGATGGGGTAGTCTTTACGATTGCCTTTACGGTACTGATGCTATGGGTAGCCTACCCCCAGATAGCGGTTATAATCGCGGACACGGTGCACGCGTCATTGCCCGCTCAAGAGTGTTTCTAGATACAGCTTTTCCAATTGTTGGACTAAGTCATGCTGATGCACGTCGATATCATGTTCAAGATGGTCAACTATTGATTAATGATTACCCTCTCGAACAGCCCAAAAAATTTATTGGCTATCGTGGCAATCCAAAAGCCCCCGAAGCCGTTGTGCTTTGCAATAACGCTCTCCACGTAGAGTTGGTTTTTGATAGAGCCCATCCAATTGGTGCTAGAGATCAAGCCTTGTTAGCTGATGTTGTTATCGAAAGTGCAATTTCTGCAATCATTGATTGTGAGGACTCTGTCACATGTGTTGACGCAGAAGACAAAGTGCATGCATACGCAAACTGGCTTGGTTTAATGAAAGGTGATCTGGAAGAAACCTTCGATAAAAATGATTTGAGTATTACCCGCAGACTTAACCCTGACCGTATTTATACTGGTGCAGATGGAGCAGTAGTGAAGCTTAAAGGAAGAGCCCTTTTGTGGATTAGAAATGTTGGTCACTTAATGACAAATCCAGCTATTCTAGACCCAGATGGGAATGAAGTTCCAGAGGGCTTGTTGGATGCTGTTGTAACTACGTTAATTGGGATGCATGATCTAAAACGACAGGGTGGAAATTCGGTAAAGGGCTCAATCTATATCGTAAAACCAAAAATGCACGGACCCGATGAAGTTGCTTTTGCCAACGAAACTTTTAGTAAGATTGAGGAATTTCTTGGCCTTCCAGAATACACGGTAAAAATTGGTATTATGGATGAAGAACGTCGGACCAGTGTCAATTTGAAAGAGTGTATCCGTGCAGCGATAAAACGTGTTGCATTTATCAACACTGGCTTCCTTGATCGAACCGGAGATGAACTTCACACTAGTATGGAGGCTGGACCATTTAGCCGCAAAGATTTCATAAAGCGTAAAGGATGGATTACTGCGTATGAAGACCAAAACGTAGACATTGGGCTTGAGTGCGGGTTTTATGGCAGAGCTCAGATCGGCAAAGGTATGTGGGCAATGCCTGATCTAATGGCCTTAATGATCGAGCAAAAGATCGAGCATCCAAAAGCAGGAGCAAGTTGCGCTTGGGTTCCCTCTCCTACCGCTGCAACCTTACATGCACTCCACTATCACCTAGTTGACGTTTTTGCTATACAGAAAAACCTTATAAAGGTTGGTCGTCGTGCTTATGTAGATGCTCTCTTAGATCTTCCTTTAGCAGCTTATCGAAAGTGGACTAAAGATCAAATCATCCGTGAAGTAGAAAATAATGCACAAGGCATACTTGGCTATGTTGTGCGCTGGGTTGACCATGGCGTAGGCTGTTCAAAAGTGCCTGATATTAATGACGTCGGTCTAATGGAAGACCGCGCTACCTGTCGAATTAGCTCACAGCATTTGGCAAATTGGCTGCACCATAAAATTGTTAGCTCAGAAGATGTCATGGTTGCGATGAAAAGAATGGCTGGTGTAGTTGATCAACAAAATGGATTCGACGAGTCTTACGTCCCTATGTCTCCCTCTT
Source organism: uncultured Rhodospirillales bacterium (assembly GCA_938092065.1). Taxonomy (GTDB): domain Bacteria; phylum Pseudomonadota; class Alphaproteobacteria; order Rhodospirillales; family JABHCV01; genus JACNJU01. The sequence continues at coordinate 13,372 of CALKND010000007.1, forward strand.
TTAATGGCTTAGCCTTTGTTGCAGCCTGCGACCTGGTGTTTAAGGGATGTCAGCAACCATCCGGTTATACCGAACCTTTGTTACATCAACGACGGCTCGAAAAAAAACACTTAGAGTCCAATGCTAATTGATTTACACGGCATCATTTCGATCGTCTTTTGCAGATCGTTATTTACATAGCGCTATGAAGGTTACCGGAGTGTTACAGAAAAAATTAAAACATTTGATTATTTGATGTTTTACATCAAATTTCTGAATATTTTCTTCTACATAACGCCAAAATTTTTTAATTCATCATTTTTTGATGAAAACTTCACTCTAATCAATACATTCATACAAAGCTTGTCCATCACGCACATTGTCAGGCCTATGGATGGCATATTTTCCATGCTTTTGACATTCTGCATCCGCCATTGTCTGTGCTTTGGAAGCATTAAAAGCACTGGCATTATCTATAACAACTGATCCTGAATTAGAAGTCACAACCATGGGCGCACATCCGCCAAAAAGGGTGCCAGCAATTGCAATAGCAATAATAAGTGCTTTTCTTATTCCTACCTCCCTTCCTTGATTGCTAATTGCAATACACTGTGTAGATTGTCGACAAGCTCGAACCTTGTCCATCGCGGTGTACCAGCTTATACTTTTAAGAGAAATTAAAAAATGTTCAGTAGATGTTGTGGTAGCAGACACCCTTGCGAATTTTGATCGAAGTAACGCAAAACTATACTTGAATGTCGTCAGCGGCTTAAAAGGTTTGATTTTGTTTGGGGAGCTAAAGATTATTGAAAGAACTTTTACGATCTAATGACTTGATACATTTATCATGGATACGGTCTATCTTCAAAGAAGCTGGTATCCAAATCTTTATTATGGATGAACATATGAGCGTTTTAGAAGGAAGCGCCAACGCTATCCCACGCAGGGTTATGGTTAGTGAACAAGACCATGCGCAAGCATTGCGGCTGATGAAAAGTGCAAAATCTGAGCTAAACCTCTAAAAGTCTCGGAGCTTTACAAAGAATTTTATCCAGCTTTAGAGTTGGATTGTTTTTTAAGATCATCACACAAGGAACTTCTGTATCAGGTTTCGGATTACTTCTGTGTACTCCATCGATATCCAAATCCCAATTCCGATGCCTATAAATATCTTGATCAAGCTTTTTCTCCTCTAACCTTCAGAGTAAACTTTCGTGTGGTCTTCCAGTCAAAAACTCATCGAGTGAACTTGGTGTCTCACTATAATTATTAGTATTCCATCGTTTTGAGTTTGGTTGAATTTTTTGAATTAGGTCAAAGAGCAGTGAATCTGGCATCTCACCACATCCATGGCATCCCTTTGGTTTCCCTTTTCTATAGACATTTTTAAGTTCTTCGCAATTGGAAAACTGATCTAAAGTAAGGTCATATCTCTCTTTGGAAAGATTATCTCTCAGCCACCAGTGACCTTCGCAATCTAAGTCCTCACCTCTCATTGGTTCCAGAACTTCTGTGTCCATTAAATATAATAAGCTAAATGTAGCCAGGACAGAATAACCCAATAAAAGTTGTTTCCAACGAAGATTATTATCTGGATATTTTTCTCTAATCTCTTTGGAAATGAGATCGTCAGTAAGATTTAATCTGATTAACTTTGAAACTTTATCTATCTGATCAGGTGTGTATGGATGCCTCTCAAATTCCAACACATCATACTGGTTATTCTCCTGACGAAAGATACGTTGTTTCCTATCAACGACAGTCATCCATTTACTATGTTGTAACTCACTCATCACACCCTACGAACTGTGTGATTGATGGTATTGGGGCGAATATCTAGTTGGTCGTATCGCATTAAAAAAATATTACAACATTCAATAATTAATAACCAGTTTTGTGTTTGTATACGTGCTATTCTGATTACAAGTTTGATAAGTTAGTATCCTTTGAGAGTAATTCGAATTAGGGGGCGATAATTATGAATACGAGCAAAGGGATTTCAATCAACGTTAACTTATCTGGAAGGAGACCACCACCACCACCTGTATAATTTTAAAGATAAGGTCAAAAGGAGCAGTTACACCGCTACTGTTTATAGTGCGGCACACAATTTCATTCACTTAGACAACGTATCTCCACTTAAAGCACAGCGTTTCTTATTAGTATTCAAGAGCCAGAAGCCAATGGTAAAACTATATAATCTGAAATTGCCATAGTCAGGCTTATTTTTGACTCAAACTCAACGACCTCTCGTTACTACTGACGATATATTTTTTCATAAATATGTAGCGTGTCTTTATCTTGACAAACGAACTGAACCAAAATGTTCTATTCTTCTAGAACAGCAAGTGTCCTTGCAAAGTCAATCTTCGTAGCTTCATTGACAGGGTATTGATAAATTACTGTGCTAACTGTAGGAAACGAAACGCTATCTATCCCCCGTGTTTTTCCCATCAGATAGATGGACTGGTAGCAACGAGTAAGAGTTTCGAGCTCACCTTGAGCCCCATCCAAATATCTTGATCCAACTGCAATTATTACATGTGTGTGCGGTAAATCATAAGCCTTCGTGATCCGAGCCTCTCCAGTTGGGCAACCCCCGATCAAAAGGCACTCAATTTTTAACTCAGGACCAGCGACAAGATGAATAGCTCCGCATACCCCACTTCCGGCAATCAGTTGCTTATTGGCAGCATTAACGATTGCACCTGTCGTTTGTGAAGTTATATCCCCACGGACAATTTTTATCACCTTTGTTGGTCAAAGAACGGTGTTTAAGTTTTTCATTTTTTACAGTAGCAGAATTTATGAGGGATAAAATTAGAAGGTATGTAAAAAAACTGACAGAATTTTTTAAACTACAATTATTTCCTACTTAAGTTCTGCGAAACACTAAAAATATTTTCTATACTCCTTTGAACATTTTTTTATTAGTGTTGAGAGATGAAAACCCGACACAAGACCATCTTTATGAGGATTGTAAACTTCCTATCCAACAAACACCCCCTACGCGTGTTCTTTGGCGCTTCTGGACCCGTTACGACAGTTGCTCTTGTTTTTTTGGCCGCAAAACCATCATTTGCAGATATGCAGTACATTGATGGTTTTGAAATTGATCGCACTGAGGTCACAGTTGACAAATTTCGTAAGTTTGTGGCTGCAACAGGCTATATTACAGCTGCAGAAAAAAATGGCGGTGGTCTGGTCTATGACACTGGCTGGAAAAAAAGGGATGGTTGGGTCTGGTCAAGTCCATTCGGCATTGCTGGAAACCCAGACGAACCTGTTGTACATGTAACATTTGATGATGCGAATGCTTACTGTTCTTGGGCGGGGAAAAGGCTCCCAAAGGATAAAGAGTGGGCAAAAGCAGCCTTCACTGAATTTCGCACAAATCCACCGCTACCATTTGTAACGGGAGCTTCCTATCCTTATCCGACAGGTGATACTCCAAAAGGTGCGAACTGCCTTAAAGATTGTGGGCCAACATCAGCTATTGATTACAGTGCAAAGCTTAGCCGTGGCATCGGCCCCACACTTGCTGGTACAACCAAGGCTGGAGTGAACGGTTTATTTGATATGGGCGCGAATGTATGGGAGTGGACAGAGAATGGTGGTCTTGATGAGAAACGCACCCGCGGTGGGTCCTGGTGGTATGGTTCATTCCGTATGAGAAAAGATGATATTGCCACTAAGCCCAAAGATATGGCTGTGGTTTACATCGGTTTCCGTTGTGTGAAGGACGCTAAATGACCGCTCCACTTATACGCAAGTCCTACAAACGTAACCTGATGCAGGAGCTTGGGTTCCAAAAGAAAGAGACTTTCAGCAGCATAGGGGAGGCTTATCAAGAGAGCGACCCTGGTTTTTTTATCCACGTGGTGAAAAAAAATCATCATGAGTCATAATACCCGCTCACAAGCCGTTGAGTTGGCTGAAGAATATTACGACTCAACTGAAGCCGATGCTTTCTACTTAAATGTCTGGGGGGGCGAAGACATTCATATCGGGCTTTACAAGACACCAGACGAAAGTATCGCTAGAGCGAGTCGCCGCACAGTTGAAACCATGGCAGGTAAGTTAACGGCACTCAATGCTGAGAGTCATTTGATCGACCTTGGTAGTGGCTATGGCGGCGCAGCACGTTATTTGGCAAAAAACTTTGGTTGCTATGTCGACTGCTTGAACTTGAGCAAAACTCAAAACAAATTAAACCAGAAAAATAACCTCAGATCAGACCTCACACACTCGATTGATGTAAGTCACGGTAGTTTTGAGGATATTCCCGCGCCAGACGATTCTTATGATTTTGTTTGGTCGCAAGATGCTATACTTCATTCAGGTAATCGCCTTCGCGTACTTGATGAGATAACGCGTGTTTTGAAACCTGGAGGTGAAATCATATTTACAGACCCCATGCAGTCTGACGGCTGTCCAGATGGCGTATTACAGCCAATTTTTGATCGAATACATCTCGCAACCCTTGGTTCATTCAGTTTTTACCGCTCAGAGCTCCTTAAACGTGATTTTGAAGAAGTTATGGTCTTGCCCATGCTTGATCAAATGCGCACGCATTACGTTCGAGTCGGTGAAGACCTCCAAAGCCGATATCACGAAATCGTCAATCTATCGGGCTACGAATACGTTGATAAAATGCTGCGCGGTTTAGAGCAATGGGTGGATGCTGCAGACAAAAGCTATCTTGCATGGGGCATTCTTCATTTTCAAAAAAAGAAATAATGCGGTGCATCTATCCAAATAATTTCTTCAATTTCTTTGGATACCATAAATAAAAAAACTGCTTATTTATTATTAGTTTTATTATTTTAAGATTTTCCCTTTTTCGCTACTGTCGCCGGGTTAAACTTTGGATGCGTCTCCTCGACGGCTATGAGTGTCCAAAGACCAGACAGTCCCATAACGCCAGCGGTGAGAATGAAGCCAGCCTCTATATTTCCTGTCATTTCCGCTACAAGACCAATGGATAGGGCACCAATACCATAACCCGTGTCTCTCCAGAACCGGTAGGTTCCTAGGCTAGAGCCTCGCCAGTTAGGGTGTGAAATATCTCCAACCGCTGCTATAAGAGTAGGGTAGAGTAAAGCCATCCCAATCCCCATCATTGCAGCTGTGGCTGACCAATAAATGACACCATTTACAAGCACTGTTGCCATGACGCCCATACCACAAACCCACATTCCAATGACTATTGGCCACTTGCGGCCAATGGCATCAGACAACGGTCCAGTCCAAAGTTGACTTGCACCCCAGACAATACCATAGACGCCAACGACCCATCCGATCTCGACAACTGACAGGCCATGATTGAGGAAATAGATAGGAAAGAACGCCCAAACTAAAGCGTCGACAAACTTTTCCACACAGCCAGCCTGCGAGAGAGCGGAAAATGTGCGGTGCTTGTAGGTTACAAGTGTGAATACTTCCATCGCTGAGGGATTTTCAGGAATATTTGGGAAACGCGGTGTTGGCCCTTTGTGTGTTCCATCCTTGTGTGCTTTAGCCTCTACCTGTACCCAAGGCAGGGTGTCTTTACTGAACAGGTAAGCTGTAACGAATGCCACTACCACAATAACAAGACCAAAAGAAAAGAGGCTCCAACGTGGATCAAAGTAGGCTGCAAGGTATCCGGTAACGATACCGGCAATTGCGACACCGCCATAACCGAAAAACTCGTTGAAACCTGTAGCCAAACCACGTTGTTCTGGTCGCGTGATATCAACTTTACTCGTTACTGTCATTGACCAAGCGAAACCCTGATTTATACCGAGCAGCACGTTCGCACACACTATCCAGCTCCACGACGGTGCATAGAGAAAAATGAATGGGATCGGAAATGCCGCAATCCAGCCCCAAAGAAGAATCTTACGCCGACCCACACTTTCTGAAAGGCGGCCAGCAATAAAATTCATGGTACCCTTCACAAAACCAAAACTGATTATAAAAGCCATAAGCAACGTGAAAGAACCTGCAGGCACTCCAAATTCAACTTCGGCGAGAATAGGAACTACGTTTCTTTGTAAACCTATAGTTAGACCAACAAAAAAAACCTGAAGTAATTGCTGAGAAAATTGTCCAAGGTTAGCTTTAATTCCTTGAACATACACTGGGTGTTTTTCTTTCTTTTTACTCAGTAAAATCTGTTCAATGTTGCTCATTATCTTACTCCGTAACTACTAAACAGCAAGTTCCAGAACGCTTACCCCACAATCTTCTAATTCAATAATAATAGTAAAAAATAACGAAACCAGAATACTCGAGTTTAGTAATACCTTTTAATAATAAATCAATTAATTGATTGATATATTATACATAGTCTAATACTGTCAAGTTAAAAGCTGATGATATTCAGTGTCGGTTTTGTTTTCTAAATTTCTATTCAGTTTGAAGCTATCATTTCTATTTAAAGAATTTGCTTTTACGTCGACATCTTCAATTACAAATTGAACAAAAAACTATTTATGTAAGCCATTTTCACTATCAACTGCGATCTTCTTTTCTGAGTATTTTTTGATTATTTTATAGCCTTACTTGAAAGTGTACGCTCAGTAAAAGACCAAATAAAAATAGAATTGTAAGTCATTGTAAGAAAATGTATTTTTACTAAACAAAAAAAGTATATTATATACTTATTCATTTTATTTCATTAACCGTATTGTTCATTTTATAAGCCGCTTCCAGTATTGGTTGCGTCAATCTGGAGTTTTCTCTTTGCTTACTGATCAATTATTTAGACTTCGGTCTGAATGGTTCGGAACTATCCGTGCCGACGTGCTGGCCGGCTTGATTGTTGCCCTAGCTCTAATTCCCGAAGCTATCGCTTTTTCAATTATCGCTGGCGTTGATCCCAAAATTGGGCTGTATGCCTCTTTCTCAATAGCCGTTACCACAGCCTTTGTTGGTGGGCGCCCAGGTATGATTTCCGCTGCGACTGCTGCAACGGCTGTTCTAATGGTAACGTTAGTCAAGGATCACGGGTTACAGTATCTGTTAGCTGCAACAGTGCTTGCAGGGGCACTCCAAATTCTAGCCGGATTTCTCAGATTGGGTAACATTATGCGGTTTGTTTCTAGGTCAGTAATGACAGGATTCGTGAATGCTCTTGCTATCTTAATTTTTTTAGCTCAGTTGCCCGAGCTCACAGATGTATCACCAATTACTTATTTGATGGTTGTCGGTGGTCTAGCAATCATCTATTTAGTTCCAAGGTTAACCAAAGCAATTCCATCCCCTTTGATTTGTATCATTATATTAACGATAATTTCTGTGGTTTTTGGACTTGATATTAGAACTGTAGGTGACATGGGAGACTTACCTTCTACCCTACCTGTTTTTCTATTTCCAAATATTCCAATTAATTTCGAGACAATCTTGATTATTTTTCCTTATTCAGCAGCAGTGGCTTCTGTTGGCCTACTGGAATCCTTAATGACGGCTACAATCATTGATGAACTGACAGATACGACTAGCAGCAAAAACCGGGAGTGCGTCGGGCAAGGTATAGCAAATCTGATAACTGGATTTATTGGTGGGATGGCTGGTTGCGCAATGATTGGTCAATCTATGATTAACATAAAATCAGGCGGAAGGGGCAGGCTCTCAACCTTATGCGCTGGAGCATTTTTACTATTTTTAATAGTTGTAATGGGAGATTGGGTAAAGGTAATCCCAATGGCTGCTTTGGTTGCTATCATGATTATGGTCTCTATTGGTACTTTTAGTTGGTCATCAATTAAGGCCCTAAAAACCCATCCTCGCAGTTCTAGTATTATCATGGTCTCAACTGTTATAGGGGTTGTTGCAACTCATAACCTAGCTATTGGAGTTCTGGTAGGTGTGTTGCTGTCTGGTATATTTTTCTCTTGGAAAATTGCACAAATATTCCGTGTGACCTCCTCTTTGTCTGAAGATGAAACATCTAGAACTTATATTGTTGAAGGTCAGTTATTTTTTGCTTCTGCTGGTGATTTCATGACTGCCTTTGACTTTAAAGAGGCCTTGGAAATGGTGACTATCGATGTCAGTCGTGCGCATATCTGGGATATTTCTAGCGTTGCTGCTTTAGATTCTGTAATCCTCAAATTCCGGCGCGAAGGTGCAGAAGTAGAAACAGTGGGTTTAAATCAAGCAAGTGAAACTATTGTAGATAAACTTGCCATACATGACGAACCCGATGCGCTAGAGCGCCTGATAGGCCATTAAGAAGGAAGGTAAATGACTAAACTAATCGCTCTAATCGACGGATCAATCTATTCTAAAAGTGTATGTGACCACACTGCATGGGCTGCAGGAAGAACTGGAGCTAATGTTGAAATCATTCATGTCCTTGGACACCAAGAGACTTCAACTGAACCTGTGAATCTTAGTGGAAACATCGGTCTGGGTGCTCGCACAGCGTTGCTTGAAGAATTAGCCGAACACGACGCAAAAACAGCGAAGCTCTCACAAAAAAGAGGGAGAATGATTTTAGAAGATGCTAAAGCTCGATTGTTAAGTGATGGCCTAGACAAGGTTTCAACGAGGCTACGTCTTGGTGGAATAGCCGAAACCATCCAAAATTATGAAAAAGATGCTAGTTTTATAATTGTTGGCAAACGTGGTGAAGCCGCCGATTTTGCTAAAATGCACCTTGGCTCTAACTTGGAACGTGTTGTTAGGTCTAGCAACAAACCTGTCTTAGTAGCAGCGCGTTCCTTCACCCCTGTAAGGCGTTTCTTGATTGCTTTTGATGGTGGGCCAAGTTCATTGAAGGCTGTAGAACACATTGCTGAAGGAGACCTGTTTAGTGATCTAGAATGCAGGATAATCATGGTTGGAAAAGAAACATCCCACACCAAAACACAGCTCGACAATGCAGTGAAGACCCTAAAGAAAAAAGGCTTTACAACAGAGGCAGGAATTGAAAAGGGCTACCCTAGTGAAGTAATTTCAAAGTTTGTTGAGGAAGATACTATAAATCTAGTTGTGATGGGCGCATATGGCCACTCCAGAATTCGTAGCCTTGTGATAGGATCTACGACTACTGAGATGGTGCGGTCTTGTAAGGTTCCTGTAATGCTGTTTCGATGAAAAAGTTTCTAAGTAATAACACCTTATCATTACATTAACACGAAACATAATTTCCACCTTCAAAGTTATTAAAAAAAAACTTGACGCTGGATGATTAATTTGACAAAAAACTAGATCAGTACTTGTATACCGTGGTTTTCAATTGACACTCGCTACCACGTTAAAAAAAAGCTGAGTGGGCTCTCGAAAGTGGCTTAGCCGCTCCAGCCCTCTGTCTTAATAGACCGTCTTTCTATTAAAGTGGCGTGGATTTAGTGTCGAGAAAACTTGTTAATTAATCGTTCAAAACACGTCAACTTACACATAAATTTTACCTGTGGGTCTAGTTTGTGTTGTGGAAAATTTATGTAATGTTATATATTAGAAAAGTGTAATCTATCCTCAAAAAATATAATGAAAGCATTCAAAAAAGTGACTATCCAAGATATTAAAAAAGCTACTGAAGATTGGTCCATAGAGATCACACCTGTAGCAGCAACAAAAATTGAAAATTTTGCTGACTATTTACCTCTTAATACAACGGTGAATGTTACTTGTTTACCCGGAAGTGATCCAATTGATACGATTCAAACTGCAGAGCAGCTCAATAATGATGGAATGAATGCAGTCCCACACCTTGCAGCTCGATCTTTAGTTGATCAACTGGAGTTAGATAATTTGCTTAAAGAGCTCGTTAGTAGAGCATCTGTAAATGAAGTCCTTATAATTGGTGGTGGCGGCAATAAACAAATTGGTGAATTTTCCGATAGTATATCTGTGCTAAGAACTGGTCTTCTACAAAAGCACGGCATCACGAAAGTTGGTGTCGCAGGGCATCCAGAGGGTAGTACTGATATTAGCGATGAAAGACTAAAGACTGCCCTTCTAGAAAAAAATGAACTTGCTAAAACTGAAGGCCTTAATATGTATATTGAAACTCAGTTTTGTTTTGATTCTGAAATAGTTTTAAACTGGGAAAAACTAATCCGTGCAGATGGAAACAAGCTGCCAATTCATATTGGGATTCCTGGACCAGCAACTATAAAAGCTCTATTTAGATTTGCACGGCTATCTGGTATTGGCAACTCCATGAGTTTTTTAACTAAGCAAGCACGTAACATCACGAAACTTCTTACTATTCAATCCCCAGATGCTTTGCTTTCAGGTTTGTCAGAGGGCATGCAAAAGGATGCGGACTGTTTACTGAAAAGCTTTCATTTTTACCCATTTGGAGGCTTTGCTAAGACTATAGATTATATAGATTCTTTGATGACAGGTAATACAACTAATCATGTCGGTGAAGATGGCAAAATTAAAAATAAGTTGGCAGGATAACTGTTCAATTTTTTAACAGAAAAAGCACGAATAGTACTTTGACCTCTTTTGTTACAAAATTAGACAGTCTTCAGAATTTTTAGTTCTCTTTAGTAATTTGAGAATCTACATCATTGTCTTTTTTGTCTTTAATCCAGCCATATACAAAGGTATCTCCAAAATTCTTCATCACTATTAAAAAGAGAAAGAGAAATACCCCTGCCCCTAGTCGTCCTGTCCACTCTGGAGACAAGCCAAACCAAATAACTCCATTTTCTCTGAGATTTGTAGAGCACCACAACCCCCCAAAAAAAATAGCAAAAGTGACTGCCATACCTGTTATTCTGGCTGATATAACTTTGTGTCTCATTTTGCTTTTCTGTCCTAAATCCACCAACATGCAACTAACTCTATATTTCTATATTAATCACAAAAAACATAAACCAAAGTCGACTATAATAAATAGTTTAAGCATCTTCGATCATGTGAATATCATAACGTTCATTTGCGATGGAAAGAACGTACTTTTTTTAATAAATAATCTTTGGTCAACGTTACAAAGCTTCAGTCTGATACGGAACCTATATTAAAACTTCGCCCCTTGATTAATTAATCAAACAAACATATTTAATTAATGAGGATGATGCCTTTCAAAGGGTCATACTTAACTTAGCAACCGGGACCTGGCCTATTTGGCAGGCTCATTAAACTATATCGCTTTAAGGAGGATATATTATGCATAACTATGACTTTACACCAATGTTCCGACATTCTGTCGGTTTTGATCGCATTCAGCGTCTAATGGCTTCAGCATCCGCTAGATCAGAAGCTTCTTACCCCCCTTATAACATTGAAGCAGACGGGGAGAACACCTATCGAATTATTGTCGCAGTCGCCGGGTTTGATAAAAAAGATCTAGACATCACGCTTGAAGAAGACACCTTGAGCATCATCGGTAAGAAGGAAGATGAAGCAGAAGATGTCAGCTATTTGCATCGTGGTATTGCCGGTCGTTCTTTCCAATTGAAATTTAACTTGGCTGACCACATCAAGGTTCACAACGCAGACCTTGCAAATGGTGAACTAAAGATCGATCTTAAATGTGAGGTTCCAGAAGCCCTCAAACCTCGTCAAATTGAGATCAAAACTCGCCAGGCTAAGACACTCGAGGACAAACCCAAGAAGATGATTACAGGCGAAGATCAAGCGGCTTAAATAAAGCGTTCATTATAAGTGCGGGGCGTGTCTCAGATGCGCCCCGTTATTTTTTTTCAAAAGTAAAAAGTTAAACTATAAAATATACTTAGTATTGAGTAATTACTCTTAGAAATTTATCCATTAGCCAATTGGGTGTTCTGCAGTTTTCCCTATTGGATAATTACAGTTCAAAGTGCTTTTACAAAAATAGCACTACATAAAAAAATCAAACAAAGTTCATGATCAATGAATTTATTCTGTTTTTTCGATAATTTGAATGGCCTCAAAACCCTCAAACTGAGGTGGCCCCATATAGATGTCTTTTCTACTACCTCCTGCATTAGCGTGAGCTTTACGAAATGCATCAGATTTTGTCCATCCTTCAAAATGTTCTTTGCTCTCCCAGATGGTATGTGAAATGAAAAGTGTATGGTCTTCACGTTCCGGACCCCGTAAAAGGTGAAATTCAACAAACCCCAATACTTCGTTTAAGTACGAATCTCGCTCCATCCAAATACATTCAAATTCAGACTCTTCGCCTTTGATAATACAAAAACGATTCATTGCGATGAACATAATTAATTCCTTTTAATAGCCAAAAGACCTATTTTTTCAATGTAGCATCGAAATGGTGCCAAAGAAATATTGTTAAGGGGAGGTTGGAAAAATTACTCACTTAAATAGCAAGAATTTATTATTGAGAGTGTTTATTAATTAATATGATATAAATTTTAGACTTACCAGAAGTTTCAAATTCCTCTTTAAAATATTTTTAATATCTTATTTTTTCTTTGAGTTGAGCAAACATTCTTCTATTTCTGGCACACACTTTCCACAGCATTCCTCTACCTTATAACAAGCAAAAACCTCTCCTGCTTTATTTAGGCCACCTGCACAAGCTTTAACGACGTCAGTAACAGTCAAACCATTACAATTACATAAATACATTCAATTTATCTCTAATAATTTTTTTGAAAATAATGAAATTAATAACTATTATCAAGTAAAAAACCACTCTCCGTTTAGTTGATTGTTTTTATAAAGTTTTATACTTTGCAAGTAATAATTACTATCAACTTATTGATTTAACACAATATTTTTTTAAAACAACTTGACGGCAAGTGCTTAAAAAGTTTCTCTTGTGAAAATATTTTTTTAAATAAGGAAATTAGCCATGCTTGGTAATAAATTGGTAATCCTCGAACTTAATGCAATTCTTAAAAATGAGTTGACCGCAATTAATCAATATTTTTTACATGCTCGAATGTTAAAGGATTGGGGATTACTTAGATTAGCAGACAAAGTTTATCATGAGTCAATTGGTGAAATGAAACATGCCGATTTGTTAATAGAACGCATTCTCATGATTGATGCGCTACCCAATCTCCAAGACCTTGGTAAATTGGGAATAGGTGAAGATGTTCCTGAGGTGTTTACATCTGATTTAAAATCGGAAACAACTAATCAAAGAGACCTTAAAAAAGCAATTGATGTCTGTGAGCAAAACAAAGATTTTGTTTCGAGAGAAATTTTCCAAAATATTTTAGAGGATACTGAGGAACATATTGACTGGATAGAAACCCAACAATCACTGATTGAGAAAACAGGTTTGCAGAACTATCTTCAAGAACAAATGTTTGAAGGATCTGGTGCCACTTAAAAAAAGAGTTTAAAAAGTTTACCTTTTATAAAAATATTTGTACTTTTTCTTCCGTGCTATATGCATAATTATTGAATAAAACGCAAAAAAAGATAAAACAAAAAATTCCGAGTGTATTACTTGAGCTTTATAAAAAACAAAGATCCCAACTATGGTTAAAATTTTTAAATATATTTCTAAAAAATATATTGATGGAAATTCTCTATCCGCACTAATCAAATGCATAACTGAAAAATATATAACGGTTAAAAATACAGCGAGTCTAACAGATTGCCATCGATGGTAGGGAACCATTTCTGCCTCAACAAATGTAAACGGAAAAATGATAGTTACTCCGAAGAGAGCTTCAAATGAAACATATGTTGCCCAAAGGGCAATTAAGGTTATCAAAAGATTTACTATCGAATTTAGCGTTTTAGACATTTGCTTTTCCCATAAAAAGAACAAAACTTTTTAAGAAAATTCAATTATCAAATTTAATTTAAGGGTTTTTTGGCAAAAAATCCACCCAATACATAAAGCTCCCTGAGAATGCCATTCATATACGTTCTGAATGTACTATCGAATTTGGCATCTAGCACGAGGCGACTTATCATAGAACCACACAAAGGCAATACTGTTAACCACTCGATATCGTTTCCACTTCTTTTTTACATTGAAATGATTATTATTATTTCCAACGTACTATCTGAAACATTTGTAGGCCCCTTACCCACCATAGACAAAGTCAAGCCTAATCCATAATCATGGAATTGTTGATATTTAAACCCTCTCACGATTTATTCGCATAAAAGAAATCACAAAGAACAATGTCAATAAATCAGAAACAACCATATGGTTTATTTAATGATTAACATCGACTAATAATCTAATATTTTAGCTATAAAAATGTTAAGATATTTCTGTTATTGAATCCTAATAAAGGCCAGGTCACATAAAAATCAAAAACAACAACTGGGCTAAACACAATGGAAAAGTTTACCAAGACTCTTAAAGCTCGATTTTTCATTTTCTTAAATGATTGTCGTGACTGGGGGCCTGGCGTATTAATTTGTGTCACCATAGCCACGGCAGCTCAATTCCTAGCTCAACATTATGGGGCGCCTCAAATGCTTTTCGCCCTACTACTAGGAATGGCCTTTCATTTTCTGTCAGAAGAAGGACCCTGCAGGACCGGCATTTATTATTCTGCTAACACGTTACTTAGATTTGGTGTAGCACTGCTTGGCCTTCGCATTACATTCGAGCAAGTTCTCAGCCTAGGACTAGACACTGTCGGCCTACTAATGAGTGGGCTTACTATGACACTTATATTTGGCATTGGAGCATCAAAAATTATGGGCCGAGGAATACGCTTCGGCATCCTAACAGGAGGTTCTGTGGCAATCTGTGGGGCTTCGGCAGCCCTAGCTATTGCCGCAATCTTACCAAAATCCGTGAACGAGCGCGACACCATCTTTACTGTTATTGCGGTCACAACCTTCAGCACCATCGCTATGGTGCTCTATCCTATCATTGCTACGTTTATGGGATTAGAAGATAGCTTGTCTGGCATCTTTATCGGTGGCACTATCCACGATGTCGCCCAGGTTGTTGGTGCGGGATACACTATATCTAATGAAGCAGGAGATATAGCTACAGTTACTAAGTTATTCAGAGTCGCAATGCTTGTTCCTTTAGTCCTTGTACTTTCAATAGTTTACCATGGTAAGAATAAAAGTACTGGTCGAACACCCCTACCTCTATTCATCGTTGGTTTTTGTGCCATGGTGACACTCAACAGTAGCGGAGTAATTCCCGACTTGATCCATGGACTATTGATTGACTTATCACAATGGTGTTTGGTCACTGCAATTGCAGCGCTTGGAATCAAAACCTCCCTAAAGGCGATGATGACTATCGGATATCAACCGGTAGCAGTTCTTTTTATGGAGACGGTGTTTATTGCAGCTTGGATATTGGGCGGCATTTATCTACTTAAATAAAAAGTTGTTTCGCAATTAATTTTATGTAGTTGTTTGTTAATAATTAAAAAGATTACTTTCAAAAACCTCAGTAGCTTTCCAAATTTCTTTTAGGCATTTTATCTAGAGAACTTTTTGTGGACCTAAGTTCCAAGACTTTATTCACGGAGTATTTTTTAATTTTCCTCTAATTCAGGAATCTCTGCTGCTCACATTAGGAAGTTTAATGCCACTAAGTGCGCCATAAACTTTGATCACGGCTGCATCATCATCACCTCCCAAGCCCATAACATTCGCAGCAACAAACTGTTTGAAGGCAGCGGTAGATACAGGGAGCGGAAAACTCTCACGTTTACCAGCGTCTAAACCAATACCCAAGTCTTTAACAAATATATCAACTGCACTTTTTGGTGTGTAATCATTATTCAAAACATGAGGCACACGGTCTTCAAATATCCACGAATTTCCGGCAGATAAGGTAATTACTTCGAACAAAGTCTCAGCATCAATACCAGATTTAATGCTCAGTGCTATAGCTTCCATAGCCGCTGCAATATGCACTCCCACCAAAAGTTGATTGATCATTTTCATCGTGGAGCCAATACCAAATTCGTCCCCAAGCTCAAATACATTTTCAGCAATCGCGTTCAAGAATAAACGAGCACGTGCGTAGGCGTCAGGCGCACCCGAGCACATAACAGAAAGCTAGCCATCAGTTGCTTTTATACTGCCTCCAGATATAGGCGCATCAAGATACAACAGACCCATAGAATTCAATCTAGAAGAAACGTCACGGGCATAATCTGGAGTGACTGTAGCGCAACCAATTACAACATCACCCATTGGCAATACATTAGAAGCGCAGTTTTCCACAAAGAGTACGGCTTCTGTTTGCTCCTGATTAACGACTACAATAGCGAGACAGTCAGAATCAACAGCGGCTTGTTCAGATTTTATGGCAACTTCACCTCCTGCTTTAGAAAAAATTGAGCGTTTGTCTTCAGATACATCAAACCCTACCGTATCCAAACCAGCTCGTAGTGAAGACTTGGCTATTCCCATTCCCATTGCGCCTAAACCAACTACAGCTACCTTCATTATTTTTGATCTTTTTTTTGTTTAGATATTACACACCTTCTAAACGCCTTCTAAAAAAACCATCAACTAAAATCATGTGTGGGACTGTAAGAGCGGCAAGTCCAATGAAAATCACGCGTAACAGGGCGGTTTCTCCTGACATTTGATCAATGCACCACCAGTACGCAACGCCACCCAAAATCCAGCTGGCGAATGTAAAGGCAATCGCTTGAAAATAGAAATCATTACGCCGAAGTGCTGTCTGTAAAGATCTCCACAAAACCAAAAAATGACGCATAGAGTGTATACAGCAAAAATAAAGGGCAAAACCAACAAGCGGTTGAAAAAAAACAAAAACAAGAAGCAACAAATTTAATTCAATGAATGCAGGGCGCCAACGTTGATCGAGGAAGGCTTGCCAAGCATAAATCATGAAAACAGGCACAAAAACCATCGAGGCCACATCTATAGCTATCCAAACAACAGTAGATTCCTGCCCAGTTAGATAATTAAAAATTTTATCGACCTCTAACTTATGAAACTGACTTATACCAACTACAACTACAGCTCCATGGGCAACAACTTGCACCCACCTAAACCAACCACATATGGCGCGAGCGTCACCAAAACCAAAATGAAGTACGCTGATAAGAAGGAATAAAATTAATGATTCAACAGGAAAGGCTAGCCACAAAACTACAACCGATACTGCAATCAAGACGTAAAGAAATAAAAATCTAGTCAAAAAGTAAGGACGTTTCATAAAACCAAGATGGGAAGCAATCGCACCATCAAAGGCACCATGAGGCAAACCAATTATGACTACCGCTGAAAGAGCCATCAGATTTTGCAGGCCAAGGATTGCTATGAGATTATCAACAGCCATCAGTCTTCCAACGTGGTTGTAGATTTTCTGATGTCAATATCTTTCCTCTAGAATTTTCTGGTGAGCAAAAAAACTAAAGCTTTCATAAAAATAATTTTTGGCATAGCCAAAACCACCTTCAAGCGAAGCCACCATCCCGCATCACCACTTAGAAACAAGGCAAATTCATCTCCATTTAGCGCTTTTGCCATCTTTAAAAATAATTCTGGAGCCGCCTCAGGTCTTTTTTTCAAAACAGTTATAAACACCTCATCCATCCAGAGATCAACAAGTTTGTGCGGGCGTGTGATGACTAAAGGGCATGATGTATTTTCACTTTTCTTTTTACTTTTAGCTTGTTGGATAGTTGCTAATATCTGTTTTTGAATAAAAGCAAAGGCATAACCGCTAGATGGTCGAATGGCTTCACCGTTACCTCCAATGCCTTTATTAACACATTTACTTACAGGAAGACGCCCAAGCGGAATACCACCTTTTTCAACACGTATTACAGTGAAATCACAAATTTCGCAGTGTTGATCAAGATAAGACTCAATTGCCGTCTCAAAAAAAGTATCTGGTGCACGGTTTTGGGAGAACATAGTTGACTCAACGAGTGCGTTACTGCTTGAAAATGGAAGTATGTAGATAAAATGAATTCCTCTAGATTGATCGCATCTAAAGTCCATTAAAATAGCTTTTTTTGCATCAAAACTGCCCGGTGAAGCTTCAATTTCCCAGCCAATGAAGTACTGGAACATTTGGTTAATTGGAACAACGGGTGGCCGACTATCGAGGACCTGCGCTTGAGGGGCATCAATTAATTTTGACTGACCAACAAAACTTACACCATTATTTTTAGCAAGCTGGCGACAATTTCTTTCCCACTTAGTTCTTTGCAAAGCATAGTATGGGTGGAACTCTGATGATAAAATAACGTTTCCCTTGAGGGTAGTGATACTCCAGAAATGCCATTTTTTTCTTGCTAGCTTTACAGCCTTATCAAGACCATCAATCCACCAAAACCCCCAAATGTGGTCTTTTGATTCTGGTGCCCCATCTGGATGAACAATTGTCATTTGGTGCTGAGGTAATTCATCCGCGCGTGCGGCAAGCGATAAAGCGGCACAACCATCACCAATTATATACACTGCTTGCTTGGTGCTTGAAATTGACTCATTATTTGACAAAGGGAAGCCCTTGAAGACAAGTGTGGAGCGAGCGATCATGTTTCTTATTATTTAGCATGGGCAAACGCGAAGAGAGACTCCCAAGGGCAATTAGAGAGTGCTTTAACTTAGTACTTTTGCTCGTCACCTGCCGTGCCTTATGCCATGCGTATCCATTAGCTTTAAGTTGCATTCCAATCTGACGATAAACGCGTGCCGCTATTGCTATGCCAACGTGGGCTCGCCAAGGAAGGTACGAATAACCAATAGCACCACTTTGATAAAATCTATCGGCTAGTTCAAGGAGGTGTGCTAGTGAGGCTTTAATCAGAATAGCATTTTTACCATTCGGGTCCTTTGAAGCCAGACATATGGCGCTTGGAGATAAATCACCTACCCATTCAGCAGGAATGTAACGGCGTCCCATACGCGCGTCTTCCAATACATCGCGTGCAATATTGGTTAACTGCATCCCAATTCCAAGGTCAATTGCAAATGCCATGGCATCTGAATCCTGAGAGTTTAGAACCCCACACATTAACAACCCAACCGTTCCAGCCACCCGATATGAATAACGCAACAAATCTGCTTCAGTAGACAGACAAACCTTATCCTCCTGATCCTGTAGCAAACCATCTAGAAGCGCTAACAGGACAGTTTTTGCAAAACCCATTTCTGAAATAAAAGGCTGAAAATCCCCTAAAGCTGGATCGTCACTAGGCTGCCCTGATTGCAAGCTTGCGCGAATACGGGTAAGGCGCATGGGCCCATCAGTGATGTCTCCGTCGGCCATGTCATCAAGGACACGACAAAAAGCATAAAGGCGAGCAGCATTATAACCCATTTGGGCGCTTAAAAAATGACTTGCCCAGTAAAAACTCTTGCCATTTACTGAAAGAGAAATCTGTGGTTTGAAGACTTCGTTTTGACTCGTTCCCATGTTATGGGCACAAGGATTATTGTTTGGCCTAATAGTCCCCTCCTAGCTTGTCTTGCGTTTCTGATCCTCTTCTTCTATGAGCGTCTCAACCACTTTGGCTGAACAAAGCACGCCTGGCATGCCAGCTCCAGGGTGTGCTCCCGCACTTGAAAAATAGAGATTTGGTATATGCGGGTCACGATTATGATAACGAAACCATGCTGACTGAGAAAAAATTGGGGCAATAGAAAATCCTGCGCCATGCATGGAACGATAATCAGATTTAAAATCTGCAGGCGTCATCCAAAAATCATTACTAATAGTAGTTTCAAGCTTTGGCATGATAGTGTTACTAAGAGCGGCAACAATTCGATCACGAAGTTCTGGTCCCTTCATCTCCCAATCAATATTACCAAGCAGATTAGGTACTGGACACAATACATAAAAGCTATCACAACCCTTTGGCGCAAAACTCGGGTCAGTTGCTGTCGGACGATGAATGTAAAGTGAGAAGTCCTCTGCCAAGATCTTTTTATCAAAAATATCAGCAAGTAATTCTTTGTAGCGTGAACCCATCCAGATTGTGTGGTGAGCCATGTCAGAATAGACTTCACTGGTACCGAAGAACAACACATAAAGCCCCATTGAATATTGTGTAAGAGACTCCGGAAAAGCACGTTTTCGACGTTGCTCGGCAGGTCGTAGCATTTGCTTATAAACTGTTGGAGGATCACCGTTACAGATTACTCTATCTGCAGTAAACAACTGACCATCAACAGCACGCGCGCCTGTTGCACTGCCCCTATCAACGGTGATTTCTTCGATATCAGTGCCGAGTACTATTTGAATTCCGACCCTTTCAACCAATTTGTGTAGTTCAGCAACTAATTTACCTGTACCCCCCATGCAAAAGAAAACACCCCAACGGCGTTCTAGATAATGGATCAGGCTATAGATTGATGTCGTGGTAAAAGGATTTCCCCCGACTAGCAGTGGGTGGATTGAAAACGCTTGGCGCAATAGTGGATGCTTAATATAACTATTTACCAACTGAGCAACCGTTTTATAACTGCGTAATCTTAACAATGATGGCACTTGGGCTATCATTGTCCAAAAATTAGTAAAAGGCTTATCGGCAAGTTTTTCGTAGCCAATTTTAAAAATTGCTTTAGATGCCTTCAGTAAGTCAGAATAGCCTTGAACATCTTGAGGATTAAAACGCTTAATTTCTTCATTAGTGTCTTCAATAGATGGGCAATAGTCAAACTGCTCACCACTATGAAAATAAAACCTATACCATGGGTCTAACGGCCGAAACTCAAGAAAGTCCTCACGTTTTTCTCCGAAGAGTTCGAACAGTTCATCAAAAAGAAAAGGGGCTGTAATAAGTGTGGGACCCGCATCATGGCGAAAGCCACCTTTTTGGAATACTTGTGCACGCCCACCAATAAATTGCAATCTATCTACAATGGTTACTGAATAACCTTTTGCTCGCATACGTAAAGCAGCAGCAATACCACCAAATCCTGCACCAATTACCAGAACATTACTACGATGGAAGGTTTGATGTGACTGGGAATCATCCATAGCTGTAGAGGGCCAATTGCGCATTATATTAGTAGTTCTGTAGCTCAGATCTTCGTAAACTTTTCATTACACCGGTTGATTTCTGACATTCATGCTGCAACATTTGTTGAATGGGAATCACTATCTGGACCAGTTCAGTAGGTAGTTTCTCAGCAAGACGCTCACTATCATCTATCAATTCCTGCATTCTAATCGCTGCAATATTCATCGCAGGTGAAGCAATAATTTTATTCCGCCAAAGCAGGTGATTATCTTGGCGACCAGATGCATACCAGTTATCAAAACGAACTTTTGAAACGTCGTCTAATCCTTCACGAAAAATGACAATCACTGCATTTGGCGCCCGCCGAATGAGGTCTGAACCACTTGACAACGCACCATCATCACCCTGAAAATTCATAATGTCATTAGCAACTTGATAGGCATTCCCAAGACAATGAAAATACGTACCAATTGCTTTCGCAGCAACATCATGAAGAGCCATTGCCGCAGCTCCTTCAATTGGAGCAATAAAAAGTGGAGCTGTTTTATCAGCAGAGATTTCTAGGTAGCCCTGCCAGTTGCAAGCGCCATGAACATTGAACTCGCGAGCCTCACCCATTGTTGTAGTCTTCATATGCCTTGCAAGGAGCTTCACTAGCATTAGTGTATTTGAACGTTGAGCAGCTTCTGCTGCCAATTCAAATGACAGAGCAATGAGCCAATCTCCTAGTGCAAGTGCTATATCGCGTCCATACTTTGACCAAACCGCAGGCTGTCCTCGTCGCAATTGATCACCATCACAAATATCGTCATGTATCAACGAAGCATTATGTAATACCTCAATAGCTATTGCCCAATGCATTGCTGCTGCTTTATTAACATTCAAAAGGTGGGAAGCACGAAGTGCCATTTTTGCTCGAAGCATTTTCCCTGGTTTTTTAAAGTGATAGGCGGCTACTTCTTCAAGCGGTTGAGCTCCTCTTGGAAGGCGCGCTGCAATAAAGTCAACAAGATTTTTCGAGTTTAATTGATGTCTGAGTTGGGTATCTGCTTCATCAGCAGTAAAGGCTTTCACCAATGTAGATATTTTTTTCATTGGGTGATCCTTTTTTGCCAAATATTGTGAATGTCTCAAATGTTTCAGTGGCTAAATCAAAAATTTAAAATTAATTAAGGAATTAGGGGTGGCCACTAAGGCCACCCCTAAAGAGTTTAGCTTGATGCATCACTTTCATTGACTGCAACATTCCAAATGATTACGCCAAACGCAATTTTGTTTAGCACATCAGCTAGGTTGTAAATCACATTTAAAGTATTTGCATCTACAGTTGACCCGCCGGCCAAGTATCCCAAAAAATATCCAAGTGGGTAAATGGCCCAGCCAATAGTCACAATCCAACGCATAGTTGAAAATGCTGACTTAACGGCTGCAGAAGATTGTTCTGCAGACGCCTTCCCTGCTTCACCAGCAAAGATTTCATACAAAATGTAAATCCAACCCAACATTCCAATAATGAATGCTGGCCAAACTGCAAGATAACCGGCCTCACCAAGGTAACCACCAACCAACATTACCAAAGTGCCAATCATCAATCTCCAAAAGATCATCGCTGATGCCGCACCAACTGCACGGAGAATTATGTAGAATTCAACCATCAGAAGCGGAACAGTAATTAGCCAATCAATGTAACGAAAGACTGTTGGCGACTCTCCTGTTGCAACCCAAATATCTCGCATATAGAAATAGTGAACAGCAGCAACTAGAGTTACCAAACCTGAAACTGTTAATGATGTTTTCCATTTTGCGGAAACACGCTGTGTCTCAATAAAGAAGAATGCCGTTGCTGCAACCAACGCCATTGAAATGAGCCAGAATGAAATTCCAACAAAATCATCTGATCGAAGATTACTAGCGTGACCTGCTGCAGAAGCTATTGATGGAAAGGCAACTAACGCCGCAGTTGCTAGCGCCGTTATAGACTTGTTTGAAACTACTTTCATGTTTATTTACTCCATTAAAAATAATTGCACACTTATTGTTACGCTAAATTTATATTCCCTTATAGTAAACTATTAAAAGGGTTTGGAACCACTAATTTATGATAATAATAATGATTATCATAAATTAGTATACTACATCTTCAGTTTAGTATAGTTGTTAACTATATGTTTTCCCCCCCAGTTATGTACCAATCACTTTGCTTAACACTCGAGACTAGCAAACAGTACTTAAGATAGCCCTTTTTGTTAGATCTTCAACATGAAGAATCTAAGCTACCTATTTGCTACATTTAGATAGTTTGCATAGGACCGTTTCAATTGTAAAGGCACAGCTATAAATAGAAGCACTTTGATTGTTGCCAAGGGTAGCTTTAAGTTTGTGATATGTGTATTATAATGAGGAGAATAAACACTATTAGCGTCATGTCGGGTTTCTACTAGCAGATTAGTTTTGCATCCGAGTTTCGTGTAATGAGGAACCGGATTATTAACAAAAGAAACCAGTCTAATAATATGCTTGTGGGCGAGAATGCAGCAAAGTCTGATGTAAACCAGTCTTGGCAACAAGATAATCAAGCCTGGTGGGATTGGTACGTAACACTGGCCGAAAACACAGATCAAGACAATGACGGCGCTCTTGTTGACCTGCCTCCAATTCCACACTTCAAACTACCTTCCGATACTGAAGTTGAAAATGAGCTAATTTCACCTTACAACCTAACGAAAGACCAGTGCCTAGCTTTTCAAAGAGATGGGTTCATCAAACTACCAAGGGTCTTGTCACGTGGGGCTGTAGCCCGCTTGCGTCAGGAACTTCTTGTACTTATTAAGAAAACCTTTGGCATCAACCGCACCAGCAATAAAAATCGTTTCTTGAGTCTTGAAATGATGTGGTTAGAAAATGCACTAATTAGAAGCTACGTACTTAGCCCCCGCATTGCCGAGATTGCAGCAAAACTACTTGGCGTGGAAAGAATACGCCTTTATCATGATAATGTCCTTGCCAAAGAGCCGGGTTGCGGGCGTACTCCATGGCATTATGACGATCACCATTTTCCACTGGCAACAGACGATGTCGTGACTGCTTGGATACCAGCTCAGCCTATACCCATTGCAATGGGTCCCCTGACATTTGCAAAGCCATTAAGTGTTTTTGAACTTGTTAAAGATATCGACTTTAATAAATTTGACACAAGCTATGACAAGCAAATTATAGAGGCCTTTAAATCCAATAATGTTGTATTGGAAGAAAGTCCATTTGAAATGGGTGAGGTTAGCTTTCACCATAACAAAAGCTTTCATACTGCTGCTAGCAACAAAACTACGCGGACCCGTGTTGTTCTGGCTAATACATTTTTTGCAGATGGTGCCCGCGTAGTTGAACAGCCAACAATGGTATCAGGAGACTGGCAGAAATTTGTTCCTAATGTTGGTCCTGGAGAGATTGCTGCGAGTAAACTTAACCCTATTTGCTGGCCTCCGAACATCGAAAAAAAAGGTCAGTAACATAGTAGATTTAGCAGATACATTTGAACGCAGTTGTGATCATTGGAGCGAAGCGAGAAGATCAGAGATGGAGGACTTCTATGCGCTTGCCTCTATTGACTACCGCCACTTGGCTGAAGCAATTGATTGGAAAGCTTGGCTTGAAATCAGACAAACACAAGTTGGCTTGCGCTGCTTACGACTTCTGGATGTTGCGTGTGGTTCAGGTAAATTTCCGGCAGCGCTCACGTCTCATGCGAACATAGCAAACGCTTCTATCAAGCCTGTTGATTACTCCCTTCTTGATCCATCTATGTTTTCAATATCTGAGGCACGACAAGTGTTAACACCTCCTTTCAAAGCGGGTGCTGAATACGAAATGAGACTGCAGGACCTCAAATGTCAATTTGGCTATTTTGATATCGTCTGGGCGACACATGCCCTATATGCTATCCCCCAAAACGAATTGGAACCAGCTCTACAATGTATGGTACGCGCCATGGGACATGGTGGAAAAGAAGACAATAGCGGCGCTGGATTTATTGCACATGCAAGCAAAAAATCACACTACCTTAAATTTTTTCAACATTATCTCAAAGGTTTCAAAGATGGCGTGGGTGCACCATACACAAATTCAGAACAGATCATTTCCATGCTCAACCAAATGGGAGTGTCAGTTGAAATCAAAGAAATTAATTACACAAACAGAGCTCAACAAAGTCAGGAGTCACAGGTTGAAAGATACCTGCAACGCTGCTTATTTGATGACACCCTAAGCCTCAAAGAAATGATGGCTAATCCCATTACCGGCCGATACCTAGAGACCTGTCGAAGGGACGGCATGTGGCAATTTGCACAAAGCGTAACTATGATTTTTATGAATGTCTCTTCTAACTCAACAACAATCTGATTAAAAACCCTATGGATAAATTAACATGAATCAACCTATGAACGTTGTTTCATCTTGGACACACCAAATCGAAAATGGTCAACAGCCAAGCAGTTCTGACTTGCAAGATCACCTTACCGCTGTTCATGATAGAAACGCAGGTTTTACTGAGGCAGTCGCTTGGAACTGCCGTGATGTTAGTGGTAAAAACAGCTATGAATTACTAGCTGATATTGTGGACCAAAAATATCATTCCAATGTACTAGAACTCGCATGTGGAAGCGGAGTTTTATTAGATTTATGCAATCAGAGATTTGATAGTAGAATGGTATTGTCAGGAATTGATATTAGTGGCGCCGAATTAAAACTTGCACGTAAACGTCTTTCTCGCACTGCTATCAAACTTCATCAAAGCGCAGCTCAGGATTTAGATTTTATTACTGAATCATCAGTTGACGTAATTCTTTGCCACTGGGCTTTGACTTTGATGGATCCAGTGGTTCCAGTACTTGCCACAGTCAAGCGCTTACTCAAAAAATGTGGCGTTTTTGCTGCTATTATAGACGGAGATGCTGGTTCTGCTCCTGGCTATCCTGAAATCAATGACATCATTTATCAATATGCTCAACGTATGTATCCAGACTATGGTGTTATTGAACTTGGGGACCCAAGAGTAAGAACTGCAGAGGGGCTAAAAAAACTTGTAGGCAAAATTTTTATTGATTCTGATGTAAGTATAAAACCTGTTATTTTAAGTTATAATGCTGCGCCTAAAACACTAGCAAAAGAGTCTGCCGGTTTTTTTTATGCTTCATTTGTGCTTTCAGAGACAGAACACCGCCAAATGCTGGGTGATCTTGAGACCCATTTTGCTGCCAGAATGCTAAATGGAAATAGCTACTTTTATATGCCAGTAAATCTCCTTGTAATTAGGCAACCCTGAGCCTTGGCATTTTTTGCCAGAATGCTGATGTCTTAAATATTGTGCAGAAAAGACCTTTCTCAAAAAACGCACTACTTGAATATTGTTTTTGTTTTTCATCTCCATTAAATTTTTATTCATATAAAGTAATAGTTTTTTTGATACAAATCCGCTCAAAATACAGACTATGTAAGCTGTTATGGTGGTCTAAAGAGCCGTTAACAGAGCCGCGAAGAATTAATTTAATAACAAAAGTTATCTATTTTGACATTTTTTTAAAAAAGAATTTGGCAAGATGAGCAAGCAATTAAAAAATAAAATTGTAATAGTTGCAATGTATCAATTCGTGCAACTTGATGATTTCATGCAAATGAAGCCGCTGCTTTTAAAAATATGTGGTGAAAACAATATTAAGGGCACCATCTTACTCGCCCATGAAGGGTTAAATGGAACAATTGCAGGTTCACAAACTGGGATTGATAACCTACTTGCTTATTTACACGCAGAGCCTCGCTTTAAAACCATGAACTACAAAAAGTCTTATACCAACACCTCCCCATTTCGCCGCTTGAAAGTAAGAATAAAACAAGAGATCGTAACTATGGGTATGCCAGAAACAGACCCTGGAGAGCTATCTGGTAAGCGGGTAGATGCGTATCAATGGAACAAATTAATAAAGGATCCCGACATAATAACGCTAGACACCCGCAACGTGTATGAGCATGAAGTAGGTACATTCGAAAATGCTATATCTCCTGGAACCTATAAATTCCGAGATTTTCCTAAATTTGTTGATATTAACTTAGATCCTCAAAAGCACCAAAAGATAGCAATGTTTTGCACGGGTGGAATACGTTGTGAAAAAGCATCTAACTACCTGTTAAAAAATGGATTTAAGGAAGTCTACCATTTAGACGGTGGCATTCTTAAGTATCTGGAGACTGTCAAAAAGAAAGATAGTCTTTGGCTGGGAGAATGCTTTGTTTTTGATGAACGTGTGGCAGTAGATGAAGATCTTATGCCTGGTTCATATGTTCAGTGTCATGCTTGCCGCAGGCCGCTGAAGAATTCTGACCTAAAATCCTCACTGTATGAAGTCGGCGTTTCTTGCCATCATTGCCATGGAAAACATGAGGCTAAGAAAATAGAGGGGTTAAGGGAACGCCAACGGCAATTCGAAATGATTAATCGCCGAAAAAAAACTTTCAGTGAAAATGACTTTTAAAATAAAAAAGAATTCTGATTTGTCATGAGTTCATATCCAATTCTATACTCTTTCAGGCGTTGCCCTTACGCAATGCGTGGACGCATGGCCCTAAAAAAGTCGGGGATTGTATATGAATTACGTGAAGTCTTGTTGCGCAAAAAACCAAAATCGATGACACTCGCATCTCCAAAAGGGACTGTCCCCGTTTTACAGCTAAGTGATGATAGTGTAATAGATGAAAGCTTAGATATAATGCTCTGGGCACTCGCTAGACGAGACCCAGACAACTGGCTGGAAAAAATTGATGAGTCAGAATCACTTATTGAAGAACTGGACCTAGTCTTTAAAAAAGCCCTTGATGGATATAAGTATTTTGTGAAACACCCTAAACATCCTCAATCTTATTACAGGGCACAGGGTGAAAAATTTCTCATTAAGCTTGAGGAGAGGCTTATAGCATACAATGGTGAGGGGCTGAGCAATACGCGAACAACATTCACTGACATTGCTGTATTTCCATTCGTTAGACAATATGCATTCGTAGATAAAACATGGTTTGATCAAACGCCCTATAGTCTTGTAAGAAACTGGTTAACACAACATTTGGAGAGTGAACTATTCCTCTCCATCATGAACAAAAATCCACCTTGGGAACCAGGTGATGAAATTACTTTTATGGGAATTTACTCAGACAGAAAATAAGTTTTTTTTAATTTACAATTACGGTGTAAATAAGACTTGACCACATTACACACGTATCTAATGTGCAAATAAGATGCTAAATTAGATTGTCTCAATAAAGAACAAGAACTTTTTAATTGGTAACAAGTAACTTACTTGGACCTTGAGGGAACTAGAGTGAATGAATAGCGAGATTAGAAATATTAACAAATTACAGCAAGGCCCGATTCTTGTTGCTGCTGACTTTTCTGAAAATTCTAAGTCTGCGGTATTATGGGCAATCGATATATCTATAGCCCTTCAAGCGTCTTTGGTATTAATTCATATTGTCCATGACCGTGCGGAGGGTCCGGGTTATTATAGACACGATAAGAAAGATGCAATGCGTCCAATGGAAGACATTGCAGAGAGAATGATGCAGAAATTTCTGAAAAGCTTGAGTGATAAAAGTCCTTTGTATGAATCCTTTAAAAATCTTGAGACAAGAATAGTGACGGGTTTGCCAGTGACGCGTATTCTTGAGACAGCAGAAAATATTGACGCTAGAATGATCGTAATGGGCAGCCAAGGACTTACAGGACTTGCTCACTTGCTCATAGGTTCTAAAGCAGAACAAGTAGTACGACTGTCTAAGATTCCAGTTACCATAGTTAAAAATTAGAATTAAATAAATATAATATAAAAATTGCTTTATAAATTAATATAAAAATAATTATGTTTACATTTAAAGTATTGATTATTTATTAATTGGATTTTTTCAATTTATACATCGTGCTTAGTTACATGATGCGCGGTCATGACTGCTATGAGAAAGCATGGTTTGAACTTCAAATTATGTTTGTTAAGGTTTAATGCTAAGAAAAAACACGGATTCAATCCGTTCGGGGAAAAGATTGCTCAATGAATAAAATAATTTTTAACTTTAGTAAAAATTCTCAAACACTCACTATCCTTGCAGCAGCGGCCATACTTTGTGTCGCCGCAACCCCTGTGTTTGCTGCTGTTTCAGATGCAGACACGGGAATAGCTTGGGGATTTATGGGCATGAAGGTGTTGGGCGGCTTGGCTATTTTCCTATTTGGTATGGATCAGATGGCAGATTCGCTGAAGGCTGTAGCAGGGAACCGCATGAAAGATATCCTCGGTGCGCTCACCAACAATAGAATTACAGGACTTCTTACTGGTGCAAGCGTAACAGCAGTTATTCAGTCTTCCTCGGTTACAACAGTTATGCTCGTAGGTTTTGTTACGGCAGGCATGATGTCGTTATCGCAAGCTATTGGGGTAATACTAGGAGCAGACATTGGCACCACCATCACAGCACAGATTGTTGCATTTCCCGTAAAGAAATACGCTCTTGCACTTGTTACTATTGGCTTCTCCATGTTGTTTGTCAGCCGTAGTGAAAAGACTAAACACTACGGCACTTTGATTATGGGCTTGGGTATGATTTTCTTTGGCTTGTCGATAATGAGCGATGCCATGAAACCTTTACGTTCATTTGAGCCCTTTATTCTATTGATGCAAGACGTCGAAAATCCTTTGGTTGGTATTCTGGTAGCCACAGTTTTTACGGCTCTTATTCAGTCATCTTCAGCTACAATGGGCGTTGTTATTGTCCTCGCCCAGGGGGGGTTGATAACTCTAGAGGGTGGCATTGCACTTGCGCTTGGAGCTAATATTGGAACCTGTGCTACTGCAGGTCTTGCATCTATTGGTAAACCTCGCGAAGCAGTACGTGTCGCGGTTGCTCATGTTACTTTCAAGATCGTCGGCGTTTTTATTATCTTTTTCTTTATCCCTCAATTAGCAGAACTTTGCCGATCTGTTTCCCCGGCTTATCCAGAACTAAATGGAATTGATAAATTAGCCGCAGAGACACCACGCCAAATAGCGAATGCCCACACCTTCTTTAATGTAGGGTTAGCGTTTCTTTTTTTACCAGCTACTACCCTATTTGCGCGATTTTGTGAGTGGGTGGTGCCTGACAGGCCCAATAGTAGAAGGGGTTTGCCAGAAATTATAATGCCTAAATACTTGGACGATTCTTTGATTTCCACACCTCAGTTGGGACTTGCTCGAAGCCGGCTTGAAATCGCTCGGCTAGGCAAAAATGTGCACGAAATGTTCAAAAAAGTTCTTCCAGCTGTCTTAACGGGTAACAAACAGGACCTTCAAGAGATTGTAAACATAGATAACAAGGTAGATGCCCTCTATGGTGAAATAGTTGTTTACCTTGGTAAATTAAGCAAAATAAATCTTTCAGACCAACATTCCAAAGAGCTGTTTTTTCTTTTTCAGTCAGTAGATCGTCTAGAAAATATTGGTGATATTATGGAAAAGAATATGGTAAGGGTGGGCATCAAAAGAATTGAGGATAGTATTGTTATCAGCGAGGCAACCTTAAAAATTATTAACGAATATCATAGTCAGATCACTCGTGTTCTAGAGGATACTATTGAAGTAATCACAAACGACAATGTTGATGCCATAAATAGAGTTAAAAATTTACGAGAAGAGATTGCTAACATGACTTTGGAAACAGAAAAACATGGCATCCAACGCCTAACTGCAGACGCTCCAAGACGTGTTGATACTTATGCCCGGGAACGCGAAACCATCGAGTACATGAACAGTATATATAGGATTTGCCGCCGTATTGCTGAATCTGCACCGTCCAATGCCGAAGAAAAGCAGTCTTCACAACCAAATTAAATACTAACCAAGGATACTTTTTTAAACCGTATTAACTCTTGTTTAGCGCAAGTTCTATCACCAAACTCCATAGTGTAAAGTTAGAGTGTTCAAACTTCTTCACCAAACTGGGGTAGCATCGTCAACAAGAATCTGGACTGAAGAACGCCCCTGCCATGTGTTGATACGAATTTTTCCAGAAACATGGAATGGTGCCCCTCCATGATGGATAAGCGCCTGACCCATATCAGTTTCAACAGCCCTAAAAGCAATGGCGTTCAAACGTTTTCCTGTTTCATCGGATAAGCTCATTCTCAGGTGGCTCTGGTCCTTTCCAACAGGGTCTGCATGGACTATCAAAGCATTGGTGATGACAAAGCGTGGCTCAGGGTTCCCGGAACCAAACGGTCCAACTTTTGCCAGTGTTTCAACCAAATCCAAATTAGCTCCAGCTATCTTCAAGGCCCCATCCATATAGTGTCCAGGAACAGATGGGCGTCCAGCCAAGTCAGTAGCCAGACGCTCGTTCAGAAAAAAATTTAAGTCTTCTATACGCTCAGCATCAACACTGAGACCCGCCGCCATGGCGTGGCCGCCACCTTTAGTAATAATTCCCATTTGACGGGCAGCAATAACAGCGCTTCCCAAATCAACACCACTTACAGATCTACCAGAACCTATACCATTTCTCTCATTAAGGGCAATCACGAGGGAGGGCCGGTCAAACTTTTCCTTGAGGCGACTAGCAACAATTCCAATAACTCCTGGATGCCAGCCCTCACCAACGGCCATTACAATAGAGGCAGATTGCACTTCAATTTTGTTAATTTGTCGGATGGCTTCTTCAAGAACTTTGGCCTCTATTTCTTGACGTTCGTTGTTGTAGGTGTTCAGTGAAGCCGCAATTTCTGCAGATTCTATTTTATCGTTACTGCTAAGTAGGCGTGTTCCAAGATCAGACTTGCCAACCCGGCCTCCTGCGTTTATGCGTGGACCCAGAATAAAGCCTGCATGATAAGCCCCAGGCGGCTCATCAATGCTAGCCACATCGGCAAGTGCTGCTAGACCGAGATTAGTGCGTTTGGTCATTACCTTTAGACCCTGTTTCACTAACGCTCGATTGACGCCTGTTAAGGGGACTACATCACAGACCGTACCAAGTGCCACCAGATCTAGCCATTGCATCAGGTCAGGCTCTATGCACACATTATACCAACGGGCCACGCGTAAAGCACGATTGACGGCTACAATTAAAAGAAATGTGACCCCAACTGCCGCTAAATGTCCATGCGGGCTTTCGTCATCTAAACGATTAGGGTTAATTACAGCAAATGCATTGGGCAAGCTAGCTTCAGCCTCATGATGGTCGACTACTATAACATCAAGCCCAGCATTCATTGCAGCATCAATTGGCTCAAAGGATGTTGTACCACAATCAACAGTGACTACAACTGCCACTCCTTCCTCACGCAACTTAAGCAATGCTCTCGTGTTAGGCCCATATCCATCCTTAATTCGATCAGGGATAATCACTTGAGTTTTGCCACCCACATGGTCGAGGAACTGTTTCAATAAGGCTGATGATGTGGCACCATCAACATCGTAATCACCAAAAATTGCGATCTTTTCACCTTCCATAACTGCCCTAGTCAAACGCTGTGACGCTATATCCATGTCCTTTAGGTGATTAGGATCAGGCAGTAGTTCCTTCAAGGTAGGGTTAAGAAAGCTGAGTGAGTTTTCAAGAGTGATACCGCGTGCATCAAGTACTCTGCCAACAACCTCAGCAACATCTAGACGCTGAGCAATGGTAAGGGCCATTCGCTTGTCACAGCTTCGAGCAAGCCAATGCCTCCCCATTAGAGACCTCTCAACACCGAGGAAAGCCTCAGGCATGGGGACGGGCAAACTGGTGGTACGCTTCCACATAACGAAGAGTTCCAGTCTGCGAACGTACAACTAGAGACTGGGTAAGGGCCTTGTTGTTAACCTTGGTTACACCTTTTAAAAGTGCTCCTGAGGTTACTCCAGTAGCAGCAAAAGTGACGTTTCCTGAAGCAAGGTCAGCAATTGAAAATTTTTGTGCTGGATCTTCAATGCCAGCATCAGAAACTTTTTGTCTGTCCGCATTGTCACGAATGACAAGACGGCCTTGCATCTGACCTCCAACGCAAGCCAAGGCAGCAGCTGACAGAACACCCTGTGGTGCACCACCAATGCCACAGTATAAATCTATACCACTTCTTGGCCATGCGGTGGCAACGACCCCAGAAATATCACCATCGACGATCAACATTATGCGAGCCCCAGCCTCTCGTGTTTTGGCTATAATTTCCCCATGGCGAGGCCTATCAAGAATACAAACAACAAGATCACTGACTGGTACTCCCTTAGCAGCGCTTAACGCCTTAAGATTATCAGCAGGCTCATTATCCAAATCAACTAAGTCAGCTGGAAACCCACCACCAATAGCAAGCTTTTCCATATATAGTTCAGGAAGGTTCAGGAATTGCCCGTCTTCAACCATGGCCATAACGGAAAGCCCATTTGGTTCGCCCTTAGCAACAATGGTTGGCCCTTCAACCGGCATTAGGGCAACATCGACAGTCGAGCCATCACCTGTACCAACATTCTCACCAACAACTAATTTAGAGGCGCCGTTAGCATTACTTTCACCAATGCGAATCTTTCCCTTTACCGGAAGTTCCTTAAAGGCCCCGTGCATGGCATTGACAGCAGCTTGGTCAGCAGACTTTTCATCACCAAGGCCCATCCAGGAATTAGCTGCACGAGCTGCCGCTTCTGTTACGAAAACTGCTTCCATGGCGAGATTGCGTTTAAGAGTTTTAGTCTTAACCATTGTCACCCTCCTTACAGGTTCTCTATGCGGATCATGACGGGCTTACCAATAACGCCGTTCAAGTTGGCTAAAGTCTCTATAACACGAGAAGCACAAGATTCTTCAGTTTCATGCAATGTCATCACAACTGTCACAGCTTCACCCGGCAAGCGACCATGCTGCAAGATAGATTCCATGGAGACTTGATTGTCACGAAGGATTGCCGCTACGTCTGCAAATATTCCTGGCTGATCAACAACCATCAAGCGAATATAATAAGCTCCTCTGTGTAGGCTCATAGAAATAGTATTAGCAGCCTTCAACTCGTCGGCCGGAATACCGAAGGTTGGAAGATTGAAGGAACGTGCGATGTCTACTATGTCTGCGCATACGGCTGAGGCTGTAGGCCCTTCTCCAGCACCTCGTCCTTCCATCATAAAGGTGTCAACAAAATCTCCTTCAGCGACGATAGCATTGAATACACCTTCAACACCGGCGATGGATGCTGCATGCGGAATAAGGCATGGATGCACGCGTTGCTCGATACCATTTTCATTTTCTGAGGCTATACCAAGCAACTTGATGCGATAACCTAGTTCTTCAGCAAGGTGAATATCTATTTTGGAAATCTGACGAATACCTTCGACATGGATGTTTTTAAAATCAATCTGTCTACCAAAAGCTAGTGAAGATAAAATAGCCAATTTATGAGCCGCATCGACCCCATCAATATCAAAACTTGGGTCAGCTTCGGCACAACCTAGGCGCTGGGCATCCTCCAGAGCTGCTTGAAATTCAAGTCCTTCTTCACGCATACGGCTAAGAATGTAATTACACGTCCCATTGAGTATACCATAAATCGACTTCATACCGTTAGCTGCTAGGCCTTCACGCAACGCTTTGATGATTGGAATGCCACCCGCAACGGCTGCCTCAAAGGCCAAAGTTATGCCTGCTTCTTCGGCCTTTGAGGCCAGTTGGGTTCCGTGATTGGCAATAAGGGCTTTATTGGCAGTGACCACATGGCGTGATGCACCAATGGCGGACTCGACGGTTTTCTTTGCTATACCTTCTGAACCGCCAATCAGCTCAACAACGACATCGCAATTGGCTTCGGCAGCCATTTCAGCAGCATCTTCAAAAAAATCAAACCCATCAAGGGAGACCCCCCTACTCTTATTCATCTTGCGAGCCGACACAGCGGTAACCTCAAGCTTGCGACCACAACGACGCTCTAAAAGATCGCCATGCTCGCTAAGTATCTTAAGGGTTCCAGTTCCAACTGTACCCAGACCTGCAACTGCAATTTTAAGGGAATTACTCATAAATATTATCCAGAGTGTTGCTAGAGAGAGGCGGCACGTTTCGCCGGATCACCACTGTCATAGTTTGCAAGAAAAGATTTAATATTTCTAATGGCTTGCCTGGTACGGTGAAGGTTTTCGACAAATCCAATACGAACATGTCCGTCCCCATGCTCGCCAAAACCTATGCCCGGTGCGACGGCAACTTTTGCTTCACTCAACAA
Organism: uncultured Rhodospirillales bacterium; assembly: GCA_938092065.1. GTDB lineage: Bacteria > Pseudomonadota > Alphaproteobacteria > Rhodospirillales > JABHCV01 > JACNJU01. Next base: position 48,397 of record CALKND010000007.1, read on the forward strand.
CTTTTTTGAGAACTCCATTGAACCTAAATGTTTAAAAACTGGTGGAATAGGTGACCAGGCAAACATGGTAGCTGGCGGCGACGGGATATCCCATCCAGCTGCTGCAAGGCCACTTATCAAAACATCCCGGCGCTCTTTGTAAAGGATACGCATCTCATCGACACAATCCTGCGGGCCATTTAAGGCTGCTGTGGCAGCGACCTGTACTGGTGTAAAAGCACCGTAATCAAGGTAAGATTTGATCCTAGTCAAGGCTCCAATTAATGTCTTGTTGCCACTGGCAAAACCAATACGCCAACCTGGCATGTTATAGGTCTTGCTCATAGACGTAAATTCCACAGCAATGTCACGTGCTCCTGGCACCTGTAATATCGACGGTGGAGGATTCTTATCAAAATAAACTTCGGCGTATGCTAGGTCAGACAAAATCCATACATTATGGTGACGACAAAAGTCTACGACCTCGCTGTAGAAATCTAGATCAACCAATTCTGCTGTTGGATTATTAGGAAAATTTAAAACAAGCGCTGTCGGCTTGGGAACGCTGTAAGCAACTGCACGCTCAAGTGCTTCCAAAAACGTGCCATCCGGCTTCGCAGGGATATTTCGCACAGCGGCACCTGCGATTATAAAGCCAAACGGATGGATTGGGTAACTTGGGCTAGGCACTAAGATAACATCACCTGGTGAAGTGATAGCCGAGGCTAAATTTGCAAGTCCCTCTTTTGAGCCAAGGGTAACAATGGTTTCAGTTTCCGGATCAATCTGAACATCAAAACGACGGCCATAGTATGCGGCAACAGCCTTGCGTAATCCTGTAATGCCCCTAGAATTTGAGTAGCGGTGAGTATGCGGGTCTTTTACAGCTTCGCAAAGTTTGTCAACAATATGCTGAGGTGTCGGCTGGTCCGGATTACCCATGCCAAAATCAATAATATCCTCACCAGCTGCCCGAGCACGTGCTTTCATTGCATTAACTTCAGCAAATACATAGGGCGGCAATCGCTTAACCCGGTAAAAATCTTGTTCCATGAGATAGTAAGTTCCGTCGTCTTAATTTTTTAATCACAATTGGTCACGAAAAGATTCACATATGGCACTGCATGGCAGGCTTGGAATCTTATTGTAATTGAACCTTAACAGAAATTAGTGTTTATTCATTAATGATTAGTTATTGAAATAAATTTCTGCGCGACGGTTTCCGGCTTCACCAGACGGCATTATTTCATAATAAATTGGCATGCTGTCGGAACGAGCATCAACAATGATAGATTCTGGCGCCATTCCCATTTTCCTTAATTCTTTGGCTATTCTGTCTGCGCGATTGACGGATACACCATAATTGACCATTTTATGATTTATAGGGTCCATATTACGGGTACGACTTGACGCATGACCAACGACTGTAACTTTTCCACCACGTTGTTGATGCAGTTGAACAACTTGCCCAATAATTTTACGGTCATTTCCACTCAATCCAGACGAGCCCGTCTGAAAGAGAATTGTGGCAACTTTTGTGCCATTTATCACCTTAGATTGTCGCAAATTTGGAGCAAAATCTTTTGGTTTAGAAGCCACTGACTGGGCTTGCGCTAATACGTCAGTGGGAGCAGATATACTTTTTACGTCCACACCATCGGAAGAAACAACAACAGTAGCAAATGGATCATCTGCCATGGACTTAAAGGCGTTACCCCTCATAGTGGGAGTTGAAGGCGTAGGTCGGGTCAAACTGAAGCTCTTGGGCTGTATAGAAGAGTATGTCACAGCTGGCCGCTTTGATATTGGTGGTGCAATCTGAGATGAAGTAACGGGTGAAGCGGGTATTGCTGGTGGCGCCTTTTGTAAGGCCGTTACATCAGAAGTCTGCTGTGGTTGAGGCGCTGGACGCGGGGCTTGCTGTGCCATCATCTGGGAAGCCTCTCCCTGGCGGGCGATTGGCTCTGCATACTTACGTTTTTGTTTATCGGAGACAAGCCCTTTCATAATAGGCGAACTTGGACGTTTTGGTACAGAGGATAGTTTAGGGATAGAAGCTTCTCCACTGAGAATTTTTTTTGCTTTGTTTGATTGCATCCCACGTTGATAGGTTTTTGCTTTATCGGTTTGCGTTCCACTTTTTTCATTCTGAACGTCCTCACCAGAGATGAGATTAATCGTACTTTTGTACCATTCAGCAGGATTAATGGTATTTGGCAGAGAAGAGCACCCAGCTAGGCTAATGATAGCCACAAAAGTAACACTCAAAAACAAATAGCGCTGAAACCCGACAATACTTCTCTTATAAGCCAGGACATTAACAGATTTTCCATTTCTTTTGCTCATCAAAAACCCTAGTTCTCTTGGCCTTAGCAAGACACTTTATAAATTATACGGCACTACTGAAGGATCCGTAAAACTTCCTGAATTACTAAGCCTGTGTTATGGCCAGAATACATTTGTAAACAATTTTCCAGCCTTCATAGTATTATCTTCTAACTACATGATTTATTAAATGAAGATCATTACACGAAACCAGTAAATTTCATAACTTTTTTGAACTCATTTTATATGAGAATATTGGTTAAACTAAACTTGTATAAGGATAAGAAACTCACATCAGAAACCTCGCCGAGAAAAGCCAAATTCCTCAGTGGCCAAAAAAAGAGGCCTTCCACCCAATGTCACAGAGTTCGTGAAAATTTCCTTATTGCATAAAAATCATTAACATGAACCCTGTTGTATATACCTACTTTATTTATACCTGCTTTATTAAATATTTATTTTATATTACCCATTGCTAAGCAAGCTCTTTGCGATATTGATGGGCTAGCTTAACATACTTGGGTGATGTGTAACGGATCATCTGCAAATCAGATTCACGAATATCCCTAAGGTATCGCGCTGGTGTGCCACCCCAAACTTGACCAGCCAACACGCGCTTACCCGGAACGACTAGTGCCCCGGCCGCAACCATAGCTCCAGTTTCAACAACACAGTCATCCATCACTGTTGCATTCATACCAATAAAGCATCCATCTTCCAGAATACAAGCGTGGATGAGGGCCATGTGACCAATAGTAATATCGTTGCCAATATGCGTACCCTTTCCTTGGCCTGATACGTGCACAACAGAGCCATCCTGAATATTTGTTCGCTCACCAATGTATATTTCATTTACGTCACCACGAAGCAGACAATTAAACCAGATGCCACTTTCAGACCCAACTACCACCTTCCCGATTATAGTTGCATTTGGTGCGACAAAAGCATCATTAGCAATTGTTGGCATGTGTTTTTTATAAGGAAGGAGCACTCCAGTCATAATTTATACCCATAACAAGTTATTTAAGGCGGCAATAAACGCTTACTACTGTCGAATGGCTATAGATAGCCGCTGTCTTCAACGGCAATCAAAACCTCATAGGGCAGATGGTTAACCGAGGCCTGATATTGAGCCAGTGGTTTCAAATCAACCGGACGTATCCAGAACATTTTGTTACAAAGCTCGCCCTGTTGCAAATTCAAAAGTGTTTTTTCCATATAAGCCACAACCTCAAAGAATTCCCTTAACCGCCAAAGGATATAAAAAATTCTTTTTTCTCAAACATTAATTACCTGCCCTAGCCATTCAATTTAGCAAACGCATTTTTACTCACTGCTCCGCGTCAACCCCAACTTTTGCCGGGCCATTGAGTATTTAACAAATTTCTACCCGATAGGATATGTCGATAATGACAGATAAGCTCTGTCTTAAATTATAATTACCTATCAGCCAACACCTCGACGCTAGAAAGCTATGACATCCTTACATTGATTAGTATCGTGCACCTTGATTAAGCCGATAGAATAAAGCACTTAAGACTTAAACTCACTAAAACTGAACCGTGTAATATCAAGTAGCAAACAATTACGATCATTGACTTAAATGCCTGAATGCCTAATATCCGATTTTCCTCAACTAAATAACGGGAATATAAAGGCAACCAAAAATACAAACTGCCTAAACAAAACATATGAATTTTTCAGAACTTGGACTTGGTGACGGTGTCCTTAAAGCCGTCGAAGACGCTGGTTACAGCACCCCCACACCTATACAAGAGAAGGCTATACCCATTGTGCTGATGGGACGAGACATACTGGGCTGCGCGCAAACCGGTACAGGCAAGACTGCAAGCTTCACTCTTCCCATGATCGATATTCTTGCAACAGGCCGAGCGAAAGCGCGAATGCCGCGTTCGCTGATACTAGAACCAACCCGTGAATTAGCCGCTCAAGTTGCCGATAACTTTGATACCTACGGAAAGTATCACAAACTATCCAAGGCACTGCTTATTGGTGGTTCATCTATGAACGATCAAATGAAAGTAATTGATCGTGGCCCTGATGTACTTATAGCCACACCAGGACGCTTGCTTGACCTGTTCGAACGTGGACGCTTACTGATGACTGATATTAAAACCCTAGTCATTGATGAAGCTGATCGCATGCTTGACATGGGGTTCATTCCTGAAGTTGAAAAAATTGTCTCTTTAATATCTCCAATGCGTCAGACTTTATTTTTCTCAGCGACGTTGGCACCCGAGATAAAACGACTGGCTGATAAGTTTTTAATGAACCCAAAAGAAATTACCGTAGCTCCACCAGCAACCAGCGCAGAAACAATTACACAGGGCCTAGTTATGGTGTCCCACGATGACGGCAAGCGCCCAGGTGGTGGCCAAAAGGAAAAACGAATAGCCCTTCGGGAAATAATTGCTAGAGAAAAAATCAAAGACGCACTTATATTTTGCAACCGCAAGCGTGATATTGCCACTCTGCACAAATCAATGACAAAACACGGCTTTTCTGTTGGTCAATTACACGGTGACATGTCACAGCCCGCGCGCATGGAAATGCTTACGCGTTTCAAAAATAGTGAATTTACTTTCATGATTTGTAGCGACGTTGCCGCACGTGGGCTAGACATCCCTGCACTTAGCCATGTTTTTAATTTTGATGTACCAAGCCATGCAGAGGACTATGTCCATCGTATTGGGCGGACTGGGCGGGCGGGCATAGAAGGCCACGCGTATACCATTGCCGTCCCTGAGGACCGACAATATATTGAGGCAATTACAAAACTAATCGGTAGGAAAATTCCACCCATTAGTGAAACGAGCGTCAAGAGCACAAACGCTGTTAAGAGAGATGGCATATCGCCGGCACCTGATAATGCTAACGCAAAAAAAAGTGTAGTTGAGGCAAACAAAGATACAAGTTCAGTGCACCCACAACGCAGAGAACAAAATCGAGGCCGTGGCCGAGATCAAAGCCGCAGTGAAGAGTCAAAGGCTGAAAAAGCTAATGAAAGTCAAAAAAAGAAAATGCTCTCCAAAACAACTACTCCTAAAAAACCAGATCAATTGAATGATTTGGTTAAATTTGGTGATACTGATCACGTTCCTGCATTTATGCAGCGACCCAAAGGCAAATAGCTATACCTCTCACTTTGTCTAAATAAGCCCTGCCAATGGTGATGATGGGTCAGCGTATTTTTTTTTCGGCATACGACCAGCAAGATAGGCTTCGCGACCTGCAATTACAGCGTGTTTCATAGCCCGTGCCATGCGGATTGGGTCTCTTGCCCCAGCAATAGCAGTATTCATTAAAACACCGTCACAGCCAAGCTCCATAGCAAAGGATGCGTCCGTCGCAGTGCCTACTCCAGCATCAACAATTACCGGCACTTTGGATTGTTCCACAATCATGCGGATATTTACTGGGTTTTGAATTCCAAGTCCCGAGCCAATAGGCGCACCAAGTGGCATTATGGCAACGCAGCCCAAATCTTCAAGTTCCTTGCATAAAATTGGATCGTCGGAACAATAAACCATAACTTTAAAACCGTCAGCGATTAATGTCTCTGCTGCTTCGAGGGTTTGAATCATACGCGGATACAAACTTTTCTCGTCACCTAGAACTTCCAACTTTACCAGCTCCCAGCCCCCAGCCTCGCGGGCTAAACGAAGGGTCCGAAGAGCATCTTCTTTAGTAAAACAACCTGCTGTGTTAGGGAGATATATGTACCTCTTGGGGTCGATAGAATCCATTAGCATTGGCGCATTAGGGTCTGTCAGGTTAACCCTTCTAACAGCGACCGTTACAATCTCTGCCCCCGAGGCCTCAAGGGCTAGGCGATTTTGCTCGTAGTCTTTATACTTACCCGTGCCAATAATCAAACGTGAGGTCAGTTCACGTCCATCAATGATAAAAGGATCAACTTCTTTTGGTGCACCACCACCTATAAAATGGACAATCTCAAACTTATCCCCTTCATTCAACAGTGTTTTAGTGTAGCTTGATTTGGGTACAATTTCGAGATTGCGCTCGACTGCAACTTTATTATGGTCAAGGCCAATTTCGCCAATAAGTTGTTCAACATTTAGAGTGGCATTGAAGCTCATTGCTTCGCCATTAATCGTAATCTTCATGGGTTTCCATTTCTGAATGATAGGTTTTATTCACACTCAATAAACACTGTTATCGCTTGCTGAGAATTTTTTTTAAAGTTTTTTAAGCAAAATTTTGTCAGATACTATAAATTTATTTCTTTTTTGACGATTCTAAGAGTTTTAAATGGCATCAAAAGTTTTAGTCTTAAATGGACCTAACCTGAACCTTCTAGGAACACGTGAACCTGATGTTTATGGTAACGAGACGTTGGCTGATATTGAGGTAAAGTCTCTTGAACGTGGAGATTTTCTTGGTTTACAAGTTGAGTTTCGCCAGTCCAATACAGAAGGACAACTTGTTGACTGGGTGCAACAAGCTCAAGAAAACTTCGATTTTTTAATCGTTAATGCTGGTGCATACACCCACACCTCAGTAGCCTTACTTGATGCAATTAAATCCTGCAATATTCCAGTGATTGAGGTTCATTTATCAAATATTCACCAGCGGGAAGAATTTCGCCAACATTCCTATATTTCCAAAGTTGCATTAGGAACTATTTGTGGCTTTGGTGGCTACGGATATGAATTGGCCCTTGAAGCAGCAGCAAAGATACTCAATAAGTAAGGTTGAAACAAATAATGGTTAGTAGTTTTACTCATGGTAGATAAAAAGCTCAAAAAATCTAAGATCGATGCAAATATTGTTCGCCAACTTGCGGATTTACTTGACGAGACTGGTTTGAATGAAATTGAATATGGTACTGACGAATGGCACCTCCGAGTAGCCAAAAACGGAATGAGCCCGATAACGGTCCCAATTGTTCCCCCTTCAGTTGTGGCTGAACCAAATAGCGTTGTCGATGACAGTGATAGCCATGCCAACCACCCAGGTGTTATTGTCTCACCCATGGTTGGCACAGCCTATATCTCTCCAGACCCAGAAAGCCCACCGTTCGTCAAGGTTGGCGACGCTGTATTAGAGGGCGACACCCTGGTTCTAATCGAGGCAATGAAAGTCTATAATCCCATAAAAGCTGCTCGGAGCGGTACAGTCACTAGGGTTTTTATCAAGAACGGAACGCCCATTGAATTTGGCGAACCACTAATGATCATTGAATAGGAATCCCGGGCAAAAATGTTCGAAAAAGTTCTCATTGCTAACCGTGGAGAGATTGCCCTGCGTATCCAGCGCGCCTGTCGCGAGATGGGCATACGTACTCTAGCTGTCCACTCCACAGCAGATGAGTCGGCCATGCATGTACGCCTAGCCGATGAGAGCATCTGTATTGGTCCACCCGCAGCCCAAGACAGCTACCTTAACATTTCAGCCATTTTAACAGCGGCAGCCATTTCTAACGCTGATGCCATCCACCCCGGTTATGGCTTCCTATCTGAGAACGCCAACTTTGCCACCATGGTTGAAGAACACGGGTTTACCTTCATTGGACCCAAACCAGAACATATCACCCTTATGGGTGATAAAATTGCCGCAAAAAAAGCTGTCATGAAGGCTGGCATCCCGGTTGTCCCTGGTTCCGATGGAGCAGTTAATGATATTGATGAAGCTCTCCTAATAGCAGCAGATATTGGCTATCCCGTATTAATCAAGGCTACTGCAGGCGGTGGTGGCCGTGGCATGAAGCTTGCCAACACTGCTGAGGAACTACCCAACGCGATCAAAATGGCGCAAATCGAGTCTGAAGCAGCTTTTGGCAACGGCGAGGTGTATCTAGAAAAGTTCCTAAGCAAGCCGCGACATATTGAAATTCAGGTAATGGCAGACAACTTCAACAATGTAGTTCATCTTGGCGAACGTGACTGCTCCTTGCAACGCCGCCATCAAAAAGTCTTGGAGGAAGCCCCCTCACCTGCGCTGAACGATGACACACGAAGGAAAATTGGTGAGATTGCAGCTGAAGCAGTTAAACAAATTGGCTATCGCAGTGCTGGTACCATAGAGTTTTTGTATGAAAATGGTGAGTTCTATTTCATCGAGATGAATACACGTCTTCAGGTGGAACATCCCATAACTGAAATGATTACAGGCCTTGATATTGTCCGTGATATGATTCGCATCGCCGCCGGTGCGCCACTGGGTTACACCCAAGAAGATATTCGCTTTACCGGCCATGCTATTGAATGTCGCATTAACGCAGAACACCCCGAAACCTTCATCCCCTCACCAGGAACTATAGGCCTTTACCATGCTCCAGGTGGGCTTGGCGTTCGCGTAGATTCAGGACTTTATTCAGGGTACACTGTACCGCCCCACTATGATTCAATGGTTGCTAAATTAATTGTCCACGGCACAAATCGCAATGAATGTTTAATGCGCCTCAGAAGAGCCCTTTCTGAATATGTAATTGATGGTATAGACACCTCAATCCCCTTACATAAAAACCTAATGTCCGAAGTTGATTTTATCAATGGTGACTACAATATCCATTGGCTTGAAAACTTTGTCAAAATTAACGATTAGACAGGCCTAGAAAAATGATAGGCGTCAGCCCAAAACATCATGCACTGACACCTGAAATACTAGTACGCGCCTATTCAATGGGAATTTTTCCTATGTCTGAGTCTCGCAACGATCCATCTACCTTCTGGGTTGATCCGAAAATGCGTGGTATTTTGCCCTTAGAAGATTTCCACATCTCGCATTCCTTAAAAAAAACAGTGCGCAAAGGTAAATTCAATGTCAGCTTTGATACAGACTTCCATACAGTTATTGTTGCATGCGCTGAAACACCACGGTCCGATAAGGGAACTTGGATCAATGATCAAATCATAAACGCCTTCACCGAACTGCATCAACTGGGATTAGCTCATAGTGTAGAGTGCAGACTGGATGGAAATTTGGTGGGTGGATTGTACGGCGTCTCCTTAAACGGACTGTTTTGCGGAGAGAGCATGTTTTCACATGCCAGAGACGCCTCAAAGGTCGCACTTGTTCATTTGGTTGCACGAATGAAGCAATGTCAGTTATGCTTGCTCGACACCCAGTTCATCACCGATCACCTAAAAGTGTTTGGGGCTATAGAAATTCCAGCTCAGGACTACCTGAAATACTTGCAAAAAGCCCTTAAAAGCAACGCTAGATTTAAAAGTAAATTACCTGACAAGGAGTGTAGGGCGGCACTGGAAAATTTGTTACTTGCTTAATTCTCAGAGTAACAGCATATGCAGACAAACTTTTTTAAGGCCCAACTGGAAAAAGCGATAGTCTTTATTCCTTTTAAAAATATTAAGTTTAAGTATTTCTGGTTACTAGCCTTTAAATTTCATCATATTATTGGGGGTTTTTGCAATTGAGAACCCAAACATCATAGACTGGGTGTTCGAGTGCTGAAAGCGCTGGGGAGGACGCGAACATCCAGCCCCTAAAAATATTACTTGCGGGTTCTCCTGAGCGAACCTCCCAGACGTCAATAAAAGCTGCACTTTCTGGTGTTTCTTCCGGAGGCCGCTTGTCACAAGCACGAACAATAATTTCTAACGAACCAATCTTCTTCGTATCACCAAGTCGCGCCTCAATGGTTAAAACTCGTGCTGTAACTTTGTTTAAACCTTGTAAAATCGCTGTATCATGTGGCTCAGCAAAGGCTTGAAAAGATAAAAGATTCATCACAACAATAAATATTAAAAAAAGTTTTCTCATTGCAAAGAGGCGTGAAAACGCCCATTTTGAAATAATCTATTAACACAGATGTTTATCAAATCTTTATCTTTGACCCAACTTAGGGCAATCTTAAAAAAAAATATTTTGAATTCGCACTTAAAAACCCATTTTTTGGAATCAATAACATGGGTATTGAGGCCAATACTACACATAAAATCAACCTGTTCAGATCTGGCATCTGTCGCAAGGACACTAGCACCACTGGCAGCCAACTTATTGTACAACTTGCCGTGGCAACGCCACATATCAATTTTTTGATTTGCCGCTTTCAGCTCCAATAAAATCATAATGCCAACCCAAAAAATCCTCAACATATTTAGCGTAGAATCTATAGCGTTAAAGATTAAATGATAGTGATTTTTTTCTCAAACACGACTTAGTTATCTGGTGACCAAGATTGATAATCACCAGTGGCAGGTGCCCTACGTCCTCCCAAGTATTCGTGGCCTTGTGGCAGATAGGCCTCAGTTGTACCGCTGAGGTTGGGCTGGTGTTCTTGTTGCCAGGATTGCGAATTTGCCGCCTTTTCACTCAGAGGAGCTTCAGTTGTGTAATGTAGCCAAGAATGCCACTCTGCTGGTACAGACGATGCCTCAGTCTTTCCTTTATATATAACCCAGCGTCGTTTAAGGCCAGACAAAGTGGATCTTTTGGAGACGTAATAGCGATTTAAAAAAATGTCAGTCCCCACAAGTTCTGCATTAAACCAAGTATTTAACATTGTACCAAGTATCATAGAACCCTCATAATTATGTTCAGCTTTAAATTAAGTGTGACACTTTTGCATACAAATTTATGGCACAACTAACGCACATGCTCAAGGCTGCGTTCAGTATGTAATTTCCAAAGATTCTCTAATGTAGGTTCAATTTCAAAATTACCTTTCTCTTTCGAGACAATTAATTCAAAAAATCAATTAAGAAAGATAACTGGTTACTTTTTATAAGGTTTTCCTTACCCCGCTGTCAAAATTTATGCACAACCCACACAAAAACCTAAAACAATCTAAAAAATTTTATTTTTTTCAAGTTAAACAGCACAAGAACGTCATAACGTGATGTTTGAAAACAAATATTATCAACTTTCGAAATAAAGCATTGCCTTTTAAGTTAAATTTTTCTTGTTGCGCGAATGGCATTGATAAACTACATTTTGTGGTCACGGTTTGAAATAACACGTTATGTTGTGGCAACACACCCCCAATTGGGGTTCTCAATTAAAAAACACAACATACTGTATTTGGCGTCTAGTTGTCGAAGCCACAAGCTGAAAAACCCAAGAAAATTTACTTGGGCAAAAACAAGTTGCAACCCTTAAGGTTTCCAAGAGGGTGGCCGAGAAAAATTTTTTGATCAAGTTATTGAGGTCTTCATGCGCGTTTCACGACTATTTACCGAAGCTAACGAATCACCCTACAACTCAGTTGAGTTCCGGCACACTGCAAGTGAAATCCGCAACCCGGATGGTTCTGTTGTTTTCCAGCTAGACAACATTGAAGTGCCAGCAGAATGGTCACAAGTTGCATGTGATGTATTGGCCCAGAAGTATTTTCGTAAAGCCGGTATTCCAACCAAACTCAAGGCAGTAAGAGAAAAAGGAGTACCCTCCTGGCTATGGCGCAACGTTCCAGATGACCAAGCCTTAAACGGTTTACCTGATGGCGAACGCAGCGGTGGTGAAAACTCCGCTAAGCAAGTATTTGATCGGCTTGCTGGCACGTGGACATACTGGGGTTGGAAAGGGGGTTTCTTCGGCAAGGAATCTGATGCTAGAGCGTACTTTGATGAAATGCGTCATATGCTGGCAAGCCAAGTAGGTGCACCTAACTCTCCACAGTGGTTCAATACGGGACTGCACTGGGCTTACGGCATCGATAGCCCTGCACAAGGTCATTCTTATGTAGATTTTCGCTCTGGCAAGTTAGTCAAATCAAAATCTGCTTATGAGCACCCACAGCCCCACGCATGCTTTATTCAGGGCATCAGTGATGACCTAGTCAATGAAGGTGGCATTATGGACTTGTGGGTGCGTGAAGCACGCCTGTTCAAGTATGGGTCGGGTACAGGCACCAATTTTTCGCGCCTGCGTGCTGAAAACGAGAATCTTTCCGGTGGCGGCAAGTCATCTGGACTAATGAGTTTTCTTAAAATTGGAGATCGGGCTGCCGGCGCCATCAAGTCTGGTGGCACAACTCGCCGTGCTGCAAAAATGGTTGTTGTTGACGTTGATCACCCTGACGTTGAACAATTTATTAACTGGAAAGTCCGAGAAGAACAAAAGGTAGCTGCACTAGTTTCAGGGTCTAAAATGACTGAAGCTCACATGAACTTTATTATGCAAGCTTGTGTAAAGGGTTGCGACGGTGATGATCACAGAGAAAATACAGACTCTAATTACGATCCAATTAAAAACACAGATCTAAAAACTGCTATTTTAGCTGCCCGCAATGCGATGATCCCAGAGAACTACATTCAGCGAGTCATACAATTCGCTAAACAGGGCTACACAGAAATTTCCTTTCCAGTATACGATACGGATTGGGATTCAGAAGCCTACCTAACAGTATCAGGACAAAACTCTAACAACACGGTGCGCGTCACGGACGAATTCCTAAATAAGGTACTTGAGGACGGAGATTGGGAACTAATCCAGCGCACAGATGGTAGCGTATCCAAACGCATCAAGGCACGCGAGCTTTGGGAACAAATAAGCCAAGCCGCTTGGGCTTGCGCCGACCCGGGTTTGCAATTTGATACAACTATCAATGACTGGCATACCTGTCCTGAAAGTGGCCGAATCAATGCATCCAATCCATGTTCCGAGTATATGTTTCTTGATGATACGGCCTGTAACTTAGCCTCGTTAAATCTTATGACTTTCATGGTCGAGAGCAAGGGTGGAGAAGCAGTCTTTGACGTTGAAGCATTTGAATACGCTGTACGGCTTTGGACAATGACATTGGAGGTCTCAGTGTTAATGGCCCAATTCCCATCTGAGCGAATTGCTCAGTTGTCCTATGAGTACCGGACACTTGGTTTAGGCTTTGCCAATATTGGTGGCTACTTGATGGCCGCTGGTATACCCTACGATTCAGAAGCCGGACGCAATATCTGTGCGTCAATTTCAGCCCTTATGACAGGCGTTGCTTATGCTACATCTGCTGAAATGGCCTCCGAAATGGGTGCTTTTCCGGGTTACCAAGTCAATAAGACCTCTATGCTTCGAGTTATCCGCAATCATCGCCGTGCTGCTTATGGTGAAGCTGTCGGATATGAAGGGCTGAATGTGAATCCAGTACCATTGGTAGTTGAGGGAGCACCCGATTCTGTACTTGCCGTCGCTGCCCGCACTGCCTGGGATAAAGCCCTTAAGCTTGGAGAAAGACATGGCTACCGCAACGCCCAAGTCAGCGTTATCGCCCCAACTGGTACCATCGGGCTTGTCATGGATTGTGACACCACTGGAATCGAGCCAGACTTTGCCTTAGTCAAGTTTAAAAAGCTGGCTGGTGGTGGATACTTCAAAATAATAAACCGAATGGTTCCAACAGCCCTATCACAGCTTGGCTACTCGGAACGCCAGATTAGAGACATTAAATTATATGCTGAAGGTCACGGTACTTTAAAAGATGCACCGAGCATAAATCATGTGACTTTGCGTGAGAAAGGCTTCACAGAAGAAGCCTTGAAAGCGGTAGAAAAAGAGTTAGTGGAAGCTTTTGATATTAAGTTTGCTTTCAACAAGTGGACGTTGGGTGAGAGCTTCTGCACAAATACCCTGGGGTTAAATCCCAAAAATCTGGACAATGTGTCCTTTGACATGCTTACAGCTTTGGGCTTTCCCAGGGACCAGATTGAGGCAGCTAACATATTTGTTTGTGGCTCCATGACCATTGAAGGGGCGCCACATCTAAAAGATGAACATTTGCCTGTCTTTGATTGCGCCAACCCTTGTGGCCATACAGGCAAACGATACCTGTCTGTTGAAAGCCACATACGTATGATGGCAGCCTCACAACCGTTTATTTCCGGGGCTATTTCAAAGACTATTAATATGGCAGCCAACTCAACTATTGAAAATTGCGCAGAGGCCTACATGCTTTCTTGGCGTTTGGGTCTAAAGGCTAACGCCTTATATCGGGACGGCTCAAAACTCTCGCAACCACTTCAGGCACAACTGCTTGATAGTGACGCCGATACGATTGATCAAATTACTGGTGCGCCTAATACGTTACGAGCCGAGATAATAGCTGAGCGTATTGTTGAGCGTTTTGTCACACAACGGCGCAAATTACCACATAGGCGAAAAGGCTACACGCAAAAAGCTGTCGTCGGCGGACACAAGGTCTACTTAAGAACTGGTGAATACGAAGATGGGCCTTTAGGCGAAATTTTCATCGACATGCACAAAGAAGGTGCAGCCTTCCGTTCATTGATGAACAATTTTGCTATTGCCATTTCCATTGGTCTTCAATACGGGGTTCCACTAGAGGAGTACGTTGAAGCCTTCACCTTCACGCGTTTTGATCCATCTGGCATTGTAGAAGGTAATGACACGATCAAGATGGCTACGTCCATTCTTGACTATATTTTCCGCGAATTGGCTGTTTCCTACCTTGATCGCAATGATCTAGCACATGTGGTGCCAGATGACCTCGCGCCCGACAGCCTGGGTAGCGGAGATAATGAAGGAAATTTCAAACAAAGTGTTCAGGAAGAAGCTCAGGAAGCAGTTGAGCGCATTGCCTCAAAAGGCTACGTGCGCTCAAAGTTTTTAGTCATTAAAGGAGCCAAGGACTACGCCGAAGAAAAGATTTCTGCGTCTGATAGCGCATTAAAGGTCGCCGCTTCAGCAGGTGGAGGTGGGGGTGGAAACCAAATGTTAGCGAGCACTGAAGCAAATAAAACAATAACAGTTGAAACATCAGTCATGGCAACGGCTGATGAACATCTTGATCAAGTTCGAGTTGCCCGCCTGAAAGGTTATGAGGGTGACCCTTGTGGCGAATGTGGTAATTTCACATTAGTTCGAAACGGCACCTGTCTGAAGTGTTTGACATGTGGTGGTACCAGTGGCTGCTCATAAAAAATAGCTAGACAGGAGAAATCCTCCCTGGGAAACTTGGGGCGGCTTCGGATGTTATGACCGAATCTGCCCCCTTTTTTTGCATTTGTTTAAGGAAAAAACAGATAAATTGATGCAGTAATTTTTAAATAACATTATTGTAAAAATGTTTGAAAATATAGTAAATATCATAGTTTTTCAAACAATACTTAAAATACGTATTTCAAATATTACACACAGTACTTCAAGTGTAATAACCCTTTTTGAATCTAAATTATAAAATGAGGATCATTACTATGGCTAGAACCGTTGAAGAACGCCTAACAGATATGGGCATTTCATTGCCCAAACCGGCAACTCCCGCTGCCAATTACATGCCTTTTGTTACTTCAGGGAAAATGATCTTCGTATCTGGCCAAATTACCATTTTAAACGGGGAGTTGCATTACAAAGGTAAAGTTGGTGACGCATTAAGCACTGAAGATGGTTATAAAGCCGCTCGTATTTGTGCCATCAATTTGATAGCTCAAGTCAAGAAAGCCTGCTTTGGCAATCTCGAGCTTGTAACACAAGTGGTTAAGCTAGGCGGCTTCGTCAACTGCACGCCTGAATTCTCAGACCAACCCAAGGTCATCAACGGGGCCTCGGACCTGATAGCTGAAGCTTTTGGAGAAAATGGAAAACACGCCCGGTTTGCAGTAGGTGCACCATCCTTACCTATGGGTGTGGCAGTTGAAGTCGATGGGATTTTTGAACGAGCTTAAGATCAAACTACCTTTAGCTTGATTTAGTTTAATTAATTTTAGTTTGTTTGAATTACATTTGAAATAAGGTTAATTGATTTATCCTTATTAGAGAACAAATTACACTAAAGCTTGCTTACTTATATCCTCATCACCATCCTATAGTTATGCCAGACAAAAGTGAGACACAGCACATCAAGATTTTGGGTGAAATAAGGAATATTAATTCTGGCGACTGGAACGCATGTGCCGGGGATGATGACCCATTTGTTAATCATGCCTTCCTTACAGCCCTGGAAGAAAGCGGCTCAGTAAGTGCTGAAACTGGCTGGATGCCCCATCATCTAGTTCTAGAGGACGAGAATGCTAGCGCCTTGGCAGTTGCCCCACTGTATCTAAAGAACCATTCCTACGGAGAATACGTTTTTGACTCAGGTTGGGCTGATGCCCTTTACCGAGCAGGCGGTGAGTATTATCCAAAATTACAAGTTGCTGTACCATTTACCCCGGTCACCGGCAGGCGTTTACTTGTGCGTCAGAATTTAACGCCAAAAGAGCAGAATAACATACAAAGAACTCTGCTTTCTGGACTCATACACTTATCGAAGCGACTCAAAATCTCGTCGTTTCATATAACATTTCCTATTGAGCAAGAATGGCAGTTATGTGGCGAGTTGGGCCTTTTACAACGTACCGACAAACAGTTTCACTGGATTAATGACGGATTTGAAACTTTTGATGATTTTCTCTCCGCCTTATCATCACGAAAGCGTAAGGGCATTCGCAAAGAGCGCCGTTCAGTTTCTGAAAGGAATGTAGTTATCCGCACACTAAACGGCGATCAAATTGAAGAACGTCATTGGGATGCATTTTATTCTTTTTATCAAAATACTTCGGACAGAAAGTGGGGACAGGCTTATCTTAACCGTGATTTTTTCTCTCTCTTAGGGAGAAGTATGGGACAAAAGGTACTCCTAATCATTGCTGAATTTGAAGGACGTTTTGTTGGTGGTGCTTTAAATATGATCGGTGGTGATACCCTTTACGGACGTCACTGGGGATGTTTAGAAAACTTCAAGTTCTTACATTTCGAAGTCTGTTACTACCAAGCCATGGATTTTGCAATTAGAGCAGGGTTAAAAAGGGTTGAGGCTGGAGCTCAGGGCCTCCACAAACTGCAACGTGGCTACCTACCCAAAGCCACCTATAGCGCCCACTGGATCGCCAATGAAGGCTTTAGGGAAGCAGTCGAGCGTTATCTTGTTCAAGAAACTGAAGCTATTAATGAGGAAATTGACTACCTTGGTGATCATTCACCCTTCAAAAGGGTTTAAACTATTCAATTTATAAGTCTTCGCCCAAAAAGGTTACAGTTTCTTCTATGTTAAATGCAAAATACCTTTTTTTTATTTTTATTTTATTTTTAGTCTGGCACTGGTTACCAGTCGAAGCCAATGCAGCATTAAAATGCTCAAGACTTTTTAAAACTGCCAGTGGTGAACAACTGATCAACTCTTGTAATTCTTGCCGCATAGTCAAGCTTCAACGCAAACGTCCTAGCGCCGCTGCGCCTATAACCCGTACCTATACCGTACCACCAAAGACAACAACAAATTTGTCTTTTCGTGGACCTGGCCGTTCTCGAGTTCTCTCAGACACGTCATGCCATCCGGGAGTGATTGATGACAAAGACAAGCACAAGGAGAACAAAAGCAATCCATCATCTTCAGGAGTGGGTAAGCGCTGCATCTTAATGCAAAGAATTGATAAAGCAGGTGTCACTGGCTTAGCCATAGCCAATACATGTAAGGAATGTCGAATAGCTGTAGTTGATCGCGTTGACCTTAGTGGCTCAAGACGTTCACAAAACATAGCCATTAGCGGAAATTCTATTATTCCTTTGCCTGCCAAGGGTGCTGCTCAAGCAGGAATAATGAGTGAGAAGCCCTGTAAATGAATATATTCCATAAAATTTACTAAGAAAAATAATGTAACTAAATAACTTCAAAAAGTGAACGTCACATAAAAAAAATATTCTACTACTTAACAAAAATCGGTTTTTTTTCTGATTTACTTAACTTCCTAGGGGACATATCAGGATAATTAAAAACTGCCTTGCCATTCTCAATATCAACACGAACTACACCACCATTCGTCAGCTTGCCAAACAGCAATTCCTCCGCTAAGGGTTTCTTGATGTGTTCCTGAATAATCCGGCTCAAGGGGCGAGCACCAAACAGCTTATCGTAGCCCTTTTTTGCTAACCAGTTGCGGGCCAAATCCGTAAGCTCAATGATCACATTTCTATCTTCAAGCTGAGCTTCAAGTTCAATGATGAACTTATCGACAACCCTCGGTACAACTTCAGGCGACAGACTTGAAAATGTGATGATGGAATCTAAACGGTTTCGGAACTCAGGCGTAAACATGCGCTCTATGGCTTCCGTATCATCACCGCTACGTTCGGAGCGCTCAAAACCAATAGCAGGTTTTGCCAATTCTGCAGCACCAGCATTGGTTGTCATTATTAAGATCACATTTCGAAAACTAACGCTTTTACCGTTGTGGTCAGTTAGTTTGCCGTGATCCATCACCTGCAAAAGAATATTAAAAAGATCGGGATGTGCTTTCTCAATCTCATCCAGCAAAAGAACTGTGTGGGGTTGCTGGTCTATGGCATCAGTCAACAAACCACCTTGATCGAACCCCACATAACCTGGTGGAGCTCCAATAAGGCGCGATATACTGTGACGTTCCATGTACTCAGACATGTCAAACCGCACCAGTTCAATGCCTAGGATTAATGCAAGTTGACGTGCAACTTCGGTTTTTCCAACCCCGGTAGGGCCAGAGAACAAATAAGATCCAATGGGCTTTGCAGCATCACGCAGTCCAGCACGGGACAGCTTAATGGCGCTGGCTAAAGCTGTAATCGCCATGTCCTGGCCAAAAACCATTGTTTTTAGATCCATCTCAAGGGTTTTCAGGGCTTCGCGATCATCCGAGGAGACACTTTTCGGAGGAATGCGCGCAATCATGGCCACAGTTTCTTCTACATCCTTAACGGTCACCTTTTTACGCCGTTTGTTTTTTGGTAACAGCATACGCGAAGCCCCAACTTCATCGATGACATCAATCGCTTTATCGGGCAATTTACGGTCATTGATGTAGCGAGATGATAACTCAACAGCTGTACGCAAGGCTTCATTCGTGTAGCTGACACTGTGGTGCGCCTCAAAATAAGATTTTAGGCCTTTAAGTATTTTCACAGTATCCTCAACGGATGGCTCGTGAATGTCTATTTTTTGAAATCGGCGAACCAAAGCACGGTCTTTTTCAAAGTGAGAGCGGTATTCCTTATAGGTTGTCGAACCCATACACCTAAGTTTGCCATTGGCTAGAGACGGCTTGAGAATGTTGGAGGCATCCATTGAACCACCACTGGTTGCACCAGCACCTATAACAGTGTGGATCTCATCAATAAACATGATAGCGTGAGGTGTGTCCTCAAGTTCCTTGATAACCGCTTTAAGGCGCTCTTCAAAGTCTCCACGATATCTAGTTCCAGCAAGTAGAGAGCCCATATCCAAAGAATAAATCACTGCCTCTAGAAGTACGTCTGGCACATCTTTTTTTACGATTCTACGCGCAAGTCCCTCGGCAATAGCTGTTTTGCCGACGCCTGGGTCGCCAACATAAAGAGGATTGTTCTTCGAGCGACGGCATAAAATCTGGATCGTGCGCTCAACTTCTTTGTCGCGCCCAATCAGTGGATCAATATCATCATCCACTGCCCTTTGGTTAAGGTTAACACAATAAGCGTCGAGCGCTTCAGCTTCAGTTTTTACTACGTCCTCACCATCCGGCTCACCATCAGCACCCCTCAAGTCCGTTGGTCCTTGTTGTCCCGCAACCTTTGTAATGCCATGGGAAATATAATTAACTGCATCCAGACGTGACATTTCATGAATTTGCAGGAAATATACCGCATTAGACTCACGCTCAGAAAACATGGAAACTAGAATGTTAGCCCCTGTCACTTCCTCACGCCCTGAAGACTGAACATGGATGATTGCCCGTTGTACGACACGTTGGAAACCTGCAGTCGGCTTAGGATCCTCCATAGGAGTATCTGTTGTATTATCTAAATGAATCTCACCCATTTCATTATTAATAAAAATAACTAAATTCTGTCGCAGCTGAAATAGTTCGACGCCGCAAGCCTTGAGAACGGCCACAGCGTCCTGATCGTCAGTTAAAGCCATCAGAAGGTGTTCCAGTGTGGCGTATTCATGACGACGTTCAGTAGCAAGAGCCAAGGCCCGATGTAAGGTTTGTTCAAGATTTTTTGATAACATAATCCTAGTCGTCTCCGTCCAATTCAATGGTACATTGCAAGGGGTGGTCATTTTGACGAGCTAAATCCATCACCTGTGTTGCCTTTGTCTCCGCTAGTTCGTGAGTAAAAACCCCACAAACGCCAACACCGCGCTGATGGACATGCAGCATTATATGGGTTGCTTCATCCTGACTCTTTCCAAAGAACCGTTCAAGAGTATGAATAACAAATTCCATGGGAGTGTAATCATCATTCAACATCAAGACCTTGTACATAGCCGGTTTCTTAGTTTTTGGCCGTACTTTTGTGGCAAGACCTACCCCTAAGCTATCGTCATCTTCTATTTTAGAGGGTGTTTTTGCACCATATTCTTTATTAATAAGAATTCTTAACAATATTTATATCCGCTACTAATTGAAAATTTGCTTTACCCAAAAGACAGTTACATTATCATCTTTAACTATATGTCATTTTATTCCCCTCAGAAAAGGGGTGGAAGCAAAAAATCAGCATTAGTTGTGACCTTTTCCACTTTTTTTGTTTTACAAATTAATTTAAACAAATTTTGGCTGTCCCACACCTATAAGCTAATTTCCGTGCGAACTGCCATCTCTTGAAAAAATTTAGCATAAAAGATTGAGAAATCGTGTGCTAGCAAATTGAAACCTCACCATTAGTTTCAAAGAGTTTTTTTAAAGATTGATCATAAATTCAATAATCTTTAGGTGTCTCCCAATTACTTAGCTCAGTAGGTTGAGAAGACCACGAGCGATATTCTCATAACCTTCTCGCATCAGCCAGCCGGCTGCAAGACCCAACGCGAATTGTATGTCAAAAATAAAATTAAATAGCCAGCCCCCAACAAATATAAGAAGCGAGTTGATAAGCCGTTTAATCCACTTCAAAATCGCAGACCCATTTATAATATTATTTTTATTTCAATTTTCATTTAAGACTTTTACTAAATAAGTTTAAGTAAATAAAGTGGAGAGTAGGCTGATATTTTTTCTTTTCTAGGAGGTCAACTAAAAACAGTATATTTTCATACATAAGGTCAATATTTTATCCTACATGTATTGGCATTAACATATATTTGCATTATGTGCATACATCAGATTGTCCATTATGTACACAATAGCCTAGCCATAGAGGTGTTGGTAATAGATTAATAAATCTTGGAAAAAAATCACAGCAGCACTATTGATTAAGCAAAACTAATTAATAGAATGTATTGCTCTAATAAATACTATTTCTAGGCGCAACATGCTTTACACACAACTCCGATCCTTTCATGGCGTCGCTTCTGAAGGGGGCTTTACCGCCGCTTCAAAAGTTTTAAACGTCGGCCAACCAACATTGACTAGCCAAGTTAAGGCGCTCGAAGCCTATTTTGATGTTGAATTATTTCATCGCAGAGGAAGGGGTGTGGTTCTGACCCAGGCCGGTCGGGGGTTGTTCCAACTGACGCGTAGGATCATGAATTTAGAAATTGAGGCCAAGGACCTCTTGTACAGTTTTGGAGGATTTAACAGAGGTGTTTTAAATGTAGGAGCTGTTGGCCCCTATCATGTGACTGAAATGCTTAGTCAATTTAGCGAACTGTACCCGGGCATTCAGTTGTCAGTTTCTGCAGGAAATTCAGAAGATATGGTTAGCCAACTTATGGATTATTCTGTTGATGTTGCCGTTCTTGCTCACGTTGAAGATGATCCACACATTCACGCAATGCCTTACAGCCGCCATCCAGTAAATGTTTTTGTCCACATTTCACATCCGTTCGCTGTTTATAGCCAAATCAAAATACAAGATTTGGAGGGTCAACGAATGGTGCTGCGTGAAAATGGGTCAACTACCAGGCTGGCATTTGAAGAAGCATTAAAACGTTCAAATGTATCCGTCTTGCCAGTCCTAGAAACTGGTAGTCGGGAAGCAGTCTGGCTAGCGGTAACAATGGGGATTGGGATCGGTGTCGTTTCTGACATAGAATTTGTTTCTCATCCAGATATTGTAATGGTTGAAGTTTCTGATGCAAACATCTTCACGACAGCACATGTGAATTGCCTTAAGGAGAGAAAAGAATCACGCCTTATTAAGGCATTTTTTAAGGTGGCATCCGATGTGAAAGCATTACGTGGTGTTGAAAAAAACATTTAAACACTGTGCTCCCAAAACTTTCATCAGCACAAGTTTCTTGCATTAAAACCTAGATCATACTTTCACAACAAACGACCCGGTCCAGTGAACAACAAAAAAGTTGATCAGTAAAAAAAATCATATCGTTAGAGTTCATTAAAGATATAATAAAGATGTTGTTTGAGTTATTAAGGCTCCATATCCGTTTTGTTTCAATTAATCTGAGAAACAAGTAAATATAGACCTTTGCCTCTTTTACCATGAATCAAGCAACTATATGTAAAATGACAGGTTGTGTTTTTGACAGGAAAATAGCACCTCATAATGAGGTGCACCGGAACTAATGTTAATATAATTTAGAGCCTAGTTGATAATGGCTCACCCTCTTTATTTGATAAGCATCATGCATTTTGTCGAATATTTAGTTTATTTTTTTAGCATTTTTAAATCCTAATACGACTTACAGGCATTTGGAGTGTCTAAAGTGGAATTCACCATGTTGATTAACTCTCTATGTCAGAATTTAAAAAACAAAGTCTTTTTTCACCACTATGGAGAAACTCTGACCTATTGATTAAATAAACAAAATGAATTTAAAATAAGTATTTGATCAATGGAACAATTTTGCCGAGACTGCTTTCTTATTTAATAATTTGATCTTCTTAGAACCATGACAAGGGATAATTCCGAATCGCCCTCTCAGGTTATATGATCGTTTTAAGGAAACCCTTTGGGCAAAGGCGAATAGGATGTCCAATATCGTTCACAAGGAGAATTTTAGATGCCAAGAACACCAGATATCGAGAGAAAAACATCTATCTCGTATAAAACAGAAGAAAAAACGGTTTTGCGCGGTTATGATTTAAGTGAATTGGCTGAAGAGGGCTATTCCTTCACCGACGCCATGTTTGTAATGTTCCAAAATAGGATTCCTACTCAAGAAGAGGAAAAGATGCTTAGGTACGAAATGGGTGTTTTCTTAGAACATTCGATGTCACCATCGGCAGCAGGCGCCATCGGAGTAAGCGTCGGTCGGCCAAACCTGACTAGTGCTATTGCTGCTTCTATTTCTACCTTCGGCGGCGTACATGGCCCGGGTGCTGCACATGGCTACATGATGAAGAAGTACCTAAGACGAGCTCATGAAGAAGGTAAAACTGTTGAGGAAATCGCAAAGGTACTCGTTGATGATTACATGGACAATGGAACACCTGTTATGGGTATGGGCCAGCCCCAACACACTGACAGCGATCCACGCGCAGAACCAATACACCTGAAGCAGGAAGAATTAGGCCTTAAAGGTGTCTACCTGCGGCTCCAGCGAGCATTGGAGAAGTACTTTCACGCTCGAAGGAAGGCCGAGGGTCGACGTTATGTAGGCGTCAACGTGGTTGGAGCAGGCAATACAGCTCTATGTGATATTGGATTTGCTCCCAATGCGGCTTGGTGTATCGGAAGCGTCTGCCGTGGCTTCAGTTGTGCCGCCCATGCTCTATACAATATGAAACGAGGCCGTGCTTGGGCAGCATCCAAAGGTGAGCCTATGGTTCAAATGCTTGACCTTAGCATGATTAAGTACGTTGGCCCTGAAGACCGCAAAGTACCCAAACAGTCAGAGCGTCAAAAATACGCGAAAGATCAAAAGAAAGAAGGAGAATATAAGAAATGGGTGATCTAAAACCAAAAGACAAAAAGGGTATTGGTAACCTGGACGATCCCGGCCTACCGTTCAATTACAGCGAACGTGAATATGGCACCGTCGAAATTGACGAAACCCGTGCCCGTTTCCAGTGGGTTTCAGAAGTTGCCTACAAGAACGTCCATCGAATTGTTTCGCGCGGTTACGACACAACCGAGCTTATGGAAGAAGGCTACGGCATGACCGACGTACTGTTTGTAGACTTTCAGGCTCGAATTCCATCTGTCGAAGAAGACCAAATGCTAAATTATGTGATGATTATGGCGCTTGAAGACGGGCTTTCCGCTCCTGCTGCAATGTCACGTTTGGTTGCACAGAGCAAGACTTTCCTAACCCAGGCCTGTGGGGCATCGATCCATGCATTTGGTCACGCCTACGGAGCCTACTCAGCATTTGGCAACCGGCTATTGGATGAACTCAAAACCGGAAATGAGAACGGTCAGGATATGAATGCTATCGCACAGGACATAGTCGATAATAATCTTGACGACGAATCCCTAGGCGTTTCCAACCTGATGTTAAAAGACCCTGCCGCTAAACGGATGATAGCCCGGGCTGAGAAGCTTGGAGTTGCAGGAGAATATATTACCCTTATGAAGCTAATCGTGGAAAAAGCTCAAGCCGCGTCAGACGAACCCGTCGATATTGACATGTTAGGTGCTATGGGTTCAGTCATGATGGACCTAGGTTTCACAGCAGAAGCTACCTGGGCCATCCTTGCGGTTACTCGCTCGTTTGCAGCTGGTGCCCATTTCATTGAGGAAATTGAAAGGAGTGAGTACCGTAAACTTGGACAAGTTTTAACACCAAAGGAAATGTATGACGGCGAGGCCGACCGTCCAGTACCACCACTTGCAGAGCGCGAGGCAAATTCCAAGCCTGCTTTGAGTACGAACCTAGACGAATGGGCCAAGGCTGAAGAAGAGCTAAAAAGTGTTTGGGGAAGCGGTGCTTCCATCCACGAGGAAATTGAGGACCCAAGCAAGAAAACCGGCATCAAGTCTGTCGGTAAAAAAATATGAGATAGATAGATAAGCCATCCAACCAAAACAGGAAGGCAGTGAACTAAAAGGATAAATAAATGTCTGACAATATTCAAGATATGTACAAAAAAGCACGCAAAGCTTTCAGAGAGATCGAATTCGAAACGCAGGAGAGAGTCGATGAAATCTGCGCCGCTGTAGGCTGGGAACTTCAAAAAGAGGATACAGCAAAAGAACTTGCTCATTTAGCAGTTAGCGAGTCAGGCATTGGTGTCTACGAAGATAAAGTGCACAAAGTGCAAAATAAAACCCGCGGCATGATGCGCGACATGATTGGGCAAAAGACCTGCGGGTTAGTCCGCCAGGACAAGGAAAAAGGCTTACGAATCTATGCTAAACCTATGGGTGTCATTGCCAACGTAGTCCCGTGTACAAATCCAGACTCAACAGTGTGTTGCATAGGTGTAAGTCTGCTCAAAACCCGTAATGCGATGATCTGTTCTCCTCATCCCCGGACAGCTAAAGCAACCTTCGCAACTGTAGAACACATTCGGAAAGGACTGCGTAAAGTTGGGGCTCCGGAAGATCTTGCTCAATGTCTTACAAAAGCATCTCATGAAGGCACTCGCGAACTTATGGCAAACTGTGATTTTGCTGTAGCTACAGGTGGCGCGGCCCTAGTTCGCGTTGTCTATGAGGCTGGAAAACCAGCACACACAGTTGGCGCAGGCAACGTCATCTCTATTATTGATTCTTCTGTAGATCCTAAGGAAACCGCTGCAAAGATCGTTAAATCTAAATGTGCTAATAACTCAGCCTCCTGCTCTTCAGAGAATGCTGTAGCCATTGAGGAGTCCTTTTTTGACGATATGATCTCTGCATTTCAAAGTGAGGGAGGCTACCTATGCTCAACTGAGGAGCGTGAAAAACTGCGTACATACTACTGGCCTGACGGCGAGAGTCTCAACCGTGATGTTGTTGCTAAACCTGCAAGCTACATTGCTGAACAAGCGGGCATTGAGATACCCGAGGGCACTCGCTTCATTATGGTTATGGGTACAAAGGCAGGTCCCGAGGACCGATTTTCAGGTGAAAAAATATCACCTGTCTTGACCGTTTGGAAGTGGACTGAGTTCAGTGAAATGGTTGAGCGCATGGGTGAAATGCTTCGTTTTTCAGGCGAAGGCCATTCTGCCTCCATTCACTCTACCAGCGATGAACGACTGGTGGAGCTAGCAACAAAGGCGAATGTTGGCCGGGTGAATTGTCGCATGCCACACGCAGCCGCCAATTCAGGAAGCTGGTTCAATGGGAATCCTACCACTGATACATTAGGAAGCGGTAGCTGGGCCGGCAATATGACAAGTGATAACATTAACTTTGAACATTTTCTAAACTACACATGGCTATCAGAACCCATACCTGAGTACATTCCGACAGACGAGGAACTGTTCGGTGACTATCTCAGTAAATATGGCCGAGATTAAGAACAGTCAGAATTGAGAGAGGCCCTGCCTTGTAGGGGGTAACTCAAAAATCTGAGACACAAGAATATGATCAAAGCCATTATTTTTGATTTTGGGCAAACACTGGTTGATAGCTCAGAGGGTTTCCGACAAGCAGAAATGGAATCCCAAGTTGCTATCTTCCAAGATCTGTTGATCACTGACCACGATTCTTTCAAGAATAGTTACCGACGCATTCGGAAAGCATTTCACCAAGAGAGCAACCTGTCGCGAGTTAACATTTGGAAGGCTGTCTACCGAGAATTTTCTCGTGAAGCCTCTCTTGTTGAATTACTTAAATGGGAGCTTGCATATTGGCAGACAGTTGAACGACACACAAAAGTTTTCCCTGAGGTTATGGATATCCTCAAAATCCTATCGGGTCGTTACGAACATCTGGCTCTGATCACCAATACCCAGGGACAAACGAATACACATGCCCACCGATTTAAAAGTTATCCTGATTTGGCTGCCCTTTTTTCGGTCATGGTTGTGGCCGGGGAAGATGGCGTCCCACCAAAGCCCGATACACGTTCATTTTATGTTTGTCTCGAGCAACTGGGCGTCGCACCAGACGAAGCTGTTTATATAGGAGATGACTGGCAAAACGATATCATTGGCTCCCGAGACGCTGGCTTGTTTCCAATATGGCTGAAACATCAAAGCGTCAATCGGAACTACCCGGAGGTCAAAGAAGACATTTCTGTCATCTATAACTTAACCGAACTACCCCCTTTCTTGGAAAAATTGCAAAAGAAATTCCAAGAATGTGACGTAAATTTAAACCTTCCGCCAAAGACCGAAGATGTTAAATTTGAAGAAGACTCAAGGCCTGTATATACAATATCAAATGACATTCTGCTATAATCTACTGATATTTCAAATTAATCCTCAATATAAACAGTTCTTTCAGGATATAATTGGCGCAGTAACTCAGCGGCGATGTTCTTGTCACAAGTTCCAAACTCTTCACTGTTCCCGTAGATAAAGATGGGGCCATCCTTATCGAATCGTACCCATGCTCCACCAACTTCATGAACTTGAACTGACTTAATACCATACTTATTAATCTCTGCTTCAGTGGCGTGCAAAATTTCAGAATGCCAGATATCACCTGAACGCAAAATAATGGTATCTTTGATCCCGTCACCACCAACGGATACCAACAAAATCTTTCCTTTATAGCCGTCAGAAATTATTACGGAAGGGATGCAGTCATTCATCGTTTTGAGTCCTATTCTAAATTATCCATATTATTTAATACACTCATTCAAGAGTATTAGCCTGCTAAGTAAGGACGTGATCTGCCACAATTTATTAGTTTATTAATACGTAATTAGATAAGATTTGCAAAAATAACCTGTTCCAATAAAAACGAATAATCTTGACTACAAAAGAATAAAGATGGCTAAAATTCATTGCAAAAACTGTAATGAATTTATCAGACAAGCACTTTGGCTGAACTTTCTTTTATGGTGCAACATGCAGTTTTTTTACACAAGAATTTGTCTATCTAAAATTCCTTGAATCGAACTCTAATCAACTCAAAAATATACAAATTATTAACAAAATTTACGAAAAATACTGATGTGGTGGAATGTAACAAAAATAAAGATTTTGCTTTAGTAGATCTCGGAGACATGCTTTGAAAATCAAGCTTATTTACTTGAATATACCTTTTTGGAGAGCCGAAATTGGAAGAATTGCCCTTTACATAGGAAACATAGACTTTGAAGACGTTCGAATTAGTCGTGATGAATTTCTTCGATCAAGAAAAACAGGTGAACTCGATGATGGAACAGTCATTCCCTTTCGCCAGATACCTTGCCTGAATATAGATGGAAAAAGCATCAACCAAACTGGAGGCATTTCAAGATTCTGTGGAAAAATAAGTGGTCTTTATCCTATCGAAAATGCTGTAGATGCAGCTTTGATCGATCAAATTATAGATATGGCGACTGATATAACTGTTTTACTTGGCCCATCCTTAAAAGAAAAAAATGAAGAAACAAAAAAAATAATGCGCGAGAAATTAGCTCGAGGAGCCCTTGTTAGAAAAATTAGCTACCTAGAGGAATTGTTGGAGGAGGGAAAAAGAGACTGGTTCGTGAACCAAAAAATTAGCATCGCAGATTTAGCTATTTGGCGGCTAATAGGCTGGCTAACGTCTGGAATGATCGATTATCTCCCCTCAGATTTAGTAGCGCCATTCCCTAACCTAAAAAGGATTTTCTTAAACGTCGAGAGACATCCAAAGGTAATAGAGTGGATAAAAATGACTTACCCTGAAGATTATATTTTTAGTGACATTGACTAACTAAAACGATGTAAATTGCTCTCTATTAGTTGGACGTAATTTCTTTTAATAAGAATATTTAATCCTCTTTAAAATATTTAATTACTAACTAAGTCGTTTTGTAATATCAGTGATAATAAACAATTAGGCTGAATTTATCAAAAGTGTGATTGTTACTCTTTGTGATACAAGTTGGATGTAAAACATCAAGAGTATTTATTGAAAGCCCAAAGGGAATCAAGGATAAGTAAAAACGCATGGATATTGCACTGACAGTAAGGTCTCAAACAATTAATGGCCGTTGTTCGATACTTAGACTTTGCAGCAAATTTATCTTGTAGCTTATTGAAATTTTACCTAAAAAAAAACTATCCCGTTTTTTCATAAGTATTATTTTCCAGTTCCAGTGCAACAACCTGATCTTGCTCATTAGTCAATATTTCAGTGAACTTCTGCTCGATAGGCTTAAAAAAAGCATTATCCAATAACGCGGACACGGAAGTAAGGTGGACACCATCTTCACCTATTTTTTTTATTCTAGCGTGTGGTGGCAAGTGAGGGTTATTAATAATCCCTACAACTTCCCAAATTAAATTAGTTTTGCCCAACTCGACAAACTGATCACCTAACTGTAATTGCCTATTGTTTTTTTTGAACATGAAGAATCCCCAATCAAAGATGAAACTTAACGATAGGTGATAATAGTTAAGGAAAGCCAAATAGAACTTTCTTTTAAAACAACACCGGAATTGTTTAAAACTATCTCCAATTAGGATGACAATATTGCGGAGTGTAAATTAAATTATAGCTGCCAAGACGTATTTAATCTAAGATTTTTCGTATACAAAGCCTAACATAAAGCCCCTCACTCTATCGCAAGATAACGGTTAAGTTAAATTTTGATAAATGAGCCAGGCAAAACTTCATACAAGTCATGTCATCCCATAAACTGTTGAACTAAATCTCTTATTGTTTTGTGCAACACGTTTTGTTAATCCAACTATTCCTTTTAGGCCAATAAAGACTAATACAGTTACCATTAGGAGTTACTAAGTTGTCAAGAAGTCAGGCTAACATTTTACTCCTTCTAGCTGCAATTATCTGGGGGTCAACTTTTGTTATCCAGAAACTGGTTTTTATTGGGGATAGTCAGCTAGGGCTATTCACTTTCACTGCCTTACGATTTGGCCTCGGTGCCTTGGTGGTTCTGCCCTTTGCCTGGCATGAGAGTGTAAGGGCCTATGAGCCCTTAAATAGTCAAACTCTAATTGTGTTTGCTTGCATTGGAGCTGTACTTTTTGGAGCCCTCGTCTTGCAGCAAATTGGCATTAACTTGACATCGGTGACTAATGCAGGATTTTTAACTGGGCTATACGTTATAATTGTCCCGGGGCTTGCATTGGTTTTGTTCCGCAAGCAGCCTCATTGGTCTGCATGGCCTGCATCAGGTGGCTGCTTGGGTGGGGTTTATCTCTTAAACGGCGGTAGCTTAAGCGAAATATCTACGGGCGACTTATGGGTCATCTTCAGCTCTTTCTTCTGGGGCCTACATGTGGTTTTAGTTGGAGTGTTTGCAGCGAGCAGTGGACGCCCACTAACTTTGGCCTGTATTCAGTTCAGTGCTGGTGCTCTGCTTGGAATCGTCTTTACAATTACTTTTGAAAATCCAACTCTGTTGGTAATTGTGGGGTTTTGGCCCGAGATCCTGTATGCAGGGGCAGTCGCTGTTGGTATTGCCTTCACCCTGCAGGTGGTTGGCCAGCGCTACACACACCCCGCCGACGCGGCACTTATCCTTGTTCTGGAGATGCCTTTTGCTGCCCTTGCAGCAGCTATAATTTTAGAGGAACGTCTTAGCACTATGGGACTTATCGGCTGTTGTGTCATATTGACTTCAGTGCTTTGTGCCGAAATACTTCCACTATTACGGAATGCTATTCAGTCACACCGCATTAAAACCGTTTTCGAGAAGAAAAACCTTTGAGCACTCTTGAACCTGATGAGGTCCACGTTTGGACCCTAGCCGTCACTAAAAGTGACCAGAAGCATATTAAACGACTAGCCCACGTCTTATGCCCTGATGAAATAGACCGTCTTAAACAAATTACTCACAAACAAAGCAAACGAGAATACCAAGCTGCTCACATTTTGTGTCGTATGATGCTGTCAAACTTTTCGGATTTAGCACCCGCCGATTGGCTTTTCACAAAAGGTGAATACGGCAGACCTGAAATCAACGAGGAGTTAAATCACCAATCTTTACGTTTTAACATATCCCATACCAATGGTCTTGTTGCTTGCGCATTGTCAACAAAGCATGACATTGGCATTGATGTGGAGTGGCGATCTCGTTCCAACATGATCGACACAATTGCCAAGAGGAATTTCTCAAATTCGGAATTAAGTTATTTCAAGAACAGCCCGCCCACAGAACAACGCATGGTTTTTTTTTCATTTTGGACCCTGAAGGAGTCTTATATCAAAGCTATTGGTAAAGGATTGCATGAACAACTAGATAGTTTTGCCTTTGATCTTGATACCCTGAAAATTTCCTTTTTGCGTAAAAATGACATTCGCAACAAAAATTGCTGGAGTTTTAACTTGTTTACACCATCACAAGAGCACCTATGTGCCCTATGTGTCGCCCACCCTAACAGTGCTCCAAAAGGTATAAACTACCGTCACATTTTCTGGCACGATCTGTTTACACAATAAAAAAATTAGTGATGTTGTGACTCAATCCGTACTAGGGGGAAAATGCCGAAAACTACTATAAGTCCCTTCTGTTTTACAAATTTTTCCAAATATATCAGCTACATAATTGTAAAATAAACACACAGCGCCTATGTGCCAAAAAGTAAATTGGTGCCTTGATATAAGAGTAAAATTTGTGATCTTCATGGATGGTGTATTGATACTTTCTTTGATTACTGTGCTGTATCTGCTATTAGCTTTTATATGAGCATTGATCGACTATTAATGGGTTTCAAATCCTTTAAAAAAAACTACTATGAAGAGAAGCCAGATTTTTACCGTCTGCTGGTAGAAAAAGGGCAGAAACCAGAAGTCATGATTATTGCTTGCTCGGACAGCCGGGTGAACCCGTCTATCATCACAAATGCAGGGCCAGGTGAGTTATTTATTGTCCGCAACGTAGCAAACGTGGTTCCTCCCTATGAACTGGCCAGCAGCTATCAAAGTACCAGTGCGGCCATAGAGTTTGCTGTACGTGACCTCGACGTTAAAGAAATTATAGTTATGGGTCATTCTCATTGTGGTGGTATTCGTTGCCTATGCGAAGGCCAGGCAAAGGGCAAAAGCCGGGAGTTTATCGATGACTGGTTGTCAGTTGTCGAAAAGGCTCGCGACGAGACGTTTGAGGGTAAATCTCAGCATCGCCGCGTGGAACGGGAGGCAATAAAGGTCTCGCTGGACAACCTGTTATCGTTTCCTTGGGTGAATGATAGGGTTGAGGACAAACGGCTGAAGTTGCATGGCTGGTGGTTTGACTTAGAAGCGGGGGAACTATTTGCACACGGCGAACAAGAAGGCTGGAAAAGAGTAGCAGGTTAATTATTTAAGACGATAAAACAGTATGTCGCTAAACATTAAAATGAAGCCTATTTAGATCTTAAGATCGCAAATTTTTAATTATAATATTATAACATAACTGATAAAATCAAATAGTGTTTGGATTGAGGTTATTGAGAAAAATTACCTCCTGATTTAAAGACCGCCTCACAAGAGAAATTTCTACATTGAGTTCTGTCTAGAGAAACACTTGTATAGTAAATTAAACTGCCCTAATCCTGATCACTATCAATGTGGTCCTTGAAGTCCATATCCGTTGTAATCAGGTCATCCATCAGAAAATAGACCAATTCTCTTTTTAGGCTGACGCATGCTAGTTGATTTGTTTCAGCTGAGGCCGCAAATTCTTGAATGTGTTCCATTTTAGCAATCAGCGTCTGGTGATGCTTATGGTGTTTAGCTGCTTCTGGGTAGCCGTTTTTTTTCAGCAGCTTTTCTTCTCGGCTAAAATGCTCTTTAGCAAAATTAACAAAGTTAAGGACCTTACTATTACAGTTACCAGTCACGCCCTTATCAATATCATCGGTAATATCATTGACCATTTCAACAAGGCGCTTGTGGTCTTTATCCAGCTCCGCGCACTCCAACACGAAGGTTTCAGTAAGTTCTACCATTTAGATTTGCACCTCCTCCTTTCTACTAAACATTATCAATAGCATAAACAAAAGCATATTCCGGGTCTATTCGTGCTGATAAATTCTTTTGGAATTCAACCTCGAATGCGTGATGAACACGAATGTAAACGTCTTCCCCATCGCTATTACCTATGCGTGCCCTAATAATATTATCATGTCCCAGCAAATGACTTGAGGTGATCTCTACCTTAGGGGATGCAGTTTTGCCAACGTTGTCTAAAATTACACCTTCTGGGCGAATCAGCACCTGTACCTTCAGGCCATCTTCAAGATCTGTGGTAATCGACCCTAATGGAGTATTAACTAGGCCGTCTAGGACGACCCCCTCAAATCTATTCATCTTGCCAAACATCTTGGCGACAAATTCATGGTTTGGGTGGTAATATATATCGTGCGGGCGCCCGGCTTGAAGAATGCGGCCATTAGCGCCAATAATCTTAATCCGGTCTGCCATAAACATTGCTTCTTCAGGATCATGGGTAACCATTAATGTAGCTACGCCGCTGCGCTTCAAAACACTTAGAGTTTCTTCACGAATGGTTTGTCGCATATTAGCGTCCAAGCCAGAAAAAGGCTCATCAAGCAATAACAACTTTGGCTTGGGAGCAAGGGCTCTTGCTAATGCGACACGTTGCTGCTGACCGCCAGAGAGCGTATGCGGATAGCTATCTGCATAGGGTGTCATATCAACCTGATCCAGCAAATCCCTGGCCCGTCTTCTCACCGCATCCACCGCCATTCCAGAGAGACCAAAGGTAACGTTGTCAATAATGCTTAAATGCGGGAACAGAGCATAATCCTGAAACATTAAGCCAATATGGCGTCGCTCTGGGTTGATATGCATATCTGTACTGGCAACAGTGACATCATCAATAACAATAGTTCCCTGTTGAACTTCTTCCAAGCCCGCGGCGAGTCGCAATAATGTAGATTTACCACAACCGGAAGGTCCAAGCAGGCATACCAGCTCACCAGCAGGTATCATTAAAGCGACATTATTCAAAACCTGTTTATTACCATAGGCATGACTCAGGCCAACAATATGAAGCCCATTCAATGCCTTTGCTCCTCACCTAGGCTGGTATTCAACCTTGTGATCACAAGTCTTATAAATATCATTGGCAAAGTAGCAGCCACTATTATGGGCATGCCCAGCTTACGCAACTGACCAGATGGCCCGTAGCTCCGGCGTCTTAAACCAACGTTGATAATGGCAGTTACCTCTGCCAAAATAGCATCAGTGGTCCTGGAGGGAAAAGTCAGAAAATGCAGCAAATAGTCATGCTTGAATGCGACAACTGTGGCATTAAAAAACCTCACATTCATAATACTTAATTTTCGTTTCATAAAGCTTATTATAATATTTTCAATGCGTCCTAAAGCAAAGAAAATGCTGACAGTTAAAAATTGCAACAAACACTGATTAAACTTATTCTAGTCAAGCACAGCATGGACGCCAACAAAGTATTATTGTGCAGACGCGCACAAGAAACCATGAAAACCCCAAATAGTCTCTAGGGAGTGCCATTAAATGGGCAGAGCAAAAAACTTTTCAGAGCTAGGCCATAGCATTCAGTATTAATGATAGTCACTTTAAAACTGTTTTTCTAAAAATAGTATAGCACAAAATAGTTGTTGTTAATAATCATTATCAGTCATTAAAGCCCTAATATCTACGCAAAAAAATAAAAATTAACAACAACAAAACCTTTTTTTGAATAACTTGTTTTGAATAACTTGTTTTGAATAAATTGATAGAATATGTTTTTGCTGGCTACGCTATTTATAGCCAAACAAGCAATGATGACTCAAAGCCAACTGAAAGCAATGAAGCCTTATCACGCATTCAAACGAAACAAGTACAGATCATACCTTTACCTAAATACAGGAAAAAATAAAATAACGTCGTAAGAGGGAGAACTGTGTTGCTCAAGGCCATTGTCATTAACATCAAAGAAATTTATGTACCAGTAGGCATCCGTAAGGAGCTTGATCCTCTAAAGGTTGAGTCCGTTGCAGAAGAGATAATGGAAGATGCTGACGAACGTCCCATCCAAGTGCGCAAAGGCAAGGGCCGCTATGTTCTGGTCAAGGGTATTCATCGCATGGAAGCCCGAAAGGCACTTGGTGATGAGACAATTCAGGCATACATTGTAGCCGCTCCACAGCATTAAGAAATATACGCTCGATAGAACTCAGAGTACTTAAATTCTGCTTAAATATAGTAACTTCTATACTTAAGCTAGCATCGGCAACTAAGCCTTAACAGGACAAACAACTTGGTATATTTGATTGAGACACTTAAAAACTTTTGGGAACTAACCCTCGACGTATGGAAAACAGGCGTTTTAGGTATCGATATAGGCCGTCTGCTCATAGCTATCTCTATTTTCGTGATATTTCTTATTTTACGACGCCTATTTACCCGCTTCATATTGGCATTCATGAAGCGAATGGCTCAACGAACTGGAAGTGATTTAGACGATCAAGCCATTGACGTTCTGGAAAGTCCAATTCGTTTTATTCCAATTGTTATGGGTACTTTTTTTGTAATCGAGTACCTGGAATTACCCAGCACCCTCGCCCTCATAGGCGACCATCTGGTCAGGTCATTAATAACCTTTTCTATTTTCTGGGCTCTTTTCAGGCTCGTCGATCCATTAAGTCAGTTCCTCAGAAATCTGGAAAAAGTATTTACCCTGGCTATGGTTCAGTGGCTTGTTAAAGCTATCAAGGCTGCAATCATATTTATTGGGGCAGCAACTATTTTGCAAATTTGGGGTATTGAAGTTGGACCAATCCTGGCTGGCCTGGGCCTGTTCGGCGTTGCTGTTGCATTGGGTGCACAAGATCTGTTCAAAAACCTTATTGCTGGTATCCTAATTATCGCTGAAAAACGTTTTAACACAGGTGATTTTATAAAGGTAAAGGATACCGTTGAGGGCGTTGTAGAGACGATTGGGTTTCGTTCGACGGTAGTGCGCCGCCTAGATAGTGCCCCTGTCTTCGTTCCTAACACACAATTATCTGATTCAGCTGTAACCAATTATTCATCAAGGAGCCACCGGCGCATATTTTGGAAAATTGGCGTAGAATATCGCACTTCGGTGGACCAATTGCGGGCCATTCGTGACGGTATTGAGGCCTACGTCATGGAAAACGATGCCTTCGCCAAGCCACCAGAGACCCTTTTATTTGTGCGGATCGATAGTTTTTCTGACAGTTCTATAGATATTATGCTGTATTGCTTCACGAAGACCAACGATTGGGGAGAGTGGCTGGAAATTAAAGAGAGCCTAGCTTATGCCATCAAAGAGATTGTAGAAACTGCAGGAAGCGCTTTTGCTTTCCCCAGCCAATCGCTTTATATTGAGACGAATATTGGCGAGGGTCCTGAGACATTTGTATTGCCCGATTCCAAGACACAGGAAAAACAAAAATAATCACTGTAACTTGTACAGATTTTAAGAGGCAAAAAAGTATAAATGCTCTTTTGCCTCTTAAAATTAAATACTGTTGTATTTCGAGAGTGGCACCTAATAATAACTTCCTGAGCAACTGATGTTTCTCATACACTACTTGTTCAAAAGTTTGAAGCCAAAGGCGTGAACGAAAATAAGTGCTTAATGTTAAAATAAGGACGTCCCAAAAATGGTCGAAGTTGAACCACAACAGGTTAAAGAATGGCTTGATGAAGATTTAGCTATTCTGATTGATGTAAGAGAACACCAAGAATTAGTTATGTTTTCAATTGATGGAGCTATTCACAATCCTATGTCTGCTTTTGATTTTGATGCTGTGCCAAGTGAAACTGACAAACGGTTAGTATTTGTCTGCGCTCAAGGTATTCGTTCCAGACAAATTGGAGAGTATTTATTACAAGAAAATAAGGTTTCCGAAGCATACAACATGACAGGAGGCGTTGCAGCTTGGGCACAAGCGGGACTGCCTAAAAGAGACTAATTTAAAAATAACGCAACCACTGTATTCTATTGTTTGTATAGTTGTTTTTAATACAAATCAAAATGATGAGTTTAGGACAAAAAATAAAGTCGAACATGAAACTATTTTCCTTGAGTGAAAAGAAAACAAGAGTATTCCATCTGGCAGTCTTGGAGTTGACTGGCAAATACCCAAGTCTCATCGTCCGCGCCCAGAAAGAACTCTTAGAACTTCACTCGCGTAAACCTGAGCAAATATTGCTTTGGGATCGATGGCAAGCGCTTCTATATCTTCCTTTTGAAAAAATGGCTAACCAAGTTCTAGCTGACACACCTGACGGCGGTCTACTTAGAGCAAACTCACCATTCCATAATGCGTTAAGTAAAGCCGAGAGAACAGCAATATGGCAGCGTATCGGTTTGTTGCAGTTCATGGAGCACTATTCCAATGCTGCCACTGATCTAGGACTCGAAATCTCAGAACAGGCAGCAATAACCGGCGTCAGTGTAGAAGAACTAAAATCATGGAAAACACGTGCGCCACAAGAAATTCGCAAAGAAAGTTTTGAGTGTTTAAAATTAGTTGTCGCGCTACAAAAGAGCTTGGTTAAGATTGCCCCTGATAAAAAAATTAGGCGGCACTGGCTTAGGCACAAAAGCCAGACACTTTCAGCTATTCCGCTGTCACTGCTAATCGACGGTAAGACGTCATTCGTTATTAATAGTATTGTTGGCGCAGCTCAGCTTACACTGAACCATGATGATATGCCGCGCATGGGTTCGAATTAAGACATGCAACCCTTTTTCACCGTCGTTACAAAAAAAATTTAAGATATAGTGTACAATGATTTCAAAGCATTCTGTAATGTTCTCTTGGACCTTACGAACAACTGGAATAGAAATTTAATTTGTAAATTTCAATCTGTGAAAATGGTAAAGAGATCAAACCAAATGCAAGAAGATTTTTTCACCGCCCTACTAGTCCCTGTAAAGGAACTGCAATGGACAGGAACAGGTCTATCTGACCATGCCTTGAAAGGCCTTTAGTAAATATGGGTTTAACTAGTTCTAATCAATTTAAGTTCGACAATACCTATTCAAAATTGCCAGAACATTTTTTTGCCCGGCTGGACCCAACACCGGTACAGAAACCAAGCCTTATCAAGGTCAATCATTTGCTGGCCCGTCACCTTGGCCTGGATCCAAACTTTCTAGAGACTCCAGCCGGCACAGATGTACTTGTTGGGAACCGAGTTCCAGAGGGCGCAGAGCCACTTGCTATGGCATATTCTGGACACCAATTTGGTGGCTGGGTGCCTCAACTTGGCGATGGACGGGCTATTCTTCTTGGTGAAATAATTGATTCTGAAGGACGACGTCAAGACGTACATCTTAAAGGGGCAGGTCGAACCCCATTTTCGCGCAACGGCGACGGGCGCGCCTGGATAGGCCCCATATTACGTGAATACATCCTAAGTGAAGCGATGGCAGCTTTACAAATTCCTACAACACGTGCACTTGCTGTCACTACCACGGGAGAAACCGTAATGCGCGAAGCGAGCTTCCCAGGCGCCGTATTAGCACGTGTCGCTAGCAGTCACATCAGGGTAGGTACATTTCAGCTGTTTTCTGCAAGACAAGATGTTGAAGCACTCCAACTACTATCAAACCACGTCATTGATAGGCATTATCCCGAAGCTAAAAATTCGTCAAATAAATATTTAGCACTCCTTGAAGGAGTAATCACACGACAAGCGGAGTTGATCGCCAAGTGGATGGCTGTGGGGTTCATTCACGGTGTGATGAATACAGATAACATGTCCATCTCTGGCGAGACGATAGACTATGGCCCCTGCGCTTTTATGGACACCTACCATCCCGAGACAACATTTAGTTCTATAGATCGCATGGGGCGTTACGCCTATGCTAAACAGCCAGAAATGGCCCTTTGGAACCTTTCACGTTTTGCCTCCACCATCCTGCCTCTAATTAATCCCAATGAAGAGACCGCTGTTAAGGCGGCTACTGATAGGCTTAACTGTTTTCAAGAAAATTTTGACTTAGTTTGGAGTTCCACTTTTAGATCAAAAATTGGTTTACTGGGTCATCATGATGGTGACACTGGTCTTGCACAAGATTTGCTAAATTGCATGGCAGCTAACAAAGCAGATTTCACACTAACCTTTCGGCGACTTTGTGACCTTTCAACAAGTAAAGACACTAAAAAATCCAATTTAGATGTTTCTTTCACCACACTCTTTAAAGACCAGTCTGCTGCTGAGTACTGGTTGGTTAAATGGCGGGCACGTCTACGCCTCGAGGAGCAGAGCGAATTGGATCGACAGACAAATATGCGGGCTATGAATCCCACCTATATCCCACGCAATCATCGAGTTGAAGAGGTCATAAGAGCAGCGCTCAGAGAGGACTTTAGCCCTTTTGAAAAATTAGTAGATGTCTTATCTTTACCCTTCGACGATCAGCCTAAAAAATTTGATTTTCAAAACCCACCTCAACAGAGTGAGA
Organism: uncultured Rhodospirillales bacterium; assembly: GCA_938092065.1. Classification (GTDB taxonomy): domain Bacteria; phylum Pseudomonadota; class Alphaproteobacteria; order Rhodospirillales; family JABHCV01; genus JACNJU01. Next base: position 87,944 of record CALKND010000007.1, read on the forward strand.
TTGTTCTTGAGACTTTCTGTGGCACCTGAGCTTTAGACCAAAGAATTTGTATTCAGCTTTATAAACAATTTAATCAATGTTGACTTTCCAACACAAAAAAACCATTTTTTTGTGCTAATATTTAAAATGACAAAACAGCAACACAAAAAGGCGGCGCAAGTTCATCAACTCATTGTTGAGTTTGAGGCCGCATTGCTCGCTGGCAAAATTGCGCCACAAGCTATTGCTGATCATTTCAATATAAACGGTATCCCCACCCTCATGGGTATGTATTGGACAAGCACGGTGGTGAACAAATTTCTAAACGATGCAGTCATTGATGGTCACATAGATAGTAAAAACAAAGAGACGTTAAAATTGTGGAGTGACAACAATAGTAATATTGCCGCACTTAATAACTTGCGGCTACGACGTATTTCTGAAGCAACAATCGGACATTATGATCGGTTAGCTGAAGATTTTTGGCAGAACACGAAAAATCACGATGTCAGCCAGAACTATGAAGCGTTTTTGGAAGCGATTGAGGGGAGCCCCCCATACAAGATCCTTGATTTAGGATGTGGGCCAGGACGGGATTTATTTTTTTTTAAATCTTTAGGCCATATTGTTACAGGCCTAGACGGATCGAGAGAATTCGTAGCTATGGCCCGTGCCTATTCTGATTGTGAAGTCCTTCATCAAGATTTTCTTAAATTGAATTTACCTCAAAACCACTATAATGGCTTGTTCGCCAACGCGTCGTTATTTCACGTACCAAGTAGTGAATTGCCAAAAGTATTGCTTAACCTTTTCGTAACACTCAAACCACGAGGTATATTATTCTGCTCAAACCCACGAGGAAATAATGACGAAGGGTTTAACGATGAACGCTATGGGTGCTTCCTCAATCTGGAGACTTGGCGTGGGTATATCACTGATGCTGGCTTCGACGAAGTACAGTGCTACTATAGACCACCGGGAGTTTCACGCAATAAGCAGCCCTGGCTTGTAACCGTTTGGCGCAAAAGTTGAAGTTATTCATCAACTGTACTTAAGTTTCTATGGCAATTTTATAGAGCTCGCTTATTAATAAGTTCCCATTTTAAAGCTATTTTCTTAAAATTTAGTCAAGAGGCAAACACTGCAAGCTTTTTTTAAGACCGGCGATGAGTGAACCAATTCCGGACGTTCTCAATGTAATAAAAGGCTTCAAGCTCTGTTGGCAGAGACGTTTGACTTTATTGGCAGCACCATGGCTTATACAATCAACAGGAAAAACTACAGCATCAGCACGTGTGACAGCACTTGCCAACTCTTTCATTGAACGCTCAACGCCTCCATCATGATGAATAAATTTCCCATTTAAATCCTCGACTAGATTGCGTAGCCTACATACAGCACTTTGTCGTCCACCAACATACAGTAAACATTGGCCATTTAAATTTAGTGATGATGTATCATCTTTAAACTGATCATTTCTAGCACAAGCCGACTCTAAAATTTTATTTTCATCTTGCAGTTCATCAACCAATGAATCTAACTCTCGAATACGGCTTTGGTTTTCGTATATGGTTGTATTTTTAGCTTTTATTTTTGTGGATAGTTGTAAAATATCACTATTTAGTCTGGAAATACCGTCACAGTTGCAAGAAGTAAGCCGTTCATTTTCTGCTGGTGTAAAACTTTTTAATTGAATTTGTTGTATTTCTGAACGTAATGTATTTATTGTAGCATCACGGGTGGCTAAGTTTTTGATATGTTGTCGCCGTTGACGATTGATCCGCTCTTCCATCTTAGCCAAATTTTCTTCAACCATCTGAAGTTGATGAATGTCAGCCCGGTTTGACGCACCAACCATATGAGACAGCATATGAATGTCCGCAAACATTCGTTCAGCAAGTTCTATAGTTGAATTTGGGTGACTAAGAATTGACCAATACGGTCCAGGTATGTTTCCAGAATTCAAAGCGCCAACCCAAAACTCATGAAGTTCAGCCTCAGTGCTCATAGCACGAACTTTTCGAATCGAAGAAGAATGTCGTTTATCTAGAAGCTTATTTAATAATTTTGCAGCTATATTAGCTTCTCCCGCTTCTTTCACAAATAAACCATGCAATTGATAATCCACAGAACATTGGATTGTGTGTACGGTCTGGATTTTCAGTTTTCGGGCAAGGCTGCGAAGATCTGAGAGCTTTAAGCAAGTACCGATAATTGAACAATGCCAACCTTTGGATAACTCCCATAAGCGTCGTTGGCTAATTAATACTTTTGTGGGCTCTTGTACACTGCAATGCTCACACATTTTTAGACTCAATAATTTTGAACAACGTATGGAAGATATTGACTGGGGCATCCGTTTGCTCAAGTTCAGTATGAGCGGTGAAATCGGTACGAAGGTTTTTTGCATCAGCAACATTCAAACTAGTAATGTTATTATTCTGCCAAAGCCATTGTTCTATATTAAAAATTGACGTGCAAGGTGGGCATCGCAAAGTACTGGTCATATGGAGGGACTCTTACTATATTTTGCAATCTGGAGTTCGTCATCAATTTCTTCGCAAATTATATTAAGACTATTGAGCGAAGTTTCTAGCCGGTTTGTTTCTATCGACAACCATAAATTGGTAAACCGACCAGTATGCGGACATAATTCTGAGCGTTGGCGGAAATTAGATAACCGTTGCTGCAGTCGTGAACGGGTTCTAAACAGTACAGTTCTAGCAGTGTCACAGTCAATAAAATCAAGAAAACAAAACTGCAGGAATTCCCAAGCAAACAATTTAGAAGTCAACTCCTCACCAGGATCTCTTAAAACTAAGCTGTGCAATCTTTTTTTTCCTTGTGCAGTGATCTGGACAAAGTCAGAGAAAGCTTCGTTTTTGTTCAACGTCAAGTATCCGGCACTCACACAACGGTATACAGAAGTATCAACCACTTCTGCCGTTGGGGACCAAAGCTCAGGCATAAGGTTCTTGGCAGCTGTTATAACTTTTTCAAAATGAAGAGGGTGCTTGTAACAAATTCCAAGTACTGAAAACTCTCCTATATCGTTCGCTGAAAGAAACATAATTTAAACTCGTCATTTGCATTAATAAGAATGATAATCATTATCATTATCATATTTTGTATAAATGCAAGTAATAAGTGCAATTATTTTATCATGATAAATAAGACGCTTAAGTTTTTATAGTTCTCTATTGTCGACAACTTAAACATGAGGCATAAGCCAATTATCTATAATTTTGCTGAGGAGTAATCCGTGATTAAGACCATTGCAAGCTGTTGGGCTCTTTTTCTGGGAATGGCTCTGATTATGCTAGGTAACGGGTTGTCAAACTCATTGCTCGGTCTACATGCTTCTTATAAGGGATTTAGCATTTCAGCAACTGGATTGGTGATGTCCGGTTATTACGTTGGAATGATTATTGGAGCAAAGTTGGTTCCAGTTATGGTACAACGGGTTGGACATATAAGATCTTTTGGTGCACTAGCGTCTTTGGCATCTACCGCTATTCTTGTTCATTATCTTTTTATTGAGCCCTGGGTTTGGTGGACACTACGTTTCATCACTGGAATTGCCTATGCCGGCCTATATGTTGTTGCAGAAAGCTGGCTTAACAATACAGCTGAAAATGAAACGCGCGGACAACTATTAGGTTTTTATATGCTAATCGCTTTTGGCTGTTTGGCAGGTGGTCAGTTCATGCTTAACATCGCAAGCCCTGAAGGGTTTAAGTTATTTATTCTAATTTCTATTTTTGTCAGCGTCGCAGTGATACCCATTCTCATCTCAGTCAACCGAGCACCTGTCTTTGAAACAAATGAATCCGTTAGTATCATTCAGTTAATAAAGGTGTCGCCTCTCGGTGTATTAGGAACATTTGCAAGTGGCACCGGTGCTGGAGCCATTATGGGCATGGGAGCTGTCTATGCGTCCTCTATTGGATTGAGCACAAAGGAAATTTCACTTTTTATGGGCAGCCTCATCATCGGTGGTGGGTTTATGCAATATCCAATTGGACGCTTATCTGATATCTTTGGAAGACGTAAAGTTATCATTATGACCTGTTTTGTTGGCGCAGTCGCTTCACTCGGAGCCATATTGTCTACCGCTTCCGGGTTAGTAATTTACCTGCAAATAGCCATAATTGGTGGATTAAGTTTACCACTTTATCCGCTATGTACCACACATACCAACGATTACCTCACCCCAAGCCAAAGGGTTGCTGCAAGTGGAACGCTCGTTATGGCGTATGGATGCGGCGCAGCTATTGGCGCACCGTTTGTTGCTTTTTATATGGAATTAATGGGATCACAAGGGTTTTTTCACGCTATTGGTATATCCTTTGCGTTGGTCAGTATCTTTGCTGTTATCCGTTCCACTCAACGTGAAGCGACGGCTATTGAGGGTCTGGGTGATTTCAAGCCTTTGGCTCCAGCCCCTGCTAGTGTCTCCCTTAATACAAATCTTGAATTGGAAGAAATTGAAGCCGCATCGGGTGCGAGTAAAGTCGAAATTCAAACAAGCTTTGAAGAACTGGTATATGAACTGAATTCAGAATCAGGGAGTGAAAAAAATTAATAAACCTGCTTTTGAAAAGCACTAAGAAATTTCTAAAATTATATACAAGTAAAATCTCAACGATTTTTATTTTGCTCTTAAAACATACAACTTCCGCGAAGGTACAATTAAAATAGATTAAATTTTACTCTCATTCACCCGCTTTGATAGTTCTTCAGTAGTCTCCTTTCGCTCACTATAACGCTCAAGAAAGTAGGCCTTGTTGTCACGGGTAAGTAACGTGAACTTTATAAGCTCTTCCATGACATCTACCATCCGATCATAGAAGGGTGAGGACTTCATACGATCCATATTATCAAACTCCTGAAATGCCTTAGGGGTAGAGGACTGATTTGGGATTGTCAGCAAGCGCATCCAACGGCCCAAGATGCGAAGCTGATTCACTGCATTAAAACTCTGTGACCCACCACTAACCTGCATCACTGCAAGCGTCTTACCCTGCGTTGGCCTCACCCCACCAATGGAAAGAGGTATCCAATCGATTTGGGTTTTCATAATACCAGTCATTGCGCCATGTCGTTCAGGCGAACACCAAACCATGCCTTCACACCATTTGACCAAATCACGAAGCTCTTGCACTTTTGGATGATCAGCGTCCGAGTCATCTGGCAAAGGTAGACCCGATGGCCTGTAGGTTTTGACCTCAGCACCTAACTGAGTCAGAATACGAGCGGATTCTTCTGTCATTAATCGACTGAAAGAGCGCTCTCTGAGAGAACCGTATAGCAGCAGGATGCGCGGGTCGTGAGACGCAGGTTCAGGTTTCAACAAACGACTCATGTCAATTTTTTGAAAATGTAATTTATCAATATTCGGAGTATCAGCCAAGGCAGCCCCCCTCCCCAACGAGGGAAAGTTTTAAGCAAATAGAAAGGTGGGGTTTAAATTTTCTCGGCCCCCCCTCAATGGGAAACGATGTATCAATCATGTCAGTCTCTTTTAAAGATAAGATGGGAGCAACAATCCAAATAAAAGCCCAACGACAGCCTAATGGATCATACAACCCATTCTTTTAGTCTACATTTGAAGTGAGTATGGTAAAAGCAACATTTATAACAATCAATTAGTCTTCTCTCTTAGTCCAATCTTTTGTGAAATCACAACTCAAGCCACCCTTTTGTGTGCCTGTCATTGACACGCAACGTGCTCCTGTTGGAGTAACAAACTCATAACCTCGCAAGTTCCAACCTTTTGCTTCAATCGCAAAAGATGTGGCCGATACAGTTGTATCTAGAAGAGATGTGGCTTTTTCCCAAAGACCAGCTTGGGCTGTTCCAAATACAATACTGACGCTTAGCAACACTGAAAGAGTAACAGTTATTGTTGTCTGTTTCATTGACGAGAGCTCCTGATTTTCTCTATTTATAATCGTTCAAATAGGACGGCGTATATTTCCATTAAGGTTAAGTGAGTTGCTCAAATACTATAGCGCTAAGATTAATCTTATTTGATATTAGAGAAAAAATGTCTTGGATCACTTGTAAAAATCTCTCCATATTTATAAGAACACAACGACAGAGATGGCAAAAACTGCTCTTGCGTTACATATTAAAGTAAAATGTAATTAGGAACCTGCTTTTTGTTTTACTTAAGTCCCATATAAAAAATTTATTAATATCAACATCTTAGAATAAAATCAGCTAAAGTAGGTGGTGCGGGCGGCCGGACTTGAACCGGCAAGGCCGTTAGGCCGAGAGATTTTAAGTCTCTTGTGTTTACCAATTTCACCACGCCCGCACTAATTAGCCTTACTTAACAGCTATGCATATACCACGTTTGTCAATTCGTGCTAATACTGAGGTTATGCCTGAGCAAAAAAAATTATTTGACCCAAATCCAGAGCCGCGGTTTAATGAAGACTTCCAGAATTCCTTGGATGATCTTTTTGCTTGGCGGCGTGATGTGCGCAGGTTTTTAGGCAACCCTGTCGACCCGGACGTGATTGACAGCCTAATCGCCACAGCATGCCTTGCCCCCAGTGTTGGCAACAGTCAGCCATGGCGTTTTGTCAGCGTTGACAAACCCGAGCGCAGGAACGCTATAAGAGCTAACTTCAAAGAAGCCAATGCGGATGCGCTTAATGATTTTTCGGGTGAGCAGGCAAAAAAATATGCAACATTAAAGCTGTCTGGCTTAGACCAAGCACCAGTACATCTGGCAGTTTTCGCCGATGTAACAACAAGCCAAGGCCATGGCCTTGGCAAGAAAACTATGCCAGAAACTATTGCTTATTCGGTAGTTGGGGCTATCAATACCATGTGGCTGGCTGCCCGTGCCCGAGGCATCGGCTTGGGTTGGGTATCAATCTTGAGACCGGAAAGCATTAATTCTATTCTTGATGTTCCGAAGGACTGGCTGCTAGTCGCCTACCTGTGCATTGGCTATCCCGAAGAAGAACACCTAGACCCAGAATTGCAACGACATGGCTGGCAGCACGGTGTATCAGCGAAGGACGTAACTATTCGGCGCTAGATTCCTCAAAATGTTCAACATCAAAACCTGAAACCAGTTCAGTGACTGCCTCAGTCGCCTCATTAAGAGCGTCTTGATCAGCACCGCGCAAAACCAAGGCCGTACCCAATTTTCCATTGCGGATAAATGGATAGCTGCCAATTTCAGTTTCAGAATGGGCATTTTGCACATCTCCTAGGCCCTTAGCTAGACTGCCTTCACCCATAAAGGCAACTATAGTTCTAGATTTCATGGGCTTGCCGGGAATGAGACGCTCTTTGAGAGCCTCATACATAGCTTGCATGATTCTCGGGACACCGGCCAGCACGAAGACGTTTCCAATCTGATATCCCGGCGCCTTACTGATGGGATTATCAACTAATATGGCCCCTTCGGGAACTTCACACATTTTCAAGCGTTGCTCATTGAGGTCTTCCGCATTGGCGTAGTGCTGGCACAACAGGGCCACCGCTTCTGGATCACGAATTAGGGGCAAACCAAATGCCTCAGCAACTGCAGCAGATGTTATGTCATCGTGGGTTGGGCCAATGCCACCAGTGGTAAAGACGTGATCGTATTTGTTGCGACATTCATTAAGAGTATTAATTATAGTTTCAAAATCATCTGCGATGACACGTGCTTCGACTAGGCGAATGCCGATTTCGTTCATGCGTTTACCTAAAAAAGCTAAGTTTAAATCCTGTGTCCGGCCAGATAGAATTTCATTTCCAATAATTATCAGACAAGCACTACTCATAACCAGTCCCTCAAAATTGCCACTAGCGGAATATCCGCCGCTGGCATTTCATTTGCTTTTATTTCCAAAGGGTAACGCCATTTAAGCTCCTGACCTTCATTTGCATTTACCATACCCTTCCAGACACGGCAAACAAAGAGCGGCATCAATAGATGAAAGGATTGTTCCCCTTTCATATTTTTCTTATAAATATGAGAGGCAAATGTGAGCGGAGCCAGACAACTCTCAGTTACGTCAATATTAAGTTCTTCGGCGAGCTCGCGAACAAGCGCCTTTTCAGGCGTTTCATTTTTTTCGACCTTTCCACCGGGAAATTCCCATAGCCCCTCCATAGCTTTGCCTTGAGGGCGTCTTGCTAACAACACACGACCATCCGTATCAACAAGAGCGACAGCGGAAACTAGAATTGTTGGAACCGCGCCTTCTGGTTTATTAACCTCGGCTCCGTAACAACCCAAATCAGGATCTATAATCGGCATTGATAGTAACATATCTATGAGTGAGATCGCAGGTCCACACGGTAGCCTTGCCAACATCAATACCCACATCAACAGATATGTCGATGTCGCAACCCTTCATGTGTTTAGCTACTGGGGTTTCATCGTAGCCAGAAATGACCTGGCCACCCTCTGTAATGGCTATTCCACCAATATGAATGGCCAATTTATCTCGGTCGGCTTTTTCACCCGCCTTACCGACAGCCATGACAATTCGACCCCAGTTAGGGTCTTCGCCAGCAACCGCAGTCTTGACCAGAGGGGAATTGGCAATAGCCAAACCTATGCGTTTAGCGGCTCCATCATTGTCAGCCCCGGTAACAGTGACGGAAATAAACTTAGAAGCTCCCTCGCCATCTCTGACGACTTGGCAAGCCAAGTCAATCAGCAACTCACTTAGTTTTGCCCTAAAGTCGTCAAGCGGTGCCGCTTTATCATTTCCTGCTAGGCCAGTGGCAAAGAGCATCAGGCTATCACTGGTTGAGGTGTCACTATCCACCGTAATAGCATTGAAAGATACATCTGCCCCGCTTGCCAAAAGATCTTGCAAGGATTTGGAATCAATGTCTGCATCAGTGAAGATAAATGCCAACATCGTAGCCATGTCTGGAGCGATCATTCCAGATCCTTTAGCAATACCGTTGATGGTCACCAGAGTACCACCTATATCCGCGGTGCAACTCGCCCCTTTTGCAAAAGTATCCGTAGTTAAGATAGATTGAGCAGCCTTTTCCCAGTTGTTTTCATCTAATGCTTCTTGAACTGTTGGTAGAATGGCCGTCAGTTTTTCATCAGGTAAAGGTTCCCCTATAACCCCAGTCGACGCTACAAAAACCTTTGACGGACAACATGAAAACAAGGCAGCAGCAGCCTCAACAGTACGCTTGACAGAAGCATCACCCGCCTTACCTGTGAAGGCATTAGCATTTCCTGAGTTCACTACAAGAGCCTCAGCCTGACCACCACCCAACGCTTTGCGGCACCATTCAACCGGGGCAGAAGCCGTCAATGAACGTGTATAGACCCCAGCCACTGTCGTCCCAGATACCAATTGAGCAATCATCATATCATTACGCCCCTGATACTTAATTTCTGTCGTACCAACAGCCAAGCGAACACCTGAAATGACTGGCATCAATGGGAAAACTTTCGGTGCTAGGGGGGACTTATCGACCATGACATTCACATAGCCCTTATTGTGCAGAGGTGCTACCCATTATAGGCGATCCATCTATATTAAAGCGTAGTACATTAGCGGTTTGTCGCAATTCTTGCAAATAGGTAGTGCCGATTTCACGGGAAACCGCTATACGCAGTTGGTCTTCAACCTCAGCTCTTTTTAACGGCTGTAAGGGACGACGATCTTCAACCTTGATAACATGCCAGCCAAACTCGGTCTGAACAGGATTTTTGGTAACTTCACCCTTGTTTAGACCAAAGGCTGCCTTTGAAAAAGCTGGAACCATCTGCCCTTCTGCAAAGAAACCCAAGTCACCACCTTTGGAAGCAGAGGGACCTGTCGAGCGAGACTTTGCAAGTTCTGCGAAATCAGCACCTTCTTCAAGTTCCTTGATAACTTCAAGGGCCTGGGCCTTTTTTTCCAAAAGAATATGACGGGCTTGAATTTCTTCCTTAGATGAATTGGCAGCTATCAATTTCTCATAATGCTCTGCCAACATAGCTTCCGTGATACGCTTTTCGATATACGATGTTAGGAAAGCCCTCTCCAGGATTTGCTCTTCAATTCTGGCCAATCGCTTGCGCACCTGTTCGTCATTTTGCAATTTGATTTTGCGTGCCTCTGCTGCGACTAGTTTCGTGTCAACTAGTGAATTTACAAGCATTCCATAAACTGATTGTAGTGGTACATTTTTTAGTCGTTCCGGAAGGCGCATACGAGCATCCTCAACTTCCGAACGTAGAATCTTTGTTTCATTTACTATGGCTACGACTGGATCCTCTTGCGAGAGTGCCGCTTGAGGGGTTGCATTCGCAATTACAAAGATAAAAAGTGAAATACACGCTCTAAAACAAGTCATAATTGTTGAAAGTCCTTTATTTACAATTGATGTCAATAAAAAATAATTGTCTAAATTTAAATTCCTATTGCGGATAGACCATATCAGCATGTCACCGACAAGTAGCGTAAAGACAGATAAAACACTTAACATTTTCAAATGGAAGACAAAAAGTTAGTAAATAGCGACTTAGACGATAGCTTTATTGCATTGCTATACATTTACTAAATACTGAATAATTTCTAGCCACCTGTATTGTCTATATTCTTATGATACCCAAAGAATCAAGACTTTTGAGCATCGTCGTAAATTGTTTTCGCGAGTTAATTCAGGAACAGTTGGAATTATATTCATTACCTAACTTAATTTTAAATTCAATGATTTCCCCTTCCAAAATCAAAAAAAATAAAGTGTTCAGATCCCTCAATCACATAGCTTCCTTAGGATCCTGCTTAAATAAGTAGACGATACAATTTTGCATCAAAGAAATATCATAGTATAGTTTTACAGTCCGCTGCATTGACACGAGACCTTATGGACTCTATCAATTGTTTCTGTCGAAAGACGATCTTTTGGTCAGCTCACCCAACTTGTTTTTCTTGAGGTCACGATGATTGGCGCCATTGCCCGGCGATTTTTTGGTTCAGCCAACGAACGCTTTCTGAAGACACTGCAAAAAGACGTTGATGCCATCAATGCGCTCGAAGTGCAGTTGGAGGTATTGAGCGACGCAGAACTTCAAAAGCGCACGCCTTGGCTCAAAGAACGCCTAAAATCAGGCGAGAGCACTGACGAAATACTTGTTGACGCTTTTGCAACAGTTCGGGAGGCTGCCAAACGAAGCCTAGGCCAACGCCATTATGATGTTCAATTGCTCGGCGGCATTGTTTTGCATCGGGGCATGATCACCGAAATGAAAACCGGTGAAGGAAAAACCCTTGCCTCTACCTTGCCTATCTACCTAAATGCCCTTAGCCAAAAAGGTGCGCATGTTGTCACAGTCAATGACTATTTGGCACAGCGAGATGCCGAATGGATGGCAAAAATTTATGAATTTCTTGGCATGACTTGTGCCCATATCATTCATGGAATAAGCGATGATGAACGCAGGATTGCTTATGAAAGCGATGTCACCTACGCCACCAATAACGAGCTTGGCTTCGATTATCTTCGTGACAATATGAAATTCACACTTGAAGAAATGGTCCAACGCCCATTTAATTTTGCCATCGTTGATGAAGTTGACTCGATCCTAATTGATGAAGCGCGCACCCCCCTTATTATTTCAGGACCTACAGAAGACGCAGCAGAACAGTACACAGCTATAAATAAACTTATCCCAATGCTGTCACCAAAAGACTATGAAAAAGATGAAAAAGTCAAAGCCGTTACAATGACTGAAACCGGTACAGAAAATGTCGAACAGATCTTACGTGACGAGGGGTTGCTTTTAGAAGGCTCAATGTATGATATGGCTAATATCTCTCTAGTCCACCATACCAATCAAGCCTTACGCGCTCATATTTTATTTGAACGCGACACTGACTACATTGTTAAAGATAATAAAGTTATCATTATTGATGAATTTACCGGACGTATGATGGAAGGTCGTCGTTACTCTGACGGCTTACATCAGGCTTTAGAAGCTAAAGAAGGTGTGGAAATACAGAATGAAAACCAAACCTTGGCTTCTATAACTTTTCAGAATTACTTTAGACTCTATCCTAAACTAGCTGGAATGACAGGTACGGCAATGACGGAAGCTGGAGAATTTTCCGAAATATACGATTTAGAAGTTGTTGATATTCCGACAAATGTAACGTGCATCCGCGAGGATATGGATGATGAAGTCTACCGCACCGCAGTTGAAAAAGACGTTGCCATCCTGAAATTAGTCAAGCAATGCCAAAAGCGCCAGCAGCCAGTCTTGGTCGGAACCGTTAGCATTGAAAAGTCGGAACACCTTTCAGCCCTTCTAAAAAAAGATAAGATCAAACACAGCGTTCTCAATGCACGACATCATGAACAAGAGGCTATGATCATCGCTAGGGCTGGCGAGCCCGGGAGTGTAACCATCGCAACCAATATGGCTGGTCGCGGCACCGATATTCAACTAGGTGGCAATTTGGATATGCTGGTGGCTGAAGCTCTAAAAGGCATTAACGAAGAGGCCAAGGTAAAGCATGTAGAAAACAAAGTTACAACTGATATTGAAAGCCGCAAAAAACTTGTTTTGGAAGCTGGTGGTCTCTACATTGTCGGCACTGAGCGTCACGAAAGCAGACGAATCGACAATCAATTACGCGGCCGAGCTGGTCGTCAAGGGGATCTCGGCGCATCTAAGTTTTTCCTATCTCTCGAAGACGATCTAATGCGTATTTTCGGATCTGAACGCATCGATACAATGCTGCAAAAACTTGGCTTAGAAGATGGTGAAGCGATTGTTCACCCTTGGGTCAATAAAGCGCTTGAGAAAGCTCAGCAAAAGGTTGAAGCTCGAAATTTTGAAATTCGCAAGAATCTACTGAAGTTTGATGACGTTATGAATGATCAGCGTGGGGTCATTTTTGAGCAGCGCAAGGAGTTGATGGCATCGGACGATGTTTCTGAAGAAATCAAAGACATGCGCGAACAGATAATTGAAGACATAGTCGCACGATGTATTCCGGAGAAGGCATATGCCGAACAATGGGATACAGAGACCCTACACAAAGAAGTCTTGCGTATATTCGGCAGGGACTTACCAATCGTTCAATGGGCTAAAGAAGAGGGTATTGCAGACGCAGAAATTCGTGAACGTTTGACCGATTTTGGCAATAGGCTAGCAGCTGAAAAAGTGGCTAACTACGGAGTTGATGTTATACGTTCAGTGGAAAAAAACCTTTTGCTGCAAATGCTTGATCAGGTGTGGAAAGATCATTTACTTACACTAGATCACCTTCGTCAAGGCATTGGCCTCCGGGCTTATGCCCAGCGCGATCCGTTAAATGAGTACAAACGAGAATCTTTCAATCTATTCGAAGAAATGCTCGATACCATCCGCGAGCGCCTAACACAGGTAATGTCTCATATCGAATTGCAAACATCACCAAGCGAAGAAAGCCCTATGTTTCAGCGCAACAATCCAGAAATGACAGAGACACGTAACGACCCTGCCTTTCAGCAGGAAGGTGCCGCTCCAGATCCAGAAATCACATCCATGGCAACTCCAATTAGGAGCCGACAGGCATCAACTGACATAAACCCAGAAGATGACACTACATGGGGCCGGATCGCAAGAAACGCAATCTGCCCATGCGGCAGCAAAAAAAAATACAAACACTGCCATGGCAGGGTTTAATAGAAACAGCATACTTTTATTCTCTCAGCAGATACCACACTGAAAACAAAGGGCAAAGGCATGCTGCAAAAGTTCCTTCAATTGCCCTGTATCCTGCTTTTCTCTCTACTGAGTGTTTGGCCTGCAATTACTGCACCCCTGAATGAAAAGAAGGCGTGGTTAATTATTGGTGAGAAAACACCTGCACCCACCTTAACTCTTTCAGAATTTAACGGGATATCAATGATTGCAATTACGCCATCAGCCAATGAAAAATTTGATGTTCCCATTGTTAGTGCCAGAAAAGCAATAAAGATAATCAAGCAAGCCCTATCCCTGATTGAAATAAATTCACCATTTAGCAAATCACAAATTGAACGATTAAAGAAAAATGGTCCTGTCATTATCGTTTATGACCCTCGGTACCCAGGCAAGCTGTCCTCTATGAGCTCAGTCAAGATAGCTCTTTTTTCTCCTTTTCATTACAATCGCAGAAGCAGCGGCACTAAAGGACATAATTTTTTAGTCATCGTAAGTCGTCATGGTGTAAAATGGCCAATTAAGGAACTTGCCGCAGTAATGGTACATGAACTAGTCGGTCACGGTATTCAGCATTTAAATGATAGCTGGGGTAAGATGCGCCTTATTGATATGGAATGTGAGGCCTGGCTTTACGAAGAAATGGCATATCAAAATTTGAAAATAAACAAGTTTTCCAATGAAATGATTAACTTCAAAAAACAGCTTGAGAAACAATGCAAAAGTTTTTTACGTTACCTTAGAAATCATGATCCAAAAGGCGCCGCTCTTTGGGACAAACTAAACCCAGATGTGCCAAAACTACTAAAACACTTTGCAATCTATCAAAAACATCTAAAAAAACAGTAAAATTTACTCGGGAATTTTTGAGCCAATTTTAAGAAATTTTTCACGGCGTCTACTTTTTAAAACGCCACCGTCTAGAGCTACTAAGTCCTGCAAGTTTCCTGCAATATTGTCGCCAACAGCCATAATTGCTACTTCAGGGCTACGATGAGCACCGCCAAGAGGTTCATCAACAATGCCTTCAATGACACCAAGTCTGAGTAAATCCTGCGCCGTCAATTTAAGGGAATCAGCGGCATTTTTTGATTGCTCGCCATCCCGCCATAAAATAGAGGCGCAGCCTTCTGGTGAGATCACAGAATAGATAGAGTGTTCAAGCATCGTGACACTATTGGCTGCCCCGAGCGCCATGGCGCCCCCAGAGCCTCCCTCCCCTATAACAACACTGATTAGCGGGGTCTTAATCTGAAAACAAGTCTTAATAGAGCGAGCAATGGCCTCTGCCTGACCGCGTTCTTCAGCATCGACCCCAGGATACGCCCCTGGAGTATCAATAAAGGTTATCACTGGCAGGTGAAAACGGTCTGCCAGTTCCATTAAGCGGATTGCCTTTCGATAGCCTTCTGGCCGAGCCATACCAAAATTATGAGCGACGCGATCATTTGTATCAGCACCCTTCTCGTTACCAATAACAACAACTGATGATCCACGAAAACGGCCAAGTCCGCCAACTATGGCCGGGTCTTCTGCAAAGGTGCGGTCCCCAGCAAGGTAGGTAAAATCATCAATCAATCGCTTGATGTAGTCAACCGCATGGGGGCGATCTGGATGACGCGCGATTTGGGTTTTTTGCCATGGTGAAAGTTTGGCGTAAGTCTGACGTAGCAATTTGTCAACCTTGGCTTGAAGCTTGGTTACCTCATCTTCTGTATCAACTTCACCATCACTCGAAAGGTGGCATAGCTCAACTATTTTGCCTTCTAAATCGGCAATGGGTTTTTCAAAATCAAGATAATTATGCATTGGCGTTATTTATCACAAGGCATTTAGAAGTCACAGGCAAAAAACGCATAATTACATACAGCGCTGAATGTTTTTAAAAGCTTGGCTGAGCCCAGTCAACCTGTGGCGCTGGTTTCTACTGCTTTTTTAACCACAAACCCCTCCTTCTTGATGGAGTTTTAATCTATGAATCTAACATCTAATGCGACAGCCCCGTAGACATCTTTGTTGAGATGATCTCCTTAAATTCAAAAATACGATACCAATATGACAGAAATTGCTTAGAATCTCTTATTCACCTGTAAAATTTTTTAATAATTTATTAGCAAATAAATATGGAAAAGCATTTCCACAATGCGGAACAGTTTGTATAACACCCAATATTAAATATATCATAAGTATGGAGTATGTTGTGAAGTCTGACGCAACCTCAAAGAAAAACCTAGACCAGTTAACGAATGAATCTGCGGGCAGAAGCTCACAGGTGCAGTCTTTAACTCGTGCTCTGACTATTTTAACAAAACTTTCTGAGCATGATGGTGGTTTGATCCTTACCGTACTTGCCAATCTTTGTGCGTTACCAACATCAACTACCCACCGTTTACTTACAACTCTTGAAAACAATCGTTTTGTCCGCTTTGACCGCACCAGTAACCTTTGGTCAGTCGGGGTGCAATCATTTGTTGTAGGAAATGCCTTTGCACGCTCGCGCAATTTTATTCCTCTGGCTAAAACATTCATGCGCCATTTGATGGAAGAGGCTGGTGAAACAGTTAACCTAGCCGCGCAGGATCAAGATGAAATTGTATATCTTGCGCAGGTGGAAAGCCGTGAAATCATGCGCGCCTCTGTGCGCCCAGGCTCGCGTGTTCCACTTCACTGCTCGGCTGTTGGAAAGGCTATTCTGGCGGGCATGGATGATATTGACAGAAATTTGATTATTCAGCTTCAACAAGTCACCCCTGATAAGAACCATATTTTTACTCCTGAATTCATGAAGAGTCTAAAGGACACTCAACTACTGGGATATGCTTTAGATGATGAAGAACAATCTATTGGCATGCGCTGTGTAGCCTCTATAGTTTATGATGAAAATAGTGGTCCCCTAGCAGCAATTTCCATTTCCGGCCCAACAGCGAGGATAACCAAAGCACGTATCCCAAACCTGGGTCGCCTTGTCCAAAAAACTTGCAAGGATATAACAGCAGAGTTTGGCGGCAGATTTCCATTAGACATTAATAGACCCTTGCATGCTACAGGAACTAAAAATGCATCGTCTCTAAACAACGCTCTACAGTTAATTGCTGGTAGCACTAAAGGGAAACCATTGAATTGATATTCCTTTGCGCAACGTTTAAGTGACATAAAACCCTAACCAAATTCTTTTTTTAAGGCTTTAATAGTCTCCAAAGCAATATGTCTAGTTAACGTAGAAAATTTGTTTAACCGTCATCATTTCTGATTGTGGTAAGCCTTTTTATATTGGCTTTGCTAGCCTGGCTAATCTTAAATGATCATATTTCCATGTTTGAGCCTCTTTACCCTGTTTGCGCATACGTTCCAGTCTTGTATGAAAAAGGCATTGTTAATGGACTGACTGCCACTTGGGTGTTGAAAAAAATATTACAATTGCGCCACAGGGAAGTTGGATAACTCAAAAAGGAGCCTATGATTTTATGAGTACAAAACCCACAGTTCTTGTTACCCGCAAACTTCCTAAAGCCGTCGAGGCGCGCCTACATAGAGACTATGTACCGATCCTAAACCCGGATGACAGGCTTTACAGCAATAAAGAACTAGTCGAGCTTTGCTCCAAAGCCGATGCTATCTTGCCCTGTCATACGGAAAAGCTTACGGCTGAGACAATTGCTATATTACCTAAAAAAATCAAAATCATTGCCAATTATTCCGTTGGCGTCGACCATTGTGACCTTGAAGCGGCTAAAGGAAGAGGAATTATTGTAACCAACACACCTGACGTTCTTTCTGAGGCAACAGCAGAAGTCACAATACTTTTGATGCTAGGTGCAGCCCGGCGCGCCAGTGAGGGTGAACGCATGATTCGTGCCAAGCAATGGCACGACTGGTCACCTAATTTTATGGTCGGGTACCAAGTTACAGGCAAACGCTTTGGCGTACTCGGGATGGGCAGGGTTGGACAGGTTGCCGCTAACCGCGCCAGGGGTTTTGATATGGATGTACACTATTATAATCGTAACCGCTTATGCAGCGAGCTTGAGGATGGAGCAACCTACCATGACAATGTTGAAGCATTGCTGCCCAACTGCGATGTGTTATCAATACATTGCCCAGCAACACCCCAAACCACAGGAATGCTAGATGCGGCACGTATCGCCCTCCTTCCCGATGGTGCAATTGTCGTCAACACGGCCCGTGGTGGAGTTGTAGATGATAACGCCCTCATTCTAGCTCTAAAATCAGGTAAGGTCTGGGCTGCTGGTTTAGATGTCTTTAACGGTGAGCCTGAAGGCATTCATGATGAATATCTAAACCTGAGTAATGTTTTTTTGTTGCCACACATTGGCAGTGCTACAGGGGATACACGGGATGCAATGGGTTACAGAGCATTAGACAATTTGGATGCTTTTTTTGCGGGAAAAGAACCAAAAGACCGTGTCGTTTAGTTACATACAAATTTTAGACCATCAAGCGGCTATTTCGAAAGAACTATTAGCTATTGAAAAAAATGACAAATAAGCAGCCGACCACTAGATAATATATAAAAAAAATATTCTATTGTATTTTACTCTTATAACACGTCTATTGTAGCCATAAAAAATGATTTTTAGAGTTAGTTTGGTTTGCTTTCTAGCTGCTTGCATTAAAATAGTTATGTGGCCGGTTCGCAAAGCTATTGGGTTTCTGGATAAATAAATCCAGATAAAATTTTGGGAGGAGACTATCTAAAATGACTGAAAAAATAAAATCACGCCGTAAATTCATTAAAGCCAGTGCCGCAGTTGCCGCTGGCCTTGGTGCCATTACTCTTGCCGCCTGTGAGGAAAAGAAAGAAGAAAAGAAAGCAGCCGCACCAGCTATTATGAAAGCTGAACCTGTCGTACTAAAAGTTCAGGCGGCTTGGGGTGGCGGCATTTTTCTTGAAAATGCAAAAAGTTATGTAGACCGTGTGAATGCAATGGCTGGCTCAAGCCTGAAGATCGACCTATTGTCGGTTAACTCAGTAGTTAAAACCAGCCAAATGCAAGATGCTGTTCATCGTGGAGTTCTTGATGGGGCTCACTACGTCCCAGCTTACTGGTACTCTAAGTCACCAGCAGCGTCCCTATTTGGCACTGGCCCTTGTTTTGGTTGGTCTGCACAGGAAATGCTTGGCTGGATCCACTATGGAGGCGGCAATGAACTTTTCAACGAATTGATGGAGACACTAGGCCTTGACCTAGTAAGTTTCTTCAACAGCCCTATGCCTGCTCAGCCGCTTGGTTGGTTTAAGGAAGAAATTAAAGACGTCTCCCAAATGAAGGGCCTCAAGTACCGGACCGTCGGTCTGGCTGCTGATGTTCTTAATGAAATGGGCATGTCTGTAGTTCAACTTCCTGGTGGTGAAATCCAGCCTGCAATGAAAAGTGGCCTGATTGATGCTGCTGAATTTAATAATCCAACTTCAGATAGTGACTTTGGCATGCAAGATGTTTCAAAACATTATCACCTTGCAAGCTTCCATCAATCTCAAGAAGCTTTTGAAATCACTTTTAACAAAACAAAGTTTAATTCCCTTTCTTCGGAGCATCAGAACATTTTACGCTATGCCTCAGAGGCTGAGAACTCCAACTTCTATTGGAACAACACCCTTCGTTATGCCGATGACTTAATTGAGCTTAAAGAAAAGCACGGTGTAAATGTTTATCGTACGCCTGACTCAGTTATGCAAGGGCAGTTGGAAGCATGGGATATCGTTGTTGACCGAATTTCTGCAAAAGACCCTTACTTTGCAAAGGTTGTCGCATCACAAAAAACCTATGCCAAGAAAGTGATGGATTATCTACTTTTGAACCAGCCTGATTACGCCCTAGCTTACAAGCATCACTTCGGTTGATCGAAACCATCTTTTGCGATTTTCTTTTGCAAAATTGACAATTTATAGAGGGACAGTCGCAAGGCTGTCCCTCTAATATCTATAGTGATGACGATTAAGAGCAGGAGGCCTGATTGTGAAATCCTTTATTCATGCTATCGAAAGCTTCAGCATCTGGATTGGACGCTCATTTGGCTGGTGTATTCTAATTTTGACCCTTTCGGTTGCTTATGAAGTTTTTGTACGCTACGTGCTGAATGCCCCGACTGTTTGGGCCTTTGATATGATGGTGCAAATGTACGGCGCGCTATTTCTTATGGCTGGACCATATGCACTGGCCCAAGACACACATGTCCGTGCCGACGTAATATATCGTTTTCTGCAGCCATGCTGGCAAGGCCGCCTTGATTTACTTTTGTATATAATCTTCTTTTTTCCTGGAATGTTGGCTTTGTTTTGGTTCGGTTGGGAAATTGCCTCAGACTCTTGGCGCTATAAAGAAGTCAGTTGGAATAGCCCGGCACGAATTCAAATTTATTTTTTCAAGACACTGATCCCCATGGCTGGCGCCTTGTTTATTATTCAGGGTATTGCAGAGTGTATGCGCTGTTATCTGGCGATTAAAAATAATGCGTGGTTACCTCGCCTTGAGGATGCCCAGGAAACAGAGAATATTCTAAAAGGCTAGGTGGCCGAGAGTGGAACTTAATAATCCTTTTTGTTGCTAACTTTTTATTTGCCAAAGACGGAGCTTGTAGCCCGATGACTAATCCTGAAGTAGCAATTTTAATGTTATCTCTTTTTATTGTGATGGTGCTATTCGGGTTTCCCGTCGCTTTCACCTTACTGGCTATGGGTGTCGGCTTTGGCTATTACGCATACATGGATGCGGGCTCTATGCAAACCGTCGCAAGTGCCCTAAATAACAAGATTTTCTATCTGCTGAACCAAAACACCTATTCGGTGATGGAAAATGACACCTTAGTAGCAATTCCACTATTCCTGTTTATGGGCTACGTAGTTGAGCGCGCCAATATTGTTAACAAGCTATTCTACTCTCTGCAAATGGCTGCCCGAAATTTGCCAGGCTCCATGGCTATTGCTGCATTGATTACTTGTGCTGTGTTTTCAACAGCCAGCGGAATTGTGGGTGCAGTTGTCACTCTTATGGGTCTGCTTGCATTTCCAGCTATGGCAAAAGCCCATTACAACAAGAGTTTCGCATCAGGTGTGATTTGCGCTGGTGGTACACTTGGAATCTTAATTCCACCCTCAATAATGCTGATTGTTTATGCGGCAATTGCTGAACTTTCTCCATTGCGCCTATACGCTGCTGCAGTATTACCAGGCTTACTACTCGCCGGGTCATATATTGTTTACGTTATAATTCGTGTCTTAATTAACCCGTCCATTGCGCCTAAACCGCGCGAAGAAGACATCCCCCCCCGGCGGGTTGTGTACTGGCAACTACTAACTTCATTCGTTCCCTTGACCGCACTTATAATGCTGGTTCTGGGTTCTATTTTAGGTGGCTTGGCAACACCTGCCGAAGCTGCAGCAATGGGCGCCCTGGGCGGACTTGTCTTGGCTGCCTTGTATCAATCTCTTAACTGGAAAATGCTGAAGGATTCAGTATATTTAACGGCCAAGGCAACGGCTATGGTTTGTTGGCTATTTGTCGGATCGTGGACATTTGCCTCCATATTCTCATACTTGGGTGGCCATGAAATAATTGAGCATTTCATTCTCGGCTTTAACTTAGCACCCTGGCAGTTTCTGGTCCTTGTACAGATGATTATTTTCCTTCTGGGCTGGCCATTGGAATGGTCTGAAATCCTCATAATTTTTGTTCCAATCTTCCTACCTATGCTGGATATTTTTGGCGTTAATCCTTATTTCTTTGCTATGTTGGTCGCGCTCAACTTGCAAACATCGTTTCTGACACCGCCCATGGCCATGTCTGCCTATTATCTGAAGGGTGTGCTAGGCAACGCCATCGAATTAATGGATATTTTCAGAGGCATCATGCCTTATCTGATTATTGTTGTTGCGGCCATGGTACTAATGTATCAGTTCCCTGGTATCGCCTTGTGGTTGCCTGACGTGCTATTCGGCAAGTACATCCCATGAAATCAAAAAAGGTGGCGGAGTTCAAAAATTATGTCTACTGAAAAGATAGAAATAATATCCGGGATAATTGCCTCAGTGCTAGTTACAGTATTTGTGCTAGGTCTGGCGGAAAGCATTAGTTCCGGTGCAGCTGGATTTTGGGGCGGGTTGCCGTTTTGGGGAATCTGTATTGTTGTCTTACCACTGGTCTTCTATGATCTATGGAATACTTGCTTTCGCAAGAAGTAAGAGAGTTCCTTAAATGGATTTATTTCAACTAACTGCCACCGAGGCAGCACGTAAAATACGTAAGGGTGAAATCACCTCTGAAGAACTCGTTAAAGCCTGCCTAAACAGGATTAAAGAGATTGATGACACCGTTCATGCATGGGTCCATCTGGATCCAAAATATGCACTAGAACAAGCCCGTATACTAGATAGCCAACGCAGCTCGGGTGGTCCAGTTGGACCGTTACATGGTATTCCCGTTGGCATCAAGGATATCTTCAACACTAAAAACCTGCCAACTGAAAACGGCACCATTATTGATACCGGTCGCCAACCGCAAAAAAATTGCACGGTTGTTGATATGCTTATGGAAGCTGGTGCAATTATCATGGGCAAAACGGTGACTACAGAATTAGCCGTTTTTGCTCCTGGGAAAACCCTCAACCCCCATAATCCAAAACGTACACCAGGTGGGTCATCAAGCGGTTCCGCTGCTGCTGTATCAGCATTTATGGTACCACTTGCCATTGGCACCCAGACAAATGGTTCAATGATCCGCCCTGCTTCCTATTGTGGAGTAATCGGCTTTAAGCCCACACATGGACTAATTCCACGCACAGGCGTACTTAAAACGTCCTCACCACTGGACACAATCGGAACGTTTGCGCGTTCCCTCGAGGATATCGCCCTGATAAGCGAAACTCTCGTTGGTTATGATCCTGACGACAAATATACCAGTGCCCGCGCCCGACCAGCATTTAACGAGACGCTATTGATCGAACCTCCGATAACGCCCATGGTCGGCTTTGCCAAGACACACGTTTGGGACGAGGCAGATGATACAACCAAGCAAGCTTTTGAAGAGCTAGTAGGAGTTTTAGGTGATGACTGCAGAGATTTACCCCTATCTGGCCCTTTCAATAACTTAATCGAAATGCATAGCAATATCATGTATGCAGATCTTGCAATGAACTACGCAGATTATTACGAACGTGGCAAAAATCAGCTGAGCGATACCTTATGCCAGATGATTGAGTGCGGCCAAGAAATCAGCGCCGTAGATTATAATTGTGCAATTATTGGTCAAGAAACTCTGAACTCCGGTTTAAATGCCTGCTTTGAACACTACGATATTATTATTACTCCGGCGGCAACGGGTGAGGCACCAGAGGGACTTGCAGGAACAGGAAGCCCTGTCTTCAACACACTAGCCACCTATTGTGGGGTACCATCAATTTCCCTACCTCTAATGGAAGGACCAAATGGATTACCCCTTGGCGTACAGGTGATCGGGCCACGCGGCGATGATGCAAGACTGCTAAGAAATGCTAACTGGTTGATCAATCGAGTACAAGAATAGCCCCTTTGCTGCAAGATATACAGTTTCTTCAACAATTCAGCACTTAATTCCTTGCTAGTGGATGAGCTTCATCTAGAAGTTGGCGCAGACGTTCTTGCATAACATGAGTATAAATTTGAGTTGTCGCAATGTCAGTATGCCCAAGCATTTGTTGCAAAGAACGTAGGTCTGCGCCATGGGCAAGCAAATGACTAGCAAAAGAATGGCGGAGTACGTGAGGCGAAACTCGACGTGGGTCAAGCCCTGACTCAACAGCCAACTCTTTCATAAGTTGGCCAAATCTTGCCCGCGTCAGGTACCCCTGTTTGGCGCGAGAAGGAAACAACCATGCCGCACCTGCTTTTTGGTGGCCTCTTGGTATAAAACTATTTCGAACTTCTTTATACGTGTTAATGGCATCACTAGCTGGCTCACTAAGCGGTAACATACGTTCCTTACCACCCTTACCCTTGACTATTAGAATGCGACCATCCCTACTTATTGCGGAAAGTGGCAAGCCAACAAGCTCAGAGGCCCTCAACCCAGTTGCATACAAGATTTCAACCAAAGCAACCAGCCTCAAACCTTCACTACCGTGTCTCTGTTCGGCCGTTTTAAGCAACTTTTCAACTTCATCCTCGCTTAAATGTTTTGGTAATGGACGTCTCAGCCTTGGACTATCAATAGAACTAGAGGGGTTGTCGCCTCGTACACCTTCTGCGTGAAGGAAACGAAAAAATTGCCTTAGTGCAGACAAACGCCGGGCGCTAGTGGAAGAAGCCATTCCAGCATTAGAGAGTTTTTTTACATAACTACGAATTAGGGTGCTGTCGGCTTTTTCAATTAAGCGTTTGCGAGCTGCACAAAACACTTGAAAACCATTTAAGTCCCGGCGATAAGACTCAATTGTATTTACCGCAGCACCACGTTCAACTGTAAGCATCTCTAGAAACATTTCAACGTGAATGGACAGCTTGTTCCTATCCAACTGCTATAAGCCTGCCGCTACAGCAGCTTCAAGCGCAAGCGCACGTACTTCTTTATCTAGGCCTGCAACTTTCAGACTATCCATAATTTTCCTCAATACGATGGGTGCGGCTTGACCAGGACCACCCTCACCAAGTGCAATTAGGGACAACATTACTATTTCGCCAATACGAGGTGGTAAAGAAGACTTACGGATGGTGGTTGTAGTTTCAGAGACAACCTGTTGAGTTTGCACCTCATATGAGGCTGTGTCTTGAGCTGCCGAGGAAGCTTCTTCCAAGGATGCTTTCTGAGAAAATCTTATCGCCTTGGTGGCTTCGTTTAAGCTGTGCCACAAAGCAGAGTTCGGCATCGCTATAGTGTTTCGTTGTGGCCCTTCCAACAGTGCATCCCAAGATTCACGAGATACATCGTCTCCAAGGGCGTCAAGTAGGCTGTATAGCAGTGCAGCCTTATCACTGGCGCCATCATCTGTTCTAGCCTGCTCCCACCAATTAGAAAGGTGGGTTGGGCTCCAGTCAGAAATTTGTGAATAACCAGCAAGACGAGCTATTGGCAATAAAGCCGTAAGAGCCTCTGCGGATTCTTGATTATGTTGAGCGCTGATGCGCAACAATGAGAACCAGGGAATAGCTGAAGCGGATTCCCCACCAGAGAGAAATGCCCGAATGACCTCTGGTGCAAACCAAGCAAGCTCAGCATTAGGTGGTATGCGTTTTAAGACAGGCATGAAAACCCGCACAATAGAAATATAACGTCCACCCTCTCGTCCCAAGGAAAGAGCCTTTGCGGCAGCTTCTGCTTGCGCTGTGGGGACAGTCTGAATTAAGGAGGTCCTATATAGCAATGCCCTGCTTAAAGGACCACTTTCAGCCTCCGCCTTTGACAGAGGATTGACAAGGTCTTGATCACTAAAGGAAACGCTTGTGTAGAGCTGGCGTAGTGTGTCTACTTCCAGTGCACCAGCAATTTCAGCACGCTCAGCGGCTTCGAGGCGAACTTCAACAGATGCATTGGGACTTATGGCAATGGTTCTAAGCACGCCAGGGTGGCTTGAGGCAACAACATCACTAGGCAATTGTGTCTTGGTCACTCTTGCAATGGATAAATGCATTGGTGTCGGATTAGGCAGATTTTCAATTTTCGTCGGGTTACCAGCTAGGGTCTCAACTAGGGAATAAAAAGCTTCATCCTCATCTCCAACATCCTGCAACAACGCAACACCCAACGCTGCTTTGTCATGCTCACCTGCAAGAGCTTGACAAAAAATAAACGCCTTCTGCCAATAGGCGCTACTTTCAATACTTATTTGTCGAGCCGCTAGGGAACAAGCGCGGGCATTGTCATTTGCTAAAAACCGGGCATCAGCTTCATAGCGAACCAACTGATTAATTTGTGACCGCCCCGGTGTTGCATCAAGCAATTGGTTGACGCTAGCGGTGTCACCCATGCTGGATAATAATCCAACACGACGAGCAATATAGCTACCATCACCAGCCATACCCTCAGGCAAAGTCGCGGTACTAAGCAACAAGCGTCGCATCAGATCTCGCATCGCCTTTGATTTGTTGTTAACTGGAAGCAGTCTAATCATGGTCGCCAGCATACGTTGAGATGTGCCATCCCACATTCCGACACCAAAGCCGCCCTCCTGTGCGCTCAACACACCTGCGGTGTCAGGGTTAATTGTTTGCAAAGTGTTAACCTGTATGGATGTGTCGAGGCTATCAGTAACCACCGTTTCGGGTATTTTTTGTTCCATGACAGGCAGTGTGACAGTACTTTGTTCTCCTGGGCGTAAATTTGGCTGTGGGGCCAACCGAACAGGTCCACTTTGTGCTTCAACCAGTTTCAAGGGAATGCAAAATAACATGGCAGCAATGGTTAGTGTCTTTAAGATAGTTGTTTTACTAACGTGGGAAACGGTCATCTGGCAGTACTTCTTCTTTTATGTTTAAATGCGATGGAATATCCCAGGTAGCTAAGAATGCCACTCCCCCAACGATAATGGCAACAACCACAAAGAAAACTATTCGTGAGATATTTTTCATATTGATCCTTGTAGCCGCTAAAGCCCCTTTAGGTCACTAGGCTTTGCAAAAAAAATGATTCTAACACTTAAAAAATTTCAAGTATCTTTATGTCTTGTGAGTTTATGATAATTTTTAATTGTGGCAACATATAGGTACTCTCTCTTTTAAAAAACTCAAACAATGCGCAATATGACAATTCAGAAATTTAATGGAATATTAACAATGGCTGACAGGGCTACACAACAAAAAGACCTTAGAATCAGCAAATCTTTAGTCTTTGTAGGGCTAATGGGTGCCGGCAAAAGCAGAATAGGTAGAGACCTAGCCACAAAAATTGGATTTTCTTTCGTTGACACAGACGATGAAATCGTCAATGCCGCAGGATGCTCTATATCCGATATATTCGAGCACTATGGCGAGGAGGCCTTTCGTGATCTTGAGGAAAAGGTAATATCCCGTCTATTGACTAGTAAAGTACAAATAATCGCCACTGGTGGCGGTGCTTTTATGAATCCGCAAATTAGAAAAATAATTAGCGAACATGGAATTTCAGTCTGGCTAAAAGCTGGACTGAACGTACTAGTAGAACGTACCACACGACGAAAAGGTCGCCCTCTTCTTGAACATGGAGACCCGGCAACGATCTTAAAGGGACTAATGAACGAACGCTATCCAGTGTATGGTGAAGCCGATATTATTGTCGACACGCAAGATATTCCCATTGATGATACCGTTAATGCCACTGCCGACGCCCTTGCAGCCTACATTGATAAGCAACTGGAAATTAAATATGATGAGTGAATATTCCACTTCAGCAACCAGTACAGAAAGACAGCTACGTGTTGAACTTGGCGACCGCTCATACAACATCATGGTAGGTCGGAAACTCATGGATCAGGCAGGCAGCCTGATTAGTCCCTTAATGACAGGACACAAAGCGGTGATTGTTAGTGACTGCAACGTCGCACCAATATATCTGGCTAAACTTGAGGCCTCGTTGAGTAGGGCAGGAATAGAACACTCGACGGTGACCTTGGCAGCTGGTGAAAAAACAAAAAGCTTTGAGCACCTTCAGGCTTTAAGTGATAAGCTTTATCAAAAAGGTGTGGATAGACAGACAGTTTTGATTGCACTAGGCGGTGGAGTGATTGGCGATCTTTCTGGGTTTTGCGCTGCTATTACTATGCGCGGTATTGGGTACATACAAATCCCAACCACCCTACTATCACAAGTAGACAGCTCCGTCGGAGGCAAAACTGGAATCAACACATCTTACGGGAAAAATTTGATAGGAGCTTTTCACCAACCACGTTTAGTTCTAGCAGATTTGGATTGTCTTGATAGTTTACCACGTCGGCAACTTCTTGCTGGATATGCTGAAATAGTAAAATACGGACTAATTAAAGATGCAGAATTTTTTTTATGGCTCGAAGAAAATGCCACCTATCTTCTTGAAGGAGACAAAGCTCTTCAGGCCCATGCAATCTTGAAAAGCTGCGCCAGTAAGGCCAGTATTGTCGCACAAGATGAATGTGAAAACGGGGTTAGAGCCTTGCTCAATCTTGGCCACACCTTTGCCCATGCTCTTGAGGCAGAAGTCGGTTACAGCGATAGACTTCTGCACGGTGAAGCTGTTTCCATTGGCATGGTCATGGCTTTTGACCTCTCACATCGACTAGGCCTTTGCCAAAAGGCTGATGCTAACCGTGTTAGAAATCATTTGGATAGCATCGGCTTGCCTACGAATCTTGTGGGAATAGCTGATAACACCTGGACACCAGATCGACTGGTAAGACAAATGGGTCTGGACAAAAAAGCCGAGGCTGGATCCATAATTTTTATTCTTGCACGTGCTATCGGATCATCCTTCATCTCCAGGGATGTAAATCCAACAGAATTACAGGATTTTTTGGCTGACACCCTGTCAGCTGCATAACGTTAAATGATAGAGAAACAATTATGTTGATAACTCTTGGTGCTATTCTTG
This sequence comes from uncultured Rhodospirillales bacterium, assembly GCA_938092065.1. Taxonomy (GTDB): domain Bacteria; phylum Pseudomonadota; class Alphaproteobacteria; order Rhodospirillales; family JABHCV01; genus JACNJU01. Next base: position 116,114 of record CALKND010000007.1, read on the forward strand.
TTTTACTTTTACTATCTGCCTTTTTTTCGGGATCCGAAACTGCATTGACTGCAGCCTCACGACCTTTAATGCACCAGCTTGAAAACAATGGCAACCGTCGAGCAAGAATGATAAATCGCTTGAACGAGCACCAAGAGCGTTTGATTGGCGCCATTTTACTTGGAAACAATCTTGTTAATATTCTAGCTTCAGCCCTTGCTACAAGTGTCATGATTGCGCTTTACGGCGAAGCAGGTGTCGCCTACGCAACTTTGATAATGACTTTACTGGTACTTATTTTTGCGGAGATTCTACCCAAAACATACGCAATTAAAAATGCTGATAGTATGTCATTAAAAATAATTCCAACAGTCAATGCTTTAGTACTTATGCTTGCACCAATAACTCGTAGCATCAATTTTCTAGTTCACGGTGTGCTGAAAATTTTTCAACGCAATAGCACCACAGAAGACCTTGGAACTTCGTCTGAAGAGCTTCGTGGTGCTATTGAGCTTCATGCTGACGAGGATCGTGCCGTTGATGATGAGCGGGCTATGCTGAGAAGCGTACTTGATTTAGCTGAAGTTCAAGTAGGTGAGATTATGGCTCATCGTAAGGACGTGACCATGATAGATGCAGATCAACCAGCAGACAAAGTTGTTGATGAAGTTCTTGCGAGCCCCTTTACCCGTATTCCACTGTGGCAGGGGCAGCCGGAAAATATTGTGGGTGTTTTGCACGCCAAGGCCCTATTGCGAGCTGTCAAGGCGCGCGATGACAGTAAAGCAAAAAAACCGGATGAGATTAATGTCATTTCATTGGCAGCCAAGCCCTGGTTTATTCCCGAGCAGACAACCTTGCTCGACCAATTGCAGGAATTCCGTAAACGACACGAACATTTTGCCCTAATGGTGAATGAATACGGAAGCTTTATGGGCATAGTCACCCTTGAAGATATTCTAGAAGAAATTGTTGGTGACATCTCTGATGAACATGATGTCGCTGTGCCCGGTGTGGTTCTGCAAGCTGATGGTAGTTACACAATTAATGGCAGTGTCACTATCCGCGATTTAAACCGGGAATTTAATTGGCGTCTACCAGATGAAGAGGCCGCCACTATTGCTGGCTTAATCATGCACGAGTCACGAAGAATTCCGGAACCCGGTCAAGTATTCATGTTTCATGGCCTAAAATTCCAGATTGCTGAAAGATTGCGCCAACAAATAATGTCAGTACGAGTTATCCCAGTAAAGGGCGATCAAAACCCCGAATAGAAACCATTATTCGTTTACAGAACAACTATTAGAAGTAAATTGACTGAGTAAAAATTAACTTTATTGCTTTATTACCTCACTCGGAGCAAGAGTGTGCAATGCAAGCGCATGAATACAACCGGTCATTTCTTTTGAGAGAACCCTATAAACCATCCGTTGGCGCTGAATACGGGTCTTGCCTTCAAAGTCTTTGGATACGATTGTTACGCTAAAGTGACTTTCACCTTCAGGACGTGCTCCAGCATGCCCTGCATGCTTGTGAGAATCGTCGTTAACTTCCAGTATGGTTGGAGACAGGGATTTAGTCAGTTTCTGGTTAATAATTTCAGCGACCCGCATGTAGCTTTATCCTTTTGATCGTTTATGTAAGCAAGACTTGGTATTATTGGATAAACTATTCAAGTGGCACTTAATACTGATCATGGTGTGAAGCCAAGCCCACCTTTTACAAAAAGCCATATTTTTATTTGCGTTTACCTAATGGCAAGTAATTAGAGCAACCCTGCGAGACGCCCTACTCTGTGGACAAGCCCATGAACCTTGTTCATCTAAAAACCACTGGTTAATAATTAAAAAATCCTGCAATTTATACTAAAGCTGGTCAAGCGTAAAATCTTACATTAATAAATTTTGATGTGTTGTATCAACACTTGAAACTCATAAGCATTGATTATTAAATTACCATGTTTGTTTTATTGATTATTTTTCATTCTTACCAAGATTATAGAATCATTATATCTATAAAAAACGCCATGAAAAATTATTCTAAAATAGGAGATACATAGCGATCGCTCTTCTATTGGGAGGGTATCTATAAACTACACTCAGCTCAATTTACTTTTACCTGTTTCCAACAGAGGGAGATGGCATCTAATTTTTGAATGTTAATATTGTTTTATTACATGCGCCCTGCAGCAATAAATATCTTATTGGGTTTTATAGAACTGTCAGTTGCCCAAATTTACCTTGTAGTCATAACCACTGAAAACAACTGTTCATTAAGCATGTTTATAGATTTTATCAGGCATTAGGTTGCTATTTGTCAGAAACTTCAACTGGAACAAACCGAGCCTCACCAAAAAAAATGAATAAGATCCACTAAAGCTTGCCTTAAGCAGCCCTAATCACCATAGTTATAAGGAGCACTTGGAGCGGTTACAGATGTCACGAAAATCAAAAAAAAATAAATCAGTCCACAACTCAAGCATGTTTGGCAAAGTACCTGATGTGCAGTCTGAGGTCCATTCATGCGAGTGGCCAGACTGCGATGTTATCGGCGAGCACCGAGCACCTCGTTCACGCGACGACCTTAACAATTTTCGCTGGTTTTGTATGGATCACATTCGATTATATAACAAATCTTGGAATTATTACGAAGGGATGAGCGATAAACAAGTCGAAGCCGATCTGCGAGATGATACATCCTGGAACAGACCATCTTGGCCCTTTGCCGGCATGGAAAAGGCACTAAACTTCAAAATTCAAACTCCGGGCACAGACGATTTTGGTGGAGCATTTAGCCAATTCGGCGGTCCAGAAACAGAAAGTTCTGCCCAACCACGCCATGAGCCCGATAGCTTGGAGGCTGAGGCAATGGCGATTCTCGACCTCACACCACCGGTAACTACAGATCAGATTAAGCGACGCTACAAGGAATTAGTTAAACGCCACCATCCGGATGCTAATGGTGGTGACAAAGTGGCAGAAGAAAAATTTAAGCAAATATCCCTAGCCTACGCGACGCTTACCTCAGAACAACTTACTTCCTAATAAAATGCGTTGACGCATAAGCCCCACACCCTTATCTGATTACCTCAAATTTACACAAATAAATGGAAACTCAATATGAAAGCTACCCAAGTGACGTCGCAGGAAAAAAACAAATTCCCACTGAGTGCACCAGATATCTCGGTTTCAGTGCGACAGACTTTTAGCATTGAAAGTGACATAGAGGTTCCTGCCTTTAGCAAAGGCGAGGAGCACGTTCCTGAAATCGACCAGACTTATCAATTTGATCAAGATACGACACTGGCAATACTGGCTGGCTTTACACATAACCGGCGTGTCATGATACAAGGCTATCATGGCACTGGGAAATCGACCCATATTGAACAAGTAGCGGCTCGGCTTAATTGGCCCTGCATTAGAATAAATCTAGATAGTCATATTAGTCGAATTGACCTTGTCGGTAAGGATGCCATTGTTTTGAAAGATGGCAAGCAAATTACAGAATTTCGCGAGGGTATCCTTCCTTGGGCACTTCAACACGCAACAGCACTGGTTTTCGACGAATATGATGCCGGGCGCCCGGATGTGATGTTTGTTATCCAACGCATTCTTGAAGTGGAAGGTAAAATGACTTTGCTTGATCAAAACAAGGTCATTAGCCCACATCCCTTCTTCCGGTTGTTTTCAACCACCAATACAATTGGTCTGGGCGATACCACTGGACTTTATCATGGTACTCAACAAATCAACCAAGGCCAAATGGATCGTTGGAATATTGTCGCCACGTTAAATTACTTACCCCACAAAGATGAAGTAGATATCGTTGTTTCCAAGGTCCCGGCCTATGATTCGCCTGAAGGGCACGAAAAGATTAGTGCCATGGTCGAACTAGCGGAGCTAACTCGAACGGGCTTCATTAATGGCGACATATCAACAGTGATGTCTCCTCGTACAGTGATTACGTGGGCCGAAAACATGGAGATTTTTAAAGATTTGCAAGTTGCCTTTCGCCTAACATTCCTTAACAAATGTGATGAAATGGAACGCCCAATTGTGGCCGAATATTTTCAACGCTGCTTTGGTGAAGAATTGATAGAATCAGTCCTCCAAGCAACGGTCGTTTAGCAAATGAGTTGGAGTGAAACACCATCCGACCAAATTAAACGAGTCACTTCTGCAACCTTGAAAGCGATTGGCCAAAGCTCGGAAGTTGAGATTTCATATTACTCAGGCAGAGAAGCAAAAGTTGCAAACAGTGGTGCCACTGTAAGCTTGCCTACACCTCCAATATCAAACCTTACAGAAAGTGATGTGAACCGCCTTCGCGGTACGGCAGACGCAGCAGCTTTAAGACTTCGCTATCATGACAGCAATATTCATCGCCGTTTACGCCCATCTGGCAACGATGCAGCGCGCGTATTTGAACGTGCTGAGCAGGTTCGTGTTGAATCTATTGGCTGCAGACAAATGTTAGGTGTTGAAAAAAATATTTTAGCCCTGCTGGAAACACGCTGCAAGGACAATGCCCCCGAGCCTTCAGCAAACACTAGAAAAGCTCCAAATGATGCAGTGCTCGCCGAAGCCATTGGCCTGATGATACATCAAAAACTAACTGGCAAAGATCTTCCTGCTTCAGCAGAACCAATTTTAAAGAATTGGCAGGGTTATATCAATGAACACATTGGGCCTCAGCTGGAAAATCTGGATCAGACAATTCATGATCAGGAGGCGTTTGCTGGCGCTCTAAGCCAAATGATCCAAAATCTTGATCTGTTTGACGAGGGTGATACAGAGCCTGACGAACTACCTGAAGACAGCAGTGACCAGACGGAGTCTATTCCAGATGAACAACCACTGGACGCTGAACGCGATAGCTCCAAAGAAACCCAGACAGAAGAAGGCCTGGGTGAGGCACAAGAAGGCAATCTTGAGACAGGCTCTGAAGAGGATAAAGGCGAGCAAGAAAGTGGTGAAGATCCGGCCGGCCCCAGTGATCAAAATCAAGAATGGCCCGCTAATAATTCCATCAGCAACCCGTACGTTGCCTACTCAACCGCTTCAGATGAAGTTGTCTTAGCAGAAGAACTGTGTGAAGTTGAAGAGCTTAATCGCCTTCGCGCACAACTTGACCAGCAACTCGTCCGGATCCAAGGAGTTGTCTCACGTCTAGCTAATCGCATGCAGCGCCGGTTAATGGCAAAGCAAATACGCTCATGGGAATTTGACCAGGAGGAAGGCCTACTTGATGCAGGACGCCTATCACGGGTAGTTACTGACCCATTCCACCCCCTAAGTTTTAAACGAGAAAGAGATACAGATTTTCGCGATACAGTAGTCTCTTTATTAATTGATAATTCCGGCTCAATGCGTGGCAGGCCAATCACAGTGGCGGCTATGAGTGCGGACATACTTGCTCGCACTCTTGAGAGATGTGGGGTAAAGGCAGAGGTCCTAGGCTTCACTACCCGAGCTTGGAAAGGTGGTCAGGTCCGTGAAAAATGGGTAAAAGATGGAAAACCACCAGAACCTGGTCGCCTTAACGACTTGCGTCACATCATTTACAAAGATGCAGATATGCCATGGCGGCGTGCTAGACGAAATTTGGGGCTTATGCTTCGTGAAGGTCTTTTGAAAGAAAACATCGATGGGGAATCTTTGATGTGGGCCCACAACCGACTACTCGGCCGTCCTGAACAGCGCCGTATTTTGTTAATTATTTCTGATGGTGCTCCCGTTGATGACTCCACATTGTCAGCCAATCCAGGAAATTATCTGGAAAAACATCTGCGTGATGTGATTAATTGGATTGAGACTCATTCAACTGTTGAGCTTACAGCTATTGGTATAGGCCATGACGTAACCCGCTATTATCAACGCGCTGTTACTATTTCAGACGCAGAGGAACTGGGTGGCACAATGATGCAAAATCTGACAGATTTATTTGATGAGAACAGCAAAAAGAGCCAGTAATTTAAAAGACCATGCAAAAACTTTAAAACACAAAGTCACGCAAATTTTATGATATTGCCTTGGCTGCGGCTTTCTTTATTTGACGCTTAATAACAACGGCTTCAGGTGTCAATTTAATATTGGCGGTTCCCAACAAAAACTTATCTAGACCACCTTTATGCTCAATTGTACGAAGGGTTCTCGCTGCTAAGCGCATACGCATTTTCTTGCCAAGTAAGTCGCTCATGACAGTAACACCCTGCAAGTTCGGCAGGAACCGTCTTCGCGTCTTATTGTGAGCATGGCTCACATTATTTCCAGATTGAACACCTCTGCCAGTAAGATCACAGCGTCTAGCCATGGGATTGATCCTCAATTAAAAATGGGTTTATTATGCATTTTTTAGGGGATACACCCCACTTCGTCAAGGGGAAACAGCCTTAGAACCTTCCAAAGGTCAATCTACAAGATGGTGGGCGATTTAGGTTGTTTTATTCGCAAATATTTATAGTGAAGCACACTATGAATAATAAAGCGCCTAACCAATTAAAGTAGTGGGGGTATTGTAAGTACTCTGTTTTTAGTGAAGCTCCTCAGTTCCAGAAAGCATGTCATAAAACCACTAAGTCCAAACAAAAAAACAGACAACAAGATCTTGAACTGTTTTTTTTCTCTGGAGTGACAATGATTCAACTAAAGAAGTTCGCAAAACAAAGTATTTTCTGGACTTTTAATTACCACTTTAAAAATTCCTACATAAAAAAATTAAAAATACCCCTGCAGCATTACTTCATAATCTTTTGCAAATTTTCGTCAAGCTTGGAAAGAAACTGCTGTGTAGTCATCCAATCGTGTTCTGGGCCAACCAACAGTGCAAGATCTTTGGTCATAAAGCCTGATTCAACTGTTTCGATGCAGACACTCTCGAGTTTATCAGCAAAATCAACAACATTCTGAGTACAATCAAATTTACCACGATAGTATATGCCTCTGGTCCAGGCAAAGATCGAGGCAATAGGGTTAGTCGATGTCTCTTTGCCCTGTTGATGCTGGCGATAGTGTCGTGTCACCGTACCATGGGCAGCTTCAGCTTCTACCGTTTTTCCGTCAGGAGCCATTAAAACCGACGTCATCAGGCCCAGTGATCCAAACCCTTGGGCAACAGTGTCAGACTGAACGTCGCCATCATAGTTCTTACAAGCCCACACATAACCACCTTCCCACTTCATGACTGAAGCTACCATATCGTCAATCAGGCGATGTTCATACGTTAATCCGGCTTTTGAAAACTGACCCTTGAATTCTTTATCAAAGGTTTCCTGAAATAAATCTTTGAAGCGTCCATCGTATTTTTTTAAAATTGTATTCTTAGTCGAGAGGTACACAGGCCAGCCAAGATCGAGGCCATAATTCATACATGCTCGGGCAAAGCCACGTATCGATTCATCAAGGTTATACATGGACATGGCAACACCACCCTCAGGAAAATCAAAGACTTCGTGTTCGATAGTTTCTGATCCGTCTGCAGGTATAAACTTCATTATCAGTTTTCCAGGACGATCCACAACTATATCTGTGGCTCGGTATTGGTCACCAAAAGCATGGCGGCCAATAACAATAGGCTTAGTCCAACCAGGAACCAAACGCGGTACATTCTTACAGATAATTGGCTGACGAAAAACTGTACCACCTAGAATATTTCGAATAGTGCCGTTGGGTGAGCGCCACATTTTTTTCAAGCTAAATTCTTCAACCCGGCCTTCATCTGGAGTGATTGTGGCGCACTTGACTCCAACACCATATTTCTTAATGGCGTTAGCACTATCGATAGTTATTTGGTCATTAGTCTCGTCACGCTTTTCAACAGACAAGTCGTAATATTTTAAATTAACGTCTAAGTAAGGTAAAATAAGTTTTTCCTTGATAAACGCCCAGATGATGCGTGTCATCTCATCACCGTCGAGCTCGACGATAGGGTTGGTAACCTTGATCTTAGCCATGGCTATTTTCTCCTAGTATTGGCTATTTATTGTGGATGCCAACACGGGCACACCCCGATTTTATTCAAGGCTTCCAATTTTATTCATGACTTTTAATGATTTCGAAACATATGACGCACCAAATGAGTTTGTAAGATTTAACGAGCAGTCCTAGAGGTGACTTGTCAGAACTTCAATACCCGGATCCGGTGCATCTCTGAGGGCATGGAACACACTCTCAACATTTTCAACTACACTGAAAAGTTCATTAATTCCAATGTGGCCAAAGCCACCATCAACAACAGCATGAACTAGCTCTTGAAAAGGCTTCCAGTAACGGTTTGTGTCGATCAAGACGACTGGTTTTTTGTGCTGTTGCAGCTGTTTCCAGGTGATCATCTCAATAGTTTCATCAATGGTGCCAAGTCCGCCGGGAAGGGCAACAAAAGCATCAGCACGATCAAACATAGTGCGTTTTCGCTCATGCATGCTCTGAACCACAATTAATTCGATCTCACCTGGGCTACCAACCTCAAAATCTTGAATGAATTCAGGAATAATGCCAGTAACCTTGCCTCCATTTTCAAGAGCAGCGCGTGCAACAACACTCATCAATCCTATGTCACCTGCTCCGTAGATCAGATTGATACCACGATCGGCAATAGCATGGCCAAGGTCCCTAGCTGCAACTTCATAGGCCGGATGTGCACCAGCACGTGAACCGCAGAACACGCATAATGATTTAATTCTATTCATGTGTTTAAAATAGCCATCTGGTCACGAAAGTCTATGGCCTTACATAAATCTATTTACAGATTATAAAACTGTAAACACCTTCATAAGTTTAAGTGTATTAAAGAAAATTTAAATTTATTTTTAAAACGGTTCTTCAATGCCCAGCTGAACCCTGAGATTCTTCAGGTCCTAACCACAAAAAAGAATCAAGCAAATTAATAATTTTAGTGATAAAATCCGTAAAGTAATAGGCAATTGAAAAAGCTCAATATTTATCTCAAGTTCTTATTCTACTGACGGCTTGCTACCTAATTAGAAATTTACATTAATGACAGGGTGGCATTTGCTATGAAGCACCCCAAAAATAGACACAAGAAGATCTAAATACTATACTTTGCCTAAATAATAGGCGCTCCATTAACATATATTAAAAAATTAATAGAAAGAAAAAATTAAAGTGTTAAAGGCTGAACTGAACTAAGGTGCTCTATTATTGCGCCCGAATTAGCTGCGTACTAATGTATTTTTTTGATTCGTTACCCTTAAGGAGACATCTGTGAGTCGGTTGCTTTCCATAGCCATCTTTGGCCTTACTCTTGTTGCCGCTGCTATTTTACTTAATTTTGCTCCCTGGCAATCCAACGATATAAGCCCTCCTGAATTGACGTCTGGAGCACCTAGTCCTGCACCCAAATTGCCGCAAGCCTTGAAACTGGATCCGCCGACCTTCGATGTTGTAAGTGTTAGTCCTGACGGCAACACAGTTATTGCTGGGCGCGCTATGCCTGACAGCCTGGTAGTAAATCTGGATAACGGAGTTGAATTTGGGCGTGTAAAGGCTAATGATCGTGGGGATTGGGTGTTTGCACCCCAAGAACCTCTTGAGCCGGGCTCGCATACTTTGCAACTAAAAATGCTGATTGGCTCTGAGCCACCAATTATGTCCATTGAAGATGTCGTTGTAATCGTTCCACAAGCTGGTAAGGACATAGCCGGACGAAGCGGTGACGGAAATATTCTTGCATTAAAAATGAACCGAGACGGGAGCTCAACAGTTTTGCAAAAACCGGGGGCTAGAAGCTCTATCAAACTTAGTGTCGATTCCGTTGACTATGATGATGATGGACGTCTTTCTATCAGTGGCTCTTCTCAACCAAATGCCATGGTTCAAATCTACTTAGACAACAAGTTGATTGGTCACGCCCGGTCTAGTGAAGACAAGGGTGAAGGCCAAGGGACCTGGACAATGAATCCAGATGACCCTGTCAAAACGGGACTATACACGCTTAGGGCCGATCAAGTCGGCACAGATGGCAAAGTCATTCAGCGGATAGCATTTCCGTTCTCGCGTGCAGAAGCCACAAGAAAAATCTCAGACAAGAACAAAATTGTCGTGCAACCTGGAAATAGCCTATGGCGTCTGGCCCGATCCAGCTATGGCAAGGGCAACCAATACACAATAATTTTTGAAGCCAATAAGGATCAGATTAAAGATCCTAATTTGATCTATCCCGGTCAGGTTTTTAAGCTACTTGAAATTAAAGGAAAAAACTGAATTGTTGAAAATCGTTTTGGTTCCCATCAACACCGCAGGATGGCCGTTTATCAGTTTGTTTGCTGCTGCGACTATTGGGCTATTCATGCTGTCAGTACCATTAGGTTGGGTTGGTGTGATCCTAACGCTATGGTGCACCTACTTTTTTCGTGATCCTAATCGAGTAACCCCAACTCGTAGTGGCCTAATAATAAGCCCTGCTGATGGTATCGTGCAATTGATTGACCGTGCTGTGCCGCCTCGGGAGCTTGATATGGGAGACAAAGAGCGCTCCCGAGTTTGCGTGTTTATGAATGTTTTTAATGTGCATGTAAATCGTGTGCCCATTGACGGTGAGATTACAAAAATATCATACCGCCCTGGCAGCTTTTTTAATGCTTCACTTGATAAAGCTAGTGAATACAACGAGCGTATGAGCCTTCGCCTAAAAATAACCGAAGACAAAGATATCGCCTTCGTGCAAATCGCAGGACTTGTTGCTAGGCGTATCAAATGTGACGTTGTTGAAGGACAGCCGGTCAAAGCTGGAGAACGCTTTGGCCTGATTCGCTTTGGCAGCCGTGTCGACGTTTATTTACCTGAGGGCGTCAACCCCATGGTTTGTGTTGGGCAAAGCGCTTTTGCCGCTGAAACTATTATCGCTGACGTACAGGCCTCTGAAGCCATACGCGACGGCGAAGTGCGCTGAGGGGAGATTCTAAAATGGCTGGACGCCATAAACGGCCTGATTGGCTACACATCAATAAAATGATCCCAAATTTTCTAACCATTTTAGCCATTTCTGCTGGCATGTCGGCAATTCGCTTTGGCCTTGAAGACCAATGGGAAAATGCGGCTCTTGCTATCCTCGCCGCTGCGATTCTTGATGCTTTAGATGGTCGTGTCGCACGTATCCTCAAAGGGGCCAGCAAGTTTGGTGCAGAGCTCGATTCTCTTTCTGACTTCATCAGCTTTGGCGTCGCCCCAGCAATGATGCTTTATCTGTGGGCAATGCAAGATTTTGGTCCGGTTGGTTGGATTCTGACACTGCTTTTCAGCGTCTCCATGGCGTTACGCCTCGCCCGCTTTAATACCATGCTTGAAGTTGAAAATTTACCGACCTGGACAAGCAACTTCTTTGCTGGTGTCCCGGCACCGGCTGCAGCTGGGCTGGTATTAATGCCAATGATCCTATCTTTCATAGTTGGGGATGAGTTTTTCCGTTCACCTTTCGTCATCTCATTCTATTTAATTAGTGTCTCTGCCCTTGTAGTAAGTTCAATACCAACTTTTTCATTCAAGAAAATAAAAGTGCCTACAAAGCGAGTGCTGCCTTTTATGATCATTGCGACTGCTCTTGTCGCGGCTCTGATTAGCGCTCCATGGACTACTATTTCAGGAGTTCTATTTGTTTATCTGGCTACTATTCCCATAAGCATCAAGACCTATCGCAAGCGCATAAAAGAAGATCCTATTCCTATTGCAAATTCTATTAAGGAAGACACTTTGTGAGCCTAGAAAATCACTCAATTGAAGCAATCTCACGGTCTTCACGTCGACGGACCTGCCAATTATAAAAATTAACCTTTATCATCAACGCACATGGCGTGACGACTAGTGTCAGCACTGTTGCAAATCCAAGTCCAAAGACGATAGCTGAAGACAACTGTGCCCACCATTGCATTGAAGGAGCACCAATACTGACTTCACGTGCTACAAAATCAATATTTACACCGCTGACCATGGGTAACAAGCCCAACATTGTCGTTATTGAGGTCAGCAAAACTGGACGAAGCCGCTGAGCACCAGTTTTCAAGATGGCCTCCCTTGCACTTGATGCAGTTTCTTTCAGTCGATCATATGTATCGATCAACACAATATTATTGTTTACAACAATCCCAGCCAGTGCGATTACACCAATGCCACTCATAACGATACCAAAAGGCTGACCCGTCACCAGCAAGCCAACAAAAACACCAATAGTTGACATCATTACAGATGTAAGGATCAATAATGCAGAATAGAAGCTATTGAACTGGGTAACTAGTATAATAGCCATAATGAATAGGGCCACCAAGAATGCTTTACCTAAAAAAGCTTCAGCCTGTCTTTGCTCTTCATCCTCACCTTTAAAAGCTATTTTAATTCGCGAATCAATATTGGCAACCTCAAGAAGATCCTGCAACTCGGCAACCTTATCAGAAGCCAAGATGCCTTCCTTTATATCTGCTTTAACAGTCATGACACGGCGTGCGTTGGTCCGCCGAATGGTTCCTGTTTTTGGCTTGGCTAAGCGCTCAACGAAGTTGCTGATCGGAACGCGCCCATTGTCCGTATGTATCCGGATGTGATCCAGTTGATTAATAGTCCTGAACTTAGCCGGATAGCGAGCCAGAATATCTATTTCCTCATCCACATCGTTTGGTCTGTAGCCTCCCAACTTGACACCTGTACTGGCCATTTGAATAGCCCGCCCGATACTATCAACATTAGCACCAAACTTCATGGCTTGAGCACGATTAACCTTCATTTCCCAGTCAATGCCAGGCAAAGGACGTGTATCTTCAATATTAATTAAACCCTTCATAGCCGCTAGACTTTTTAACACCTCCTCAACACCTGCATTAAGGAGCTCTGGGTATCGCGAAGACAATTCAACAACAACTGGCTTCCCAACAGGTGGCCCTTGTTCCTCTTTACGACGATCAACAATGACACCTACAAGATCGGACGTTCTTAATTTTATTTCATCCAGAATTTGATCAGCCTTGCGGCGACCCTGCCAGGGCACAAACTCTAGGGAGACTATGCCAATAATATCCTCGGATTCTTGTGAATTCCTTTGCTTTCCGGTACGTAAATACACTGCATTAAATTCACTTCTTTCTTCGTTAATTTGAAGAATTCTGTTTTCTACCTCACTCATCAAGCGGTCCATTTCAAAGACCGATAGATTGCCCCGTGCGCGAACCTGAATCTTTGCAAAGTCTGGCTCAACGATTGGAAAAAATTCTATACCTTTGCCGAAAGCCCCATATAAAACTTGGACGAAAATTAATAGTGAAAATGCTCCTACTAGAACCTTACCAGGGTGATCAAGTGCAGTTTCCAGAACATTCACATACCCCTTTGTAAAACTAGAAGTCTGCTCGGAGATATTTTTTTTTCCATTAGCAAGTATTCTTGTATCACTGGAAACAGCTGCACCTGTTTTGCCAATAAAAGCGCCCAGTGTCGGCACGAATATAAGCGCCATTAATAACGAAGATGACAAGGTTGCAAGCAGGGTCAAGGGAAGATACTTCATAAATTCGCCAACTACCCCTGGCCAGAATAAAAGCGGGAGAAAAGCCGCAAGGGTTGTAGCCGTTGAGGCAATGATTGGCCAAGACATGCGTTTGGCCGCCAGGGCATAGGCGATCTCTCGGGGTTCACCTTCGACCATTTTTCTGTCCGCAAATTCAGTGACCACGATAGCGCCATCAACCAACATGCCGACAGCCAAAATTAAGGCAAATAGAACTACAGTATTAATGGTCAAACCCAACGCAGATAAAACTAGGATAGCGGTCAGGAAAGATCCAGGAATTGCAATTCCAACTAGTCCTGCTGTCCGCAAACCTAGGGTGGCAATTATCACAATCATTACCAATAGAATGGCGGAAATAACATTGTTTTGGAGATCATTAAGCATGACCCGGATTTCCTTAGACTTATCTTGGTCAAAGCCAATGTGAACGGTTTCTTGTAATGGCACCGGCCAGTTGTTCTTTTTCGACTGGACAACCCTGTGTACACTTTCAATCGTATCAATGATGTTCTCACCGGATCGCTTAACAACTTCCAAAACCAGCGCAGAGCGACCGCTAATGCGTGCAAAGCTCTGTGGGTCCTTAAATGTACGCCGTAATTCAGCTACTTCTGAAAGCGTGACAACTGAATCGCCATCAATTTTGATCGGTAGGCGCATAATATCTTCCGTAGTTTCCAGCAAGCCTGGAACCTTTAGAGAAAAACGTCCATGACCAGTATCTTGGGCTCCTGCTGCTACTAGCCGGTTAGATGACGCAACCAATCGAATAGCTGTTTCAGGCGACAACCCGTAGCTTTCCATTTGAACAGGATCAATTAGCACTTCCAGCATTTCTTTACGATCTCCGGCGATCTTCACCTCTAAGACCGAGCCAATTCCTTCCAATTCATCTTTGAGATCTCTGGCCAACCGCAACAGGGCACGTTCAGGAATTTCTCCCGACAAGGTCACTAAGACAACTGGGAAAAGACTTAAGTTAACCTCGTGCATAGTTGGGTCATCCGTGTCATTAGGCAAATCCGACTTAACTAATTCAACCTTTTCACGGACATAATCAATAGCTTTATCTGCATCAAAGCCTGCATCAAATTCAAGGGTAACGCTGGCGCCACCCTCATAACCTTTTGATCTCATCTCCTTGACGCCTTCAATGCCCCTTAATTCCTGCTCTACTGGTCGGATCAAAAGGCGTTCTGCATCTTCTGGTGAGATACCTTCGTGGTTCATCTGCACATAAATAATAGGAATATTAATATTGGGCGCTGCTTCTTTAGGAATATTAAAATAGGAAATGGCACCAGAAATAAGAAGTAGACATAGGGTCGCGAGAACCGTTCGAGAATGAGTTAAGGCATTGTCAATAAGAACTCTCATGACGCACTACCACTATCGATTTTTATGCTTCTTACTTTTTGGTTCGAACGAACAAATTCCTGTCCGACTACAATCAATTCAACTTCATCGGGCAAACCTGTTAACCAGACGCCTTGCTGCGTATCATCAATGATTTGAACCTTGTGAAACCTAACTTGGTCAAACTTGACTGTTTTTACACCCAACTCACCTATCTCATTTAGAGTTAATGCAGCTGGGCTTAAAAAATGGGCTTTTATTATACCCTGATTAAGCCTCAGTTCTGTTGTGACACCCGCAGAGATTGTCCCACCCGGGTTAGGAAGAGAAACCTCGATACGAAAAGTCCGAGACTGGGCTGAACCCACTTTAGAAATATAGCTAACAGTTCCTTTCAAATTATTTCTTCCACTCAACTTGATGCTAGCTTTATCACCTATGCTTAAAAGACCTGATGCCTGTTCGGTCACTTCGGCAATAATGTGGATTGGGTTCAGGTCAATGATGGTTGCACTTACGTCACCGATGGCTACATAATCCCCTATTTCAACACTAATATCATTGAGAATACCATCAAAGGGTGCTCGCACAGATGTACGCTCAATATCAACGCTCATCGAACGCAAAGTAGCTTTGGCACTTTCCAGCTTAGACACGGACTCGGCCAACTGAACCTTAGAGCGAAACTGCTTTTTGGAAAGCTTCTGTGCTGCTTCATATGCGATGGTATACCTGTTGACCATGGCCCTAGCCTCTTTCAACCGAGCCTGCCTATCGGCCATACTTATTCGAGCAATAATATCACCTTCTTTGACTGAACTTCCTTTTTCCAGAGGAACTTCAATGATTCGGCCAGCCGTTTCCAGTTTAACCTGAACTGAACGTGCACCTTCAGTGAGCCCATAAAGCATAATGGAACGTTGATGCTCTCGGGCACTAGAAAGTTTTGTCCTAACCTCAGACAAGACCTTATCAGAATCATCCGAAGGACTTGATACTGATGTTTGTTTGTCTTCAACACCAGAAATTAAACCAGAAGCAACCCAGACAAAAGCTGCCAAAAAAACTCCACCAGCGATTTTAATTGAGCTGTTCATTGGTTTGATCTCTTTTTGTTATTTAGAAGCAAATGTGCATTTTCTTCCATATATTTTACTAATGTACGGTAGAGCACTCGACCAAGCCCCCTAACAAACATTCTTCCTGGTGCAACTGTGTCATCATCTAGCGCCTCGAGCTTCTCAGATAAAGAACGGTAAAAGTTAAGTTGTTGGTCAAGTACGTCATGCAAATGGTCCTGGTCTAGATACTCTTGCAGAAAGAACATCACCATTACCTCTGAACGCAACTGGTCTTCAGCCGGGGTTTTCTTCATGGCCCGGTATAAAGATTTATTGCCTTTATCCGTCAAGGTATAAACTTTCTTATCAGGACGGCCTTCTTGCATTTCTTTACGCATTGTGACCTTGCCCTGTTCACAAAGCTTGGCAAGGGATGGATAGATCGAGCCAAAACTGACCTGATGGAAATGGGCAAATGGCCCGTCCTCAAACATTTTTTTAATTTCATAGCCGCTGGCGTCACCACAAGTAAGCGCACCAAGGCAGAGTATTTTTGCATCCATGGGGTATATCTTTCAAGTTATCATCATTTGATACATATAGATATTTTATATATCAAACAAATATATAATTTGTGATTGCGCTTTTATCATTCTCGTCACATTAGGCACCCAATTTGGTAGACTGAATTATCAAACTCAGTAGGCGGAACTCTTATTTTTTTATAATTGCGTCACGAACATAGAAATGCTTTACGCTGTGATGATGTTGATGCAAGTTTTCTCTTTAGCCGTAGGCTTGTTGGTTCCCAAATACGTTGAACGTGGCCTATAAAACGCCTTAATAGCATTAATGATCACGTTTGCCTTAAGCCTTGGATTTACCCTCGAGCACTTGGGAAAAGCGTTTAGCTCCAATCAGGGACCCAGCTCCTATAGCTGGGTTTGCGCATTAGGGTTTCCATCTAAGTCTTAAAAGTTCTAGTTGGGGTAAAATTGCAGAAAAGCAGCACGACAAGGACAAGCATAAACTTCCACAGCAACAAGGAGATGCACATATAAATGTGGAAGAAAAATAGTGATCTCAATTCAAATGATATCACCATCTAATTCAAAGCGTCCTTTCGGATCTTCTATCTCAACAACCCAAAGATCAGGGTCCCTGTCTATTTGACGCTTAATGTAGGACTCAGCTTCACTGTCACCTATTAATTCAGCGCCACAACCATACATCCAACCCGGCTTTCCATCCAGATCCCGTACCTGCGATAAAACGCAACAGCCCGTCTTTCCACGATCAAGCTTTAGCAGGATCGCGCCACAATCAGGATCCCCCTTTTGGCGTACCATAATTGGAATGAAGTTGAGGTCACACATTCTGACCTGTGCTTGCACCCAGAGACTAGCCTTTATTTTTGACGTCTCCCACGACATTACAAGTATTTCCTCAAGTGATTGAGTTTGATTCAACAGTATTTTTTTCTTACAAAAAAATCGCTTAAAGTGGCATTATAAACAATTGCACGCTCATAGTTGCTGAAAGCGGTACACTAGTGAAAAGTCGCACTTTAGAAATTGACTACCAAATGGATAACCCCGAACTGGGAGCCAAGTGCCTAGGCATAATTCTATTGAGTACAGATTTAACGCTGGAGCGAGATATTCACCGTATTATCCAAGACAACTCAATAACAGCGTATATCAATAGAGTGACCTATGACAACCCAATGACAGTTGAAAACCTCGCTGCCCTTGAAGCAAACCTAAAGCAGGCAGCAATTGATTTATTACCGGGCGCAAAACTTGATGCCATCGCTTTTGCCTGCACATCAGGTAGTATTGCCATTGGTCCGGACAGGGTTTTACTTCGGCTTGAAGAGGGCCAGCCTGGCGTTCCTTCAACAACACCCATAAACGCTGCATTGGATGCCTTTAATATCATGGAGGTTTCCAAGATCGCCCTACTTACCCCTTATAACGACAAAATTAATCAGCCAATCCACGCATACATTGAGGAAAACAACGTGGAAATAATGTCAATGTCCACTTTCGATATGAATAGCGATATAGACGTTGCACGCATTCCTCTAGAAGCCATCGTCGATGCGGCCAAAATTGCCGACCACAATGACGCTCAAGCTGTGTTCTTATCCTGCACAGCCTTACGTTCAATAGAGTGTATTGACGCTTTGGAAAAAAGTCTTGGCAAGCCCGTACTATCCAGCAGTCAGGTCATGCTTTGGCGCCTGCTAAGGCTAGCTGGTTGGAAGAATAAAATACAAGGTTTTGGAAGACTGCTAGAGAACAATTAGTACTTTGATACCAGCAAGTTAAGAGACTTCAGGAAAAAGTCGCCACGTAGGCCATTGGTGGTTTTATCTTTATCGTTCACAGGTTGCCTCTAGTAATATGAGTATTGCAGTTGAAGCTGAGAAAAATTTAATTAAGGTCAAATCTTTGTCCGATTAGCAACCAATCCCAATAAACTTCACCGAAACAATTAAGCAGTTAACGCGGCAACAATAAGTTCGATCATGCACACTTCAAATTCAAAACCTTAAACAATTCCGCGCAACCGGTTGTTACGACGCCTCAACAACTCGAGAGCCGCCAGCAAGACAACAGAAAACATCACAAGAATTGTCGCCACAGCCAGGATCGTTGGGCTGATTTGCTCGCGAATCCCAGACCACATCTGGCGTGGTATGGTCCGCTGTTCAAAACCAGCTAAAAATAACACAACAACGACCTCATCAAAAGAGGTGACGAAGGCAAATAATGCCCCAGAGATAACACCAGGCAGGATCAACGGCATTATAACCTTGAAAAATGTCACCGTTGGACTGGCTCCCAAATTAGCCGACGCACGGGTCAGTGAATGATCAAAGCCGACAAGCGTTGCAGTTACAGTGATCACAACAAAAGGGGTGCCAAGGGCTGTATGGGCGAGAATAATACCTAGATAGGTTTGATCAAGGCCAATGTTTGAATAAAAGAAATACATACCGGCAGCCGAAATAATCAACGGCACGATCATTGGAGAAATTAAAAGCCCCATCATCAAAGAACGATAAGGCATATGAGATTTGCTTAGGCCCAACGCCGCCATTGTTCCCAGAAAAGTCGCCAAAATTGTTGAAGAGATGGCAATAATGAAACTGTTTTCAACCGAGTGTCTCCACTGGGTATTATTTACAAAATCACGGTACCAACGCAAAGAGTAAGAATCAGGATCAAAAGCCAACATCCCTTCAGTAAAGGTAAAATATGGCTCAACATTGAAGCTCAACGGAATGATTACAAGGATCGGTGTAATCAGGAAAATAAAAATACAGGCGCACAAAAAACGAAAGCCGTAGTACCAAGTTGTTTCAAGCGGACCGGCGTAAGGTGGTAAGGCCATGGCGTTATCCAAACCTCATATTGTCTACACCAACGATTTTGTTATAAATCAAGTAGAGTGCTAGCACCGAGGACAGCAACAACGCACCCAGTGCACCGGCGAGACCCCAATTCAATGACTTCTGCATATGATAGGCAATTTGGTTCGAAATCAATGTTCCGTCTGTGCCACCAACCAGTGCGGGTGTGATATAGTAACCAATAGAGAGTATAAAGACGAGGATACTGCCAGCGACAATCCCCGATAGAGTTTGTGGCATATAGACGCGAATGAAAGCAACCATAGGGTTTGCACCCAATGACAAGGCTGCACACATGTAGCTTGGGGAAATAGTTTTCATCACGCTGTACAGTGGCAATACCATGAACGGTAATAGAATATGGGTCATGGCGACAATCGTACCAGTCAAGTTGTAAATAAGCTGCAAGCGATTATCATCACTGACCAAGCCAAAGAAGACGAACAAATCATTGAGCACCCCCTGAGATTGAAGCATAACAATCCAGGCTGTTGTTCGCACAAGAAGCGATGTCCAGAACGGCAACAGAACAAAAATCATTAACAAATTGGAATAACGAAGTGGCAACGTTGCCAAGAGATAAGCTATGGGATAGGCCAACATGACACAAATCAACGTAATTGCCATACTGATTGCAAATGTCCGGAGAAACAACTTACCATAAATGCGTCTATTTTCATCCCGCATGACAATTTCACCACTTTTGTCATACTTCATGTCTACGGCATTTAAATAATAACCCATTGTATAGGGTGCTGTATTGCGTTTAATGACGGTCCAAGTTTCAAGATCTTTCCACTTTTTATGCATTTTTAGAATCTTTTCTTTATAAGGCCCTTCCTTGACTTTAAGTGATTTTTTACCAGAACGGGTAATCATGCCGCGCAAACCTGATTTTTCATAATTAAGGCGAGTTCCCACCTTGCCAATTTCGCGAGCCTTAGCACCGGCTTGCAAATCCTGAATAAGAGCCGCAAAAACTGGTTCATCGGGTAAAGCCTTACCATCCCAGCCTGCAAGCGCTGTGGTAGTTTTTGGCATCAGGGTTCCCACTTGCCAGTTATCGACACTACGAAATGTCATTTCAACAATGGGGATCAAGAATGAGAATACAATAAATAAAAACAAAGGGGTCACCAACAACAAGGCACGGATGCGGTTTTTGCGCATGGCCTTGTTTAAGCTGGCTTTCAATGGCGTGCCATCGGCGGCTAAAACAACATCACCTCCGATAATTTCATTAGCCATGCACAACACCTCGCAAATTCAATTCAAAAAATTTAAAAAGAAAAGTAAATAATTTAATTTGGCTGCGAGGTAGTTTTACCTACCCCGCTATTCCAAAAAATTAACTCTATTGAAGCAACCAAGCAGCAAAACGTTCATTCATCTCATCTGCATTATCAGCCCACCAAGAGAAGTTGGTCAGGAAACCCTGATCCGCATAAGATGTAGGCATATGTGGGTTCATTTCGATACCAAGCGTCGCGTGCTTAGAAACCATGGGGATAGAAGATTTACGAGCCGGACCATATGGAATATATTTAGCTTGATCGGCGAGACGTTGTGTGTCCGTCGCGTATTTGACGAACTTCATAACCGCATCAACGTTTTTTCCCTTAGCAGGGATGGCCCAGCCATCAATATCCAGAACTTGGCCATCCCAAAGCATTGAGAAAGGCTGTTTTTCTTCATTAATGGCAGAAAACCATCTACCATTATAGCCAGTACCAAACACGGCTTCACCGTCAGCCATGAGCTGCGGAGGTACAGCACCTTCTGTCCACCAAATCACATTGTCTTTAATGGTCGCTAATTTTGCGAACGCACGGTCTTTGCCTTTGTCTGTATCCAGAACATCATAAACTTTAGCCAACGGAACCCCGTCAGCAATCAATGCCCATTCAAGGTTATTGATTGGTTTCTTCTGCAGTGCGCGCTTGCCGGGAAAGTTCTTTAGGTCAAATACGTCAGACATTTTGGTCGGTTTTTTCCCGCCAAAAGCATCCGTGCGATAGGCAAAAGTGGTTGAGTAAATAATTTGCGGAATAAAGCATTCCGATAGAAGTGTTCCTTCAAGGAAGTCCTTGGAAGCAGGCGTACCATCGGCACCTGCTGCCATCTCTTTATCAATTTTTATGGGACGAAACATACCTTCATCACAACCAGTGATGGCATCTGAAAGAACAACGTCGACCAAATCCCAGGTAACATTGCCAGATTCTGTCTGAGCTCGCATCTCAGCCAATCCACCACTGTAATCAATAGAATTAAGCTTCACACTTGGATTGGCTTTCATATAAGGTTTGTGATAAGCATTCATTTGACTGGCTGTGTAAGCACCACCCCATGAAACTACGTTTAAGTCAACGGCTTGAGCCGATGATGCCATCCCAGCAATAGCTATGCCGGTAATGGATAAAACTAAATTTTTAATTATTTTTTGCATTGGTCTTAATCTCCATTATTTATGATTTGATAGTGAAATTTATTTTTTATTTTATTATTGTTAATTATTGAAGCCGAGACAATTTACCTAATAGCTAGTCTGTTTTACCTCACTTACCTTCAGATAAAAGTTACTCTAAGGGTATGAAACTGGACCGCTTAATTTGAGGTTACTGGTCATGTTTAACCAGTTAAAAATGTGACAATCCAGACAAAATAGTTTTACTACTGCTGACCAAGAATTTCAGCAGCAGCTTTGCTTGAAATCAATAATTAAGGCTCTTGATAAACATCAAGTGCCCTGCAATCATCAGCTCTCCAACCAACTTTAACTGGGTGGCCTTTAACCAATGAAGCATGGTCGGATATATTTGGAACTTTGACAATAAAGTCATCATGGCCACAAACATTAACCCTAGTACGAATATGATCGCCAAGGTAAATAAGTTCTTTGACTTTGCCCTCGAATACGTTCGGGTACTTTCCCTCAGAAGGATCAATTTCCACCCTTTCTGGCCTGAGAGACAAGGACGTTGCACCACCTATATTGCCAGCATTTACATCCAAGGCATGGACGATCCCACTGCCCGGAATATCGACAATGCAATTATTTCCACTTTTGTCTTTGACTGTTCCTATAAGCTTATTATTCTCTCCTATAAACTGTGCACAAAAAGCATTGTCGGGTTTTTCATACAGCACATCTGGTGTTGCTAATTGTTGAATAATTCCATCATTGAACACAGCGACCCGGTTTGACATTGTTAGTGCCTCTGACTGATCATGGGTTACATAAACAACAGTAACTCCAAGACTTTCGTGTATGTGTTTGATTTCATACTGCATCTGTTCACGCAATTGTTTGTCTAAGGCGCCCAAAGGTTCATCCATCAACACCAATTGCGGCTCAAAGACTAATGCCCTGGCAACCGCTACTCTTTGCTGCTGACCCCCAGAAAGCTGTGAAGGCCTACGCTCAGCAAAGTCATGAAGTTGTACCATATCCAACACACGCTTAACCTTAGCCTCAATATCTGATCTTCCCATTCTTCGAACTTTTAATGGGAACGCCAAATTCTCAAATACCGTCATGTGCGG
The DNA here is from genome assembly GCA_938092065.1 of uncultured Rhodospirillales bacterium. GTDB lineage: Bacteria > Pseudomonadota > Alphaproteobacteria > Rhodospirillales > JABHCV01 > JACNJU01. The sequence continues at coordinate 138,986 of CALKND010000007.1, forward strand.
AAATAAGGCGTAGTTCTGAAATACCATGCCAATACCACGTTTGTGAGGAGCAACGTTATTAATCGGGTTGCCCTCAAGGGTAATCTCACCATGAGTTGCCGGTTCAAATCCAGCTAACATCATTAAACAAGTAGTTTTCCCAGATCCAGAAGGCCCAAGCATTGTCAAGAATTCGCCCCTAGCAACATCTAGGTTTAGATTTTTAACAACAAGTATTTCGCCGTCGTAGCTTTTTTGAACTTCAATGAACCGTACTAACGGTTCTTGCAATTCTGACATTATTCCTCGCCACTGGCTGCCGTTAACTAGGAAGCCTAAATTTATTATCAACCTGCTGAGTAGCTCTAACCTACTCTTAGATTGTTAAATGTGAATAGACATTCAATATAGCATGGTTTTGTAGAATAAATCAAAGGACGTACTATTAACTAGTTAAATCAATGATATAGCTATAATTAGCCTACCGCGCATACTTGTTGTTTTTTGTCAAAAAGCACTTTCAAATTAGATCTTAAACATGTTGCAGTAAGTTACTGATTATTGTGGATTTTTAAATGTCAGATCAAAATACTTTTTTGTTGCAATGTCACGACAAACGCTTTGCAGATTAAATTACAAAACGTAAAGTAGAGGCACGCTAAATTCCATGTTAATACCAACGGCTAAAAGAAAGAAGATAACTAAGCATTTTGGCAATACATAACCCTACGTCTGTAAATACCAGCCAATGCCCTTACAATCAAAACCTGTCATTTTTTATTGCTACATTACAGACCAATAAAACAATTATCCAACCAAGCCCTTAAAATTAATATGAATCACTCGCTACAGAAACTACTAGCAGGAAGATATAAGACTTGATCAAATATGGGACAGTTACGATGCAGAACCCGAGAGCTCTTTGCACATGAACGGAAATAGTTATGCCGCTATTGATCTAGGCACCAATAATTGCCGTCTACTGATTGCAAGGGCGTGCCGTAACACTTACCGGGTGATTGACTCTTTTTCTCGAATTGTTCGCCTTGGTGAGGGACTTGCCAATGGTTACCAGATGAATGAAAAGGCCATTGAAAGAACCATACAAGCACTCCACGTTTGTTCAAGAAAAATGAATGCTAGAGGTGTTGTTAAAACACGCGCAGTTGCGACAGAAGCCTGCCGCCAAGCGATCAACACTGGGCAATTTTATAAAAAGGCTTTCCAAGAAACAGGAATCGAGTTTGAAACCTTAAGCCCTGAACAAGAAGCTCAATTAACCCTGGATGGATGTGCTCAGTTACTCGACAAAAGTTCAACTCCCGCTCTTGTTTTTGATATAGGTGGAGGAAGCACAGAAATAATGTGGGTAAGAAAAACAAACGATGAAAAAGCAGTTATTTTAGCCATGCTATCCCTTCCGATTGGTGTAGTCTCTCTATCTGAACAATACGCAAACTGCGCAATAGAAATAGATTTATACGAGAAAATAATATCCCATGTAGATCAAGAGCTTGCTCCATTTGACCAAGAATATGGTATTTCTCATTATCTTTCTTTAAATGAAATGCAAATGCTTGGAACCTCTGGCACAATAACTACTTTGGGCGGCATTTATTTAAAATTGCCTCGTTACGATCGCTCAAAGGTCGATGGACTTGACGTGCCTGTAGATACAATAAGCGCCATCAGTATGGGGCTTGTAAAGATGGACCATGCTGAGCGGGCCAACAATAGTTGCATTGGCGAAGAGCGTGCAGGTTTGGTCACTATGGGATGTGCCATCTTGGAAGCGATATGCCGAAGATGGCCTTTAGAAAAAATACGCATTGCTGACAGGGGCATTCGTGAAGGCCTTTTGAAAGGGCTAGTGCGAGATAATTACAAAAATTTTAAAAAGCCCATCATATGAACAAAAAAGTTGGCACTGGTAACAAAAGACAAAAACTCTCTCGTGGGGAGAGCAGACTTACTGGCCGTGGTATGCACACTAGAGTAAAAACAGCAAAAGGTCGCAAATTATCATCAACTCTGTGGCTGCAGCGTCAACTGAACGACCCTTACGTAATTGAAGCCAAAAAAAGAGGATACCCATCCCGCGCTGCCTTTAAACTAAGTGAATTGGATGATAAATTTAATTTTCTCAAAACTGGAACGCGCATTGTTGACTTGGGTGCTGCGCCCGGTGGCTGGACAAAAGTAGCCGTAGATAGGACAAAACCTACCACAAACGAAAAGGGTATTGTTATTGCTCTGGACATTAACGAAATGGAACCAATCAATGGTGCCACAATCATCAGACACGACTTCCTAGACGAACATGCATCAGACCTGTTGAAAGAAGCCCTTGGTGGCCGAGCCGATATTATCCTAAGTGATATGGCTTCACCAGCCAGTGGACATACTGCAACAGACCATCTCAGAATTATGGGATTATGCGAAGCAGCTTTAATGTTTGCTTATGATGTACTTGCTCCGAACGGCACCTTTATAGCTAAAGTGCTACAAGGTGGTACAGAAAACGAGATGCTAACACTGATGAAACGCAATTTTAAAATAGTAAAACACTCAAAGCCTCCCGCAAGTCGGTCTAACTCATCTGAAATGTACGTTGTTGCTATCGGATTCAGGGGCTTTTTTGATTTAGAGGAACAGAGCTTGGATTAATCAACTTCTTCTGTATGATGACTTGCCAATTCTCGATCAATGCGCACCTAAATTAATTTTTTTAGTGAAAACAATTATTCCAACATTTAAAAACGTGAAAAATTTAATAACTTTATTAGACCAAAGTTTATCCATTAAGGATTTGGCATGAAAATTAAAGAGGCTTTGACCTTTGATGATGTTTTACTAATTCCAGCAGAATCCGATGTCTTACCCGCTACTGCTGATACCCATACTGATCTGACCAAGACCATTAAACTTGGTATCCCTTTAATTTCAGCGGCCATGGATACGGTTACTGAAAGTAGTCTTGCCATTGCCATGGCTCAGGCCGGCGGAATTGGTGTAATTCATAAGAATTTAAGCAACGATGAGCAGGCCGCTGAAGTTCGACGTGTTAAAAAGTTTGAGTCGGGCATGGTTGTTGATCCATTTACAATTAATCCACAGGCCACTTTGTCTGATGCACTTCTAATCAAGGAAACACATAATATCTCTGGCATTCCTGTCGTCGAAGGAGAGGCTGGCAAATTGGTAGGCATTCTTACCAATCGCGATGTTCGCTTTGCTGATAATCTACAACAACCTGTTGGCGAACTGATGACCCGCCATACCAATGGCAAACCATTGATCACTGTTGGTGAGGACACAACACGCGATGAAGCAAAACGCTTACTACACAAACATCGCATTGAGAAACTTCTAGTTGTTGATGATACCTTTCGCTGCATCGGTCTCATCACAGTGAAAGATATTGAAAAAGCCCAACAATTCCCCAATGCCTGTAAAGATGAACTGGGACGCCTCCGGGTCGCTGCGGCAACGGGCGTTGGAAAATATGGCCTCGAGCGCACCGAAGCATTAATTGATGCAGGAGCTGACCTTATTGTTGTTGATACGGCCCACGGTCACTCAAAAGGTGTCATTGAGGCAGTGATTGCAATCAAAAAACTATCTAATTCCGTACAGGTTGTAGCTGGTAATATTGCCACTCCAAATGCTGCCAAGGCGTTGATTGATGCAGGGGCTGACACTGTCAAAGTCGGTATTGGCCCCGGTACAATTTGCACTACTCGAATGGTAGCTGGTGTTGGCATGCCTCAACTCTCCGCAATTATGGAAGTAGCTGAAGTCTGCTCAAAGTTAGGTATTCCTATAATTGCCGATGGTGGCATCAAGTTCTCTGGCGATATCGCCAAGGCCATCGCCGCAGGGGCAAGCTGTGTTATGATTGGATCCTTATTCGCGGGTACAGAAGAGAGCCCCGGCGAGACCTTTCTTTACCAAGGGCGCTCATATAAATCATATCGAGGCATGGGCTCACTGGGGGCCATGGCACGCGGTTCTGCTGATCGCTATTTCCAAGAAGAGGTCTCTGATAAACTAAAATTGGTTCCCGAAGGAATTGAGGGACAGGTTCCCTATAAAGGGCCAGTAGGAAATGTTATTCATCAACTGGTTGGTGGTCTAAAGTCTTCCATGGGATATACTGGATCAGCAACCATCAATGACTTGCATACCAAGGCCACTTTCCGTCGTATCACCTCCGCTGGGCTGCGCGAAAGCCATGTTCATGACGTCTCCATCACTCGGGAAGCCCCTAACTATCGTCATGGTGATTAAGAGTGACACCCGATGCACGGTTAAGCGCTACCATTGAAATTCTTCAAACAATCGACGGTGTAAATACAGCGGCAAATAACATTCTTCGTGCCTATTTTCGTTCCAGACGTTATGCCGGCTCAAAAGACCGTCGCGCTGTTGGCAATCATGTCTTCCGTGTGATTCGCCACCGTGCCCGCCTAGATTGGTGGATCGCTGGTGCAGCGGGGAATTTGAGACCCTCAGCAAGACTACGTACACTTGCTTCAATTGTGATCCTTGATGAGGAAACTACTGAAGGCATCCATTTCCTATTCTATGACGCAGCCCACTCACCAGGATCACTTACCCCAGATGAAGAGGAAATGGTCAGCAATTTGACAGGAAAAGCCCTGCACCATCCCGCCATGCCACTGGGTGTCATCCATGAGGTTCCAGAATGGCTAGATAAACTCTTGCAAAAGAAATGGGGCGAGAACTTTGGAGCAGAAATGACAGCTCTTAATTATACTGCCCCAGTAGATGTGCGCGTCAATACAGGGCGTGTTAGTCGTAGTCAGGCTCGTAAATCACTAAGTAAAAATGACATCAAGACTGAGCCAACCGTGCTTTCACCAACAGGTCTGCGTCTGGTCGAACGGGCCGACCTTGAAAAAACTAAGGCTTTTAAAAAGGGCTTGATAGAAATCCAGGATGAAGGTTCACAACTTGTCGCCTTGTTGTGTGAAGTCAAGCCTGGAATGACCGTCGTTGATTATTGTGCGGGTGCAGGTGGCAAGACACTGGCCCTAGCTGACTTGATGGCGCTGCAAGGAGCAGAAACCGATACAGGGCTGCTTATTGCCTGTGATGTGTCGGTGAAAAGATTGTCGCTTATGGATGAACGCTTAAAGCGAGCGGGCATACAAAGAGTGCGCAAACTTATTGTTGATGATCTTAACTCCACTAAAGAACTTGAAGGAACAGCTGACAGAGTGCTTGTCGATGCGCCTTGTTCAGGTATCGGGAGTTGGAGGCGTCACCCAGAGGCACGCTGGCGACTGACGCAACATGAACTTGATCAACATATTAAGGAACAAAAAATTATCCTTGCTACTTCAGCTAGGCTTATTAGGCCTGGTGGACGTCTAGTATATGCAACTTGCTCTTTGCTTGATCAGGAAAACCAAGAACAAATTACAACTTTCCTCGCGGATCATCCAGATTTTAAACTAATGCCAATCAAAGACATTTGGGCACGAATCGTTGGTACTGAATGCCCTACTGAGGGCCAGGATTTGCTGTTAAGTCCTGCCGCTACAAATACTGATGGCTTTTATTGTGCTGTAATGGAACGCAAAGCCGCAAAGGGACTGTGACGCTTAAGAAAATGTCTTCCTACGACTTAGAAGTTATTAACACCAATTCAAGCCCGCTCATCTTCTTTACAATCAAAAACCCTTAGAGCAGGGTAAAAATAATATAATATCAATATCAACTATTACATTCACGCAATGAATCTAGTCAATGATTGTATTAAAATCTTATAGCTATTAGCACCGAGGTAACAACAAGATATTCCCTTGACATAATAGCCACAACTATGACCACCAACGGTATACTGTATTCAAAAAACTGAACACGCAATGCTATTGGCACTGACCATTATTGAGAATTAACGAATTTCAGTGCAAAGTATTTCTAAACAAACGTCAATATGTATCTATTAGTCACCTCTTTATCTCGCTATATTCTGTAACCCATTAACAAAATTCGAGATCCATATAACTATGTCTGAACGCATCCTTATTATTGATTTCGGCTCCCAGGTGACTCAGCTAATAGCAAGACGCGTTCGAGAGTCCAGTGTATATTCGGAAATTCACCCCTTTAATGCAGTAACAACTGAGACAGTTCGTGCCTTTGACCCCAAGGGTGTGATTCTTTCCGGTGGGCCAGCCTCAATCATAGGCATAGATACCCCACGTACACCCGATGGCCTTTTTGATATGGGCATACCAATACTTGGGATCTGCTACGGCCAAATGGCCATGGCTGAAGCTTTGGGCGGCAGGATTATCTCAAGCGACCGCCGAGAGTTTGGCCGCGCCTTTGTAGATGTAACTGGTGATTGTAAATTATTCCACGGCGTTTGGGAAGTCGGCTCAAAGGAGCAGGTGTGGATGAGCCATGGCGATCGCATTGACAAACCACCACCGGGCTTTCGCACAGTTGCCTCGTCAGAAAGCGCGCCCTTCGCCACCATTGCCGACGATGAACGGCGCTTTTATGGACTCATGTATCACCCTGAAGTGGTCCACACTCCACACGGGGCTATGTTGCTTCAAAACTTCACACACCAGGTTTGCGGTTGTGTTGGCGATTGGACTATGGCGGGTTTTAGGGAACAGCAAATAGATAAGATTCGTGCGCAAGTAGGTAATGGCAAGGTCATTTGCGGCCTTTCAGGTGGTGTTGATTCATCTGTTGTAGCCGTAATGCTACACGAGGCAATTGGCGATCAATTACAATGCGTCTTTGTCGATACAGGCTTCATGCGCAAGGGCGAAGCCGAAGAAGTGGTCTCCATGTTTAAGAACAACTACAGAATCCCATTGATCCACCGTAATGCCTCCGAAATTTTCATCAATAAGCTTGAAGGTGTGTCTGATCCAGAAACAAAACGCAAGCTTATAGGCGCTACTTTCATTGACGTGTTTGAGGAAGAGGCTAAGAATATTGGTGGGGCAGATTTCCTGGCGCAAGGCACCCTTTACCCAGATGTTATTGAGTCTATCTCGTTCACTGGCGGCCCATCTGTAACCATAAAGTCACACCATAATGTAGGTGGCTTACCAGAGCGTATGAATATGAACCTAATTGAACCCTTGCGTGAACTTTTCAAGGATGAAGTGCGCAAACTTGGCCGCGAACTTGGCCTACCTGATAACTTTGTCGGCCGCCACCCATTTCCCGGCCCCGGTCTTGCCATCCGTTTACCAGGTGGTATTACCCGTAAAAAGCTAGATATTCTCCGAAATGCAGACGCAGTTTATCTAGATGAAATTCGTAATGCTGGGTTGTATGATTCTATATGGCAGGCTTTTTGCGTACTGTTGCCTGTTCAGAGCGTCGGTGTAATGGGTGATGCCCGCACCTATGATTATGTCTGCGCCCTACGTGCCGTTACTTCCACAGACGGAATGACCGCAGACTTCTATCATTTTGACATGGAACTTTTAGCCCAAATTTCTAATCGTATTGTCAACGAGGTTAAAGGCATCAATCGAGTCACTTACGACATAACTTCAAAGCCACCAGGAACCATTGAGTGGGAGTAGTTATTATAGTGTAAGTCATTAATTTAATTATATTAATTGCTTACACATTTGTTTTACATATTAAATCAATCATTGATTTAATTGAGGTTTTCTCGTACAGTTACACAGAATGTTACACGAACGTGTGACTACTAAAAATCGTAGTGACTTGGAGAGCATGATTGCCGCTAAAGAAGAAGCAGTTTGACGACGAAGAGATACCCATCTTCGATGAGGCCGTTATCTACAAGCGCGGTGAGTATTGGCACTTTCGCATGTGGCTTAACGGCGAGGGCAAGTACGCTCGCAAAAGTCTCCGCACCCGCAGCCGATCAACAGCTATTGAGAAAGGCAAAGAGGCTTACTTAGAAATATTCGCTAATCTCAAACAGGGTAAGACCTACTTCTCCATTACGACGAAGGAAGGCGTTGAGCGTTATGTTGATTATCGGAAGAAGGACGTTGAAGCTGGTTTGATTGTCAGCGGACGCCTTCAAACAATCAAAACCCACTTGCAGCACTGGCTTAACTTCATCGGTAAAGATACGAAGTTGAAGGAGTTGGAGCGGACAGATTGTGAAGACTATTTTCACTTCCGTAGCAAATCGACGGATGGGCGGGTTAAACAGGTTACAGTGCAGAACGAGCAGAGTAGCATCAACGCCTGTATGAAGTGGCTCTTCAAAACCGGTGAAACCCACTTCGACAGTTTTGAATTTAAGAAGCTGCCCAAAGTCGACAGAAACAACGAAGCCATTCGACGGGCTACGTTCACCAGCGAAGAGTACGAGCGCATCTTCAAAGCCATGCGTTCATACGTTGCCAAATCCCAAAAGCGTGTTGACACGAATGAGCTGCTTATTCGGCAGATTGTCCGTCACTACATCCTTATTGCAGCGAACAGCGGCTTACGTGTTGGTGAGCAACGGCAGCTACGTTGGAAAGACGTCAGCATTGAGACGCATAAAGTGGATGGTGAAGAAAGGAAGCTGGCTCGCATCCATGTACGCGCTGAAACGAGTAAAGTTCGCACAAGCCGAACCTTTCTTTGTCGTAATGGGCAGTATTTCGAGCGCCTACGCGAACTCGTTAAGCACGACAGCGATGACGATTTGATCTTCAGC
>CALKND010000008.1 GCA_938092065.1 uncultured Rhodospirillales bacterium
TAGACATATCTTTTTCTGAAGTTTTTGAAGCACTAGGTTGGAAGGATTATTTTGATTTCGTTTAGTTGGTATATAAAGGTAACTAGCCTAACCAATTAAACGTCTTTCACTTCCCTAACATACCACTCACCATATGTCAGTTCATATGGTTTATTGATTCTCTCTTCTCTTATTCTTCTTTTCTTTAATATTGAAAACACATGGTTATGCTTAAACTCATGTCCTCTTGGAGTTTTGTAACCATTCTTATTCATCCAACGACTTACACGTTTGTAACCCAAACCAGAGGCACGCAGTTCAGTTATCTTGCGATACAGAAAGTCTTGATATTCAGATAACGGTGACATGAGAAGATTACTGGTTCTAACATTGAGGTTCACGCACCATAGATGCTTAACCTTGAAAGTACGTCTTTTTAGAACTACTCCACGGTTACACTTTTAGCTAAGTTTCTAGGTTGATCCACATCTGTGCCTTTTAAAACTGCCGTATGATATGCCAGCAACTGAACTGGAATGGCGTAGAGTATTGGAGCGACAAAAGCGTTTACAACAGGCAGTGCGACCGTCGCGGCCGCAAGTTTTCCAAGTACTTTCACACCTTCGGTATCGCTCATGAAAATAACCCGACCACCTCGTGCGATAACCTCCTGCATGTTGGAAGCCGTTTTTTCAAATAAATTGTCTTTTGGGGCGATAACAATGACAGGTACTCCGTCATTAATCAGGGCTATGGGCCCGTGCTTCATCTCCCCAGCTGCATACCCTTCCGCATGAATGTAGGAGATTTCTTTCAGTTTCAAAGCTCCTTCAAGGGCGATGGGATAACTTACCCCCCGTCCCAGGTAAAGAACATCGTGGGCCTCTGCAATTTCATAAGACAGTTCTTTTAAGCGCTCGTCATGATTAAGGACTTCCGCCGCCCGTGCGGGAACTTCCGTCAATGCATTGGCAAGCTTAGCCTCTATTTCGTGGCTTATATTTCCAAGGGCGCGGCCCAAAGCCAAAGTTAGACAGGCCAGAACTGTCAATTGGGTGGTAAAGGCCTTGGTCGAAGCGACGCCCACTTCAGGCCCTGCGTAGGTTTGCAACACAGCATCTGATTCTCGCGCAATGGTACTTTCAGGAACATTGACGATGGAGAGAATTTTTTGATTTTGTGTGCGGGCATAACGAAGCGCGGCAAGAGTATCTAGGGTTTCCCCCGATTGCGATATAAACAGAGCAAGACCCTCTTCAGGCATAGAGGCGGCCCGATAACGAAATTCGGAAGCCACATCAACCTCAACAGGAACACGGACAAGGCCTTCGATCCAGTATTTAGCAACCAAAGCGGCGTAAAACGAGGTGCCGCAAGCGATGATTGTCACCTTGCCTACTCTCGCAAGATCAATACCTATGCCACCCAATGAGACCTCTTGGGTAGTTGGATTAATGTATGAATGCAATGTGTCACCGATTGCTTGCGGCTGCTCATAGATTTCCTTGAGCATAAAATGACGATAGCCACCCTTGCCGACGGTCTCACCTGACAACTCTGTCAGGTGCACAGGGCGGTCTATTTCCTGATCTTCCTCGCCAAAAAGTGTTGCGCCTGAACTGGTAATCTTGGCCCAGTCGCCATCTTCCAAATAGATAATTTTCTTGGTGAGTTGAGCTAGGGCGAGCGCATCAGAACCCAAAAACATTTCTCCATCGCCAACTCCAATAGCGAGGGGCGTACCACGCCGTGCCGCAATCATTAAATCTGGCTCACCACTAAACAAGACACCGAGTGCAAAAGCGCCACGAAGGCGCCTAAATGCCTTTGCCGATGCATCGCACGGATTGTCCCCAGCATTAAGATAGGCAGTAATCAAATGGGCAATGACTTCCGTATCAGTTTCAGAAACCAGAACCGCGCCACCAGCCATGACCTCGTCTTTCAACTCCTGAAAGTTCTCAATGATGCCATTGTGCACAACAACCACCTGATCAGTAGCATGGGGATGGGCGTTTTTTTCATTAGGCACACCGTGAGTTGCCCAGCGTGTGTGACCAAGACCAGTAGTGCCCTTAAGCGGATCTTTCTTCAGTCGCTTCTCAAGATTTATCAGCTTGCCTTCAGAGCGCCGGCGCTCAATACCATGCTCAGTTAGCGTCGCTATCCCGGCTGAATCATAACCACGATACTCGAGGCGTTTCAGGCCATCCAGCAAAAGGGGTGCCGCAGCACCTTTTCCAATGACCCCGATAATTCCACACATTATTTTTTCTTCTTCGTTTTTATAACTGCTTTAAGTTTACGTTTCTTTTTTGCCCAGCCATCAACCGACTTTTGTGGCGCACGGGTGACGCTCAAGGCATCCGCGTTAACATCCTTGGTTATGGTTGATCCGGCTCCAACAATGGCCCCATCGCCAATAGTGACAGGGGCGACGAGCGCCGTGTTGGAACCAACAAAAGCTCCCTTACCAATGATCGTTTGCGATTTTAGATAACCATCATAGTTACAGGTGATTGTACCAGCCCCAATATTAGCCCCCTCCCCAATCTGAGCATCACCAATGTAGCTCAAATGGGAGACCTTGGCTTCTGATTCGAGTAGAGCATTTTTAACTTCAACAAAATTGCCGACCTTGGCACCTTCACTAATTTTAGTTCCGGGCCTTAGCCTTGCAAACGGGCCTATACTGGCCTTGGACAGAATTTCCGTGCCTTCAATATGACAAAAAGCGTTGATCACTGCCCCGTCACCAACTGTGACACCAGGACCAAAAAATACATTGGGACCGATCAAGACATCCTTCCCAAGCTTAGTATCCTGGCACAAGAACACGGTTGTTGGGTCCGTAAGGCTGACGCCACTTTCCATTGCTTGAAAACGCAGACGATCTTGCAATATTGCTTCAGCTTCGGCCAATTCAATACGTGAATTGATCCCAATTAATTCATCTACATCACCATCAATCGCAACGCAGGCCCGCCCATCATTTCGTGCCAGTTTAATAATGTCAGTTAGGTAGTACTCCCCTTTCCTATTATCCTTGCCAACTCTATCAAGCAGACCCCACATAACCTTGCCGTCAATGGCCATGACGCCTGAATTGCAAAGCCCTATTTTCAGTTGCTCATTAGTGGCATCTTTAGCCTCAACAATTGCTTCAAGGACACCATCCTCACCCAAAAAAAGACGCCCATAGTTGCTGGGATCATCTGGTGTAAATCCCAACACGACAACAGCTGGATCCAGCAAAGAGGCACGGGCATTTAGCATGGCCTCAAGGGTTTCCAATGTAATCAGGGGTGTATCCCCATAGAGGACCAAAACGTTCCCCTCAAAATCAGCAATGAAATCACGCGCTGCGAGAACCGCGTGGGCAGTACCCAGTCGTTCGGACTGAACCGCAGTCGGGAAAGGCGAGACCGCTTCAGAAACGTCATTCATGTACTCACCAACAACAACCGTGACCTCGTCTGGGTTGAGCCCGTCAACAGTTTCCATTAGATGATTGATCATTGGACGACCAGCAAGAGGATGTAACACCTTTGACAGTTTTGACTTCATTCGGGTGCCAAGTCCGGCTGCAAGCACGATTACGGCTATTTTTGAAGTAGTCATAAGTATTGATTTACCCTAAAAAAGCTTTTCCATATCAGGAGAATCTGTGAGGAACTTGCCACATGGGGTGAAGCCCGCCAAGTCAAAGATTGTTACGGAGTTTTGCAATGATTAGCCAACCCTTAATCAAGGCCGTCCTGTTCGACCTAGACGGCACCCTAATTGATAGTGCCCCCGATCTTCACGTGGCTGCCAATAAACTGCTCAAAGAGGAAAATCTTCATACCATCTCCCTCGAACAAATCATCAGCATGATTGGCGATGGTGTCCCAAAAATCGTTGAGCGCGCTTTTGCGGCAACAGGATACATCATGAATGAAGGTGAACTGGGTGGCTTTGTTAAACGCTATTTGGCATTCTATGAACCCCACGCTGCCAATCTGACTTTTCCTTTTCCTGGGGGAGTTGAATGCCTGAAGCGTCTGCGCCTTAAGGGCTATGAATTGGCCATATGTACAAACAAACCCTTTAACGCAACCCAGAGGATACTTAGTGGGCTTGGTTTAACAGGTTTGTTTTCAGCGGTTATTGGTGGCGATACCCTGCCCGGCATCAAAAAACCGGACCCACACCATTTACTGGCCGCTCTGGAAATTATGAAAATATCACCAAAGAATGCGATCATGATAGGCGACCATGCCAACGACGTAAAAGCTGGCCGGGCTGCCGGAATACCAGTGATCATATGCCGCTTTGGCTACACTAACGGTCCTGCAGAAAACCTTGAAGGTGATCTGGTGATTGACCACTTTGACGAGCTACCGGACGCTTTCTTCAGACTTAGCTATGTTTATTAACCAAAAAGTGATGGCCTTATGGGCTGATTTTCGTAAATCAATAAGGGGGGTTATCTCCGCGGGCAAGCGCTCGTTTAGCATCAACTTCAGAAGATGCGTTTGGGAATAGTTTAACGCTTTAAAACTAAGGTGCACCAACCTTGGATGTGATAAGAGCGCACTAAGCGGAACCTGTGAGCATAATAAGCCGCGTAAACACGGTTAGCGTCGTGATCAAGAAAGCCTGCAAGAACCGCGACACAACCGCCCATATAAGTATTTCTTGATATCCGGCTCATATTTTTTGCCATTTGGCGTAATGGATTCGCCAAGATATTAGAAACGATAAAGTCATATGGCGCAGCTTTATTGACTTTCGGCGAGCAATAAGCATTTGATCGACTGGCACGTGCCAATGGCGCGACACCGTTACGACGGATGTTTTCATTTGCCACTAAAACCGCATTAACATCCACATCGAATGCTTGCACAGGAACTCTCCAAGCTTTGGCAAGGGCTATTGAAAGAATGCCAGAACCGCAACCCATGTCTATAGGCTTCTTAAACTTTTGCTTCCCTGCCAAATCACTTATGGCAAGAAGGCAGCCCATGGTCGTCGCATGGTTGCCAGAACCGAAGGCCCGGCCAGGATTAAGTTGAATAGGGATGATCCCAACTGGTAATGGTTCAAGATAATGAGAGCCATAAATAAAAAACCGTCCCGCATTAGTAGGTGAAAGCAAACTCAGGCTATTGGCAACCCAGTCGCGTGGCGCAACGGGGGCTATCACAATTTCAGGAACAGTAATAAAAAATACACCCGCAACTACACCTAAAGCGGTAGTCAGTGTGGTCGCATCAGGCTTATTTTGACACAACCCCTCGACCCGCCATTCTCCTTTAATGTCAGTTTCAAACCACACAATAGCTTCACAGAAAGGGTTTAACGCCTCTTCAAAAGCGTTGACGCTGTCATTTGTCACAAAAATGACAATGCGCCAAAGGTCAGCAGTTTCAATCATCATTAAGACATGCAGCCGTCAGCAAAGCGACGTCAACCTTATTCGTGTTTTAAAGTATTAGGCTCTCTCCACAAATCCAGTCATTACTCTCTTGTTTCCAGCTTTCTCAAAAGAAATTTCCAATTTATCGCCATCAATGCTCAGTATCATTCCGTAACCAAATTTCTGATGAAATATCCGCTGACCAGGCTGAAATTCAACAAGATCGAGATCTTTTGCTGTGGCCACAGATTTCTGCCAACTAGGAAATTCTTTAAAACTATTATGCCTAAGGTGGCGCTTATTTTGGCTATCAGAAAAGTCTGAGGTCACTCCTAAACCTCCTGACATTCCTCCCGTGCCATAAAGCCCTTGACTGGCTAGTTGTTCGACGTTTCCCGGTGGCAGTTCATCGATAAAGCGAGATGGAATTGCTGATTGCCAGTTGCCGTAAACCCTGCGATGAGCAGCAAAGCTTATCATGACCCTTTTTCGCGCCCGGGTCAGCCCTACATAGGCTAGGCGACGCTCTTCCTCTAGGGCAGAGGTCCCACCTTCATCCATGGCGCGTTGATGGGGGAATAGACCTTCTTCCCATCCTGGAAGAAAAACCATATCAAACTCCAATCCCTTAGCTCCGTGCAACGTCATCAAGGTAACTTTGTCTTCTGAAGCGGCCTCCTCGTTGTCCATGACCAGTGAAACGTGCTCGAGGAAGCCTTGCAGGCTTTCAAAACCTTCCATAGCACTTAAAAACTCTTTCAGATTTTCCAGACGACCAGGAGCTTCCGGTGCCTTGCTCATTTTCCACATGGATGAATAACCTGATTCATCGAGAATTTGACGCGCAAGGTCCACATGGTCAACTTCACTAGCCAGCACACGCCAGCGGCCAAAATCGTTTAGCAGGTCGCGTAAGGTCGTGCGCGCCCTGGCCCCCAACTCGTTGGTTTCCAGCAAGCGGTTCACCGCCACAACCATGGGTATCCGTTCCGCCCTTGCAAAAATATTAATAGTCTGAATTGTGACATTTCCCAAGCCACGCTTCGGCGTGTTGACGATACGCTCGAAGGCCAAATCATCGTCCGGTTGTGAGATCACCCGCAGGTAGGCAATGGCATCGCGAATTTCCAAACGCTCATAAAAACGTGCGCCACCGACAATCCGGTAGGGCAAGCCCAAAGCAATTAGACGTTCTTCAAACTCTCGTGTCTGGAACCCAGCTCTGACCAGCACCGCCATTTCATTCAGGCTGTGACCATTACTTTGCTGAGCCTCAATTTCATCACCAACAATACGGGCCTCCTCGACACCGTCCCAGACACCACGCACTGCAACCCTCTCACCTTCTTTCAGTTCCGTCCAAAGCGTTTTGCCCAGTCGCCCTTCGTTCTTTGATATTAAGCCTGACGCGGCTCCAAGGATATGGTGGGTGGAACGATAATTGCGCTCAAGTCGGACAACTTTGGCGCCAGGAAAATCATTTTCAAAGCGCAGGATGTTGCCAACCTCCGCTCCACGCCAAGAATATATCGACTGATCATCATCGCCAACACAACAAATATTTTTGTGCCCCTGAGCCAACATTCGAAGCCACAAATACTGAGCTACATTAGTATCTTGATATTCGTCGACAAGGATATAGCAAAACTTGCGCTGGTATTCTAAGAGCACGTTGGGTTGCAACTTGAACAGCTCCAAGCACAGTAATAAGAGATCTCCAAAATCTGCCGCATTCAAAAGTGCCAAGCGCTCCTGATAATCTTTATAAATGAGCACGGCCTTACCATCAGCGGCATCGCTGCCCTCTGCATCGCTAACTGCATTAGGCATCAGACCACGATCTTTCCAGCGCTGTATAACTCCAGAAATAACTCGTGGAGGCCAACGCTTTTCATCAATATTATGAACTTCAGTCAATTGTTTGAGCAGGCGCACCTGATCATCCTGATCAATAATGGTAAAATTTGATTTCAAACCAACAGCTTCAGCGTTTCTGCGCAAAATACGCGCCCCAAGCGCATGGAAAGTGCCTACCCACCAGCCGTCCGTATCACGATTAAGTAATCCCCCAACTCGGCTTTGCATTTCACGTGCCGCCTTATTTGTAAAGGTAACCGCCAACATCTCCCACGGGTTTGCCTTTCCTTGTAACAAAATGTGCGCAAGGCGCGTGGTTAGTGCCCGGGTTTTGCCAGTCCCAGCCCCAGCCAAGACAAGCACCGGGCCATCTGAGGCCTCAACAGCCTCGCACTGACTCTTGTTCAGACCATCTAAATAGGCTGGCTCAACAGAAGCAGAACTCTTATTTTGAAAAAAAGGTTCGCTGGCAATGTCAAAAGGATCAGACATCCAAGTTATATAGCGCGAGAGTCATAGGAATAGAAGACGGATAGTTCCATAATTTCTGTCAAAATTGCAATTAACTCCTTTAATTTTATTCTAATTATAAGACCATAATGTTGCTGACTAACTTACTCGCGGCGGTTTTCAATCAGAGCACGATTATAGACGCTCATTATCAGGCCCTTACGCACACAACCAAGAAATTTCATAGTTTCATGATTCTCCACAACAGGAAGATAATCATCACCACTATCACGCATTAAGCCCAAGGCATTTTCAAGATCTTCATCAATGGTTAATACAGGTGGATGTCTTCGTGCTACGTCAGTGGCTGTAATCAAATGATCCAATTCAGTATCAAATGCAAACTCGCTCATATCAGCTAGGATTATAGTGCCAAAGAGAACCCCTGAATCATCAACAACAAATAACTCAGCAAAATCTGATTTCTGCAACATCAAACGAATTTCAGGCAGGCCTACCTCAGGTGGAACCTGATTTTCCCTCTTGGAAAGTACGCTAAGCAAGTTCAATTTACGCAGTAAAGCTAGTTCCAAGCCTTCATGCAGGTCAAGACCGCGTCGTTCAAGCTGCCATGAAAAAAATGAACCACCATGAAATTGGCGGGTAATCATTGACGAGACAACAACAGTAATCATTAGAGCCATGGTCAAGGCATAATCATTAGTCATTTCAAAAATAACTAGTGCTGTCGAAATTGGAGCCCCGAGCACAGCCGCGGCTAGCGCTCCCATGCCAAGGATGGTATATGCTCCTATACCGGTCGACAAATCCGGAAACAAACCAGTAAAAACTGTCCCGTAAGCTCCTCCAAGCATAGCGCCGATGACGAGGGCAGGAGAAAATACACCACCGCCAAACCCAAAACCAATACTGATTGCCGTCGCAATGATTTTAGCAATGCAAATAGAAATTAAAAGCCCTAGTGAGAAGGAGACCATCACCGCAGCTTCTGTTGTGCCATATCCGATGCCTAGAACCTGCGGGAACCAAATTGCTAGACACCCGATTGCCGCACCACCTATTGCCGGTTTCAAAAAATCTGGAAAAGGCAACTTTTCAGCCACATTACTACTCAGCATTATGCTTTTCATAAAGCCCATGGCAACGATGCCCGCAACAATACCAAATACAATAAAAGCAGGAAATTCCCATAGGGATTGGATAACATGCTCGTGAATAACAAAGGCGGGAAAGTCCCCAAAATAAAATCGCGAAATTGCCGTAGCAGTAACACTAGAAATTACAATGGGGGCAAAGGCGCTCAGCGCGTAATGACCAATTACAACCTCTGACGCAAACAAAGCCCCTGCGATGGGGGCATTAAATGATGCAGCAACTGCCGCAGCTGCGCCGCAGCCTAATAGGGTGCGCGATACTGATCGGTTTAGTTTCAAAGCCCCCGACAGCCATCCGCCCAGTGCCGCACCAAAGTGAACTGCTGGACCCTCGCGCCCAACAGATGCTCCAAATCCGATAGACAAAGCATTGATAAGAGCCGCCTTAATACCTGTCAGCCCAGACATTTTTCCACCCTCTAACGCCGCAGCCTCAATAACATCAGCAACGCCCTCTGGACGTTTTTCTGGCATCAGGTACCTTACCAAAAGACCAACAACAACACCGCCAATCGTCGGCACTGCAACAATTTGCCACCAAAGTAATTTATCTACATGAACAAAAAGTGGCTCACTATAGTAATTCCTGCCAGTCCCAAAAGTAGCTTCCTGCAACAAAGCTATGGTTTCACGAAAAATGATTACCGCACCACCAACTCCACCCCCAACCGCAAAGGCGAGAACACTTAAGGCGACCTGACCGCTTTCAGTTAGACGCCGAATACGGACAAAAAATCGACTTACTGAAAAATGACCAAGAAACATATTTGGAAACCTTTATTACTGTTCAGTAGTGACAACTTAACCCTCTAATAATAATTTTTACTCTAACCACAGATTCCAAGACAATTCAGTTTCACGAGTTGGGTTCAGACACACACATTGCTCAAACCACAATAGATTACCTCACATGGCCCATAGGTTCACCATTAGGCAAAAAATATTTGCCATTGTTGTACCCTTATGCCAGTTATTTCTTGTTAAAGTGTATAATGCCTGAATAAACACGCAAACGGAAAGAACTTTGCCAAATCAGACCTGGATGATAAGTAATCGGATCTAAATTTACCTGTCAGACGGTCTTTTCTAAATGACTAAATCGAGCCAAAAAGTGATCAAACCTATCAAGCCAGAGCTAGCAGTTATAGTTCCTGTCCACAATGAGGCTGAAAACCTTCGCCCCCTGATTGATGAAATTCGCATTGCCTTAAATAATATCAGTGTAGAGAGTGAAATTATATATGTTGATGATGGCTCCTCTGACAATAGCATTGAACAACTTCTAGCATTGAAGGCTGAGCATCCACAAATAAGGGTCCTTGCCCATAGCGAATGTTGTGGTCAAAGCGCCAGTATTATGACTGGCGTAAAGGCAGCCAGGGCTGGCTTAATTGTCACACTGGATGGAGATGGTCAAAATGATCCAGCCGATATCCCAACCCTATATGGGGTCCTAAAAAAGGCCCCTAATTTGAACCATTTACTGGTTACCGGCTATCGCACAAAAAGGCATGATACTTGGATCAAGCGTGTCTCGTCAAAAGCCGCCAACAAAATTCGTAGTGGCCTGCTGGGAGACAACACGCCCGACACTGGCTGTGGTCTGAAGGTTTTCACCCGAACTGCCTTTCTTGATATGCCCTACTTTGATCACATGCATCGCTTCTTGCCGGCCTTAATGCTCCGCCAAGGCGGAGCAGTTATTTCTTTGAAAGTTAACCATCGCCCTCGTGAGCGGGGCATATCAAATTATGGCACTCTAGACCGTCTTGCTGTTGGGATTGTCGACCTGCTTGGTATGCTATGGCTACAACGCCGGGCTAACAAACCTGAAGTAAAGGAATTTATTGGCAAGGAAAAAATACTCAAGGTTAATTCCCTATGACGACCGGAGTTTTTTTTCGTGGGCTAATCTGGATACTGTCTCTAGCAGCTGTTGGTTTCGCCATTAAAACTTCAGGGTTAGGATCTTCCATTGATAAATCTTGGATTGACAACGATATCCTTGGCCAAGGCTTTGGCGGCGAACTTCTGTTTGTTGGTGTCAGTTTGCTCTTCACAGCAGTCGGGTTACCCCGTCAGGTAATTTGTTTCCTTGGTGGATATGCCTTTGGTCTGGTTGAAGGAACAATCCTAGCTTTGCTAGGGACAGTGCTTGGCTGTATTATCGCTTTTTTTTACGCCCGTATATTGGGGCGGGGCTTTGTTGCCACCCGCTTCCCAGGCCGAGTTAAAAATATTGATGTTTTCCTCAGTGAGAATCCTTTGAGTATGTCTCTTCTAATACGTCTACTACCTATAGGTAGCAACCTTGTGACAAACCTTGCAGCAGGTGTTTCAAGTGTTCGCGCAGTCCCTTTCATCCAAGGATCGGCCATAGGTTACTTACCCCAAACTCTTGTTTTCGCCCTAGTTGGAAGCGGTTTCAGTGTTGATCCAGAACTGCGAATAGCCATAAGCGTTATTTTGTTTGTTATTTCTGGAATTATTGGTGTTTCGCTTTACCGTAAAAATCGTCACGGTAAATCTTTCGACAGCGATATTGAACACAAGCTTGGGGTTGATGTGGAAGAGTACAAAAAAACATGAAAAAACTGTTGTCGACAACCAGAACAGTCGGTGATGGTTATGCAATACTTTGGACAGCTATGTGGCTTGTGATGATGGCCGCTGCGCTATACTTTCGTCCACTTTTACCGGTTGATGAGACGCGTTATCTTGCCGTCGCTTGGGAAATGTGGCGAAATGGGAACTTCCTTGTGCCACACTTAAACGGTGAGACCTACAGCCACAAACCACCCCTGTTATTCTGGTTGATGCATTTGGGATGGTCCGTCTTTGGCGTTAATGAATGGTGGCCACGTCTCGTCGCACCCCTATTTGGCCTCATCAATCTGTATCTGACCGGGTTACTAGCACAATATTTGTGGCCTAACAGGTCAAGTATCGCCACAGCAGCTCCCATAATTTTAATAGGCTGCCTTTTCTGGACGCTATTTACTACTCTGACCATGTTTGACATGCTGCTTGCCTTTTGTGCCTTACTTGCAATGATTGGCATCATCCGTGCTTGGCAAAAAGACCAACCAAGCAGTTTGGTATTGTTGGCCTTAGCTATTGGCATTGGCCTACTGACTAAGGGCCCAGCCGTTCTTCTTACGACTCTACCTGTTTCACTTTTTGTCCCCTACTGGACTTTTAGTCCAAAAGTCAAAAAAACTGAGAAAAAAATTGACGGTGACAATATCAAATTTCCCAACAAAAATGGCACGTGGAGCCGGGGCTGGAGTCGTTGGTACTTTGGCGTTGGGCTGGCCTTGCTCGGTGGCGTTGTCATCGCTCTTCTTTGGGCTATTCCAGCGGCAATGAGTGGTGGTGAAGCCTACAGCAACGCTATCTTCTGGGGCCAGTCTGCTGGACGCATAGTGAATAGTTTTGCTCATGCCAGGCCATGGTGGTGGTTTTTAGCTGTCCTGCCAGTCCTGGTTCTTCCTTGGACAGTGTGGCCCGCGTTTTGGCGCGCACTCGGAAGACTACGTGATGTCCATGAGGACAATGGTATACGGTTTTGCCTAGTCTGGTTTTTACCCGCATTGTTTACCTTTTCCATCATCAGTGGCAAACAACTACACTACCTTTTACCCGTTTTTCCAGCTCTCGCATTGATTGGCAGCCGGCTATTGGTTGATCATAATGAGAGACATATCAATCAAATTTCCTGGAAGCAATACGGACTTCACGTACCTGCAACCTTATTTCTCATTTTAGGCTTTTTTTTAAGCCTGATCCCTTTTTTCGCAAAAATAATGGGATTGCATCCCATAATCCAAGAAATTAATTTTGTATGGGGACTGGTTCTAGCTTTATTAGCCGCTGGGCTTATTTGGTGGGGGCACAGGATAAATAGCTTCATGCCTCGCATTGCATGTCTGGCCTCGTTGTCCATAGCATTAATAATCGTAATACATTTGAGTTTAAAACCAGTGCTCAATGAACGCTATAATTTGGATACTTTTTCTAAGCAAATACGCCAATGGCAAGATAGGGGTATTTCATTAGCTTATTTGGGTAAATATCATGGCATGTTCAATTTCATGGGCCGCTTAGAAGCGCGAATTGTGCCTGTTGGCCTTTTGCACCCGGACCTAGAAAATTGGCAGAAAGCCAATCCAAAAGGATATCTGATTGTTCCAGTTGGAAGAAAGCATGAACAGGCTACTCCTATTTACACTCAGCCGTTCAGGGGTCGCCGATTTATGGTAATAACGGTTGCTCAATCTCTTGCGCACCCGGAAATTATCGACAAACCTTGAGACAACCTTGAAAAAAAACTGCCCTCCAAACCTTGACACGAGGACCTAACTACCCCAAATCGTTAGCACTCGAACCACTAGAGTGCTAACGAAGTATATTTTTCTATTATTTATCAATATGTTCACGGAGTATGAACGATGAAATTTACACCACTGCATGACCGCGTACTTGTAAGGCGTGTCGAGCAAGACGAAAAAACTGCCGGCGGGATCATTATCCCCGATACCGCTAAAGAAAAACCCAGCGAAGGCCTAATTGTTTCTGCAGGATCAGGTGCCCGCCGCGAAGACGGCACTATTATGCCACTTGATGTTAAAGCTGGAGATCAAGTGCTGTTTGGCAAATGGTCAGGGACCGAGGTTATGGTTGATGGGGAAGACCTATTAATCATGAAAGAATCAGATCTTCTAGGCATCATCGATGCTCCTAAGAAGAAATAGTTTTAAGCCAGTTATAAGGAGCATTAAAAAATGGCTGCTAAAGAAGTAAAGTTCGGCTCTGATGCGCGCGCGCGCATGCTGGCCGGCGTTGATACACTAGCTAACGCTGTTAAAGTAACATTAGGACCAAAAGGTCGTAATGTTGTTCTCGACAAATCTTTCGGCGCACCACGAATCACCAAAGACGGAGTTACCGTCGCCAAAGAGATCGAGCTGACTGATAAGTTTGAAAACATGGGCGCACAAATGGTTAAGGAAGTCGCTTCTAAAACCAATGACGAAGCCGGCGACGGCACCACAACAGCTACTATTCTGGCCCAATCTATAGTCCGTGAAGGCACGAAAGCTGTTGCAGCAGGCATGAACCCTATGGATCTAAAACGTGGCATTGATTTAGCAGTAACTGCAGTTATCGCTGACGTTAAAAAGCGTTCGAAGCGAGTCTCTACTAGTGCAGAAGTTGCCCAAGTCGGCACCATTTCATCAAATGGCGATGCTGACATAGGTGGTAAAATTGCAGAAGCAATGGAACGTGTTGGTAATGAAGGAGTTATTACAGTTGAAGAATCAAAAGGGATTGAAACAGAGCTAACCGTTGTTGAAGGCATGCAATTCGATCGTGGTTATACTTCACCATATTTTGTTACCAATGCCGAAAAGATGACCTGCGAAATGGAAAACCCATTTATTTTGATCCATGAGTCAAAGCTTTCCAGCCTACAGCCCCTGCTTCCAGTTCTTGAAAGCATTGTTCAGTCCTCTCGTCCGCTTCTAATTATTGCAGAGGACATTGAAGGCGAAGCGCTAGCAACTTTGGTTGTCAACAAACTACGTGGCGGCCTTAAAGTCTGTGCAGTAAAAGCACCTGGCTTCGGCGACCGAAGGAAGGCTATGTTAGAAGACATATCCATCCTGACAAACGGTCAGGTTATAAGCGAAGATCTTGGCATCAAGCTTGAAAACGTTACTCTCGACATGCTCGGCACGGCCAAGAGGGTTCTTATTACCAAGGAAGAAACTACAGTGGTCGAGGGCGCCGGAGCAAAAAAGGCTATTATGTCTCGTTGTAGCCAAATCCGCGCTCAGTCTGAGGAGACTACTTCTGACTACGACCGTGAAAAACTTCAAGAACGTCTGGCCAAGTTGGCTGGCGGTGTTGCGGTTATAAGCGTCGGTGGTGCAACCGAGGTCGAAGTTAAAGAACGCAAGGATCGCGTTGATGACGCTCTCCATGCAACCCGTGCTGCAGTGGAAGAAGGCGTTGTTCCCGGTGGTGGAACGGCCCTACTATTTGCGACAAAGTCTCTAGACAAGATTGCCGTCGAAAATAACGATCAGAGGGTTGGTATTGACATCATCCGTAGGGCTATTGAAGCCCCAGCACGGCAGATTGCTGAAAATGCAGGTGTTGATGGTGCTGTTGTCGCCGGCAAATTGCTGGAAGGTAAAACCAACATAGGTTTTGACGCCCAGAAAGGCATTTACACTGATCTGGTCAAAGCTGGTATTATTGACCCAGCCAAAGTCGTTCGTACTGCCCTGCAAGATGCAGCTTCTGTTGCAGGCCTTCTCGTCACGACTGAGGCAATGGTTACCGATGCTCCCACTAAGGACGAACCTGCCATGGGCGGTGGCGGTGCACCCGACATGGGTGGAATGGGCGGAATGGGCGGAATGGGCTTCTAAGTCAGTTCTAGACATTTAGCTCAAAATCTAACAAACGGGGTCGCCCTTCACTGTGCGACCCCGTTTTTTTGTGCCAAGGTTATCATAAAAATTATCTTTAAAAAAATGTTTTAGGAAGCCTGCCATGCGAAACCTGCTATTTACTGCCATAGCCAACGCTTATCCGACGGACCGCATGAGCAGAAACAACATCCTTTCAGCAATTTGGCGAATTTTATTTTATACCCTAGCACCATCTCAGCCCTTCGTTATGAGAACCGAACATTATAAAATCATGGCATACCCAAAAAAAGGCACCTTAACGCGTGCAGTCATTCGCCGGGGCTATTGGGAAAGAATGGAAACAAGAGCCTTCATTCAATACCTTCAACCCGACACGCTAGTCATTGATGCCGGTGCCAACTTCGGACATTACACCCTAGTCGCGTCCAAGTTTGTTGGCAACTCTGGAAAAATTATCGCATTTGAGCCCAGTGCCAATACCTTTCAGTTGCTGCAATCCAACATTAAAATGCTGGCCAATCAAAACGTCATTGCGGTTCAGGCAGGCCTGTCAGATAACAATGGTGAGATGAGTTTGTGCATTGATGGTTCCAATCCTGGCGGTCACAGTTATTCAAAGGATAATGTCCGCAAAAAAGGAGGTGACCAGACAACTCGCGTTTATAGCTTGGACGAATACCTGCATAGCAATCACATCACCTCTCCAGTCAGCCTTATTAAAATTGACGTTCAGGGCTTCGAGGTAAAGGTGATTCACGGTGCCATGCGGACAATACTGCATGATCATCCTGTCGTCTTTTGCGAAGTGACACCTGAAGCGGCAAAAAACTCAGGAGATGATGTTCTGGAGCTACTAAATTTCTTTAAAAAAGCAAACTACACCATTCAGTTTATTAATACCGCAAACTGTCAACTTAATAACGTTTCCTACAAACAGGCATCAAACATCCTTCACCAAACAGGACGTGAATATGCCGATCTAATATTCATTCCTCCACAAACTATTCCAAACTAAATTATTCTTTACTTGGACTGCTTGATTTAAAAAGGAGCACCCTCCCTCAAAAGAAACTTATTAAAGCTTAATGAGAATGCCTGATGGAAAATTAAGTTCTGACTAATACCTAATGGCCCTCTAATAATTTAGGCAAGCCAGTCAGGATCTAATACCTTTATCAGGGCAGAGTGATCAAGTTCCTCACCATTTATTGCAACCAAATTATCAAAGAGCTCTCGATTTAATTTAATTGCAGGCATATCTATACCCAGGTCAACAGCAAGTTCAAGAGCCTGCACCAAGTCCTTCAGCTGTGTCTTGGCTTTGGCACCAGGCTTAAAATTACCATTGATAATGCGCTTGCCCGTGCACTTCAAGAACTTTAGAGTCTGCACCCCCCGTCAAGGCCTTGCACACCTTGGCTCGATCAGCTCCTGCATAGGAGGCCAACATCAGGGCTTCTGCCACTGCGCAAATGTTTAGCCCGACGATCACCTGATTCGCCGCCT
The DNA here is from genome assembly GCA_938092065.1 of uncultured Rhodospirillales bacterium. Classification (GTDB taxonomy): domain Bacteria; phylum Pseudomonadota; class Alphaproteobacteria; order Rhodospirillales; family JABHCV01; genus JACNJU01. Next base: position 16,812 of record CALKND010000008.1, read on the forward strand.
TGGCGATTTGTCCAGTACCGTCTGAGCCGGCATGGGTGAGACGTGCGCCTAAAACTTTCAACATAGGACGGGCACGTTCTAAAGCTTTTTCCCCACCAGCCATAATTGTTAAACTACCTTCTTTCGCACCATGGGTGCCGCCAGAAACAGGCGCATCAACATAGGCCCCACCCAAAGCCTCTACTTGAGCGGCAAAGGCACGTGTTTTCATCACTGCCGTGGTTCCCATGTCGATGACAAGGCTATCAGGCCTTATACCTCTAAAAACGCCCTCATCACCGTGTAGAAACTGCTTCCACTGCGCTGGTGTTGGCCACCATAATGATAAAAATGTCTGTCTTTTGGACAACTTCACGAGGACTTTCAACTGTTTTGGCCCCATCCTCAGCTATTGCTTCAAGATGACAGGAGGATCGTGTCGTGGCGACAACTTTCATTCCAGCCTTAATCAAATTCAAACACATAGGGAAACCCATCTGGCCAAGGTCGATAAAACCGATGGATTTCTTTTTTTAATAATAACATTAGTCTAGTTCTCCCAAAACTAATCCACCTTCAACAACCAATCATGCCGTAGAAATGGCATACTTTTTTTTTGCTTGTTAAAAAAACCCGGGAAATAAAAATCGCTTTCATTACTTTGTGGAGTTGCCATGCAATCCGTCATCAATATTGTTTTGCCCGTCTTTGCTATTATTCTATCAGGCTATCTTGCTGGTAGTTTAAAATTACTGGGTGAAGGAAGCGGGGAGGTGCTGCAACGCTTTGTCTTCTACATAGCCATGCCAGTCTTGCTTTTCTATGCTATAGCCCGGGTTGAAGTTGCAGAAATCTTGAACTGGCCTTACCTAAGCGCCTATTTAGGGGGGCAAACAATAACTTTTATTCTGGCCTTGTTTGTAGCTAAGTTTTTATTAAAAAAGCAACTTGCAGAATCCGCACTAAGCAGTATGGCTGGGATATACGGGAATACAGGCTACATGGGCATTCCCCTAGTTATGGCGGCATTTGGCTCTGACTGGTTGGTTCCCGTGATCATAGCTACAGTTGTTAATGCCGTTATCGTCTTGGGTGTCGTTGCCGCCATTATCGAGACTAAACTTAGCGTTAGTGATGATATTTCAGGTGTCCTTAAAGACGTTGTCAAAACGTTTGCACGAAACCCTCTTCTGATTGGTCCGATACTGGGCTTTTGTTGGTCCCTGACTGGCCTTGACCTAGCAGCCCCGATTAGGACATTTTGTTCAATCCTAGGCGCAGCGGCAGGACCTTGTGCCCTGTTTTCTGTCGGAATATTTTTAGTTGGCAAGTCCCTACATCGAAATTCTTTGGAGGTCAGCTGGTTTGTTTCATTAAAGCTATTCATTCATCCCGCAATAACCTGGGTACTTGCTTTTCATGTTTTCGAAGTAGAAGTCATGTGGGCAACTATTTGCGTTGCCATGGCGGCCTTACCGACAGGAGCTAATATATTCATATTAGCAAGGCACTACGAACTGTACTTAGATAGAACATCCGCTATCATTCTCATTTCAACTATCGCCTCACTAGTGATCTTATCAATCTTATTTTCACATTGGTCTGATCGTTTATTTTTTTAATCTTTGGCAAGAAAACCACGAATTTCCATAACTACTTCTTTCAAGCCAAGCCGAGACACTTGAACCTCCTGCGGAAAGGCGCTTAGAAGCCTTGAAGGCATTGCTCTGTCTAACATGACGAAAACGCCCTTGTCTGTTCTTTTTCGAATCAAGCGACCGTAGGCCTGTTTCAACTTTAAGCGGGTCAGGGTTTCATCATAGGCACGCCCTCCAAAATCCTTGCGACGGGCCCGATGCAAAATATCAGGGCGTGGCCACGGCACCCTGTCAAAAACTATAAGTCTTAAGGAGCGTCCGGACACATCAATCCCATCCCTCACTGCGTCTGTACCAAGCAGGCAAGTGTTTTCTTCAGCCCTGAAAATATCAATTAGGGTTCCAGTATCTAATGTGTCTACGTGCTGAGCCATGACTTGTATGCCAGCCTCATCTAAGGTGGCAGCGATCCGTTCATGAACTGCACGAAGGCGCGTAATTGCAGTGAACAATCCAAGCCCACCACCGCCAGATGCTAAAAATAGTTCCCGGTAAGCAGCAGCAACGTGAGCCAGGTTCGATTTATCCACGTCACCAACAATAAGCACCCGGGTGTTTCCTTCATAATCGAAAGGAGAATTAACCGCTGTTAGAATCGCAGGCTTTGAAAGATGTACTACACCGGTACGAACTTGGGCGCCAACCCAACCACTAGTTTCTTCGGATCTATCATCTCTAAGTGTAGCCGATGTTATTAGCGCACCATGAGCGGGGCCAAGCACGGTTTCGGCAAAAGGTATAGTTGGGTCGATATAGCGACGATGCATACCCACATCGATTTCACGCCCGTCCTTTCGCTCGACAGAAAACCAGTCAACTACCCCTTTAGGAATTTCAGTGTTCAAGGCCTTAAGCATTGATGTCCAAGCATTGAGCTGATCAACGCCACGTCGCTGTATGCCCCGCATAATAGCGTCAATACGATTGCGGGTTGCAGTGTCTAAGGTATCAGATTCTACATCAAGGAGGCGCGTAAGAGACTGTATCAGAGATTGTAAGGGTCGACCCAAACAACCCAGGTCCATCTGCAGGGCGCCAGCCGCGTCAAACAATCCTGCAACTAAAGTTTCCGTTCCTGCTTCAAGGCTATAACTAGCTCCATTGCTAGATTCCCGAGCATACACTTGCTGACGCACGAGGTTGAGAAATATTTCTGTTGTACCGATCGGTGCGCCTCCACCAAGACGCTGACGCCAGCTAGGTCCGGGCAGCGCCCGCGCGGCGCGAAGAGCCTCATCAAGTGCTGCAGTAGCAGCGTCATCGCCATTAATGAGACCTTCCATGCGGGTCCGTAATCCTCGTGAACGGGAATTGCGTCCCGACTCAGCCCCGACCAGCCAACGCCGTAAATCTTCACCTTCGTATCCTGTTAAATCAGCAGAAAAAGCACTGTCAGCAGCAGCCAAAATATGATGGCCTTCATCAAACACATAACGGTTTGGAAGTTGACCCCCATCACCCGCACCCATTGCCGCCTGAACCATAACCAATGCATGGTTTGCAACAACAATTCGTGCTCTCCGAGCGCGCCGGATAGTGCGCTCAATGAAACAACGGTTGTAGTGCTGGCAGGCTGAATAGGTGCACTCACCCCTTTTATCTCTTAAATCTAGGGTTACACCCCAACCCACAAGATCGGCCAACCAAGCCGGAAAATCACCACCAATCATATCACCATCGCGCGATACCAGCGCCCAGCGTGCCATAAGCCCCAAACCTATTGCCTCCGATCCGCTGCTCGAACGCAGCCGACCAACAGCTTCGGCAAAATTAAGCACACAAAAATAATTTTCTCGACCCTTGCGAATCACAACCTTCTTATTTTTTTCAACAGGATCGGGATAAAGACGGTCCAATTCAGCGTCAAGTTGACGCTGCAAGTTGCGCGTAAAGGTTGATATCCAAACGACACCCTCGTTTTTTTCAGCCCAGATGCTAGCGGGGGCAATATAGCCCATTGTTTTTCCTACACCGGTGCCAGCGTCGGCAAGAACCACGTTAGGCTCTCCACGTTTACTTCGAGCATCAAAAGCTGGGGTAACATTACCCGCGTACTGGACTTGCTGAGGCCGATTTTCTGCCCCACTTCCGAGTATTTTGACCAGTTGGGCTCGGGCCTCTACCGCCTCAACAGGGAAATCCCGAGGCGGAGTTTCTGGTGGTTTATCCTCCCATTCGGGTAATTTATTCCACACGGCAAGGCCACTATTTACATTAGTACCACGAGTTCTTTCATCACATCCCAATGCAGCGATCACAAGTTCCGCCCATGGCCAGCCACCACGTTGCATAGCCCAAGCAATTGCTGTGGTATCACTATCTCTCTCTGTAGATGCAAGCTCGGACATTAAGGCGTGTGCTGAACGCATTAGACTTGCTGCTTCCTGATCGTGGTTAACCGGCAGTGCTAAGCCCAGGACCTGGGCTATGCCGCGCGGCGTCGGCAAGGTAAATTGGGCAGGTCGCACAAAGGCAAATAATTCAAGCACATCATAAACAAGAAATGGTTTTGTCCCGAGTCTAGAAAAAAAACTCCTTGAGTGACAAATGATGGGGGGCTTACTAGGATTAAGGCGTCCTGTCGTCACCCCCTTACCCAGGGTCTCTATTTCACCATCGGCATTAAGCCAGACGACCATCCTAACACCAGCAACAAGGGCCGGAGCGTCTGGCAAAAAAATGGGGCGTGCAACTGATTTTGTACCTTCATTCATAAGTTCTGACTTAAAGGATCCCACCGTCCGAAGGCATTAGGAAAAAATTAGATTTATATTAAACGAATTATAAAAAAATTTCAGATAAATCACATTGAGCAACTGCTTGTTCTTGTCCACCGAAAGCCCACCACCTTTTCCCATATGAATGAAGTGCCTCTGGCAGAACTAGAATCAAATATAAACTATGTGGTGCTGGCCAACATGGATCTAACTAAATTGGTCATATGCAAAATTGAAATTATGTCCCTGATTGGTTGCTCATTAAGCTTTGGTCTCTAATAACTTTTGTGTACACGTCACCTAAGCAGCGGCGAATTTATAACCTCTTTAGCATATGTGCAGAACAGGCACTAATAGATGTATAATAAAATTTTTACTCTCTGTTGTTTGGCTTATTCATCACTCTGCCATATGGCAATAAATGAGTCGCCCAACAACTATAAAATCGCATATGTTAGTGACCTTAATGAATGAAAGCTTTGGTTCAAAATGGTCACTGCAAATTCACCTACGTCAGGCAATGACGCACCAAGAAAACCCGATCTAGCTGACCACTTTGTTGCCTGTAGCTCTCTTGGACGTTACCTGACTGTTTTTGATGAGAGCCGTTTTGTAATTACGGATGATTTTATGGAAGGAGGAACAGTTGATCGTACCGCATCTGCAGTTGCCTCTATTTTTTCCAACGACCCACTAGTTGCCGAAGCCGCCCTTTTGCCACTGAGTAAAGCGGCTCAGAAGAAGACTAGTGGCAAACGTGAACGTTATGAAGAATTATTTAGCCTGATTGAAAAGCAGGCCTTGAATGCTTCAGTGAAGATATCGGCACAATCAATACTTGAATCAGGCTTTCAAGAACTTCGTATCAGAGAGATAGAGGGCACTCTTGACGACAAACTAAGCCCTGCACGTTCACGATACCGCGCATTCCTCAGAATTTTTCGCCATTTAATAGAACACAAAATCACACCACAGTTATTCCGAGATGAATTCTTAGACTTCACCTACGCTGTCGCCGGACGGTTGGACTTTGGTATTTATAGTTTTTGCTTGGACCGCATATTTGATAATATTGAAATTCCTATGCGCGCAAAAGGTCTTTTAATCTCTGAATTGTTGAGGTTCCCAGCCGCTATTCGCCGCGAACTACTAACAAACATCCTGATCCTGCAAGGAGGAAATAAGCGGTTAACTGATTTTGTCCGTGAGGCCATTGTTGAGAAACTAGGCACGATTGCGGCGACTGAAATCGAACTGCTAGTAGGGTTGAAAACATCTCAGATGTCTATGAAAGATATCAATAATATGATCTCTAAGAATACTTAAACCTTAGCTTAAATCCATATCCATATTCACGATGCTACCGCATTGCTGGCAACAATTTTCAACAGGAATACTGTGCTATTTATATTAGTGTTATCGGAGATGAAATGAAGGGTTCACAAGCTAAAACTATACGGCTTCAAATGGCGCGGTGATTTCAACACAAAAACTTCTTATTATTTTAAAGTCAAACCTAGCCTAAACCTAAATGTTCCAATACCTCAGATTAAGCACACCCCATAAGATGTTGCATAATTGCAACAAGCAGACGCCTTTGCTTTAAATCAGGTGCCTCTCTTCTGGTTATCACGATGGCCTTGTGGTATTTAAGCGTTGAATAATAAACAAGAATGTCTACAAATTGTGTAAATGTAGGTTAAATGAGGTACATTTAGTCTACATTTACGTAACTTAAGATTTCAAACACCTGATTACAAAATTACTGGCAGTGTAATAACAACTTAATAACGATGAAAATAGGGCACATTTTTCCTTAATGTTTAATTCCCTTTTAGAAATTTTATCTTTGACCAGGTTAAAGACTAGATTGTTGACTTTAGCAGTTGCTTCCGTAGCACTCGTGGGCTGCGCTACAGCTCCGGACATTAATGACGTGGAAGCTATGACTGAATATCAGGAAATCAATGACCCTGCAGAGCCAACCATGCGGGCTATCTTCGCTTTCAATCAGGCCCTTGATAAAGCCCTAGTAAAGCCTGTAGCAGGTACATACCGTGACATTACGTCAGAAAAATTTAGAGCTAAGGCTCACAACTTCCTCAACAATCTGCGGTCACCAGTTATCTTCTTCAATGACGTATTGCAAGGTGAATTTGAACGTGCAATTACAACTCTTCTTCGCTTCTTAGTCAATACTACCGCTGGTATCCTTGGATTCAATGATGTCGCTGCAGATCTAGGTTTCGAATTCCACGATGAAGATTTTGGCCAAACTTTAGCCATATGGAACATGCCTGAAGGTCCATATTTGATGCTGCCAATTCTTGGTCCATCAAATCCCCGAGATGCCGTTGGACGAGTTGTGGACTTTTTTATTGATCCACTTAATATTTGGGCTACCAATAACAATCAAGATTGGGTTATTCCAACGCACACTGCGCTTAAAGTCATAGACTTTAGGGCACTTCATTATGATACATTTGAGGACCTAGAAAAATCTTCACTCGATTTTTACGCTGCAATACGTAGCCTATACCGACAGCGCCGCACAGATAAGATAAACAATGGTAAAGCTGACCCCTCCAAATCTATCCCCAGCATTGGTGAATTCCAAGAAGATGACTTAGACCTCAGTTATAGTGAGAAGATTTCACAAGCCAACTAAATAAGGGAAATCAAAATAGTTATTCAACGCTCTATCATTTGCGCAATAATCGTTTTTTCCTCATTAATCCTCTCTTTTAATTCTGCTCGTTCAGCTTCCTTTGAAGAGCAAGCTACTTTTTTTGTCGAACAGTTTGTGGATAAAGCGACCAAGGATCTGACTGAAAAAACAATTTCACGGGATGAGCGCATAGAACGCTTCAAAGCTTATTTTAATAATTATTTTGCGGTCGAAGGCATTGGGAAATGGGTGCTTGGACGCTACTGGCAAAAGACATCAGAAAAAGAACGCGCAGAGTACCTAGCTTTATTTGAAGACATGATGGTGTTTCTTATAGTTGACAGGTTTACCTCATATACCGGGGAGCCGCTGCAAATACAAAAATCAGAAATTCAAGACGAAAAAAATATTACAATTCTTTCAGATATTCCGCAAAAGAATGGGAAACCTGCCATTCGAGTTGATTGGCGAATTGCTCGCTCTGATCATGTTATAAAAATCGTGGACGTTGTCATTGAAGGAACCTCCATAAGCAATACAATACGGTCCGACTTTAACTCAACTATTCGGTCACGTGGCCACGGCATCTCTGGTCTATTGGAAGCACTCCGCAAAAAAACCACAAAACTTCGCGAGGTAACATTAAACTAACTTTTACCCCAACAATATTTTTGCTATTTTAGCATACTTAAACTGAGTCATTGTATTCGAGCTTCGTAATTAGATTTTCTATAGGCACCTTAAAGGCACCCTCTGCAGACTTAAGATCTTTTGGAGTATCTATAGCATACCAAAAACCACTAAGACGAAATACTGCTGATGGATACAGACTAATTAATTTTGGGTATAATTCTGCTTCAAAGTTATCACATGTACTTAAATTCACTATATCTAGAGCCTCCTCATTAAGAACAGCCATACCAGAATAGACCTCTCCATTAAGAATTTTCTTCCCCTTTTTTATGACATAGTTTTTTATTAAAGCATCTCGCTCAAAGCCAATCGTAGTTCCTTTATCAGTTAAAAAAACACCCTATTTTGCAAATGTTTCTACTGTAACAAATGTCGAAAATAAATTCTGCTCCTTATGAGCTAGAATCATTTCCTCAATATCAAAGTCAAATAGGGCATCACCATTTGTAAGAAAAAATGCTTTTTTTGCTGGAAGAAATTGACGAATTTGAAAAATACGATTGCCGATTGCACAATCATCCCCCGTATCTTCAAAATAAAATTTACAACTTAAATTCTGATAACTTTGTTCTACATGCTCTCGAATCTCATTACCAAGAAAACCCAAGGGCAGGATAAAATTTTTAAAACCAGCCTTATATAGTCGATGTATTATATACCAAATTATGGGCTTTCCATTAACAAGGCATAATGATTTAGCCTGTTTTGATATTCCCATGCGTGAACCGCGTCCGCCACAGAGAATAACAGCTGTATCAATCATTCAACATTCCTATTATTTGGCTCAAGAATATATGACATCAAATCAACATTTAAAGCTATATCATTCCTTAAGCCAGAAAAACAGCCTCCCTCAGAAACCGTTTTCACAAATCTTTCGATATATACACGAAATGGATCTATAACTTGATGGATCCCATTCTCAAATAATTTGCATACTAAAAAGACACTATATTGTCCATTCTCAAACCTTTGAATTCTCTTAACTTCAATTCCATCAATTATAAATGAGAATTCTTTCGGCAAACTTTCATTTTCCCTAAAATCAAAGTGACAGCTAACACCATCAAAAATAAACTGGCAATTAAACTCATTGTCCTTTGCTTCAACCTTGAGTGCCTCAATTTTTCCTTTACAACCTAGTTCTTGTAAAAGTGAGAGACCATGGGGGAGTAGATCTAGACCAATATCTTCTTTTCTGTAGTGACCATGAGTGTAAAATTTTAAATGGAACTCTTTTGGTTTTTTATAATTTTGTGTCAGAAATTTATATTTTTCCATAAACCAAGCATTAGAAGTATTAACTAATAATCGATCCTGTGCTTTTTCCATTAAGTTCGCCAAAGTCTCGCTCATAAGACACTTATTTTTTCCACTTTGCCAAAACAATGGTTTTTCACAAAACACATAGAGGTTTGACCCTAAAACACGCTTCAAAATCTTTAAATGTGTTTCAGGTGGCGTGCAAATACTGACAGCCTGCAGATTTGAGTTTATTAATTCTTTTAGATCACAAAAAGCCCTCAATTTCAGATTGAACTCATCTGATAGCTCTTCTGCCCTGAGTTTAGTGCTTTTAGGATTGCTGCCGAGAATTCCAACTACCTGCGCTCCCGCTGCCAAGAATTCCCTAACATGGATACGACCAATACCAGCAGCCCCAATGACTGCTACTGGTATTTTATTTACCATTCTCAGTGAGATGGTTTTTAAATAACGTATTAACGCATTGTTCTTTTCTATCACACCGGCAATCAAGCTTTTCCATTGTTTTATATGTAAACTTTTCCATTTCTAACCAAATTTTTTCAGTATCGTAATTATAATATGCATCCCAAAAATCTATCTTCTGTAAGTTCCCCAGACTAAGTTCTCTAAAATGCGGCGCCGCCGACTGCGAGCAATGGTACATGTATCCATCATATCCAATTGTGGGAAAAACAAATCGGGCAAGACATGGTAAAACTCTGCGTGGTACGTTATCAAATTTTGCATCAGTATTTAGAATAATTACCCTAGTTTCAGCACTATCCAAACTCTCAATTAAAGGGGCTAACTTGTTATGATATGCGCCAGCTTCAGTCTTTGTTGGAATGGAGCTGCCTTCAGCGCTAGTCATCCCCCTTGGCACCTGAGGAAACGTGAAACGAATTAAGTTTACACCAGCATCACTAATATCACGCACTGCTGCCTCAATTTCAGCAGGCGAATTATTTTGATGTGTAATTAGGTATGATGCGCTTACGTCCCGCTTCACACCTGACAATTTAATTGCTGAAGTTATGCGGCTAATGTTTTCAAGAATTTTATGATAAATATCCTTCTTCGAATTTATTGAATGCACATCATTGTAAATTTTGGCTGAGCCTGCATCTACACTTACATTAAAGTAACATTTCTCAACTGTATTTTTATCAGCTAGAAGTTTTACTAATCGATCAGAAACTCTGAGTGCCTTAGTATTAAATCCGTTAATTTGTCCATTTTTTAAAGCGCACTCAACTAAATCATCGATATACTCATAGTTAAGAGGGTCCGTTGCATAACCAGCAAAAACAACTTTTTTAATTCCACCGTTAGGTCCACTTGCTAGTTGATTCATTAAATCGATATAGCGTTCTGGGCTTAATTTTTCAGTGGTATTTTGAGAGGACCCCCCATAACAATAGGCACACGTCATCCAACATAAATTTTTTCCACTTAGTCTTCCGGGCTGAATTTCTACCTGATGAGGAATTACAGATTTGCTGGCTACAGACTCCATAAAGTCAGTCATATCTTCGATGTAATCAACCTGATACGAATAACGGTCGGCTATACTGTTATTTGGCATTAAAGTAGAGTGAAGATTCATTATTTCCGTACCAATTTCATTTATTTAACTAATTTATTATTAAATTTTTGCAGCATATTAAAACCTCGATTATCCTCTGAATAAATCAACTCTTTGTAGGCTATTGACATATTTTCTGCCCTAAATAGTTGAAGATAACGTTCATAACCTTTTTTACCCATCGCTACCCTCAGTTTTTTATTGGCAAGTAATCTAATAAGTTGCTGCGAGAAATCATCAACGTGGTCTCTCTCAACGCAATAACCAACATCATTACCACCCATTACCTCAACCATTCCGCCAACTTTAGTGCAAACAATTGGTATTTTACGACACATCGCTTCAATTAAAGTTAATCCAAAGGACTCATATCCTTGCGAACCCGAAATTAAAACATCCGTATCACTATACAACTCCTCTTTACTAATCGATGCATCCTCAAGAAAAACTTTTTTGCTTAAACCCATCTGATCAACTAAACGTCTGACTTTTTGAATCTCTTTTTGCAATCCATAACCCGAAAATACAAAATAAACGTTTGGTATGCTTTGAAGAACCTTGGAAAGACTTTTAAGTAAAAAATGGTGCCCTTTTCTGGGTTCGTATGTACCTAACATCGAGCATACAAGTCCATTATCTGGGATACCAATTTTTTCTTTCAAACTGCTCCCAGACGGGGGAAACTTTATGAATTTTTCAGTACCATTGTATATAAATGTGATCTTCTCTGAATTAACAAGAATAGGACGAGCCCTGATCGATTCTGAACAGGACTGTGAAGGTGAAACAAACGCTTTAGAATAATAATGCACAAAATAATCAATTAGGTTTTCAATCCATGCAGTCAAGCTATTTGGTTTCACAGCAATATTATGGAAGTTATGTATTGATTTAGACCTCCCTAACAACCCCCATGCGATAGACGCAGCTCTATTTGAATTCCCAGCAGGATAACCGCCATTAACAACCATCAAACGATCATAATTTTCTTTTTTAAATACTACGTAAAGCCTAAGTATATAGTAGATAAAAAATGGATATCGGATTAAAAACCCAACTCCACGCCTGAAAAATTTCGTTAACAAAATGGAATCAAGTCTCGATAAAAACTCCCAATCTAACAAAAGTTTATTGGAAGAAATCACACAATTTCTTCTCAAACGCTTGCGTAGAAAAGATAATCCAGGGTGGCTTTGGTTACATATCAAACTTATTTCATCAGATGGGTTCGGCCAATGATTTATTAGGGAAATCAAAAAATTATCCAGGCCACCAAAATGCGTGTTTTCTGTAAAAAATAATATTTTCATAATTTTAATAAAAAACCTAAGGACCCTTTAAGCCACAATAGTCAGTAAATTATAAAATCCATTTAACTAAACAATGAGCTATCTGCTCACAGGTTCTATCATGATCAGGAACAGAGCTATAAACAGACTTCTCAATTTTACTAGATGTTAAAAAAAATTGGGCGACAATTAAGAGTTTTTCTTTGTCAATGGCTTGTACTTAATGCGTCGTGGTTGATCAGCATCTGTACCCAGTCGACGATGGCGGTCTGCCTCGTAATCTTCGTAGTTACCTTCAAACCAAACAACCTGACTTTCACCTTCAAAAGCAAGCATATGGGTTGCGAGGCGGTCTAGGAACCAGCGATCATGGCTAATTATAACTGCACAGCCAGCAAAATTAGCCAACGCATCTTCGAGGGCGCTTAAGGTTTCAAGGTCAAGGTCATTGGTCGGTTCGTCTAGCAGTAAAACATTAGCACCAGATTTAAGCATATTAGCCAAATGTACCCTATTACGCTCTCCACCAGAGAGTTGCCCAACCTTCTTTTGCTGATCACCACCTTTAAAGTTAAAACGCGCAACGTAGGCCCGACTAGCAACTGACCCTTTGCCTAAAAAAATTTCATCGTGGCCACCGCTAATTTCTTCCCAAACGGATTTTGTGTCATCTAGAGAACCACGTGATTGATCAACGTAACCTAACTCAACAGTTTCGCCTAAGCGAAGGGTTCCGCCATCTGGTTTTTCAGAACCTGTAATCATTTTAAACAAAGTGGTTTTTCCTGCACCATTGGCACCAATAACACCGACTATGCCACCCGGTGGTAATTTAAAATTGAGGCCTTCGATCAGCATTTTATCTTCAAACCCCTTCTGAAGGTCCATTGCCTCAATCACTAAATCACCAAGCCGTGGGCCAGGCGGAATTGTGATTTGGGATTGGTCATGTTTAGTATCTCCTGCCTTCGCCAACAGATCATCATAAGCAGTTATACGAGCTTTGCTTTTTGCTTGGCGTGCCCGTGGTGAAGCCTGAATCCAATCTAATTCGTTCTTCAAGGTGCGTTGTCGAGCCGTTTCCTCACGCTCTTCCTGGGCCAACCGCTTACGTTTTTGTTCAAGCCAGGATGAATAGTTTCCCTCATAAGGGATACCCTTGCCCCGGTCTAATTCAAGTATCCAACCGGTAATATTATCAAGAAAGTAACGGTCATGAGTTACCACCATGACCGTACCTTCATATTCATTCAGGAATCGCTCCAGCCAAGCCACAGATTCTGCATCCAAATGGTTGGTAGGTTCATCCAGCATCAGGATTTCTGGACGCTCTAAAAGAAGTTTGCATAGGGCGACCCGCCGACGCTCTCCACCAGAAAGCTGGGTTACATCAGCATCACCTGGTGGACAGCGCAGGGCATCCATAGCGATCTCAATAGTTCGTTCAATTTCCCAGCCATCAGTGGCGTCAATTTTTTCCTGCAGATCACCCTGTTCAGCCAACAGGTTGTTCATTTCATCATCATCCATAGGTTCCGCAAAACGCGCACTTATTTCATTAAACCGGTCTAGCAAATTCTTTGTTTCACCGAGCGCAACCATAATGTTGCCTTCAACATCCCTGGTCTCATCCAATTCTGGTTCCTGTTGGAGGTAACCTACACGTACACCCTCGGCCGCCCAGGCCTCTCCACCAAAATCAGTATCCATCCCAGCAACAATCTTCATCAAAGTAGACTTGCCAGCACCGTTTGGACCAAGCACACCAATTTTAGCACCGGGCAGGAAAGAAAGCGTGATGCCTTTCAGGATTTCCTTACCACCCGGGAATGTCTTGGTAAGGTTTTTCATTACATATGAATATTGGTAAGACGCCATTGAAGGTCTCCGCAACTTAAATAAACTTTTTAATTTGTTGATTTTGTAAACTATCGCGCAGGTAAACGCCAACCCACAATGGTGAACTTCCTTAAAATGGAAATCATTATTCCAATATTATCTGAAAAATTCTTAAGGTGCCACTACATACTCGTTGGTGGGGTTGAGTAATAGCACTGTCAACAGAATGTTAAAAACATTACTCTAATCCAATTCGTAAATATTTTTTAGGTATAGAAAGTTCCTAGAAGTACTTGTCAAGATTAGCCCTGATACGCTCAAGAACGGTCGTGTCGGAGACATCAGTAACAAATTCCTGCCCTGTTACCATTTCGAACAACTGGACATAACGCCCGGCAAACTCAACAAGTGTGTCTTCCGGAATTTCAGGGATAACATCTTTGTAAGGGTCACAACGCTCATTAATCCAAAGGCGGAGAAACTCTTTATCTAAACCTACCGGGTTTTCTTGAGCAGCCATTCTATCAGCGTAGCTTTCCTGCAACCAGTAGCGACTGCTGTCAGGTGTTAAAATTTCATCTGCTAAACAGACATCCCCATTTTCATCTAGGCCAAACTCAAACTTTGTGTCGACAAGAATCAAACCACGTTTAGCCGCGAGTTCCCGCCCCCGGGCAAATAGATCAAGAGAAACTTGAGCTAATTCATCCCAAAGCTCTTGCTTTAAAAGGCCATGTTTGACAACTTCAGCGGGAGTGACTGGCTCATCATGTTTCCCCTGAGCAGCTTTCGTCGTTGGTGTTAAAATGGTTTCAGATAGCTTCTGGTTCTTTACCAATCCATCAGGAAAGGTGAAGCCATACATTTTACGCTCACCTTCACGGTACTTGGGCCAGATCGAAGTGTTAGTCGAACCAGTCATATAATCGCGTACAATCATTTCAATGGGTAGCATATCCAAATTCTTGCACACCAAAACATTTGGATCAGGATATTCGATAACATGATTGGCGCATATATCGCTAGTTGCACCAAACCAAAATCGAGCTGTTTGGGTTAGCACCTGTCCCTTAAAAGGAACGGCTGCCATGTTTCTGTCAAAAGCGCTTTGACGATCAGTAGCCACTATGATCATCCGGCCATCACTCAGTACATAGTTGTCGCGAACTTTACCTTTGTAATGATTTGGCAACTCTGAAATAGTTGCGTCAACAAGTACGTTACTAATCTGAGATCGTATAATCTCTTTATCAATCATAATCCTTCTTTTTAATCTTAATTCTAGAAAATTGTTTTAGTAGCCTATTTGAGTACCATTCATCATAGAGCAATATGAGCAATCCAAAACAACAATACCAGCAAGAAACAAAGTCATAATTTATTTTTCAGCAGGGGCTTTGCTCTATTCTAATAGAATTGAGCTCGCTAGGCTGCTTTGCGCGAAGAACGTCTTGGACGGTGTGAATTATTGCGGCGTTTCCCATAACGCTTTTTTCCTTGGGCGCTATCCTTGGATTGTCCAAAGTAATTAGCTATATCCGCGGCGTGGAAAGGATGGTCCTCCTTAACTGGAACGGTTTGGCGAATAACTTTCTCTATATCTCGCAAACACCCCCGCTCTTCATGATCACAAAATGAGAGTGCGATACCTTTTTCTCCTGCTCGCGCAGTGCGGCCAATGCGGTGTACATAACTTTCTGGCTCATTTGGAAGGTCGAAATTAATGACATGCGTCACACCGTCAACATCAATCCCACGTGCAGCAATATCTGTTGCAACAAGTGCTCTAATCTTTCCCGAACGAAAGCTGTCCAAAGCACGTTGGCGTGTATTTTGGGATTTATTTCCATGAATCGCAGCAGACTTGATACCACTCTGCTCCAAGTGTCTTGCAACCCGGTCTGCACCGTGCTTTGTTCGGGTAAAGACAAGCACGCGCTCAATATTTTCGTCTGTCATCAGTTCAGTAATCAAAGCGCGTTTTTTCTCCTTAGCAACAAACAATACCTTCTGTTCTACTTTTTCAGCAGTAGTTGCACCTGGGGAGACTTCTACCCTCACAGGTTCTTTCAGCAATCCATCTGCCAATCCCTGAATAGATTTGGGCATAGTCGCCGAGAACATAACGGTCTGGCGCAATTGAGGCAGAGCTGCTGTAATTTTCTTAACATCTGGTATAAATCCCATGTCGAGCATACGATCTGCTTCATCTAGGATAAAGATTTCAACCGCATCAAGCTGTATGTGACCTTGATTCATTAGATCAAGTAAGCGTCCAGGGGTGGCAACAATAATATGAACGCCCTTGGCCAAAAGTTTTATCTGCGGGCGGATAGAGGCACCGCCAAAGACAGCAGAGGAGCGTAAGGGCAGGTTGCGTCCATAAGCCTTAAGGCTATCGTTGATTTGTCCCGCAAGCTCCCGGGTAGGTGCTAAAATTAAGGCACGCGGTTTACGTGGCAAAGACTTATTCCCATTAGCGGCTATGCGGTGCAGCAAAGGGAGGGCAAAAGCAGCCGTCTTTCCTGTACCAGTTTGGGCAACACCCAGCAAATCCTTACCCTTTAGCAAGGCAGGAATAGACTTCTCTTGGATAGGAGAAGGGGTGGTGTAGCCTTCGTCTGAAATTGCGCGAAGAAGTGGTGGAGCCAACTCAAGGCCCAAAAAACTGTTCATTTATAATTATTCTTTCTTAAAACAAAAAAATAGCAACCCCCACCCCATAATTAGGATGGTGGATATACAAGCACCAGGCTAGTTTTATCAACACAACATGGTTTTTTAATGGAAACCGGAGGTTGATCTAACGAAACACCCGCATTTTTCTGCAATGAAAGAGGTCAAATTTGGACTTAACCGCTTGGCGATCAATCAAATATTAATCTAGTAGGGAGTGTCGTTGATTGCAACAAGGCCCTTTGAGCAATCATAAGTCAAGACAATTCAACAAATTGAAATCATCAAATTTACAAGCAGGCTACAAAAACTCTTGTAACCCAACCACTGCATCTGAATGGAAAGCTTCCCCCACCTGACTTGGTACAAAAGAACAGGCGGGGGGGCTTAACTAGATAAACGAACAGAACAGTTCTTCTATCTGTTCCATTTCATCAATAAGATTATTGAGTTGGCTTGAATGAGGAATCAGAACCATTGGGTACGGTAGACGAGTTCCTTTTTCAGCGGTTTCATTCAACCAGCTACGAAAGAGAGCATCCTTATCTTTAAGTGTGCATCCAAACCAATCAACAGGACGTAACTCACGACCATTGTGAGTGATTGGCTTCCAAGCGCTAGCTGGACGGGTATTGCCACATTCTGTCACACCAACAGAGATACCGCCTAAATTATAGCCTTCTAGGAAGTCAGTAGGATAAACGTCCCCCACTTTCATGACCCGGTGCACGTCAGCAATACCAAGGTCGTCCATAGCTTTAAACATCATGTAGGGATAAGGACGGGCTTGGGATACTTCATCAGCGCCAACATCGGATTCGATCAGATGATTATTACCGAAATTAGCTAATATTATTCTGACAGCTTTGGCATAAAAACCTGTATTTATACCAACCTTAATGTCCTTGGCACGGAGGCCTTCAAACATTTCTATAACGCCGGGAAAAGGCTCAGAGCGACCTGGCATTTCATCAATTTCCAAAATCCGCTTGAAAGCCGTGTCAAAAGTTGTCTGAGCATCTTCTCGAGTAGGTGGTCGACCATGCTTCTCAATAAACTCCTCAGTAATAGATGGCGTCGTAAGAATGGCATACAAATGATCTAGTTTCCGTGTTGCCATGTGTGGCAATATCACATCATATCCTGGATCAATATCCCAAACTTCTTTCAAACTAAACTTAAGCGCATTGATAGGACCAATGTTTGCGAGTCCCGTTGCCTCATCAATACCGTCACAAACAGTTCCGCCAAGATCAAAAATTGCTAAGTCGATTATACTTTTACTTCCCATTACCTGTTACTCTCCTTTGTTCTCCGGGGGCATCTCCCCCGGAGATTAATTAGCTGGTTAATTAGCCAAGTGTCTCTACAGGAGGCCAATAGCAGCTTCTGCCAAATGTTCAGCTGTGAGACCGTAGTGCTGAACAAGCTCGTATGGCTTAGCCGTTTGACCGAACTCATCGGGAACACCAATCTTTTTAAATTTTTGACCGTTCACTAAACCACCCTCAAGAAGAGCACCAGCCACAATATTGCCAAGAGCACCTTCGTGGTCTTGTGAAGTAGCAATCACAACTTTAACACCAGCCGTCGCTTTCATCATTCCATCTACATCAAGAGGCTTAATTGTATGTAAGTTGACGATATTGGTCTCAAGCCCTTTCTCTTCCTTCAATATAACTGCAGCACGCATAGCTTCACTAACTTGCGACCCACAAGCGATGATGGCTACATCAGCACTTTCGCCTTTCCAGTTAGAGGAAAGAGTGGTTTCAAAAGCATCTACAAAATTAGCCTTGCGACCAGTGAAACGGATAATGTTTGCTATACCGTGTTTATAAGGTGTGGCCTCCGAAGTAATAACTGGCTTAGGAGCGCGTTCCTGCAATGTTGCGATAGGACCAACAACTTCGTGAATAGCAGCCTTTGTTGCTCTCCGTGCTTCGTTGACGTCAGCAGGCCACTGAACTCTCATGTTAGGCAAATAATAACCAAGAGTAATGCCCTCAAGGCTCTCGTGCATAGCCCCGTCGCCACCAAGGAGCCCTTCTGTCGGAAAGTACTTAACGTTGAATTTTGGAAAGGCAATACTAGTTCTGATATGATCATAACCACGACCCATCGAGAAACAAGTGTAACCTTGTGTCAAAGGAATAAAACCTTCCTTTGCCAACCCGGCAGAAACAACAGCCATATTTTGCTCTGCACATCCAACATCGGTGTACTGGTTAGTTTTAGTGTACTTGTCTTTGTCGTCGTCAGTTAGACCAATCAGCTTGTGAGAGTCGTCAGTGCAAACTATCACGTTCGGGTCAGCGTCCATGCAAGAGCGGAAGCCCTCAGTAATGCCAATACCAGTCCAAACACTTTCAACTGCCATGTCGTCGCCCGCATTCCAGGAATAATCTTTTGAGAACTTTGGGTCCTTAGCGTTCAGTTCTTCGCCCATGCGCGTGGTATATTCATCATGCCACTTGAGCATTTGCTCATGGGGAAATTCAACGCCGAGCTCTTCAAAGCCACCAGCCAGCAAATCACGTGCAGGAGCCTTGGAATGGAAAGCAACAACGTCTTCCATAAAGGAAACGCCCCTACCAATTTTAGTGTGTCCAACAATTGCGAAAGGTTTGCCACGATCAGGCTCTAGGGCCTTATCGTAAGCCTCAAGAACCGCCTCCATGTCATTGCCATCGATTTCAAGAACTTCCCAATTAAAGGCGCGCAGCTTATCAGCTAGAGGCTCAAGTTCGTTGGTGTCATCAATTCGGCTATAGTTTTGAATTCGATTGAAGTCGAAAAAAGTGGTCAAGTTATCGAGTTTATGAGAACCAGCAAACATAATAGCTTCCCACATGGAACCCTCCATGAGCTCTCCATCACTGTTCAAAGTAACAATGCGGTGCTTCTCACCACGGAATTTAGCAGCCAACGCGCAACCAACTGCAACACCTAAAGCCTGCCCAAGAGAACCCGAGCACATATCCCAGCCTTTTAGGCCAATATCAGGGTGAGCTTGGAACGGGCTGGCATAACGGCGATAAGAAGCTGTTTCTTCTCTACTGTAGTGGCCATACATGGAAAGTAGAGCAGCTATACCAGGGGTGATGTGGCCCTGACCAATAAAGAAACGATCGCGATTATTAGAATCTGGATTCATATCCAGTTTATCAAACCAGCTGGCTATAAGCCATTCCGCACTGGACATAGCGCCACCTACATGACCTGCGCCAGCTGCTGAACTCAATGTCATAGCATGTGCTTTAAAATTCTTGACTAGCTCTTTCAGTTCTTCAACTGAGTTTCCACTTTTTTTAATCGACATCTCATTCATTAGAATTCACTCCTGAAAGCTTTATTTTATGTTACATAAACATAGAACCGGCAATCTGACTGTTGCCACATTGGCCCCATACTGTTTGCGGTACTGGAAAATCCTATAACGCGTTTTTTTCGCTGGCTTGGATTTAAGTATCCTGAGTTTTACTTGATAGGAAAACATCCCAATAACTACAAGTTGATATGATTAACTTTAACCACTTTAAACCTCAAAATCAGTTAAGTACTCTTTTAGACAAGGTACAAACGAAGCCTGCTCATAAAATACATGAATGATTCATCATGAAGTCCTCTAGCCAAGGCCAAATGAGGCTTTACGGCTAAATTGCAAAAAAAGAAAAAACTATAAAGAGTTTTTAGAGGCGTTTTTTTACAGATTCTATTGTTTTTTCTTTGTTAATGCCAAAGTGTTCGAACAACACCTCAGCTGGAGCAGACGCGCCAAAACCTGTCATGCCAATAAAACCACCATGGGAGCGAATGTATTTGTCCCAACCCTGTCTAATACCAGCTTCTACGGCAACTCTTATGCTTCCTGGGCCAAGCACCGCCTGACGATATTTTTTATCTTGGGCATCAAACAACTCCCAGCAAGGCATAGAAACAACGGCTGTTGGAATACCCTCTTTTTGCAGGGCCTGACGCGCCGCCATGGCTATACTAACTTCTGAGCCTGTGGCTAAAATAGTCGCCTTGCGATTACCACCTTCGGCTTCAGCTAGAATGTAGGCACCACGGGCGGAACGATTTTCGTTAGTGTGTTCTGTACGTAAGGTTGGCACCTCTTGGCGTGACAATATCATACCTGAAGGAACACGGTTA
>CALKND010000009.1 GCA_938092065.1 uncultured Rhodospirillales bacterium
GCTTTTTCTTGCCAGTTTTCTATTAGTTCACCGGGGAACCCCAGAGCTTCTTGATGTTCTGGGGCCGCCACAAAAGGCTGTGAATGCGCCATTGCACCCTCGCGGAGGTCAGGGTTTTCAAGGTCAGGGCGAAATGCTGGAGTGCTAAACTCTTGTTTTTTTGCCACTTAAAGGTTGCCTCCGTGGTTATCCAGTTTTGCTGACCATGTTGGTAGGTGGCGCTTTTCTCGAGCATCATCAGTTTGATTTAGACTTGGACTGAAGAAAATGCCGGGAACATGTATGAGTTTGGAAAATGGAAAGATAATCATCAAGGACACCACAAGCCCCAAATGTAGAAGTAGGGATGGATCCGATGGTAGGGGCTGTATGTCAAAGCGTAACAGCCCAAGAAAGAATGCCTTGACAGCAATGATGTCAGTTGGGGCAACGTACTTCATAGACAGACCACTAATGCCGATCATGACCAGTAGGGCCAGCATCAAATGGTCAGAGAGGCTTGAGACGTAGCGAACTCTGGCAACCAAGAAGCGTCGTGCCCAAAGCCCTATGAGCCCTGCTACCATTACGTACCCTGCGTAAATCCCGAATGGCTGTACAAGGACGACCCAAAACCAAATGGGCTCGGTAAAGTAACGAAGGTGGCGCAGCAATACGAGAAGCAATCCCACGTGAAATAGCACTGCAAAAATCCAGATCCATTTATTAGACTTGAAGAGGCTCTCAAAATAGATCACTTCACGTGCCATACGAAAAACCACCCCCTTTTGTGTAAGTGGCGCAGGCATAAGTGGTATCTTCAACGGGACTGGAGTTGTCCAAAATTGCCTGATTTTATAGGCAACTCCAACAATCATCACAGCTCCAGCAAAGAAGAAAGCCGATGCGAAAATCAACGTCACCGATGACATACTATTAAACGCTAGACGCAGCCGGTCGGTTTAGGCAAGCCCGCGATTTTGCAAGCCTGCTTGGCTGGGCCATAAGGGAACAATTCGTACATATATTTGTTGGATCCTTTATCAGCCCCTAACTTTTTCTTGACGGCTTTGATAAGAACGCGAACAGCAGGGGCTATCTGGTATTCGTTGTAGTAGTCTCTTAAAAAGTTAACAACTTCCCAGTGTTCTTCGGTCATTTCGATCTCTTCGTCCTTGGCGATCAAATTAGCTAGTTCCTCATTCCATGATGCGAGGTCAACCAAGTAGCCTTCTTCATCAGAATCGAAGGATTTTCCATTAACTTCATATGCCATTTAATATCTCCTTTTATAATTGTGCTGGCTTTTATAGCCAGGATTGTACAGTTCCGTGCTCGACAACTAGATCCACAAATCCCCCATAATCAACAACGGTAATGCCTTCGGCGATGTCGCCTTCGGCTAATCCCCGGGCTTGCAGGTCTGGACCAAGGACAAAAATTGGATGATCGCTCTGAGCGGCAGCAACTTTTTCAGATACTGAGGTTCCCTTGGTTGCAGCCAAAACGCCGTCCTCTAAAAGAAGGATTGGTGAGCCCTTGATGCTCAGCCTCAGACAACTGTCCAGACTGTTACGCTCAAAAGGCGATTTGTTGACAGTGTGTATCATTTACCAAGCTACCTTCTCTTATCCGCTAATGACAATTTCTTGTTCGCTCATTATGACCGCAAGCTTGTCACTGGGGATAACTTCAACATCAATCACAAAGTCATCTGCCCTTAGCCCACGGGCTTCCATCGATTCTTGCTCGACAATAATACGCCAAACCATATCTATATCGTCATCCTCGTCAGCATCTTCTTTCTCCATTGCGATGATGCCATAGGTTTTTGAGAAATTCTTCATGTTGACAGCATCAGTGTCCTGTCCTTTTTTGATTTGATATACGCCATCATCGACAAAGACAATGCAGGCATGCTGTTCAAAAGCTGCAGAAATGAGAACAGCTTCCAGCACTTCTAAAGCGTAGATAGTTCCATACGGTGCCTTTCTGTTTACGTACATAAACTTTTTTGTGACGCCGGCTGTGTTGAATTCTATTTCGTCACTCACTATTCTAGTCCCCAAAAACGACAAGGCGATCGGCAGCGATGCCAACCTCTGTCAATTGGCCTAGACCCGAAATGCGAAAACCATCAGCTAGATTTTCTTCAACGATGCCACGGCGCAGGGCTGCGGCTATGCAGACCACGAGATCAACATTATGTTGAGTAGCTAATTTACCCCAAAGCTTGACTAAATCACGGTCATCGGCTTGTGGGGCGCTTAGCTTATTGGCGTTGTTGACGCCGTCATAATAAAAGAACACGCGCATTACCTGATGGCCCTTCTCAATCGCCGCACTGACGAAATGATAGGCACTATCCGAAGCTTGGTGGGTAAAGGGACCTTCGTTGACAAGGATTCCAAATTTCATGGTTATCCAACCTTCTAGAAGTGAACGTGGGAAGACTGATTGAGGGCATTGCGGCCACCGCGCCAATCTTCGATATGGTGTTTGGTAAATGGCAGGCTTGTTAATTCAAAGAAACGAGGCCAGCCAATCCGATCAATCCACTCGGACATTCGTTCCCATGGGCGACCGTCTTCTTTGTAGGCTTTCAGAATTTTTTTGACGGTCTCAGCAACTTCAGGCCAACGCGGGGCGTTATTAGGAAGGCCTGAGACTACTAGTTTGTGGAATGTTGGCTTTGTCCGAGTGGAGGAATGCTTGCCGCCAACCCAGATGGCTAACTTCGAGTGTTCAGGGTCGTTGATCTGCATTGGTGGGCAGGGTGGATAACAGGCCCCACAGCAGATACATTTTTTTTCATCAACTTCAAGACTTTGTTTGCCATTGACTAGTGCAGGACGAATGGCGGCAACTGGGCAACGCGCAACAACAGCGGGTCGCTCACATACGTTGGCAACAAGATCATGGTTAATAACCGGTGGTTTGGTATGCTGGATGTTAATGGCAATGTCGCCTTGTCCACCGCAATTGATTTGACAACAAGATGTCGTTATTTTGACACGGTTGGGCATCTCTTCATGGGTGAAATCGTGATAAATTTCATCCATTAAAGATTTAACAACGCCGGATGCGTCAGTGCCGGGAATATCGCAATGAAGCCAGCCTTGAGTGTGCGAAATCATTGAGATTGAGTTGCCAGTACCTCCAACAGGGTAGCCCTCACTCTCCAGTTTTTCAATCAGTGGCTCAACGCGTGCCTCGTCGGTAACCATATATTCGATGTTCGAACGGGCCGTAAAACGAACATGACCATCTGCCATTTCGTCTGCTATGTCACATAAGTTGCGCACGGTATGCAAGTCCATTTGGCGCTGGGTGCCAGCTTTAATGGTCCAGATTTCATCGCCACTTTTGGCGACGTGGTGTAAGACGCCGGGACGGGGGCGATCATGCCAACTCCATGCACCATAATTTTTGCGCATCATGGGATGCATCAGCGGCATTGGATCGGGGACGCCAGATTCTATCGGCATCCGTGGTGCTTCTTTAGCCTCACTCATGTAATCTTCTCCAATATTTAATTTTTTTATGCATGTCTTATTCTGCAGCCGCTGAATTAGATTTACGGTTGTTCCATTTCTCAGCTTCTTCGTCCCAGTCATCCATGCGCACATATGAGCTGGTTCTGGGATGCGAGACCATATTAGGATCAACTTCTATGCCAAGTGCTTCCAGATAGTTGACCAGCCCGATACGGTCAACCATTTCACCCGTGCGTTCATGCTCAAGTGCGTTTTCAGCGAAAAACTCAACCATTTCCTCAGTCAGTTCGGTAAGTTTTTCAAAGTCCTCATCAGTTTCAAGTTTCATAAAGGGAACTACCATTGAGCCCATCAGGTCACCAATTTTCAAGGTTCGTTTGCCACCAACAAGGATGGAAACGCCTTTATCGTCACCGGGAGAGAGGGCTTTGGTCATGACATTGATGCAGTGCATGCATCGGACACAGCTCCGATTATCTATATCCAGGCTGTCATCATCATTGAGTGACAAGGCGCGGGTCGGACACATATTAATGACTTGGTCATTAACCATCTTACGTCCATTTTCAGACACAAATTCCTTAACCTTTTCCTGATCAACTTTAATGTTATCGCGCCAGGTGCCGATGAATGCGACATCAGAGCGGTGGGATGCATTAACGCAATCATTTGCACAACCGCTGAATTTAAACTTCATCTTATATGGCAGGCTGGGGCGATGCATATCATCTAACAGGTTGTTAATGACTGTGCGCAAGGCGCGTGCCTCATCATAATTAGATTGTTCACAACGAGCTGCGCCAACGCAGCTCATAGATGTGCGAATGGCCGCACCAGCACCACCAAGATCAAAGCCTCTGTCATTTAATTCATCGAAACAGGGTTGAATGTTTTCGGAGGAGATGCCTTGGAACATGATGTCACCGGACTGGCCGTGGAAGGCAATCAGTCCAGAACCCCATTTTGCCCATATGTCACATAAATCACGCAGGGTCTTTGTGTCATAGTGCATCCCTGCTGGAGGCATGACGCGCATAGTGTGGAATTCAGCTGATTCAGGATACTTGCCTGCAACTTCTGAGAAACGCGGAATGATGCCACCGCCATAACCCCGAACACCAACAGTGCCACCTTTCCAGTAGCCTTTTCGGGTGTCGTAGGAATGCTCAAGCTGGCCAAGCAGGGATTTCATTATTGGGGCGTATTGCTTGCCGTTGTCATCCGCCAGTCTTTTGAGGCCACTTACAAAACTGGGCCATGGGCCGCCTTCTAACCGATCTAGTAGTGGCGTTTCTGGTCTTTGCTTAGCCATGAAAAAAGTCCTCTAATAAAATCATTAAACTTCTACCCTTTACGGTTTTCTGTAGAAAAGCCGTAAAAAAAATTTTCTTTCTTAGAGCGGGCCAGATAGATGCACCATTTGTCCTACTAGTTTTAGACTGGATTGCGGTCTAGATCCTTGTGACAGACACTTGGGTGCCTAAAAGAGACGTTGATCCATTCAATACTTGGGTAATGGTTATAAGTTTGGCAGCTCCACTTACAATAATCATAAAACACTAGTTTTCGACCTTTAATTATTTTTGTGTTGCGCCGGTCGATGGCGGTCCTACTTAATATTTTCATTATATATTACTCTATATATTACTCTAATCTAATATGGCTCATTGAATCTATAGATTTCTTTTAAAAAAGAACTTTTTTTTATTTGCATATTAAGCGTTGATTTATATTGTTTTTTTAGCTCTTTTAAAAACTGGTTGTTTTGTATAGTTGGGTATCGGAAAATTAGAAATCTTGAAATTTCCAAAAGTGAAAGATTCTTTTGTGAACAGTCTCTCTGAGATGAGCCCTTTTTTTGATCTAGCAAACAAAAAGGCTTACGAGCATTGGCGTGATCAGAAGTTAAATGGTTATCCCGAAAAAGTTGAGTCTTTGTTGATTGAAATCTTGGATTTTCAAAACCCTAGTGATGCTGAAGTAACGGCATTGAAAAAAAATATTAATAAAACCAACATGGCCTTGTACTCATGTACCTTGGGCAGAGGTAATGATATAAGCAGCATTAAATGTGCCCTCAGTTCTTTAAGTTTGCTTTTGGGATTAAAAACCTTAGATGCTAATTTATGCGCTGATGAGGACGATTACTCGCTTTTGTCTGTAACAGAAGAAGTTCGTAAAAGCCGCTATATCCCCTATACCAACAAACCTATTAATTGGCACACGGACGGGTATTACAATTCAGCTGATCAAAAAATCAGGGGTATGGGGCTGCACTGCATTAGCCCTGCAGCAGTAGGGGGTGAAAATGCCCTAATGGACCCAGAAATAGTCTACATCTTGTTACGTGATGAAAACCCTGATTTCATTCGAGCACTAACGCATCCTCACGCTATGGAAATTCCTGCAAATAATGAAAATGATATTAATATACGCGCGGCTCAATCGGGGCCTGTATTCTCTCTGTTTGGCGTTGATGCGTCCTTGCACATGAGATATACAGCACGCACACGATCAATAAAGTGGCGCCAAGATGAGGTTACAAGGGCAGCAGTGAAATTCTTAGACGATCTTTTAAATAGTGACAGTCCTTATATTTTCAGACATCGCATGAAAGCAGGTGAAGGGGTAGTGTCCAACAATGTCTTGCATAATCGGACAGGTTTTGAGGATGATAAAACCAGACAACGCTCTTTTTTAAGGGCACGTTACTTTGACCGTATCACCATTTAAGGAGAACGCGACCTTGAGTGATAAAAATACTATTACTGATCTCAAAATTATATCTGCTCCCTGGAACAAAACGATTACGTTGCAAAATATATCTTATGAAGAGGGCATGAATATGCTGCGTTTTAGGATAAAAGAAGGTAGACGTTTTACGGATTTAGAGCTTGATTCTCAGTCTCTGGGACAGCTTAACGCTGTGTTATCTGATTGGCTGACTTTGAATGTCCAAAAATCTTGAAGTTTCTGTCTATCAACATCTGTAATCCAAAAAAGGATATCAAGCGTAAAAGACACTAGAAACAATACATTTCAAGCAATATTAACATTATCTATTAAAATATGAACTCATTTGCATCAATTAATCCCCGACAGCGTGACATAATAATCTCTTCGTGGCTTATCATACTTATTATCATGGTATTTGCCATGATAGTGATCGGTGGTGTTACTCGGCTAACCCATTCTGGTCTCTCCATGGTTGAATGGAAACCCATGACCGGTTGGCTGCCACCCCTCAGTGAGACAGCCTGGTTGGAAGTCTTTAATAAATATAAACTTTCTCCTGAATTTCAAAAAATCAACAGAGATATGAACTTGGATGGATTCAAATCTATTTTTTGGTTTGAATTTTTGCATCGCTTGTGGGGGCGGTTGATTGGGGTGGTCTTTCTTTTGCCTTTCATATTCTTTTTGGTCTGCGGTTGGGTAAGTAAGCAGCTTGCCCCAAAACTGGTTTTGATGTTCGTGCTTGGCGGTTTGCAGGGGGTATTGGGTTGGTACATGGTTAAAAGTGGCCTAGTTGATAGGCCCGACGTCAGTCAGTATCGCTTAACAGCACATTTCTCACTGGCCCTTATAATTATAGGCACCATCGAATACGTTGCATTGGGACTAATGTTTCCAAAGCTTGCAGTAGTCCAAGGAAAGTCGCCGCTTAGATATTTTTCTACATTGATCCTCGTGTGGGCTTTTGTTACAGCTGTGTCAGGGGGCTTTGTTGCTGGATTAGATGCAGGTTTTTCGTACAATACTTTTCCATTAATGGATGGTAGCTTTCTGCCACCTGATCTTTATCAACTCTCCCCGTTTTATCTTAATTTTTTTGAAGATATTATGAGTGTTCAGTTCAACCATCGCCTATTAGCGGAAGCTTTATTAGTGCTAGTTACAATCATGTGGTTTAAAGCGCGTAATGTTGAGTTAAGCCCGCGAGGACGATTGGCTGCAAATTTTCTGGGTGCGGTTGTATTGGTTCAGGTTGCTCTTGGTATAACAACTTTACTAATGGTAATCCCGGTGGCCCTTGCTGCTGTCCATCAGGCTGGAGCTGTTGTAGTCTTCATGGCTGCGCTTTGGGTGGCTCGTGAGATTAACAATGTTTAAGTTCAAACGTTCTTTGATTTCAGGTCACTGGACATGATCCGCGAGACAAGTCACTTCAATCTAATTGTAATGTATCTAAAAAGTTAATACTTATACTCATATTTTTTTGGGCCTAAGTTTGCAGAATAAAATTTATGTATGCCGTTAAATTTCTTTAAATAAAGAGCAATATGTAATTAACCTAGTGTTGATGTCAAATTTTGATAATGACTGTTATGCTACGTTGGTAATTGTCAGGTTGACAATGATGAGACTGATCAAATACTTAATAGACTTAACATTAAAACAACTTCAATGGGCTTATACAAAAGCGGCTAACCTAGATAAAAAAAGAAGACTATAATTTCATGTTCAAGCGGAGACCTCCTATCCGATTTTTGTATGTTATAGTCGGCCTGGCTTTTGGGGCCTCTCTGGGTCCATCCCTGAGTAGCTGTAATGTCACTGGCGGTATAACAAACTATTACGACAGTGAAGCCCAATTGGCCGAAAGTTCACTATTACAACTTGATCGTTTTGAGGCTGTTTATAACAAATATGTCATCGCAGGCCCTAAAGACGATAAATCTCACAGCAAGAACATGGATCAGTTTCGTGACGCCTTATTGCGGGTTCGCCATGACTATGTCCGGGACGTTCCTGTATCCGAGTTGGTTGATATGGCCATCGAAGGAATGGAGTCTGCTGATCAGGACCTTAAACTGGGTGGTGTCGAGCCTGCCTTCCTTATTGAGGTAGCCCTTGACAAGATGTTGACATCCCTCGACCCTCATTCAAGTTATTTAAACCCACTAGAGTTAAAGGAAATGAAGGTTTCCAACAGGGGAGAATTTGGTGGCCTGGGTATCACTGTCACCATGGAGGGTAACTTTGTTAAAGTCATTTCACCCCTCGAGGGTACCCCAGCTTTTCGCGCCGGGCTTAAGCCCGGTGATTTGATCTCCCATCTTGACGGCAAGGCGATTGAGGGCAAAAGCATCCATAAAGCAGTTTCGTTAATGCGCGGTAAGCCCGGGACCTACATTCGCCTAACCATTAGACGAGTTGATATAGAGCCATTTGATCTAGAAATCCGCCGCGCTATCATAAAGGTAAAGTCTGTACGATGGCATTTGGAGGGTGATATTGGCTATGTACGAGTGGTCAGTTTTACGGAAAAAGTAGCTTCAGGCATAGATAATGCAATGGAAGCCATCACAGAAGAACTTGGTGATAGACTTGCTGGAATTGTACTAGACCTTCGCAGTAATCCAGGCGGGTTGTTGCATCAGTCACTGACACTGTCCGATGCCTTCCTCGAAGAAGGTATCATTGTTTCTGTACAAGGCCGCAGGTCGGGAACTCAGCAGGTTTTTGAGGCAGAGGCGGGAGATTTGGCTGATGGAGTGCCCATGGTTGTGCTAATCGATCCGGGTTCGGCCTCGGCATCCGAGATTGTCGCCGCAGCAATGCAGGATCATCACCGTGCCACCATCATGGGCCAACGATCCTTTGGCAAGGGGTCAGTTCAGACCATCACACCATTACCTCAAGAGGGAGCGCTTCGCCTGACCACTCAACTGTATTTTTCACCGGCTGGCCGCGCCATCCAGGCCCGAGGCATCACCCCGGATATTGAAATTATTCCCATGCCTAAAAAAGAAAATAAAGATGAAAAAGCCGCCTTGGGTGTAAAGAAGAAAAGTGCTGAAACGCCTGAGACCAAAGCAGGGAGAGCAAGTGCCCAACGCCGCCGTGAGTCTGATTTGCCAGGCGCAATTTCCGCCGTTGGAGAGGATGCAGAACAACCACACCCAACCTTGTCTGAGGCAAAGTGTGCTCCTGTTGGGGAGCGCAAAGACAGAACCCTAGGTTGTGCTCTAGCTTTAATTCAAGCCGAATCCCAAGCAAGCTTTCTAGCCTCTGTTGGCTACTCCTCTCCCTTTTAATGCACCAATTTTGTGGGATGCTCTTTTTTTTATCACTACACTCAATGTTGCTAGTTAAATACTTGAACCTAACTTCTCCGAGAGAAACCTTAACCACATGTTTTATTTTTTAACTAAATTAACTTGTGGATGTGATATTTGGCAAGTGTTTGTCATCAGTTGGCTAGTTTATCAATGATCAAGTAATAATTTTCGTTTGAGCCCCAAATTTCAGTTCCCCACGCTGCACCGTTTGTTTAAGCAACTGAAGGCGTGCAGCGTGCTTCCATGTGAGCCCCGGAATTAACGCTTAGGCGATCGTAGCGCAGTTCACCCGTAACATACGCTGTAGATAGCACCTCAATTTTGTTGGCTTCAACAATACCGCTGACCGCCCCTCTGATTACAACGGTGTCCGCGCCGAGGGAGCCACTAACGCATCCGTTTTTTGAAACTGTAATTGTATGTCCGGCGATGTCGCCGGCGACATTTCCGGTAATTTTCATATTATTTTTGGTGTCTAGGGTTGTCATGTTTTGTTTCCCTTATTATATGCGTCTGGTTTCTATCAAACGCACGAGACTAAGCATGTTAAGGTAAAGAGAAGGTAAATATAGATTCGCTCAGTAATTTATAATAATGAGAAACAACACAACAAATGTATTTTGCGAGCGCAGCTTACAACAAGGTAAGTTGGGCTTGTGTATGTTGACTAATTGAATGGATTTTACTAATGCCCGAGAAGCCAGAAAAAACAAAAAATGAAGATGGAACGATCGAGTGGCGTCTTGACGGACTTCTACATCGTGATGATGGGCCTGCTGTCGAAAAGCTTAATGGAACCCGGGTCTGGTTTCGTCATGGAAAGCAGCACCGTGATGATGGCCCTGCCGTGGAGCATAAAGACGGAACTAAAGAATGGTGGCTAAAAGGGAAGCTATTGAAAATACCTCAAAAAACGGAAAATGAAGATGGATTAATTGAGTGGCATCTTGATGGGGACTTGCATAGAGAAGATGGCCCTGCAGTGGAAACTCCTGATGGAACCCGGGTATGGTTTATTAGAGGAAAACGTCACCGCGAAGATGGACCTGCTGTGGAGCACGGCGATGGAACTAAAGAGTGGTGGTTAAATGGCCAACTGCATCGCGAGGAAGGGGCTGCCATCATGGAATCCGATGGCACACTCGAGTGGCATCAAAATGGATTGGCCCACAGGGAGGATGGCCCAGCGGTTATCAGGCCAGATGGAGTGCAGCAATGGTGGGTGAATGGCGTACGTCATCGCGAGGATGGTCCTGCAGTTGTTGAAGACCATGAAATGCAACAATGGTGGGTGCAAGGATTGCTGCACCGAGAAGATGGTCCCGCAGTTGAATATGCAGATGGTTCACTTGAGTGGCATCTCATGGGAGTGTCGGTTGATAAAAGCATTGTTCTAGACAGCAAGAAAAGTGCTAAATTTATGAAAGGTCTAGGTGTACATGATTAGATCAGATACTCACCTTTAGAAGCTTGAATTGAGCTCAGGAGAAGCTCTGACCATTTGACTTGTCAAATTTAGAGTTGTGTATCGCCACAAAGAATTTTAAGGCGTTTTTGGAGTTTCGTAAGGAACTTCTTTGTGCCACTCAACCCATTCTGTATGGTAACCAACAAAACCTTTTTCATTCTCTGGTTGCTGCTTTGTGGTGCAGAACTGACTTATTCCATCAGGAACTGGGGCTTTAGGATTTACTTTACCCATTTTTAAACACACCTTTGATTTAGTTTCAAAAAAAATACAGATAAAAAAATACTCAGTATTCACGTTACGAAAGTATCACATACACCAAGGCGTCAATGAAGGGAAGCGGCTTTTTTGCGCGTAAGAGATTTACAACCGACTATTGCTGAAATTAAAAAGTACGTTTAGCTCCTCTACCCAAGGAGATGTAGTCTCACTTTAGCTTAAAGTAAATTTTCTGAATTACTCTAAAAATTTCAAAAAAATGATCTACCCGGACAGCAACCCCGTAATATGTTGTATATTTAATTTATTTGTTAAAATTTGTTGAATAATGAAATCATAAATGTTTTCCACATTGTGAAAATAAGTATTCAATGTAATTGTCAAATCAACTTTGTGTTATATAATATATAACTAATAGACATAAATTTACCAACATGAATCTAAATGAATGAATACTGCGACAAGGGAGAAATGAATGTTCGCCAGTAATCCGATTGCTGCTCTCACGAGCATAGTTCCACTAGAGATAGTACAAGGTTACGTCATACTAATGATTGCATTAGTTGTAGGTGGGACCATTCTTGACATGGTTCTTAAAAAAAATGCTGCATATTTTTTCGCCAAAGCCAAAGCAGCAGAATCATCACGCACACGAATTTTAGGCCCCGGCGACAAAATTGGTGCCGCTGTTAGTACCTTGGCAGTTGAAGTTGCCACTTCTGCTGATTTTTGTAATTGGAAGCGCCGAGTTTCACATCTTTTCACTATGTATGGTTTCATTATATTTTTGCTTGCGACACTCACCTTGGTGTTTGCGTATCCAACTAATGAAGCTCCAGCCATTGCTTCTCAATTATGGCACTTAGGTGCTGCAATGTGCACGTTTGGTGGTTTTTGGTTCTGGTTTTTCATACGGGTCGATGTTTCTGCAGAAGGCGTGCCTTGGAATCGTGTAGTTCAAGCAGACATGTTTGTTCTTTCACTTCTCGGCACCACGACTTTCGGCTTGATTTGGTCCATTTCTGTATCCGTGGGCGCTTCTACACTTGCAATGCTTCCTTTAACCTTTTTCATTGCTTCTGCAACAATTCTATTTAGTACGGTGTACTGGTCAAAGCTTGCACACATGTTTTTTAAACCAGCTGCGGCATTTAACAGACGAATTACGGTTGCAGACGGATCTCGTGAAAATTTACCGGAAATTGGTGATTTATCAGACCCTGAATTACAGAAAATGTATCCTGATATTCCACAATATATGGGTGCAAAGCCACAAAATATGGGGCTTGGAATGAGACGTGATACGTCAAAACACTACTAAAATCAGTACAATTTTTTTAAGTATTAAAGGAATTTAAAATGCCTACCTTCGTATATATGACACGGTGTAATGGTTGCGGAAACTGCGTAGATATATGTCCATCTGATATAATGCACATCGATAAGACCTACCGTCGTGCTTATAACATTGAACCAAGTATGTGTTGGGAATGTTGTGCCTGTGTTAAAGCGTGTCCCAAGAACGCGATTGATGTTCGGGGATATGCGGATTTTGCACCGCTTGGCCATAGCGTTAGAGTTGATCGCGATGAAGAAAAAGGCGTGATTGCCTGGCGTGTTAAATTCCGCAATGGTAAAAAAGATGTAAGTCTAATGGCTCCAATAACAACGGTGCCATGGGGTTCAGGCCAACCCGAGTTAAGAGATGTACCTGCACCTACCCAAGATCAAAGAGATAGTCAGCATCTGTGGAGTGAACCAGAGATGATTCGCATGGATGACGGTGATGTGCACACTCTGAAATCCAACGGTCTTAAAATGAAGCTAGGAGTATCCTACTAATGGCCCCTAAAACTATTATAGAAGATAACATAGACATCCTCGTTGCTGGTGCAGGTCTTGGCGGCACTGGCGCGGCTTTTGAGGCCCGTTATTGGGGTCAAGACAAGAAAATTGTTATTGCCGAAAAGGCTAATATTGATCGTTCTGGTGCTGTGGCTCAAGGTCTATATGCAATCAACTGTTACATGGGAACTCGTTTTGGTGAGAACAATCCAGAGGATCATGTGCGATATGCACGCATAGATTTGATGGGAATGGTGCGCGAAGATTTGTTGTTTGACATGGCCCGTCACGTCGACTCCACTGTCCACAATTTTGAAAAGTGGGGCCTGCCGATAATGCGTGATGAAGATTCGGGGACCTATTTACGTGAAGGTCGTTGGCAAATTATGATTCACGGTGAGTCTTATAAGCCAATCGTTGCTGAAGCTGCGAAGAAATCAGCAGACAAAGTATTCAATAGAGTATGCATCACCCACTTGTTGATGGACGAAGCCAAGGATAACCGTATAGCTGGTGCTGTCGGTTTCAATGTTCGTACCGGTAATTTCCACGTATTTAAATCAAAGACTGTTGTTTGTGGTGCCGGTGGGGCTTCCAATATTTTTAAACCGCGGTCCACTGGTGAAGGTGCGGGTAGAGTTTGGTACGCCCCGTGGTCATCCGGTTCTGCTTATGCGTTGATGATCAATGCTGGAGCAAAGATGACCCAGATGGAAAACCGTATTGTTCTTGCTCGTTTCAAAGATGGTTTTGGCCCAGTTGGTGCATATTTTCTCCACTTAAAGACATATACACAAAATGGTGTTGGTGAAGAATACGAATCTAAATGGTTTCCTGAATTAACGGAAATGGTTGGTAAGGAATATTTGGATACAGAAGCATCACACCTAACCCACCGCCCGATACCAACTTGCCTGCGCAACCACGCTTTAATTAATGAGGTTAATGCGGGCCGTGGTCCAATTCACATGGTAACCATGCACTCATTCCAGGATCCGCACCTAGAAGAAATTGGTTGGCATAACTTCTTGGGGATGACTGTTAGTCAGGCTGTTCTATGGGCTGCTACCGATATTGATCCAAAGAATGAAAATCCAGAACTGACAACATCAGAGCCTTATGTAATGGGGTCCCATGCAACTGGATGTGGAGCTTGGTGCTCTGGTCCCGAAGACGTTTCCCCGCCAGAGTATCAATGGGGCTACAATCGCATGATGACTATCGAAGGTCTGTTTGGTGCAGGTGATGCTGTAGGTGGTACTCCACACGCCTTCTCATCCGGTTCGTTTACCGAAGGCCGCCTGGCTGCTAAGGCAGCTTGTAAATACATCGATGATGGCAAAGGTGAAAATATAAAAGTTACTAGTGCGACACTTGAAAAGTTGAAAAAAGAAATCTTCAAGCCAATGGAACACTACAAGCTTTATCGCAATGAGATAGTTGCCGGCTCGGTCAACCCGCACTATCACAACCCGCGCCAATTCCTTGATCGCCTGCAAAAACTCATGGACGAATATTGTGCAGGTCTGACAGTTAATTACATGACCAATGAAAAGCTCTTGAATATTGGTCTCAAGAAGCTCGCAATAATGGAAGAGGATCTTGAAAAAATTGCGGCTGAGGATCTCCACGAGCTATTGCGTGCTTGGGAAGTAAAACACCGCCACCGGACATCAGAATGTGTGATGCAGCATACTCTGTTTCGCAAAGAAACCCGTTGGCCGGGATACTACTACCGCGGTGATGTTATGAAACTTGACGATGAGAATTGGCATGTCTTGACTGTCTCCCGTCGTGATCCAGAGACTGGCCAATACACCATGGAGAAGGCGCCTTTGTATCATCTAGAAGATGTAAAGGTAGAATCCGTTGGCGAAGATGAGCCCGTTGAAACTGTTGCAGCAGAATAACTCTAAAAATTTACAGCAGAATTTAACAAATTTTTTGCAGGATAATTGGAGAAGATCAGCATACGTGTGTTGACCTTCTCCATTCCTGCCATTTTTTTAATAGATGCAGGTCACCTTTGATCAAATTTCTATTTAGTAGGAAATTAATATCGCTGTTTGATTTGTAAGAAAGTTTCAAGAAACTTATTTGTACTTATACAACCTAGTTGTTCCAATGTGACTAAGGACACTTATGAATATTATAGACCTGACAGATGAAGAGATTTTGATCGTTGGGGAGCCGATGTGGATTGAACTCGTCAGGGCTTCCAATGAGGGTAAGTATGGAAAATTTATCCGTAATTTTGACAATAGTTTGATCCAAGGCTTTAACGAAATTGAAATTGGGAAGCAGTTTGCAAAGAGTGAGCTAACTAGGAGCCTTTCTGAAGTATACGACTTTCTTGGCCTCATTCGCCGTGGTGAGCACGTGACAGTACTTTACCGAGTACGTAGCACAAAGAAAGAGGGTGAATGGCTCGGCCGATTGGTCCTTGGGTGTAATGAGCAAGATGAAATTAAGATATTTGGTGCATCAGTTTTTTAGCGCCTAGGTTGCAAAACAACATGAGTGAACTCATTCAGGATAACAAATTTGTTGAGCTTAGCTATAAGGTAATAGACCAAAAATCGGGGGATACCCTTGTTGAAGTCGAATTTCCTATTGGTTATGTTCACGGCCAAGATAGTACCCTAGACGAAAGTGTCACCATGGAGTTGGAGGGCAAAAAAGTGGGCGACATCGTCGAGGTTCCTATCGATGGCAATTTGATCTTTGGCCCTAGGGATGAAGCACTGGTTTTTACCGATAACATTGATAATGTACCCGAAAGCTACCGGGAAGTCGGCACGACTATTACCATGGAGAGTGAAAAGGGTGAGCAGCATAACTTCATAGTGACTCGGATGAACGAGGAGTCCCTCACGGTCGATGGCAATAATCCGCTTTGTGGCCGTCTTGTGATTTTTAAACTGGAAGTCCTGACTATCCGTGATGCCACTGTTGATGAAGTTGAAGCTGGAGGTGCAATCATTGATGAGCCAGATGTTGATGGAACCATCAAGGTGCCAATATAATCATAATCCAATGCTAATTGTACAGATTTCCGACACCCATATTTCCCAACCTAATTCAAGAGAGCCTCATACTCTCGAGCGCATATCAGTGCTTAAGAGCTTTGTTGAGCATGTCAGTAATATGGAGGAAGTTCCTGATTTGATACTACACACTGGTGATGTTTCTCAAAATGGAAAGCCCGAGGAATATGAAATTGTTAAGTCCATAATGAAAGACTCTAGTGTTCCAATTTTTTTTGCCCTAGGGAATAGAGATTTAGATTTAAATTTAGCTGAAGGTCTAAAGGGTCTTGGTGACGCTAAGCTTGTCAACGGTTTTCTCATTTACAGCATAGAAGGGTTCCCCGTGCGGCTAATTGCTATGGATACCCAGAAAAGAAACGACAGGGTCGGAACGACTTGTTCAGTAAGGTTGGGTATTTTGGAAAAATTGCTCAATGAACAGCCTGATATTCCAACCGCGATATTCATGCATCATCCTGCGTTTCAAGTGCCCACGTCAAAGTATCCTTTCCAGTTTAGTGATATTTCAGCAGCGGATGCGCTTTTGGGCTTGGTTGAAAGTCACGAGCAGATCGTGCAGTTGTTCTGTGGACATATGCATCGACAATTTAACGTGCAATTAAAAACCTGCAATGCATCGATTGCTCCCTCACTGTCGAGTGACAACCGTGAAGGTAGTTATGAACAAGGATTGACAAAGCGACCTCTCTTTCAGACACACCGTTGGAAGCCAGATGAGCGTCGTTTTGAGAGTCAACTTATTCCAGTATGATGCAGCATTTGATCCTCTAAATTAAAGTAATTTTTCTCTCTGTGATTTAACGCTTCCTGTTGATAAAGTCATAAATATGTTTAAGAGTTTTAGTTGGAGGAAATGGTGCCTAACATTGAAGTTAAAGATGCTAAAGGTAAACTAATCCAAACCTATGAAATTTTTACTGATAATTCAATTACTGGATACGGACCTTTAATTACAAATGAACACTTGTTCAAAATGGCAAAACTTAACGCTATTGAGGATGAGCTTGTGAGTGAAGATTTGGCTCATGAATTAACCTTTTCAGTGGCAGAATAAATCAGTGTTCTCTTGAGGTTGGAATGTTTTAGTTTAGGGCCCACGTAAATGAAACCAGCTTAGAAGATGCCAATCCTTCCAATAAGATTAAAAATTTTTTTGAGTGGGATTTTTAGATTATAACACTCTTAAAAGAAGCCTTAGAATTTCTTCTAAATTCCTATCTGTTCCTAAAGCCTTATAACCAAGTTAATGATTTTAATGTTGTGATTTTTCTCACTGAAAAAAGCGCTGGTTGTTTTAATCGAAAGAGGTTAAGTCCCAGTTATTCTTTTTGTAATCTTAACTCAAGTAGAATTAAATGAATGCACTGAACGACCAAATATCCCGTCGGCGCACCTTCGCGATTATTTCCCATCCCGATGCGGGAAAGACTACGCTGACTGAAAAATTGTTACTGTTTGGAGGCGCTATTCAGCTTGCAGGGGCAGTTAAGGCTCGTGGACAACAGCGCAGGGCTCACTCCGACTGGATGAAGGTTGAGCGGGAACGTGGCATTTCCGTTGCTTCATCTGTAATGACATTTGCTTTTGAGAATAATATATTTAATTTGCTTGATACGCCGGGGCACGAAGATTTCAGTGAGGACACCTACCGTACTCTTACTGCCGTTGATAGTGCAGTTATGGTTCTGGATGCCGCCAAAGGCATAGAGATTCAAACTCGAAAATTATTTGAGGTTTGCCGACTTCGAGATATGCCAATTGTTACATTTATTAATAAGATGGACCGGGATTCTCGTGATCCATTTGACTTGTTGGATGAGGTTGAGCAAACCCTGGCTCTGGACGTGACACCTGCAAGTTGGCCTATCGGAATGGGTCGGGAATTCCTAGGCTGTTATGACTTATTTAATGACAGGTTAGTTCTAATTCAAAAGGGAGCCCGCGAGGGGCTACCAGAGGTAAATGAAAGTTGCAATGGCTTGGATGACCCCAAGCTGGAAAAATTACTTCCTGTCCACGCGCTTGAGAAACTTCGCGAAGAAGTAGGAATGGCTCGTGGTTTATGTAAACCCTTTGATGAGAAAGCCTTCCTAGAAGGTCATCTGACCCCAGTTTATTTTGGAAGTGCCATTAATAATTTTGGCGTATCCGAGTTATTGTCTGGTGTTTCTCAGATGGCTCCTTCGCCTCGTTCTCAACCTACTGCTAAGCGTCTCGTTAAACCAGCTGAAACCAAAGTTAGTGGTTTTGTCTTCAAAATTCAGGCAAATATGAATCCCAAACATCGTGACCGCATAGCCTTTGTACGTATTTGCTCAGGTCACTTCAAACGAGGTATGAAGCTTAAGCACTCACGGTCTGGTAAAATTATGAATGTGCACAATCCTGTTCTTTTTTTAGCCCAAGACCGGGAACTGGCGGAAGAAGCCTGGCCCGGTGATATTATTGGCATTCCTAACCACGGTGTGCTTAGGATTGGTGATGGTCTTAGTGAAGGAGAAGGCTTGCGTTTCACGGGTATTCCTAGTTTTGCCCCTGAGCATTTGCAAAATGTTAGGCCTGAAGACCCACTTAGGGCTAAACATCTGGGCAGGGCATTGCAGCAACTGGCTGAAGAGGGAGCTGCCAGTGTTTTTAAACCAATAATAGGTGCAGACTGGATCGTCGGTGCAGTTGGGCCACTTCAGTTCGAGGTTATGGCTGACCGTATTCGTACAGAATTTGATGTTCCCGTGCATTTCGAGCCAACTGGCCTATACGTGGCTCGTTGGATTGAGGCGGATGATCAACTACTTATGAAAGAGTTTATTGATACTAATAAAACAGCTATCGCTGACGACCATGATGGTGCGCCCGTATACTTAGCTCGCAATGCTTGGCATCTGGATCGTGGAGCCGAGGACTGGCCCAACATCCGCTTCTTAAAAACTAAAGATTATGTAGAATAATAAAAGGTTGCATTTTCTTGTTGTAATTAAGGAATCTGTATATTGAATTTTTATCTAGTATTTCAATTCAATAATTTTTTTACGATCTATTTAGAGCAATCAATGCAGATAGTTGCTCTGGGATTTATTTCTAAACGCTTAGCCTTTATATAATCTCCGCAGATCTGACATTCCCCAAAGTCATCTTCGTCAATGCGCTTTAAAGCGGCTTTGATTTGCTGAAGTTCAACTTGCCTGCGTCGATCCGTTTCCAGCGCCATAGATTGAAATTGGATAGCATCTATACGTGATAATCGGCCAACGCTGGTCTGGTCAAGCTTTACTGGTTGTCGGGATGCTTCACTACTTGCCGCATCTTTGAGTATCTCTTGACGGTGGGCTAACAATTTTTTTTTCAGTGCCTGCAGGTTGATATCTTTTCTTTTTGTCATGATTTTAAGTTTATTCGAATAAAATACTTTAATTAGATTATAGCTTAGCGGTGACAAACCAAACAGTCATTCTGTTTTTTTTCTATGGAAAGTGCTGTGACAGCTATTAAATAACGCTTTCCTCATAAATAATTCAATGTGCCTGAAGCTACTTTGCTCGGCTTGTTTAAATAATTTGACGAAAGCAAGGTGAATATTCTTAGCACAACGTGTGTGCTTCCTTTACCCTCAAAAATCATAAGACATGTGTAATGCCAGTCTGGGGTCAAAGTTCATTGTGTCCAAGGTTCATGACGAATATAATATCAATATGAAAAAGTTGATTATAGGAATGACAGGTTCTAGTGGTGCTATATTTGGTGCGCGCCTGCTTGAGGTGCTGGCTGATACGAACATTGAAACTCACCTGATTGTTAGCAAATGGGCTCAGCAAACCCTTGAACATGAGACCTCTTATACCCTGGATGCTTTGCGCGAACTTGCAGGTGAAACCTATAGTGTCGGCGATATGGGTGCAAAAGTTTCGTCTGGCTCATTCCATACGGATGGTATGGTGATAGTACCATGTTCAATGCGCAGTGTAGCATCCATCGCTCACGGACTTGGTGATCATCTGGTACACCGTGTTGCCGACGTTATCCTCAAGGAAAGACGTAAGCTTGTTGTGGTGCCTCGTGAATTACCACTCAGTACACTTCATTTGGAAAATTTGTTGAAGCTATCAAAAATGGACGTGACTATTCTGCCCCCCATGCCAGCATTTTATAATCATCCCAAAAGTTTAGATGACATGGTTGACCATATAGTCATGCGTATTCTTGATCAATTTGATGTAGCTCGTGAATTGGTTAGCCGCTGGGATGGAAAAATGCACAATAATTCAAAACGTATCCATCCCATAAAATAGTCTTCGCTGAGTTTTTCATTTTCTGCTGAATGCGTGTCTGATTGCTACTTTGCCTTGAGGGTGATTGAAAGATCACGTTGGCCATTTCAAAAATTTTAGATCACATCTTGAAATGTTTTGTCGCTTTGTGATTTTAAGGGCCTTTAAGCACTATCCATATTATTACTGCTATCAATTACTATGCGCAGCTTGCTCAATATGAGCAGCGTCGCATATGTTAATCTATATGTGTGGATAGTAAGGATTAGACGAACTGTCCAGCTGCGTGGCCTGAAGACCAGGCCCATTGGAAATTGAAGCCTCCTAGGTGGCCTGTGACGTCAACTACTTCACCAATGAAATATAGGCCTGGAACTTTCTTTGCCTCGAATGTCTTGGATGAAAGCTCTTGAGTGTCAATGCCTCCCAGGGTGACTTCGGCTGTGCGATAGCCCTCGTTTCCCTTCGGAGTTATTCGCCAGTTAATAATGGCTTCTGCAAGTTTTTTAAGCTTGTCATCAGAGATTTCGGCAAGGCGTATTTCTAAATTTTGACTAATTGTAATTAGTTGGGCCAGACGTTTGGGTAGTATTTGGGCCAATATTGTTGCCGGTTCCTGCTTTGGCTGGTTCTGCTTTGCGGATTTAAGAAAGTCAAAAATATCCATGCTTGGTGCTAGATTGATGGCAATTTCCTGACCATGGACCCAATAGGATGATATTTGTAAAATTGCTGGACCACTTAATCCCCTGTGTGTAAACAGCAAAGCCTCAGAGAAGCAGTGGCTATTGCATCCAACTTCAGTATCAACAGAAATTCCGGCAAGTTTTTTTGTTTCTTCGCACAGATAATCTTCGAATGTTAGTGCCACCAACCCGGGTTTAGGCGTTACCACTTTCAATTTGAACTGTCGTGCTAGGTTGTACCCAAAATCTGTGGCGCCTATATTTGGAATGCTGAGTCCTCCTGTGGCAATAACTAGAGAGGAACATTTGTAGTTTCCCTGATCTGTTCTCAACAAAAAGTTGGGAGACACCGTTTTGATTGTAGTTTCTGTTTGAATAGTAACTTTCGCGTCGGCACATTCTGCTAGGAGCATGTCGATGATTTGTCTAGATGACCCATTGCAGAAAAGCTGACCAAGTGTTTTTTCGTGATAAGCAATATCGTGCTTTTGAACCAAAGAAATAAAGTCATGTTGATTAAAACGCTTGAGAGCTGAAATGCAGAAACGTCTATTGTTTGATAAGAAGTTTTCTGGGTTTACATTGAGATTTGTAAAATTGCAGCGGCCTCCGCCAGAAATACGGATCTTTTCTGCTAATTTTTTTGAGTGGTCAAGGAGCAATACAGAACGACCACGCTTGCCGGCTTCAATAGCGCACATTAAACCAGCTGCGCCTGCTCCAATAATAATAACGTCAAATTTACTCAAAAAATTCTCTTTCTTCTTTTGCTTTTAGGTGTTTTCTTATATCGCAAGTTGCCATCCCAAAAAACCTTGGAGAGTATTTAGGTTTGCGCCACTGTCCTTCAGAAATAGAGTAGGAAGAGCAATATTGCTGCGATCTTTGTCATGCTTTGTAAGGAAATCCTGAGCTCACGAGGCTTGTTACAATTGGTGTCATTGCAAGATACACGTTTGCATTGATGATGGGTGTGGCTTTCTAAAACATCTAGACCCCAGATATCTAGTAGTCGGAATAGACAACAGTTCGTTGTTTAAAGAAAATGTTTTCTTGGGCTGAGGATAAAAAAACCCCGAATTTACTAACGTTATTAAAAAAATTTGTTCGTTTTTTGTAATCTTCTGGCTTTGCTAATAAATAGGCCAATTAACCCTCTACATTAATAGTAATTTCCTTTGTGTATGTATCTGAATTGTCATCAGTCCAGGAAAATATCAACGGGCCACTCTCTTTTGCAACCAGGTAAAAAGATGAATATGGATTCGCTGACATGGCAGGGTGCCAAATTGCTTTTATCACTTCCTTCCCGTTGTATATCACGTTAAATTCTTTGATAATATCCTGAGGTACTTTCTTGCCAGTTTTCTTTTCCTTTCGCATGCCTGTTTCCATGGGATGCTCTACAAGTGTTTTTACTTCGAAAACCTCACCCTTCTTGATTTTCTTGGGTACCCTAACACGGGGTTTGATGTTCTTTTTAGGCATTAAATGCTCCGTTTAATTTAATTTCAATTTACCCGCCGCAACCGCCAATTGTAACTTTGATGTTTTTGCGGCCTAAATAAACTTCGCCGTTACTCATTTCAGCAACTGCGATGACGTTCTGAGTTTTTAAAAGGCGTAAACGAATTGAGAGGTAGGCTCTCCCATTATGAGGCCCCATAAAATAACTGGCGACCTCAGGAAAGGGGTTGCCATCGGTAAAGACATGAATCGCTTTAACGTGATCTTGCTCACTCATGGGACTTTCTACAGAAACTTTTAGTGGCACTGTGCCACCATTCTCGGCAATTTCAGTTAGAATAAGTTTAACCCGAGCCTCTTTTGGTGTTTTGGAACCAATAAGATCTCTGATGGCGGTCAGCGCACTTTCTGGTGTGGCTTGAGCATTTAGGGGTATCACTGAGAGTGTTAGTGTACCAATTCCACTAACTTTTAGGAAATTACGTCTGTTTATTAATTGTGGGTGGGGTATTTTGACTCCCATTAACAAACTCCAATATTTCTTAACCAGACAAATCAGTTCCAACCATCAATTGGATGGAAC
Organism: uncultured Rhodospirillales bacterium; assembly: GCA_938092065.1. Classification (GTDB taxonomy): domain Bacteria; phylum Pseudomonadota; class Alphaproteobacteria; order Rhodospirillales; family JABHCV01; genus JACNJU01. The sequence continues at coordinate 23,125 of CALKND010000009.1, forward strand.
TGATTGCCAGGGTATGTGAGGTTTAACTACGGCTTGATGTAGGTATAGCCAAGTGATTGTAAATGGGCCAATTCAGCAACGCCTGAAGGTATGATATCTTCATCAAACACTTCATATAATTGGTCCGTACCAAGCTTTTTCCCCTTCAAGGTATTGGCGCAAACCTGGAAGGTGACATTCTGTGATTTTAGATTGGCAACGGCTGATTGAAGGGCACCGGTTGCTTTAGCAGATTTCAAAAGGTTAATGCCGTTGCCATGAATAAGGACTTTTAGATCAAGGTTTTTGGCTCCAACCGCGTTAATATGGTTTTGCACATTACGCATGGCTCCTTTGTATGCTTTGTCGTCATTACCGCCCGGATAGTTAATGTGATAAACGACTTTTTGTTTGCCGTATCGATCGGCAGCTTCTGTTCCACTTATAAAAGCAGAAATAGTCATCAATGAAATGGCTAAAATAGTTAGCAAACGAAACTTCATCTTTTTTCTCCCATGTTTTTGTGTTTTGGCTAAGGCTGTGGATTTAAGTTTGATCTTTGTAGTTAACAGGAAAGCCTGTCAACGCCTTAAAATTACATCATCTAATTAGAAAAATTATATATACAAATATTTTTGTCAATTAAATAATAAATACATTTAAATTTTGTAATTTATGAATTGTAATCAGGAAATTATTGAAATAAGCCTACTTGGTGGTTGCTATAAAGACGCCATCCCAGTCTTTGGCGGGAGGGTTGGCCTTGTATTCTGTTATACGCTCATCATATAAGTCACAAAATGTGTCTAGGGTGATGTCCAGTGACCAAGGTCTGTGGTCTACCCCACCCAAGGTTCTAATTGTGTTGAACATTTCCGTGGCCTTGTCAAAATTCTGAGAGCGGTAGGTTTCCATCGCATCTGAAATCATTTTTTGCAGTTTGATGAAAGCCGAGTTTTCTTTCAAATCAGCACCGCCCATCAGACCGTAGATATAGGTACCCGAAGTCTTGCCTTTGACCTGAATGAAGTCCAAATCGATGGTTGCCATGCGATCCTTGACCGCAGCATTAGTGGTCGGGCCAAGCACTACATTCATACCGTAGCTTTTGGACTGCCCCTCCAGGCGTGCAGCAAGATTTACTGAGTCACCAAGAACCGAATAATCGAAGCGTTGGTCAGACCCCATGTTGCCGACAACGCATTGACCGGAATTTAAGCCAAGGCCAACAATAAGAGGGATGTGCTTGCGTCCATCTGCCTTTGCTTCAGCCTCCAGTCTTTCATTCAGCGGGCCCATTTCGGCCAACATGGCTAAAGCTGAAGTACATCCGTTGTAATGGTGGTCATTGTCATCAATGGGGGCGTTCCAAAATGCCATGATACAGTCCCCCATGTATTTGTCGACCGTGCCCTGACGATCAAGGATGGCATTGGTTAGGGGGGTTAATAATTTGTTTATCAGGCTGGTCAAGCCAACTGCGTCGAATTGTTCAGAAATGGTGGTGAAGCCACGCACATCACAAAACAGTAGGGTTAGCTCGCGAAGTTCACCACCAAGTTTTAACTCACCAGGGTTGCCAGCAACCCTCTCCACCATATCAGGTGACAGGTACTTCGAGAAAGCGTCACGGGTTTGGCGACGTTGGGCCTCCTCCTTGGCATAACCTGTATAGGTCAGCGTAGTGTATAGCAATAATATGGTTGCTCCTGCAAAAACCGCATCAAATAAAAGTCCACCCTCCAATTTAAAGGAAAGGGCGGGTAGAATTTCAGGCAAGGGTTGGAAATCAAGACCGGCAAATAAAAACCACGATGTTGCCCCGGCACCGCCAATTACAGTAATGAAGAGCATCATTGTCCACTTGGCACCGATCCATGGCACCAAAACCACCATTAATAGACCTCCGACGATAATTAGGAACATTTCAGCTGCATTGAAATAGTTGGGACGGGAAAGATATTCGTTGTGCATTGCTGCTTCAACCAGTTGAGCATGGACCTCAACCCCAGGAATAACTGGATCTATAGGGGTTGAGCGAATATCAAGAAGTCCTGCAGCGGAGGTTCCCACCATAATCAATTTTCCTTTAATTAATGCCGGGTTTGCCGTGCCGTTCAAAACATCGCGTGCGGACACATACTTAGTGGGGTCACTCTTGGAAAAATAAGGCCAGACTCGACCATTTTTATCGGTTGGAAGGATCAATCCATTTGGCGGGAACATCCGTTTGGAAGCTATGCCAATGCTCTTAATCCCTGCCGCGTCAGTTGACACCAAAACAGTTGGACGGCGAAAGGCAACACGCATCACTTCCACAGACAGGGCTGTATACAAGTCATCATTAAAATTGAAGAGTGTGGGTACACGTCGAACTATACCATCTTGTTCAGGCACGACTGTGAAAACACCATGCCCAGCAGCAAATTTTTCAATAATTGGTATATTTCTCACTAGGGAGGGAAACTTGCTTATAAACGGGTGTGGTTTTTGGCCTTTAAGTGCAATAGATTTTTTTATAGGGGGTGGAGCCTTATCATCTGCATCTCGTTTTTCCCAGAAACCGGCCTGACCCAAAACCACTGTTGATTTCTTGATAACTTTGGCAAAGGCCCGATCATTGTCTGGTAGTAGGCGAAGCTTTTCTTTTGTTTCATTGTCAATCCCTTTTAGGGAGGTTGCTATCAAAGATGGGTTCATAGGGTCCGGTTCGGCAAAAACAACGTCGTATGCGACAAGTGCCGCACCCATCTTGGTCAAATTATGAGTCATTTTGCTCAAGACATCCCGCGACCATGGCCACTGACCGATCTCAGCTAGGGAGTTTTCATCAATATCAACAATGGTTACGGGCTTTCCTGCTGGAGGAGGAATTTCACGTGGTTTAAGTTTTTGGAAGAAATCAAATGTCTTATTTCGAACAAATTCTACGGGGTATGGATCATTCTGGTAAATAGCAAGAAAACCAATAATCATGGCAATTCCAACTATTCTTTCCATGGAAAAGGCGTGCCTTAAGCGTGCACCCATCTTTAAGCCCCCCTATCTTCAGTTGTTTTTTTAGACTTATGAAATATTATTTTTAATAATAATTAAATCTATACCAACTACAACACTAATTAAACACACTAAGGTCAAGACATAAATGTCAGTTGGTAAAAATTGGGTAATTATATCAATGTGTTATGAAACACTTGTATTGTTATGGGGGACGAGAGCGGCTTATACTCTCATTATAAATGGCTAAAAAATCTACGATAACATGGCTTAATTCTTTTCTAAGGCCTTTACGGCAAACCTTCAACGAGGTAATTGCCATGTCCGCGTTTATCAACATCTTGGCCCTAGCCGTGCCAATCTTTACTTTGCAGATATATGACCGGGTTGTTGGCTATAATGGATTTTCTACATTGCAGGGTCTTGTTGTCGGCATGATTATTATTGTGCTATTTGACTTTATTTTGCGACAGGCACGTTCCCGCATATTGCAAAATTTAGCACTTCGTATTGATGTTTATGTAAGCCGCAAATTGTTTAACAAGTTTGTGTCGCTTCCTATGCAAACCCTGGAAAATCAGCCGTCAGCTTATTGGTTATCTCTGTTTAGCGATGCTGATAACATACGTGAGACACTTTCTGGTAAAACAGCCACTCTCATTATCGATGTACCGTTCGCTATTCTTTTCCTTATCATAATTTTATTTATTGCCACACCTGTTGCCTGGGTATTTTTGATAGTCTTGTTCATTTTTACATTTTTTGCATGGCACTCCTCTAATGTTATTGCAGAGGTCAATCAAGTTGAGAAAAAAACAGCACAAACCCGCGCTTCACTGATTTCAGAAATGATTAACGCCAGAAGCACCATCAAGGCGTTGTCCCTTGAAACGGTAATGGCCCCCATGTGGGAAGATATGCAAGCAAAAAATATTGAGGCCTCAGTTGTGCAAAGTACAAAAATAGATAATTTTTCCAATATGAGTGCAAGCCTAACCATGGCTGTGTTTATCTGTGTGACCACAGTAGGCGCGCTGGCCATTATTGGCCAACAACTGACTGTCGGAACATTAGTAGCCACCAGTATGCTTAGTAGCCTTTTGCTTGGCCCTTTGAATCAGTGCGTTGGCAATTGGCGCACTTATTATTCTTTTCGTCAGTCTGTTGATAGGCTGGGAGCATTGTTTGATTTAGTCAGTGAGCGTCAAGCAAGCCAAGTCAGTATGGATGAGCCTAGAGGCGAGATTACTATAGAAAACATTTCCTTCGCTTATTCTCCAGAGTTACCCAATGTGATTAATGGTATTGGGGTTACTTTTAACGACAGCGGAGTACATGCTCTTGTCGGGCCCAACGGTAGCGGTAAATCGACTATGCTAAATCTGATCCAGGGTCTGTATAAACCTATGAGTGGGCGGGTTCTCATAGACGGTGCTGATATCTCACAATTCTCACGCAAGGAGATTTCGACATGGATTGGTTTTGTTCCACAGGATTGCACATTATTTACAGGGACCGTTCGCGACAATATTGCCTGCCGCCAACTAGATTCCTCTGATGATGAAGTTTTGAGAGCAGCACAGGCTTCGGGCGCACATCAGTTTATTGTTGATATGCCAGATGGCTACAGCACGGCAATAGGAGAAGCTGGCCATCGCCTGTCTTGTGGTCAACGTCAACGTATCGCAATCGCCCGCGCGCTTGTTGGGGATCCTCCCGTAGTTCTGCTTGATGATCCTTCAAGTAATCTTGATCGCCAAGCGGAAATGGAATTAAGCAAAACGCTGACGTATCTTGGCAAGAAACGTAACGTCATTGTCGTAACTCACAGTTCGATTCTTCTTGGCGGTTGCGATGATCTGGTAGCGCTTGACAAAGGCCGTATTCATCTTGCTGGGCTGCCAAAGGATACTTTGCCTAAGTTATTTGGCAAAGGTGCTGAGCTCGCTCATGTTATGTACTCCGAACCACTGAGCCTTGAGGAGCAACAGCAAAATAAAATTGGAGACTCGAAAGATGCTTCACAAGTTCAAACCCAGAAAAAGAGTTCCGCACAAGTGAACAAACTCATAGCTGTGCGAGCAAATAAGGCGCCAACGAACAAGTTGATTACTAATCCGGACATTTCTGTTAAGGCACAACGGGAAGAGCAGCCTAAATCAATGGAACAATCTATTAACATCCCTGCACCGCCTGAGAAAAAAGGTGATAAGCTATGACGTCTAGCAAGCTTGATGCACTTGTTGAGCACCACCCAGTGCCAAACTGGCGCCTTACTGCGTGGCCTGTGATGTTCTTGCTTGTTTTCCTTCTTATATGGGCCAGTTTTATGACACTTAAAGAAGTGAGAGTAGCTTTAGGGGTGTTTGTTTCACCCAGCGGCGTAAAGACAATTCAGCATCTTGAAGGGGGCGTTGTTGAAGGGATTCATGTTTCAAATGGTCAAGCTGTTAACATGGACACTCCACTAATACTGCTTAATCTTGCAAAATCTGGTGTTAACCGTGAGGACTTGCTAGTTCGTCTTGATGAACAGTTTTTGTTAAAGGCACGTCATGATGCGGAAGCTCAGGGTAAAAATAAATTTGAATACCCTGAAGAACTAGCCAAGCGCTTGCCCAAGCAAGTTATTGAGCAGCGCCAAAATTTTAATGCACGGCGTCAAAAGTTGGTCTCATCTACTAATATGTTAGTCCAGACGATCAAACAGCGCAGAGAGGGGTTGAAAGAACTTGAGGGGCAACTCAGGGACGTGATGAAAAATTTGCGACTGGGTTTGAAGCGTTTTGAAATGTCGAAGAATTTACTAAATGATGGCCTAGTGCCTGAAATGGCCCATTTACAGCTAGAAGTTGAAGTGCAAAGCCTAAAGGCTCAAGTCCAAAGCCTTAAAACTTCTGTGCCACTTGCAAAAGCAGCTGTTTTTGAAGCCGAGAAACAACTTGAAGAAAAGCAAAATCAATTTCGCAGTACTGCTCAAAAAAAATTGTTGAAGATTGAACAAACCATCGACCGTATTCAAGTATTGCTGGCTTCTTCGAATGATCAGGGCATGCGTACGATGATCCGCTCGCCTATTGATGGCGTAGTAAAAAAAATGAAGTATAGTGATATAGGCGAGGTTGTCCCTCCAGGCGAGCCAATTATGGAAATCGTCCCTAAGGGGGCTTCGCTTATTATTGATGCCAGGCTCAATCCAGCTGATAGAGCTTTTGTTGTCTTGAATCAACCAGCTGTTGTCAAGTTATCAGCGTATGACTACGTGCGTTTCGGTGGTCTTGAAGGCCAAGTGACAATGGTTGCACCAATTGCGAGCATTGATGAAAAAGGCAAGCCTTATTTCAGGGTTCTTGTTCAAACTTACAAATCTTATCTGGGTAATGATCCTAAGCTCTACAAAATTACACCAGGCATGCAGGCAACAGTAGATATTCAAACTGGTGAAAGGTCGCTTATGGAGTTTTTGTTTACGCCGATCATGCAGTTGAAGCACGAGGTCTATCGAGAACGTTAGATCTAGATTTTAAAATGGCATAGCATCTGCTTGCCGAAAAGGGCGTTAAGCATCTACAATATAAATTAAGATTCTACTGTAAATTGTTTCTATTGTAAAAGTCTCGTTTTAGGCTAACTGTGCAGGTGTAAAGTTTTCGTTGAAACGATGTTGTGATTGGGGAAAAAAATGTCGATATCGACAATCTTGGCAATTTTAGGCTGCTTTGGTCTATTCGCCGGTTCCATCATTATAAGCACGGACAACGTTGCCGTTTTTCTAAGCCTTTCAAGTTTTATCATGGTATTCGGTGGCACCATGTCTGCGATGTTTATTTCTTATGAGCCCCGCTATGTTTTACTTTCTTGTAAATTGATTTTTAAAATATTTGGCGCACCCAGTATGGGGCGTGACATGTTAAAAGCAGAAATTGGCCGTTTAATAAAATGGTCGTACGCGGTGCAAAAAAATGGTGCTCCTGCTCTTGAATCAGAGTCTAAGAGTGCTATCAAAGGGGACCGCTTCATGAAATTCGGCGTAGAAATGGTAATCAGTGGATACACAGGCGACGAAGTCCGCGAAATTTTGACCAACACGGTAGAGACGACCTTTGGACGCAATACGGTGCCTGTAGCAATCATCAAAGATATGGGTGCAGGTGCGCCAGCTTTTGGGATGGTCGGCACTTTAGTTGGCCTTATAGTCATGCTAGGCGCCATGGGTGGAGACCCATCCCAATTAGGAGCTGGTCTAGCTGTTGCTATGATCACTACACTTTATGGTGTGTTTTTTGCACGCGTTATTTTCATGCCAGCTGCGTCAAAGGTGCAACAACGTGAACAGATTATCAAATTCAGGAATTACATAGTGCTTGAAGGGTTGGTCATGCTAGCTGATCGTAAAAGTCCTCGTTTTATCCAAGACAAACTAAACAGTTTTATCGATCCGGCTATTCATTTTGATATTGATAAAATGAAAAAGTAGCTCGCCAGAACGAAGGAATAAAACCTAATGGCACCAAAGCCGGAACCACCAGAAGAAGCCCCTGACGAGTCATGGATGGCGACGTTTGCCGACATGGTGACCTTACTGATGGCCTTCTTTGTGATGCTACTTAACTTTTCAAAAATTGACATTCCAAAGTTTGAGGCCGTTGCTGCTGGTATTGCCAATGAAATTGGTATGGGTGAAAATTCAGCAGAACATCCTGTTGAAGTAATGAAGCAGGCAGTTGAAGATATTATTGTAGAAATGCAGGCAGACCAAGTTGTAGATGTTCAAACTGATGAAGATGGAAGTTTGGTCATTGAAATGGCTGCCGCAGCTTTTTATAAGTCTGGTTCAGCAGAATTTCGTGCTCAAGCAATACCTGTGCTGCAAAAAATAGGTGAGCTCTTGAATGCTCCGCGTTTCAAGGCGTATCAAATTGAGGTTGCGGGACACACGGATGATGACCCAATTAGAACAGCCAAGTTTCCATCAAACTGGGAGCTTTCTGCCGGGCGTGCCACCAGTATTGTTCGCTACTTTATTTCTTTGGAAATGGATCGACGTCGTATGAAGGCTGCGGGCTTAGCTGATACTCGTCCAAAGTATCCTAACCGGGATAAAGAAGGTAATCCTATTGTTGAAAATCAGTTGGAAAACCGCCGAATAGTCATGACTGCGACGGCAATGTCGCTGGAAGAGCGGGCACAAGTTTTTGGGGATGCTAAATACGGATTGGTAAAGCAGAAAATGGGCGAGGAAGAAGATGAACAAAAGAAAATTAAAGAGAATAATGCTAGTTCAACTAACGAATTACCAAAAAAGAGTAAAGATTAGTCTAGGCTGATGACCATTCCCTCGCGCGTAACAAAACTGTGTTCCCATATAGCCTGAGCCTCCGCCTCAATAGCATCCATGAAATGATCATCGTGGTCAGGTTCGTGATGAAAAATTGCAAATTTTTTCACGTTGGCAGCCTGACACAGTGCTAGTCCTTCGTTCCAAGTTGAATGTCCCCAACCGCCCTTAGTTTTAAATTCTTCTTCCGTATAAGTGGAGTCGTAAATAACGAGGTCTGATCCTTCTATCAACTCAAGTATGTTCTGATCAGGCTCACCTGGAACGTGTTCCGTATCAGTGATGTAGCATACTGATTTTCCGTCGTACTCAATACGGTATCCTGTAGCACCATTCGGGTGTCTTAATGGGGCGGTTCGAACGTTAACGTCAGAGTGGATCTTGAACTGTTCCCCGGCTTTGAAGTCTGCAAAGTGGAGTTTAGCCTGCATCGTTTCAAGGGGTACTGGGAACATGGGACCCAGCATTTGTGCATTGAGGACATCTTGTATGCCGCTGTTCCCATCAACTAAATGCCCAGCCATAATTTTAAATGACCAGCTTGGGTCATAGGCAGGAACAAAAAATGGAAAACCATTTATGTGGTCCCAATGGGTATGGCTCATCAATAAATGTGCTTCCCGAGCGTCATGTTTCTGCAATTCGTTACCTAGATCGCGGATTCCTGTTCCTGCATCAAAAATAATTGTTCTGTCGCCGACTATGACTTGGATGCAACTGGTATTGCCTCCGTACTTAGCGTGTGATGTTGACGGGCAGGCAATTGTGCCGCGAACCCCCCAAAAGCGTATATCAAAGGCCATATAACTGCTCCAGACTTTCCTTTAGATGTTACATCACTCACCTTAGGGTCAACATTATGTATATAATTTTTTACAATATTGAAATTTAGCGAGCGAGTTCACGATTTTTTTTAAATTACATGAACCTTTTATATGAAGAGTAGAGATCGTAGAGCATAAATTGCGTTTTAAAAAGCAGGCCCATTTGATCTGCTTCTATTCTCAAGACTTTCCTGTGCATCATTCATTGCTATACTGATTTTTTCGAACGCGCGAGCTTCAAGCTGCCGCACGCGTTCGCGACTGATACTATAACGTTCGCCGAGTTGATCTAGTGTCATGGGACTTTCGTTCAAGCGTCGCTCAGTGATGATATCTTTTTCACGATCGTTTAACTCGGCCATTGCATCCTCTAAAAGTCCTCGACGGAAAGACAATTCTTGCCCTTCGGCCGTAATTGCTTCTGGTGATGGGCACTCGGAGACCAATGTGTCTTGGAATTCTGCACCTTCCTCTTCTTGTGACAGGGGAGCATTCAAGGAGGTGTCCCGTGCCATAAGACGGCGGTTCATAGAATTAACTTCAACCTCTGACACGTCCATGGCTATTGACAGTTGGGTTAATTGATCTGGGGTTAAGTCACCACTTTCAAGAATATTAAGGCGACTTTTTGTCTTGCGCAGGCTGAAGAAAAGCTTTTTCTGGGCCGCCATGGTGCCAAGTTTAACCATTGACCAAGAACGCAGAACATATTCTGTAATGGATGCCCTGATCCACCAGATAGCATAGGTAGACAATCTGAAACCTCTTTCGGGGTCGAATTTTTTAACTGCCTTCATTAAACCAATGCTGCCTTCTGACACAAGATCAGACACGGGCAATCCATACCCGCGATAACCCATAGCTATCTTTGCTACAAGGCGAAGGTGTGATGTTACTAATTTATGGGCTGCATCAGTATCATCATGCTCAGCATAGCTCTTGGCTAGCATGTATTCTTCATCTTTTTCAAGAATAGGGTATGACCAAGCTTCCTTGAAAAAACTAGTGAGCCCTACATCAATATTAGTAGTTGGTAAATTTGTTGTGTTTGCCATATTTCATATCCTCCTTGAAGAAGCAATATGTTAAAGCACCGTGCTTGGGCATGGTCACGGGGCAACCAAAAGTCTATTGTTCCCACCTTAAAGGTCGAGAAGGCTAATTTTCGGCCCCCTCTGGGCACCGACACATAATTTTATCAAATGGAGTATGTGTGTCAATGGTTTTAGCAATTCAAATAGAAAGTGACTATCTCAACATTTGTTTAACTTCAGTATTTAATTTAATTTTTTTCTAACTCTTTTTACGATCAAATTTTAATATTGGATCAAACATCTCATTTCAGTAGCACATGTTGTTGATAGTGCAGTAACTCTGTGCTTTCAGTGGTTCAGTTCCTTTATCTTTGTGCTTTCAGTGATTCAGCATTATGTATTGAGGATCGAAAATATAATGAAAGTATTGGTCGCCTAGATGAAACGAAAATTTAATATTTTTCTCGCTAATCCCCGTGGGTTTTGTGCGGGTGTTGTTAGGGCTATAGAAATTGTCAATAAAGCGATTGATCGATATGGCGCACCAGTGTATGTGCGCCACGAAATTGTTCATAACAAGCGAGTTATTGAAAATTTACGTGCCCGTGGCGCTGTATTTGTTAAGGAACTAAAAGATATCCCTGACGGAGCGGTCACTGTCTTTAGTGCCCATGGTGTATCGGAAGCTATTGAAAAAAATGCAAATGAGCGTGGTCTACCTGTCATTGATGCGACGTGTCCCCTAGTAACAAAGGTTCACATTGAGGGCCGCCGTCATGCGGACCAGGGTCTTGAGGTCGTTATGATAGGCCACAATGGGCATCCAGAGGTTGAAGGAACCCGTGGACGTATTCCAGGTGGCGTTCAGGTCATATCCAGCAGCGAGGAAGTTTTGAGCCTCAAGGTGCACGATAGTAAAAAACTAGCCTTTGTTACACAAACGACCCTGAGTGTGGATGATACCAGCAACATCATTAACTCCTTGCGCAAGCGCTTTCCAGACATTCAGGGCCCCGATCTGAAAGATATTTGCTATGCTACCCAAAATCGACAACAGTCTGTTCGTGATCTCTGTGGGCACATTGATCTGCTGTTGGTAGTAGGTGCACAAAATAGTTCAAACTCTAATCGGCTTAAGGAAATTGGAGATGAGATGCAGGTTGAAAGTTATTTGATTGATGATGTGGATGCTCTTAATGAAGAGTGGCTGGATGGAGTTTCATCCATTGGTGTAACTGCAGGGGCTTCTGCACCTGAGGTTCTGGTTGAAGAATTGCTCGCACGTTTGGGTGCTCTGGGCGAGTTGAGAATCAAGGAAAACTCATTTACTATTGAAAACACTTATTTTAAATTACCTAAGATTTTAAGGGAACCCATTGATGGCCAATGATTAGGGTTGTTAAAGAGTGAGTGGCTATAGGGTTTAGCCAAACGACATTGAATGTTATCGCACAAGATATAATAAAAACTAACTTGTCAGCATACTGGACACAAAAAAGGCATTAGACATTGGGGTAATATTTTTTACGTCGAAGAAATATTTGTTTTTTGGTTCCTGTTACCTAGCCAGAGCAGTCTCGTGATGGTCGCTTAGAGGTTATATTTAGAAACTATTTATTTTTGAAAATGCCACGACACTCATATATTTGCATTACATGCAGAAATATCAGATGATCACCTCAAGCATTACAAAATATAATCCTTAACGAACTGCATCAGCAGCATTATGGCCAGAAGTCACCGCCCCTTCGATCGTCGCTGGAAGGCCTGTATCAGTCCAGTCACCAGCCAATAAAATGTTGGGCCATTCAGTCTGAGCGTTTGGTCTTAGTAATAACTGTTCGGGGGTTTGCGCAAATGTTGCAAACTTTTCCTTAATAATGCGATAAACTGGCAATGGTTCGTTATCTAGTTTTAGGGCGAGAAGAACTTCAGGCCATATGGTTTTGGCGATTTCTTCATTTGTTTTTTTGGCTAGTTGATCAGCTGCGCTAACTGTTACAGAAGCTATATCTTCCCGTACAAAAAGCCATTGGGACACACCGCCAACAAGTCCTATAAAATTTAAATCTGTAATTGTTCTTGGTAATACAAAGTGGGCGTTGACTATACTTCTGTGTTGATTAGGACAGCTCAATCCCGGAAGCAATGCACCAGTGGCCAGGATGGGTAAAGCTATGATAACTGTATCATTTGGCTTAAGGGAAATCTGATTGTGTCCAAAAATTAAGGTTACAGCACGTCCATCTTTAAAATTTATGGATTTCAGGCGTTCTTTAAATCGAACATTTGATCCATTTTGTCGAAGTAAGGTCAAGGCTGGATCAACTAGGCTTTTGCTCAAACCTTGTTGGGCAATGCAGGGCTTGCAGGCTTGCGCACCACGCCCAAAAGATTCTTTGAAAACGGTCCATAAAAGGGACGCAGCAGCCTCCTCAGGGGCTGTGTTCAGAATAGATATGCATAGAGGTTCCCAAAGCTTTCTGAATATCGGGCGAGAAGTGTTTAGTGCCTCAGCGACAGTTAGATCTTTTGGCGCCCATGCTAGTTTGAAAGCGGACAGTAAGTCCAATATGGAACAATTTGGTATTCGTAATTTCCAACTAGCCTTAACTAACCATTGTTCACCATTTTTAAGATCAAGAAATGGAAAGGCAGCTTGCAAAGGCGGGGACATGCTTTGTAGGGAACCGATGGCCTGCATATATGCCATAGCCTGCCTGTTGCCTGAAAGTACCAGGTGATTGCCATTATCAATGTTTCGTTTAAGCACATTGTCAAAGAAAGATCGGCAACGTCCCCCCGCGTGTTCTGTTGCCTCATAAATTGTGACTGGTATCATTCTATTTGTGAGGCGAACTGCACAGGCAAGTCCAGAAAGCCCAGCACCGATGATGTGGACGCTCACCGACCTAAAAACCCCGAACGAAGGATGATCCAAAGCTTTTCTGGACGGGAAAGGCTAACTGGCTGTTCCAAATTAACCCAGCCACGCTTAATTAAGCGTTGCAGAGTGGGCAGATAAATATTCTTCATAATTATTACAGGCCGGATCTTCTTTCGATCAAGTTCACAAAGAATAGCTTCAGCATCCCGAAAGTCTTGTTCAGCAATTGTGGCAATTTCGTTACATACGTTGGCTAGTTGCGGAGAAGCTAGCACGTCTTCAGGTTCGGTTTTGTCAATTCCATATTTTTCCAAGATTTCTTGGGGCAGATAGAGCCGTTTAGATTCAGCATCTTCCAATAAGTCGCGAAGAATATTTGTAATTTGTAAGGCTCTGCCCAAGGTGCTAGCAAGCCTGTCACCAGTTTCCCCCACTAGCCCAAACACTCTATTTGACAGTCGCCCAACGGCTCCTGCAACTCGATCGCAGTAAAGTGTTAATTCACTCACACTGGCGATGCGAACCCGCTCACCTACTTTTTCATCTCTAACATCCATAACCATACCCGCAATGATTTCAAGGAAGTCAGCGCTCTCCAGTTCAAAGCGGTTTTTTGCCAACAGTAGTTGTCGATCAAGTGGATTATTTGGATTACCATCAAATGTTTCCACTATTTCTGTACGTCTTTTTTGTAAGCACAGGCGCTTGTACTGTACAGTCCCCGATTCATCAGCTATGTCATCAACAGCACGGCAAAAAGCATAAATGGCGAACATAGCGGTACGCTTTTCACGTGGTAGTAATCGCATGGCCCAATAAAAAGAAGTATTGGAACGCATCACAATTGCTTTGACGTGCGCCTCTTCTTTATAGACACTAGTTTTCAGCATCTGCATAAAAGACCTGTGGCTACGCCTTTTACAGAACAACTTGCGAGGTCTAGTTTTGAAAGCACAATTCGCTTTGACAAAGGGTCATTTTCTCTAAGTTTCTGGTATAGTTTTCGGGCAATTTGATAGATTATTGAGGTTTCGAGTGACAGGCGTACTGAGCTCAAACTGGTATGTAGGTTCTCAGCATCGCTCAATTGTCCGTTTATGCCTGTTAGCGTCCAGTCAAGAACCCGTCTAAGGGCTGGCGTAGTTTTATTGAAATTTAAATCAAACAAATCGAGGCCGGCATCACGGACCCAGTTCATTGGTAAGTAAACCCGATCGAGAGTACGGTAATCGTCACCACAATCTTGTAGGTGATTGATAAGTTGTAAGGCCGAGCAAAGGGAATCGGATTCCTCATAACTCATGTCGGGCTCGCCGTGTAAATCAATCATATATCGACCAACGGGTGCAGCCGATAAAGCACAATAAGCAACTAATTCTGCCCAGTCATTGTAGTGGGACTTGATTGCGTCTTGTTTAAATGCACAAAGTAAATCTCGACAGTGTTGGGGGGATACACCACTTTCTTTCAGGCTATCATGCATGTTCAAGGCTTTTTGGAAGTCTGAGTTTCCACTGCCTTTCCCAAGCAGAGCCTCCTCAAAACCTTCTAGGTGTTTGATTTTCTCTTCTGAGCTAAGTTCAGGATTATCGGCGATGTCGTCAGCACAGCGCGCAAAGTCATAAAAACAAGCAACATGAGGGCGCAACTTGCTAGATAGCAACCAAGATCCCACTGGAAAATTTTCGTGTTTGGAATCTGTGGTGAAAGAGGCTTCGGTGTGAGGGGCCATATCGTCGCCCTAAAACTTAATTTACCCGCTTGCGAAGCACTGCAAGCAGGCCCTCAACCCTGCCACCGTTCTGGCGGATGACAGAAGAAAATTCCGATTTCTGTGTTTGTCCAAGACTGACCCCTTCAACCTTAATGTCTACAATTTTAAAAATTACATTATCTTTGCTTCGGACTTGCCAATCCACACTCACAGGTTGGGAACCATCACGAACAATCTGAGAATGCACCATCGCGTCCTTGGAACTGCTAACTGAAGATTTAATTACATTTAGATTTTCCCCAGCATACTCCGAAAATCTATTGACGTAATTTACAGCTAACATTTCTTGGAATAAACTTAGATACTCCTCCTTTTCACTTTGCGTAGCTCTCTTCCAGTATCTGCCGATAACATAACGGGCGATAACTTTAACTGCAAAATTTTCATTTAACAAAACTTTGAAACGTTTAACACGTTCAAGTTTGGAAATATTGGGCACAGTTATGGCTTTGATGGCTTGATCTGCTAAACCTGAAATAAAAGCTTCGGCTTTCTTTCCAGACACTTCAGCGCGCGAAGAAGAGGGCTGGACGGCCATGGCGAATACCAACCCCATAACACCGATTATAAAGAAACGTTGAGTAAGTATCATTGGAGTTTAATCCTGTCTATTAGAAGGGAATTAGAAAAATCAAAAAATGAATATCAGAATATATATATATGCTTGAGTGCTACAGATACAAAAAAATCTTTTTATAAAAAAACAATCACAATCCCAATTAACAAATAATAGTTTACTAATTTAACTTAAAATAAACGACTTTTTTTATTTCGGTAAACAAGTAGATGAAAACTTTCAATCTTTTTTTTTAAAGAACCACGATTGTTTTGTTTTTGCCTCTTTTTTTTGGTTAGTCCGCTCCTTATCCAGTGCAAGCATGTGCTTTAAGTCCAGGATTGCAGCATATTTTTTTAATTTTTGGGAAATCTGAGCTGAAAAATTAAAGTTAAATGACTGTACGAGTCAGTGCTAACTATATTTCTTGTTTTTTATCCATGTTTGATTTTCGTGAAATTTTTATAGCATTATCCCTAGCCCAAGCATCATCCTTCTTCAGGGGCTGCATCAACATTTTATCAAGGCGGTGATCTATTGGTTTACGAAAGCCGTTAATGCCGATAGTCATGCCTGTGTGCCCCTCTTCGGGTTGGGCAAGGTAGGTGCCAAACATATGGTCCCACCAGGGCAAATTAAATCCAAAGTTACTGTCGGTCTCACTAGTAATAACGGAATGGTGAACCCTGTGCATATCAGGGGTAACAATAAACAAACGTAAGATGCCGTCCACACCTATTGGAAGGCGAACGTTTCCATGATTAAACATAGCAGTAGCATTAAGCATAATTTCGAAAAAAATCACCGCTATAGGCGAAGCTCCAAGTAAAAAAACAGCAGATAGTTTGATTAGCGTTGATAGGATTATTTCTACGGGGTGAAATCGACCCCCCGTTGAGACATCAAAATCAATATCCGTGTGATGCATACGATGGGATTTCCATAAGACTGGAACTGCATGAAACAACCTGTGTTGAAAATAAATAGCAGCGTCAAGCAGGATAATAGCGAGAACCACTTCAAACCATAAAGGTAGTTCTAACTGGTTGAAGAACCCCCAGCTAATGTTTGATGCGCTTGTGGCTATGGTAACGGCAGCAATTGGGGAAAAGAGCCTCAACATGATTGTGTTGAGAGCCATTATGCCAAGGTTAGATGGCCAGCGTATCCAGCGAGAATGCATATTGCTACGTCTGGGGGCAACTAATTCCCAGAGTGCAACAACAACTAAAATACCAAGGAAAAAGCTAATACGGAGTGCCGCTTCACTATTCTGTACTCCTTCCAACAAATTACTCCTAATACTTCATTTAATTAATCAATTTATTTCTTTATTATATCATCAGGAAGGTTGAAAAACAAATTAAGATAGCCAGATATTGTTGGTAAAATGGGCTAGATATAAACACTATAATACTTATGAGGAAAGTTAATGGAGTTGTTCGTAGAATGTCAAAAGACTATAGTATTATTTCATTTGCTAAATGAAATTTGAAAGAGTTTGAGTGCCTGAAAATAGCCCAAAGAAAATTGCGTTCGATAAATTTGCCCAGGTAGCCAGCGCGCTTGGTAGTAGCAAGCGTCTGGAACTGCTAGAGCATTTAGCTCAGGGAGAGCGTAGCATAGATGTCCTTGCCCAACTTTTGGGCTCAACTCTTGCTAATACCTCACAACATCTGAAATGCCTTCGTGCTGCTGGCCTAGTGAGTTCTAGTAAAGTGGGTAAGTACGTATTTTGCAGGCTAAGTGGGGACTCGGTTATTGACCTAATTTCAGTGCTGCAACGTACTAGCGAGGAACATGTTGCGGAAGTCAAGGAGATCGTTTCTAGTTATTTTAATAAATGCGATAAAATGGAATCTTTGTCACGTCAGCAGTTGATTGAGCGCTTAAAAGGGGGAACCGTAACTATCCTTGATGTTCGCCCAGAAGACGAGTTTAATATGGCTCATATTCCAGGCGCTATTAACATTCCTATAAAACAACTCTCAGCACGCCTTTCAGAGATACCAGACGAGCAAGAGGTTATTGCCTATTGCCGAGGCGCATATTGTGTCTTTGCTTATGAAGCAGTCCTTTTGTTGCGAAAAAAAGGTATTAAGGCAAGACGTCTAGAAGACGGCTATCCAGAATGGAAGGCTGACGGTTTTCCAACTGTTTCTGGGACACCTGAACAATTGGCATGAACGAGCTTCTCTGCAGCATTATAATGAACTACTGCACAATTCATTTGTCGTTATTAAAGTGAACCTCATAACGCTGTTTTGCTTTATTTAGAAGTCATGACCCAAACGCCATCCCAATCTTTGGGATTCTTCTTTTTCAAGTATTTGCAGCGTTCTTCAATGTAAGTATTGGCCAACTTATCGTTTGGGTTGCCCTTAAGCGCTTCTTGGAATGATTTGATGGCTTTGTCCCAATTACCTTCGCGATAGTGACGGCGACCTTCATTGAAATAGTTTACGTTGTCCATCAAGTTAGGGAAGGTCTCTTCTGTGTGGTAGTCTAACACCTCGTAAACACCAACTGGCTCAGTTTTACCTTTGACTACAACGTCATCAATATAGCGGGTGCGGTAGGTTCCTTTTAAATTAGCTATGGTATATTCGCTTATAAGAATATGCGCTGAGTATTGCTTGCAAGCACTTTCTAGACGCGCGGCAAGATTCACACCATCGCCTATCATGGTGTAGTCCATGCGCTTCTTGCTGCCAATATTACCAGCAACAATTTTTCCTGTATTTAGGCCCATTCCGTGGTCGACGGCCATCAGGCCTTTTTCTTGTCTAATTACATTGTGGTCATTAAGACGTGTCATCATGGCGATGGCAGCTCGTAAGCCGCGGTCTTCATCATCATCATGTTGCATGGGAATGCCGAAGGCGGCCATGATAGCGTCTCCAATGAACTTATCCAACATGCCACCTTCCGAAGTAATGCAGTCAACCATGATTTCAAAGTATTCGTTCAGAAACTCCACTGTGCCTTGTGCGCCCAGTGCTTCTGTGATCGTTGTAAACGATCTTATGTCTGAGAACAGTACGGTGGCAGTAGTATCCAGCCCGCCCATCATCTCAGCCTCGCCGCTACCTGACATCATCTGATCGGCAAGCGCTGGATCCATATAACGTGACATTGTAGATTTCATTCGCTTTTCGGTACTAATGTCTTCAACCATTACTAGGGAGCCAAGTTTTTTTTGTTCGGCGTTTACAAGGGGAAGAAAAGTCACGTTGGCGGACATTTTTTCCTTGTTTTCATCTTCGTCATTACCGACCTCAATATCAGCATCCATCACTAAATCAGATTCAAGGGTTTCATCAACCTTAGTGATATATTCCATGATCCAGGCATTTGTACCAACAAAGAAATCTTCAACTTTCTGACCAAGAATTGCCTCCGTAGAAATCTTGAAGATCTTTGCTCCAGCTGCATTACAGGTGATGATCTTGCCATCTTCATCGGTAGTGATGACTGCGTTGGTCATACTTTCCAGCATGCTCTCGTTATAATTTTTCAAGTTTTGGGTATCATCGAATAGCTTGGCATTTTCAAGACCAATGGCTACCTGACCTGTAAACGCTTTTAGACGCTGTTCGTCTTCGTCTGTGAATGGGCCACCGCGTCTATTCAGGGTTTGGACCACGCCAATAGTCTTCCCATCCTTGTTGATAATTGGGACGCATAGGATTGATCTAGTGAAGTATCCAGTTTTTTTATCAAATGCTGGATTAAAACGGAGGTCTGCGTATGCATACGGGATATTGACAGTTTTACCACTTGTGAACACTGCACCGGCAATGCCTAAGTGATTGGGAAGTCGTATCTCACCAATTGAATCACCCATTGCTATTCTGGAAAATAACTCGTCAGTTTTCTCATCACTAAGAAAAAGTGTTGAACGGTCCGCTTGCAACATACGGGTAGCTTCATGCATCACCTTAGCTAACATGGTGTCAAGGTCAATTTCTGAGGTTACATCAGAGACCACGTCAAGGAATTCCATTTCCTTTTCGCGAGTTTTTATCATTTTTTCGACAAATTGGGTACTTTGCAAAGCAATCGACGCTTGGGTAGTTATTGCTTCGAGCAAGCTAAGATCTTCTTTAGTAAAGCGGCCTTTTTTCTTGTTCAAGACCTGGGCAACGCCAATGACCTCATCTTTGACGGTCTTGATCGGCACACAAATCATATTGCGTGTGGTATAACCAGTTCGCTCATCGACGGAACTATTAAAAGACTTGTCTTCATAAGCATCGTGGATAATCCTTCCTATACCGCTCTGGAAGACTGAACCAGCAATCCCACTATCATTGATGATACGGATTTCACGTTGGAAATTGCCTTGGGCAAAGCGCGAGTAAAGCTCTCCAGATTGTGGGTCATTCAGAAAAAGCGAGCTTCGCTCTGCACCAAGCTCCCAAGTGCTCATTTCCATAAGAACGCCTAGGACTTCGTCAAGAGAATCGATAGCGGCTACTTTGCGTGAAACATCAAGAAGCATTTCTGCTTGGACCATACGCTGTTCGTGTGTTCCTTTGCGCGTTGCAGTATTTTTTGTTGTCGTGGCCTTCTTTTCCATATTACTTGCCTTTTTTCTTGGCTTTTGGATTTGTTGAGAGCTTTTCCCTAGTTTCCAGTGTTATGCGTAATTTATTTATCATTTCGTGAAGCTGGGATATCTCGTCACGGGCATTGTATTCTAGCATTTGGATTTTTTCTTCGTAGTCAACAGAGACTTTGTCCAGTTCATTTCGCAGCGCATGGACGGTACTTTTAAGTTGAGTGATTTCGTCACTTGACTGGGTAACTTCTTTCTGGACGGCTTCGTCTTTTGCGAACCGCATATTCTCAAGCTCTTCACGTAGAGTAGTGGAGCTATTTTTTAATTGCTTAATTTCATCGCTAGCGGTAGCGACGGCATTCTGAACTTCCTTGTCTTTTTCAAAACGCAAGTCCTCCAGACTTTGGCGCAATGCGCCTGCAGTTTTTTTCAACTGTATGATTTCATCATTTGCAGCTAAGACGGCGGTCTGAACGGCTTTGTCTTTTGCAAACCGCATATTCTCAAGCTCTTCACGTAGAGTGATTGAGCTATTTTTTAATTGCTTAATTTCATCGTTGGCAGTGGCGACGGCATTCTGAACTTCTTGGTCTTTTTCAAAACGCAAGTCCTCGAGACTTTGGCGCAATGCGCCTGCAGTTTTTTTCAACTGTATGATTTCATCATTTGCAGCTAAGACGGCGCTCTGGACATCTTTGTCGCTTTGAAACCTCATGTTTTCAAGTTCACCTCGCAACGCGACGACAGCACTTTTTAATTGCACCAATTCATCATTGGAAATGGCTGCTGCTTCCTGAATAGCACTGTCTTTATTGAAATGGACGCTCTCCATCTCGTCGCGAAGGGCTTCAATGATTTTTTTTAGGTGCCGGACATTTGCTTGCTCCTGGAGAAGCTCGGCATTACTGGCATCGTCAGTTTGATTTTTCGTTTGGACATTGGCGCTTAGCGCATTCATTTGATTTTTGAATCCCCGGCGTATGATCTTTGATTGTATGGCCTAGTCTGTAAGCCCCAATTTTGTAAGCATTGCTATAGGCATCAAGATATTTGATTGAAACATCTTTTATTGTGTAGGTTCTTCTATACTAAAGAATAAAAAAACATCTCACATTAAGTTACTATCTGATTTTTCCTGTCTAGGCCAGAGGCTTAGGCAAAAGCCTCTGTGTGCTGGAATATTTTTTCAACAAACGGATAACAACTTTTGTTATTTTTTATTTAGATAGTAACTTGCTCAGAGCTTCCTTAAACTGATCAAAAGTTTCTGGGAACAAGCCAGAGCCATAGCTTTTGACACTTTTATTACCAATAGCCAGTTGAAGTTCCCACTGCGAACCATCGCACATATCAGTACGGTGGTAAGATGCCTTCCAATCCCAAACTTGCAACTCATCTAATTTAGCCAGGAATGCAGTCCATTTCTCTGGATTAGGCTTATGTTGCACTTCTCCTTGATAAAACCAGGAGATATTTGCTCGACCGAGTTGTACCACTATTTGTCCGTCCTCCATTAATTCTAGAGTTTGCAGATCGCCATGACCGCCAACTTCAAAAAGAAACTGATTTGGTTTTTCCATAGTTAATTACCTGTTTATACACTGAATCTTATTAGCTTTATGCCCATATGTAGCTGGACTGAATTTCTTAAACAAGCGTGTGATTTACTTGAGACGTTAAAATGAGTCTTGTGACGTGAGGCACATAATAAAAAAAGTAAAATGTCCATTAGTTCTCAGTCGCTCTGAATAAACTAAAAAAAACTTAAATTTGATATATTAATATGCATAATCAAAGCTAATTTCTATAGCTCAGTCAAATTCAACAATGGATTAGTTTCTTTTTTTGTCTGCTGAATATCCAAGAAGACAGCCAGGCTCATTTACATGGAGCAAAACTAAGTTAAAAATAAAAAATATTTCAGGATGCAACTTATTCAAGCGCATAAGATCTTCATGTTTAATTGGCAATAACGTTTATCCAAGTCATCATAGCATTTTTAATGTGGAAGGGTAGCCTCAACTGCCTTGATTACTCGTCCCGCCACTGGCGAGGTAGGGGTTGAGAACCAGTTCGCCAATCTGCCATCGGGTGTTATTAAGTATTTGTGAAAGTTCCACCGTGGTTTTGCGACTAACCCAAGCTCTGTCGTCGCCCATTTATAAAAGGGATGAGCGGTAGAGCCCTTAACGTTTGTCTTTTCTGTCATTGGGAAATTAACGTTAAAATTGGCCTCGCAGAAGGACTTAATCTCGGTTTCTGTTCCTGGTTCTTGGCCACCAAAATCATCTGACGGAACTCCAAGCACAATTAGTCCTTGGTCTTGGTAGCGTTGCCACAAGTCCTGCAGATCTGCGTATTGCCTTGTAAAACCACAAAATGAAGCAGTGTTGACTATTAGAATAGCTTTTCCATTAAACTTAGACAGCGGGAGGTTTTCACCTTCAATCGTTTTAAAGGTAAAATCGTGAGCAGACTTTATTTTTGTTTCTGATGCCACAGCGCCCCCATTAATTTGCAGAAGCATAAGCATAATCATATATCGGAAAATCATTATCTATGTCTTATAAAACTACGCACAACATGAATATATCATATTATACGTGTTAACTCCATTATCGGATTACTAGAATGGATTCCTCTTAGCTAGTGAGTGGGCCACAGATAATGCTTTTTGACTGTAAGAGGCCTCGACACGCTTCAGGCAAATAAGGTTTTTTTAGAAAGGAATAGGTTTTCCATCCCATGCAAAGACTTGACCAGATTGTTCAGGTTGCAGACTATTTAACACGTTTAGTAGATGATTAGCACTCCGCTCCACTGAAAAGAGACGACCCTTAGAAACTGACCCTTGGTATGGTTTTGATAGCGACGTATTAACAGTTCCCGGGTGCAGCCCTACGCAAAGCGCAGAGGGATTAAGGCGAGCAAGCTCTATCGATAGTGTTCTTATCAACATGTTAAGTGCAGCCTTTGATGAACGATATGCATACCAGCCTCCTAGACGGTTGTCTTCTATACTTCCCACCCTTGCTGAGAGCGCGGCAAAGACGGACTTTCTGTTTTGTGCAAGCAACGGCAAGAAATGTTTTGCAACTAAAGCGGGACCAATGGCGTTGACCCGAAATACAGCCTCCATTGAAACACGTTCAAGGGCACGCCATGATTTCTCAGGTTTGATATTATCACCAACGTGCAATATTCCGGTGGCAATCAAAACTATGTGAAGTTCACTGACAGTTGACATAACAGCTTTTGCGACACGTACAATGTCGTGTTCATTGTCAATGTCAACTTGCAAAGACGTAATTTTTGGGCTGGCGTACTCGTTTTTGGAGCGTGATATAGCAAAAATAGATTGTGTATTTGGGTTTGTGGAAAGACTTAGTGTTAAGGCTTTTCCAATGCCGCCAGTGGCACCAAAAACTGCAACATTCAAATCCCTTCCAAAAGATTTAAGATCGATCAGGGAACTCATAGGTTCGGGACAGACTGTCTTGTCTCTACAAAATATTTGATCATCAGCATTTGTGATATTGTGTGCCTCTCGTATGCTCGGGTCATACTATTTTCAATAATTTAGTTTTGTTAGAAGTTTGCATTAGCTTCAACCTAGCCAAATATCCAATTTAAAGTAATATTTTACATACTCCTCTTACGTAACAAGATAGATATTAGATCTAATAAATGTAATATTTTAATTGCAGTACTAATTAGTACGTTTGGACACAAAGTTTGGTCTGTCAAGTTATCAGATTTATATGTAAGCGTGTCTTACACTTCATGTTTTGATGTAAAATGGTTATTAATCGAATTAAGGGCTCAAAAATTGCGACATATAGTATTAATGGTTATTATTCTGTTGGCAGTTCAACCCACACATTCTCAAACAAAACCAATCGAGGAATATAATAACAAAATTGGTTTTGATGTTGTGAGAAATGGAGAGGTAGTAGGCCAACACGTGACGACTTTTTTGCAAGACGACTCAGACCTGACGGTTGAGTCAAAAATGAACCTAAAAATTACCTTGTTAGGAATTACAGTTTATTCATTTGACTATATGTCACTCGAGAAATGGTCAGATGGGGTTTTATCAAGTCTTGATGTAGACGTTGAAGATGGAGCTGATCAGTTCAAGATCTCTTCTCTACTAAACTCAGAAGGATTAACAATAATATCCCCGTCAGGCACTATTACGACACGCGGGCCATTAATCTCTACAAACCACTGGAACGCTGATATTGTGATGCAAAGCAGGGTCTTAAATACTCTCACAGGGAAAATCAATCATGTTAAACTTATCAGTAAGGGGGAAGAACGAATCTCCATTAAAGATGGCTACATTATGGCTACACGTTATGATTATTCAGGTGAATTAACTGATACTTCTGTTTGGTATGATTCTCATGGGCGTTGGTCTAAGTTGGAATTTAAAGCTCGAGACGGCTCAACCGTCGAGTACATCTGTAATACATGTGAGGCTGATCTGTGAGTACAGTATGGATAACAGGTGGTGGTAGTGGGATCGGAAAGGCCCTAGCCTTATCTTTTTGTTCGGATGGCTGGGACGTAGTAATTTCTGGTCGTGATCAACATCGTTTGCAAAAGGTTTGTAAACTATCTCCACAAATTCGCTGGATCGTTTGTGACATCAAGAATGAGGATGAGGTGTTATCAGCACAGTCAAAAATAGGACCAATTGACCTCGCAGTACTAAACGCTGGAGATTACAGGCCAGGGCTAACTAACGCATGCTCTCAAAAAGAACACCGTCAAATATTTGAGGTGAATTATTTTGGTACATTAAATTGTATTCAGGCAGTGTTGCCAAAGATGAAAAGAAATGGAGGAAAAATTGCAGTTGTTGGGTCATTGGCTGGATATATAGGCCTGCCAAATGCTTCTGCTTATGGACCAAGCAAGGCTGCCTTGATTTCATTATGCGAAAGTCTTCGAGCAGAATTGCAGGATAGCTTGGTAACAGTTCAACTTATCAATCCTGGCTTTGTGAAAAGTGCTCTGACTGATAAAAATAATTTTACAATGCCTAACCTGCTAAGTGCTGAACAAGCAGCGATTGAAATTAGGCATGGCCTTGAGGGCGACAAATTTGAAATTTCCATCCCTAAAATTTTTGTTTGGCGTATGAAATTCCTTCAAATGATTCCCTATCAATTTTATTTTTACCTAGCTCGAAAAATGCTCAAGCAAATATGACAAAGATAGATAGTTGTGAGCAATACATAAGACTCTTTGAGGACTTATCTGAAGAACGAATTAATGGAATTGAGCAATTTGTCAGTATAGATATTAAGTTCAAAGATCCATTCAATGACATATCTGGGCTTGATGCTTTCCGCCGTTTACTTGTTAAATTGATAGACGATGTAAAGGGATTAAGGTTCGAGGTCACTTATCGCGCCTGGTCTGAAGATGTATTGTTCTTGCGATGGACATTTCAGGGTAAAGTTAAAGGGATTGGCTACTGGAAAGTTCAGGGGATGAGTGAAATTGTTTTTGATGAGCAAGGCCTTGTATGCCAGCATATAGATCACTGGGACGCTTCAGAGCAATTTTTCGAGAAGTTACCGTTAATTGGTACCAT
The DNA here is from genome assembly GCA_938092065.1 of uncultured Rhodospirillales bacterium. GTDB lineage: Bacteria > Pseudomonadota > Alphaproteobacteria > Rhodospirillales > JABHCV01 > JACNJU01. The sequence continues at coordinate 48,686 of CALKND010000009.1, forward strand.
CCTACGTGTTATTAAGCGCCGCCTTAAGGTTTCTTAAAAAAGAGCATTACATAACCAATATCAATGCCCCACTTGCTTAATCTTGCTCTGTTGATCAATACCCCGCCTGGTTGCAAAAACATCCAATCATCAAAATGTACCTTGTACGAACTATCTTTAACTTTCAAATTTAAAAAATACTCCCAATGCAATGAATTACCTTTTGCCACTCCCTTAGCGGTTCCAATTACATCGTCTGCTTCACCCTCAAAGGTTTCATTCCCAGTTTTTCGTATTCTCCAAATACGTCGATCTTTTTCTCCATCGTCATATTCGAAGCGTTCGTCTAGTATCAGTACATTCCCCTTTATAAGGCCTTCAATGTCGACTTGGAATTGACGGCGAATGTTACCAAAACGGTCTTCAAATATCCCCCATGCGGACGTTTTGCCTTCAAAATAGTCGAACAAAATAAGTTTGGGTCGGCTCTCCTCAAAATCTTGTGGTTTCATGCTGCTGCATCCAGTTAATGACAATGTAATTAAAAGTGACCCAATTAAACTTCTCATATCCTGCTCTCTAAGCGACGATTAATAGCTTTGTGCTGTCTTGGCCCGATGGGAAAGTTTCTCATAAACATTATTGCTATAATTTTTAATACGATCGGGATCACAGCGTAGATCACCACGAGCGCTGCTTTAGAATGGTAGGATGCGGTCTGGGTTTGATCATCCAACCCCATCCACGAAAGCACAGGAAATGCAATTCCTACGGCTAGACCTAACGCAAGTTTTGTTGACATGCTCCAGTAAGCGAACAATGTCCCCGTACGTTCCTTATTAAATCTGAAACAATCCCAATCTGCACAATCGGCCTGAATAGCTGGAGGCAAAGCAAGGTCACTCCCAAGTGTAAGCCCAGTAAGAGCGCAAATAAGCCCAAAAGCATAGATATCACCTGCACCCAATAAAGGGACAGTTAAAAATACAGCACAAGCTATGCTCATGGATATGCACCAAACTAAATGTTTGGCGTAAATTTTTGACAGCCACACCCAAGCTGGTATTCCGATTACCGCAAATAGAAAATAGATAAATAGTAATGCAGCTTGATCCTTATCCGACGCTCCTAAAATATGTGTCATAAACAAAGGCAGACAAACAGCTGGAAGTCCATTTGCCAACCCATTGAGAAACCAGGCTGTTAAAACTCTTAAGAAAAGATAATTATGCCATGGGAAAGAGAGACCTTGTGATTTACTTGACGGAACAAAATGCCCATCAGGAACAAATCTTAAGGTCAAATAAAACGCACCGCATCCTAAAAAAACAGTTATCCAAGCTAAAACTTGAAACCGGTCTTGTTCTGTAAACGACATCATTAAAATGCCAGCAGCCCCTGTCGCCATAATTCCAAGCAGCCCTGCACCCTCGCGATAGCCATTCAGTTGAGCACGTGCAACATAGTCATGTTCAAGCTCAACTGCCCAGGCTACATACGGTATCTGCACTGCAGTCCATGCTAAATAAAGAATTGCTCCCCAGCCGATTAGATACCCTGGCGATACACCGGGTGCTGGTGAAAAAAGCATTATCAAAGCAGGAGCTCCAATCATAGCGCCTAATGCCATTGGCAGTCTTCGTCTGCCAAATCGGGATGGTATCTGATCGGAAACATAGCCCAATAGAGGGTCACTGATTACATCCAATAGCCGAAGGCCAAGAAATATTGCACCTACAGAGGCTAGGCCAAGTCCCATTGTTTCGGCGTAAAAGCTGGGCATCAAAACAAATACGGGGATAGTGGGCAGGGCTAAAACAAATGCAGGAAGAGCGTAAAGACCCTTATGTAGTTTTCGTAATTTTGAATAAGCCAACATTAATGCTCCCTGCCTTAAAACCAGCTTCGCAATAAGATAAGTAATATTCCCACATCCGTTTAAAACGCATTGAGTACCCTAAAGATTCTATTTTAGGCCATGCGCTTTGAAACCGTTCGTTCCAAAGCGCACAGGTTCGAGCGTATGATGAGCCAAAAAAATGGGTGTCCTGTAAAATTAAATTATTTCGGCTTATGGCTCCCTGTAATGCTTCTTGGCTTGGCAGCATGCCACCAGGGAAAATGTAGCGTTGAATAAAATCTGCATTTTTTCTGTAAGAATGAAAACGTTCACTATCGATTGTAATGATCTGAAGAACGGCTGTGCCCCCTGGCACCAGTCGGTCATAAATTGTCTTAAAGTAAGTATCCCAGTTATCTTCTCCGACAGCTTCAAACATCTCAATAGAGACAATCTTATCGTATTGGCCCATGCAGTCTCGATAATCTTTGTAAGACGCTGAAGCTTGTTTTGCGATACCTGCACCCTCATAACGGGTGTTGGCGAACTCAAGTTGCTCCTTTGATAAAGTCAGCCCATCGATTTTTGACCCTTTCGATATTACAACATATTCGGAGAAGCCACCCCAGCCACATCCTATTTCCAGAATGCGATCTTTTTTAGTGACGTTAAGCAATTCCACTATAGCTTGATACTTATTCAGTTGAGCCTGTTTTAAGCTATCTTTGTGTGAGTTAAACAGCGCAGATGAATATGTCATGGTCTCATCTAGCCAGTATTTGTAAAAATCATTTCCCAAGTCATAGTGAAAGGCTATGTTTCGGCGGGATCCATTCCTAGAGTTTCGATTTAAAATGTGGCGAATACGATTTATAATTTTTAATGCCATGCTGTTAGACGAGCTTATTTTGAGCTTAGATTCAATTACCAGACCAAAATCAAAAAGACTAGTTAAATCAGGGCTTTCCCACTCGCCTTGCAAATAGCATTCAGCAAATGCTAAGTCACCCTTTGCGAATAGAATAGAGAGAGGTTTGTATGAATTAAGCTTAATGAAGGCTTGCGGGCACTCCTCATTTGCTTGTCCAAACTTAAATACATTGCCATCGGGTAGAATCAGAGTTAACTGACCGCCCTCTATATCGGAGAAATAAGCTGGAAGCATCCTAAGCCAACGACTCTTTTTCCTCGGATATGCATTCTTTAAAAGGAAGTTGTTAGTATCGTTTGTCATGTTTTTGTCTTCAACGCATCTGCATTAACATGGGTGATGGGGTTCTCAGGTGGTGTAGGCCGGGTAAATGTTTTAAGCCCTATACGCCATAATTTTAGAGCTTCCCAATGTATCCCACCAATGACTTTGACAGTCATTAAAGGGTATTTTAGTAATAGTGAAATTAGGGATTTGTCAGACAATATTTTTGAGTAGCCGGAAAAACTGGCCTTTAGTAAAGATCCTTTGTCATCATGCTGATCAATAAATACGGTCAAGCGGTCCGATGGTGATGTTATGTAAAAATGATAGGTCGAATCCATGTCCATAAAGGGTGACACATAAAACATTTTTTTACATGAATGGTGCACGCGTTTGCCTCCACTTTGATTAATATTAATGAGGTAACTGTGGCGCTCATTAAAGGTGTTGCTAACTTCACATATAATCACCTTCAGCGTACTTGATGAGTCATAACAGTAATAGACACTGAGTGGATTGAACGCATATCCGAACAGTCGTGGGTAGCATAACAATTTTATTGAACCGTTGGTTAAGTCACATCCATGATCGCTCAAAACGTTACGTGCATACTGAGCTAGTGACCTCCCGTCCAGTTCTGAGCCATAGTCCTTATCCCAGAAAGAAAATAAATTAAATTGATTGTAGCTAAAAAATTTCAATTGGTTGTGCAGTATGGGTAACTCATCAAGGTCGATCAACATACTGAAAACTTGATAAGAAAGGCGGTGCTTTCGTGGGCGTAGCCTATGGTGAAATACCCGTCCTTCAAAAATATGGCTTCTAAATTTCAACACCTCAGGCCACTTTCTCGATATTATGATTAGGCCACTTTTTGGGAAGATGAATTCGTCCATTTTGATTTTTTACTGACCAAGGACGCTTTCCGCCACCAAGCTCTTCCGCGACTGCCAAACCAGATTGCAGAGCATCTTCGTGGAATCCGTGCCCAAAATAGCTACCGCAGAACCATAGGCGCCGTTTACCCTGAAGGCCCCATAATTTTTTTTGCGCAGTCATTGCGCGGTAATCAAAAACAGGATGCTGATAAATAAAACTGCGAAGTATGCTACCCTCATTTGGCTTCTTGGGGGGGTTGAGTGTTACAAAATAGTTTGTATTCGAATTAAGATTTTGAAGTTTGTTCATCCAATAAGTTACGCAAACACTGTCTTTCCCGTCGGCTTGTGCTCTTAAATAGTTCCAGCTTGACCAGGCCCTTTTATTGTTGGGCATCAGAGATCTATCAGTATGCAGTATGGCCTTATTGGTTTGATAGGAGAAAGCGCCGAGTAATTTTAATTCATTTGTATTAGGTGACTTTAGCATATTCAACGCTTGATCTGCGTGAGACGCCATTATTACATGATCGAATTTGAAAATGTTATCGTTACAATCCTCAACATAAGCCCCATCAGTGTCACTCCAGACTTGCTTAACAGCCCTATTGGTTTGAATTTTGTGTTGATAGTTTTTCACAAGGCATTTGATATATTCTTTACTTCCACCAACTACTGTTCTCCACTCAGGGCGGCCACTTATCTGCAGAAGGCCGTGGTTATCGCAAAAATTTAGAAAAGAAGTAAGAGGATAGTCCAACATTTTGTCGACTGGGGTCGACCAAATCGCCGCGCCCATTGGCAACAAGTGATCACGTTGAAAAGTTTCAGAATAATTATTTTTAGACAAATACTGGCCAAGTGTGACGTCGTGATTTGTATTGTTGACAAATGCTAATGGTGCCTCGCGATAAAATCGCAGGATGTCCTTAACCATTCTCCAAAAACGGGGTCGTAACAAATTTGACTTCTGGGCGAATAACCCTAGCGTGTCTCCTCCCGAATACTCAAAGCCTCCTTGGTCAACAGAAACACCGAAAGACATATCTGTTGACTGCGTAACAACCCCCAAGTGTTCAAATAGTGCAATTAAATTGGGGTAATTTTTGACATTGTAAACTATAAAACCTGTATCTACGCTCAAGTTGTTGATATTGACGGTGTTGCTGTGTCCGCCAATACGTTTGTCCATCTCGAATATGGTGACTGAATGGTGTTTTGACAAAAGCCAAGCCGCAGACATTCCGGCTATGCCAGTGCCTACGATTGCTATTTTTTTTGATTTAATGGATTTGTTTTTTTGCAAACTGCATCCTTTTAATAGATTTTTTTTACGGAAAAAAAAGACTGTTGGATCACTGTTAAGGACAACAATCGAAACATCCTTCAAAGATCAAGTATTATTTGTACTGTTCTAGTTGGTATTTGTGCTACTGCAATGGAAAGTTTGATCTAATCCTAAAATTTAATCGTAAATATATTAATTGGTACAGTTGAAGTGACTGATATAGACGTAAACAAATATAAGCAAAGGCAAAAAAACTTGGAGTTGGGAGATGAAATACGTCCCGATTTTTCAATGTTACTGACAAATATTGGACTTAATCAGGATAGAGATGCTTTCGCTGAAGTTTTTCAATTCTTTGCACCGCGTGTTAAATCTTACATGGTAAAACTTGGATGTCTAGACGAGATGGCTGAAGAACTGGCACAACAAACTCTATTGCAAGTCTGGAGAAAGTCACAGCTATACGACTCACAAAAAGCTGCTGCTAGCACTTGGATTTTTCGTATAGCTCGTAATATTCGCATCGATATGCTGCGCAAACAAAAGCATTTTTTTGATGCTGATTTTGACTTAGCAAGTATTGAAGATGATCAGGAAGATGCAGAGTTCAAAATTAGTCGAGAGCAAAAAAACCAGTATGTTGCACTCGCACTGACTGAACTTCCCGGAGATCAGGCTCAAATAATCCGCATGTCCTTTTATGATGGACTGAGTCATAGCGAAATTTCAAAACAGCTCGAGATACCATTAGGAACTGTAAAATCAAGAATACGTCTAGCATTCGCTCGTCTAAGAGACAGCGTTTACCTAGAAACAGGAGAGAAGGCATGACTATTAAACACCATTTATCTGACATAACATTGGGAGCTTTCTCTGCAGGTTCTTTGAGTGAAGCTCTCTCTTTCGTAGCTGCAAGTCACATTTCTTTATGTCCGATCTGTCAAGAAAAGCAACAAAAACTGGAAGAGCTTGGCGGTGCTTATTTGCAAAACTCTGAGTCCAGCAGCATCTCAGAACTCGCTCTGCAAAACGTCATGACAAAATTAGACGAACACGAGCAGGAACAAGATTTTGATCCCGATCACAGTGATGCCTCATTGCACTCTTCAACAGATGGGGTATCATCACTCGGTCATGGACCTATGATTGCGGGGCCACTGCAAAATTATTTGCCTGATAATTTAAATGACATTAGATGGAAATCGTTGGCGCCTGGCATCAAGTATTTTGCGATATCAGATTTACAAACTAATGGCGGCACATTGAGCATGTTAAACATTAAGCCCGGTGTAAAGATTCCTGAACATGGGCATCAAGGTATTGAGTTAACTCAGGTTCTCAAAGGTTCTTTCAGTGATGACGTTGGAAGTTTTAGTGTTGGTGACATAGCTGATTTGGACGACGATATTAAGCACCAACCAATCGTGGGCAGTGACGAATCATGTATTTGTCTGATAGCTAGCGAAGCGCCACTGAGATTTACTGGTCTCATGCCTCGATTGGTCCATTATTTTTCAGGCATGTAACTTCCGCCATGCCCAGGAAAGGTAAAAAAGTTATTGTCAATGATTGTATGCAACAGTCGTATGAGTATGTAGTGACTGAAGAAATTGGAAACAACTTTGATCCTCGTTTCCAACCTCACGTAAGTCCAAAAGAAATGCTTCAAATGGGGGTTTTTGAGGGAAAATATTGTAATGATTGTCGAGAGGAACTGCCGACAGATTGGTTTGAAAATGCAAAAATAAGTAAATGTCCAAACCCAACTCTAAATTACTTTTCTGTTAAAAGTCGCCAATCGTTGTCAGTCTGGAGATTGAAGGGTTGGATTATTGGCCCAGACCCACGTGGGTGGTTCCAATGGTATTGCCGTTACTATTTGGGTCGAAGAATCCCCGACATTGACCAACATCAAATTAAAAGATGGCGTGCTTTTAGGCGTCATGAGGCACAAGTGCTTAGTAATTGTAAACCAGGCGACTGGTCCTGTCGCCCTCGACAACGACAAGCATTATTGCAATGGGCATACAATCCAGATATATAAAATTATCACATATTTGTATATCGGCACGGCAGAGATTATTTAAACTTAAGCCAATAATACTATAATTAAGTGTACTCATTAGTGCTGTAATGGGTGGTTCTATTAACCATTGAAGTTAACGTTTCCATCGGCGCTAAGCTTTTTTTGCTCTATAGATTTGTGATTTTTTAAAAATTCAGTTTTACATGCATTATTGCCGGAATTATGTTCTATAACTCCTGCTAAATTGAGCAAATACCCCTATCTTTCAGCATCTTTGTAGCACCGTATAAAATTTCTTCTTCAATTCCATCAACATCGATTTTTGAATATGTTGGGGCGCGTAATTGACCATCAACAAGTCGCCATGCGGATGAAACAGTGGCGTTTACAACAGTATAAGCTACGTAAATTTCAAAATGAGGAAGACTTAAACGTTTACCAAAATTTTTGCGTCTATTTCGATATTCAGGTAATTCAATTCCGGAGATTTGTGATTTTGGCGAAACCTTGGAATAACACTAGTCTTTCAGATTCCATTTACTTCTATAATCCCTGCAAGGCATGTCAAACCAAACGGCATCGCAATGGATGCCGGATTTATGGTTAATCATCAAAGCAGGCTATCGACCACTGCTTTAGAAAAGGTGTAATTGGTCAAGAAACTGGACGAAGTGGGGCTGCGCAGGCAAGGCAGAGGGTTAGTGAGATAGGCTTTAGTATCCACTACTGCCAGTTTTAAGCAATCAAGGCCCTAGCAGCTCCCCGCTAAGGCCTTGATAAATTTGGCTCCGGCTGCAGGACTCGAACCTGCGACATATGGATTAACAGTCCACCGTTCTACCAACTGAACTAAGCCGGATCAATGCTTGGAGGCGCGGACCGGAATCGAACCGGTGTTCACGGCTTTGCAGGCCGCTGCGTAGCCACTCCGCCACCGCGCCGATCCATTCACTCCTCACCCGCAATACTAGTGGCAATTGTCTCGCAGGTCCTAATTGCCAAAGAGGTATTCTGACAATGAAGGTTGGGAAATCTAGACTCATAGCCAAGGTCGGTCAAGAAGTGTTCAGCGCTTCTTTAAACAATGGTTCAAACATGGCGAAAACTAAACAAACAGAAAGACCGCTAACTAATGAATAATGGCGCTTGAGCAATCTGTTTGGCACTGGTATCTTATTTTTTAATAT
>CALKND010000010.1 GCA_938092065.1 uncultured Rhodospirillales bacterium
ATCAGAGTTTTCTGGCTTGGAAACAGTCACCATTTCAACCTTTGAGAATTGGTGCTGACGGATCATGCCACGGGTATCCTTGCCCGATGATCCAGCTTCAGAACGAAAGCACCAGGTCAAAGCCGCCATACGACGCGGCAAATCATCATCGTTTAAGATCTTATCAGCGACAGTGTTTGTCAACGGCACCTCCGCTGTGGGAATCATCCATAAACCTTGTTCAGTCTTGAACAGGTCCTCGCCAAATTTTGGCAACTGGCCGGTGCCATAAAGTGCTATATCACGAACTAGAGCCGGTGGATTAATCTCTATCAGATCATGTTCTTCTGTATGTAGATCTAGCATAAAAGATGCTAATGCTCTTTCCATCCGAGCAAGCGTGCCAGAAAGCAATACAAATCGTGCGCCAGACATTTTTGCCGCCACGTCAAAATCCATTAGCCCCAATGCTTCTCCCAATTCAAAGTGTTCCTTTGCCACAAAATCAAAACTGGTGATTTCGCCCCACTTACGTTCTTCTCGGTTATCACTTTCATCAGCCCCATCCGGAACAACATCTGAAGGCAAGTTGGGAATAATTGACAGAGCAGAAGTGAGTTCTTCAGTTTTGATCCGAACTTCTTCTTCCGTTATTACTTGCGCTTTTTTGGAATCTGAGACCTGAGCTATTATTTCGTCGGCATCTTCGCCATTAGCCTTGGCTATTCCAATTTCCTTGGACAATTTATTACGGTTAGCCTGCAATTCCTGAGCCTGAGACTCAACCTCCCGCCGTTCTTTGTCCAATTCAATCAAAAAGGCTGACTTAGGCTCAAGATTTCTACGTGCCATCCCGTTATCAAATTCATCTGGGTGTTCGCGTATCCACTTTATGTCGAACATATTAGGTCTCTCTATTCATTAAGCTTTTCACTACCATCTTTGCTATCGGCTTCATCGTCATTAGCCTTATATCCGTCATCATCGTCACCGGCTTCATCTTTGACTGGCCTTTTCTGTACCATGGCAACACAGTAAATTGAGAGTTCATATAGCAGGATCGTAGGTATTGCCAAGCCAACCTGAGAAATAACGTCCGGCGGCGTCAGTATAGCCGCCGCTACAAAGGCCATAACAATTGCATAACGGCGCTTCTTTCGCAGGCCATCCGCGGTAATAATACCTACCCGCCCCAGCAAAGTTAATAGTACAGGAAGTTCAAAACACAGCCCGAAAGCAAAGATCAATTGCATGACAAGCGACAGATACTGATCTACTTTGGCTTCAAGCTGAATGGGTAAGGCCCCAGCACCACCAATGGATTCAAAGCTTAAGAAAAATTTCCAAGCTAGTGGAAAGATAAAATAATAAACTAATGCACCACCCAAAAAGAAAAGAACTGGAGTTGCGACCAGAAATGGCATTAGCGCTTTTTTCTCACTTTTATAAAGCCCTGGTGCAATAAACATCCATAGCTGTATTGAAATAAATGGAAATGCTAGGAATAGGGCCGCGAAGAAAGCAACCTTGATATAAGTGAAGAAGGCTTCATGCAAGGCGGTAAAAATCAAACGGCGGTTCCCGTCTGTCCCTTCAAATGCATCTGCCAATGGGCGAACGAGAAAATCATACAGGGTAGGAGCAAAGTAATAGCACATAAAAAATAAAATGATGACTGAAGCAAACGCATAAATCAAACGCTGGCGTAGCTCGATCAAGTGTTCGAGCAACGGGGCTTTGATATCTTCGACTTGTTCTTCCCGTGAATTTTCAGCCATGGCTCAAGTATCCTTGTCTGAATTAGATTGTGAGACTTTTGCTTTTTCACTGACTGAATTGGGGGATGGGTCTGATGGAAGAGCATCGCCAACATCTAACTTTTTACTGTCATCTTCATTAAGTTCTTCCTTAATTTCCGTCAACCCAAGATCGCTGGCTAAATCACCCGTTGAGCCAATAGCCTCTTGTATCTGCTCATTAATATCGCCATCAGAGAAGTTCTCTATTTTATTTTTCATGTCAACTAAGTCAGCCTCGCGGACGACGTCATCAATGCCATCCTGAAAATCACGGGCCATCATGCGGGCCTTACGCACCAACCCCATGACATTACGAAGTGCGCGTGGCAAGTCTTTTGGACCAACGACAAGCAGAGCCAATATTGCAACGATAAAAAGTTCCTGCCAGCCAATATCGAACATGGCGAGACGCTCCCCCCGATGAAAGTAGATGAAAAAAGCAGGGCCAAATTGGCCCCAAGTTTATCGATAATTAATAACCTTATGCGCTCTTATTTTTCTCAGATGTACTCTGGTTAACGGCTTCCGACTTTTCATCTGGTAATTTCTGAGGATCATCAGTTGTATTCTCCTCTTCCTTCATTCCCTTTTTAAAGGACTTTAGTCCCTTGCCAAAATCACCCATCAACGCAGAGATTTTACCCTTGCCGCCAAACAGAACAAGAACAACAACTAGTACAATAACCCAATGCCAAATGCTAAAAGCGCCCATTGTTTTAAAACTCACTATTCTAAAATAAATTTCGAGGTTGAATAATGGCAGAAACACCATTGCAGGGCAATGTCACAAACGCTAATTCAAGTAAAGAAGCATAGAAATAAGTTGACAGATCCCAAGATCTTAAAGTGAACATTTGTCAAGTTATATCGCTAACTTTCGATTCGTCTTCACTTAAGTCAGCCGCCAAAGGTAATTCATCGTCTTCATCACCGGACTGATTGACGCCTTCGTCAAGTTTAACATCTGCAGCCGAAGAATCCAACTCTTTAGAAACACGATAGGCATCAATGGCCGGACGTTTGTCTAGAAGGCCTGCTGATTTTAGTTCATCTATGCCCGGCAAATCCTTGATACTTTCCAACCCAAAATGATCAAGAAATCCATCCGCCGTTCCCCAAGCTGTTGGCCGCCCCGGTGACTGACGACGACCACGAGGACGAATCCAACCTTGCTCAAACAAAGTATCAAAGGTGCTTTTGCTTAATGAAACACCACGAATTTCTTCTATCTCACCCCGAGTTATAGGTTGATGATATGCAATGATCGCCAGAGTTTCGATAGTGGCACGACCAAGTTTACGAGCAACTTCAATTTCACGGTTCAGCACATTGGCCAGGTCACCAGCAGAACGAAATGCCCAGGCTCTGCCTACGTGGACCAAATTTACACCACGGCCTTCATAGTGGAATTTCAATTCTTCCAGCAAAGTGGCAACCTCGACCCCTTCCGGCATACGACGGGCTAACGTCTTTTCCGTTACTAGATCCGTAGAAGCAAACAGGATTGCTTCAAGTAACCTAATATTCTGGTCCAGCTTATCACTCATTCATCGTCGCCCTTGCTTCCATCATCACTTAGGACGGCTTCGATAGGCTGTCCCAGCCTCTCGGTCAAGTCCCCCTTGCTGCTACGAAGAAAAATTGGTCCAAAGAAATCATCCTGTCGAATTTTTAGTTTACCTTCGCGCACCATTTCCAAGGAGGCAACAAAAGTCGATGCAATGGCAGACCGGTAGGTCAGTCCATCTTTCAACTCGCCAGGCAAAAAATCAACTAGGGTTTGCCAGTTAGGTAATTTACCAATGACTTGGTTTAAACGCTCAAGGGCGTCATCAACACTGTGCAAGTCCCAAGCTTTGATATGTAGTGTTCCGTCACCCTTACTCCTACTACCCGAGCCATAAGCCTTCAAAAGATCATATAATGTGACATCAAAAATAGTTGTATGAGACAATTTGAATTTTTCAGGCAAACCGCGGCCAAAGAAGTCCTGCCCGAGTCGGTTAAGTGCCATAAGACGAATGCCCGCTTCCTGAACAGATTCTAGACGCTTTAGTTGGAACGCTAATGCTAGGGCCATTTCCTCACCGGAAGGCCCATCCTCAGCATCAAGGTCAGGCAATAACAGGCGTGACTTCAAATAAGCTAGCCAAGCTGCCATAACTAGATAATCAGCCGCTAGTTCAAGATTATGTCTTCGGGTAAGGGTAACGAACTCTAAATATTGATCAGCCAGTTGAACAATAGATATCTGACTAATATCAACTTTTTGATCCCGTGCCAGTGTCAGCAAGACATCAATGGGGCCCTCAAAACCATCAATATCTACAACAAAGGTTGAACTCTCCTGCCCTCCGACAACGTTGTCATCTTCAAACTCTTCAACAGTTTCCATTTTTTGCCTAAATCAAGCCTGTTAGTTGGAATATCCACTTGTATAAAATGGTCGCTGGCTCAGCCACCAGCCACCAGAAAACATGTAAATTTACGCCGAGTTTTTCACCAATCCAAGGCAATAAAAAGATTCCTCCTAGAATAATCAAAAAGCCAACACGTTCCAAGCGTGCCAAACTTATAGCCAGTGAATGAGGCAATAAACCAATAGCAACGCGACCCCCATCCAGAGGTGGAAAGGGGAGCATATTAAAGATTGCCAAAATCAAATTTAGGTAAACTGAGTTGCTTAAATTGTACGCCATCCACTTAGAGACATCTCCAGACATATGGGGCAGAGTATGCATAAGTAGTGCTGATATTACTGCCAGCACGACGTTAATTGCAGGTCCTGCTAGGGCGACGAGCACCATATCGCGGCGCGGGCTTCCAAGGCGGGAAAAATTAACGGGTACAGGTTTTGCAAAACCGAACATAAGTTTACCACCCGATCCCAGCAATAGCAAACCCGGCAAAATAACGGTTCCAAAAGGATCAACATGGCGAAGTGGATTAAAACTGACTCGGCCACGCAAATAAGCTGTGTTGTCACCCAATCGCCAAGCAACAAAACCGTGTGCAGCCTCATGGAAGGTAATCGCCACAAGCAATGGTAGCGCCCAGACTGAGACCGTAAACATCAATCCTTCCAGATCAAAACCCATCAAGTCATTATTGCCTTTAATCTTTGAACATAATTATCAAATACACCATCAATTGGCACTCTGTTTTGAAGGCGCATGTTCTCTGCTTTTTCAATGCGTTTTAAAGCTTTATTACTTAAGAGAGATCCACCCGAAGCCACCTCCACCATTTCCAGCATTTCGCCATTGCAGTGAAGCGCCACATCACAACCAGCGGCTAAAGCACCAGCAGTGCGGCTTTTAAGTGAGCCATCCAAAGCCTTCATAGATAAGTCGTCAGAAATCAAAACACCGTCAAAGCCGATGTAATTGCGGATCATATTGATGATTTTTATAGAAATGGTCGCTGGCTTATCTTCATCTAACTCTTTGTACAAAACATGTGCTGTCATTGCCCAAGGCATAAAATTCAAATTCTTGAATGGCACAAAGTCACTAATTACCATGGTGTCCATATTCGCCTCAACGTATGGCAATGCCTTGTGACTGTCTACGTTAGCCCGGCCATGGCCCGGAATATGTTTAATGACAGGTAATACGCCACCAGCGAGCAACCCTTCACATGCTGCCATGGCCAAAGCAGAAACTTTTGATACATTATTACCGTATGCCCGGTCACCAATGATCAGGTCGGCCCCCGATTGCGGTAGATCCAGTACTGGCGCACAATTAATGCTTATGCCAAGCTCATGTAGTTCGTGAGCTATCAGACAGAAATTCAAACGAACAGCTTTAATTGCGCGCGCCCTGTCTACGTCAAAAAGATCGGCAAAAGATGATGCGGCTGGGACGTCACGCCAATGCGGTGGTTTTAGGCGTTGTACACGTCCACCTTCCTGATCAATAAGGACGGGAGCGTTGGGGCGATTGACCGCATCACGAAGAGAGGCAACCAATAGTCGGACTTGTTCTGGATTATTACAATTGCGTTGAAATAAAATAAAACCCAGTGGGTTTACTTCGGCATAAAAGCGACGCTCTTCGTCGCTTAGAACTGTTCCAGAACATCCAAAAATCACAGCCATGGGCGGAGAAACACTCACCTTAACCGCCCGGTCGAACAATCAGACAACCCACTTTGCGCTTGCCAAGATCTTCACACAATGCTTTCGCTACATCTTCCCAGGCAATGGGGCCAGCGCGCAAGCGATAGAATATACCCCTAGTCGGTCCTAAATCTACTCGTACCACGTTCAGGGAATAATCCCCCAACAAGTCACCATGCTTACTTTTCAGGCGAGCCCATTCACTTCTAGCTCGATCCGGCGTGCGAACAGCAGCAATTTGAATTTGATAGGCAATTCCAGATATAGGGGATCCAGATGACGGTGGTGCTGCCACAGGCAGGGCCGATAGAGGAACTACTGGAGTATTCTTTAGCGCCGTCAAGGGCGAGCCAACTACCTTTGGCGCTACTTCTATATTATCATTAACCGGAGGAGCTTTGATTTCATTAGGCATAACAGATTTTAAATTTTTAACATTACTTTTTTCCATATTTTGTTTGGATGGCAAATCTAATTTTTTAGCGGTTGAATGGACGATGGATGGTACTGGCACAGCATTGGGCTTAACTTTTGCAGCCGGTGGTATTTTTGGAATTTCAGGCAACGGCAGCAGACGTTCGACACGTGGATCTGGAACACCACCATTCATACGGCCGTACACAAGTTTGTCACGGTCTGGAATAGCCATGCCCCCGGGTGTTTTTGGGCGCACTTTCACTGGGCCTTCTGAAGCACGAATAACAGGCAGTTGGTCACCAACATGATACATTAGTTGATCACCATAATATAGCCAACCAGCGCCGCCTCCACCTGCTACCAGAACAAGCAGTAAAAAAAACTTCAACCCACTACGTTTAGGCCTTGCTAGTTTGACAGACTCAAACTCAAGAGCATCCGTAGGATCAGGAACTATTTCATCGGCTGATTTTTCCACAGGGACCATTAGCGCATCTCTTTCAAAGGAACCACTCCTATTATCTGTAAACCAGATGCAATCACAAACGCGACCCCCTTGATAAGAGCCAGTCTTGCGAGGGTTAAATCACGGTCACCCTCTAAGATAAAGCGCATGGATGAATCATCCTTGCCTTTATTCCATAAAAAATGAAATTGCGTCGCTAGTTCGCTAAGGTAAAAAGCTATACGGTGGGGCTCGTGTGCTAATGCAGCCCCTTCAACCACGTGGGGCCAACTTGCCATAAGTTTTATCAGTGACAATTCCGATTTATCCCGCAAGCGTTCCAGTGGCGCACCCGCCAAGGTTTCAACAGAAAGTTCGCCTTGTGTAAAAGAAGCAGCCGAATGGCGAAAAACGGAATTTATACGGGCATAAGCGTACTGCACATAAAATACGGGATTGTCTCGTGATTGTTCTGTAACCCCTGCAAGATCAAAATCAAGTTGGGCATCATTCTTGCGGGTTAACATAATAAAGCGCACAACATCCTTTCCCACATTATCTATAATTTCGCGCAGGGTCACAAAAGCACCTGCCCGCTTAGACATTTTTACAGCCTCACCGTTATCCATTAGATTGACCATCTGGCATAATTTAACATCGAGTTCACCTTGATCCTGGGTTAAGGCTCTAACAGCAGATGTCATGCGTTTTACATAGCCACCATGATCGGCGCCCCAAATATTAATCATTTTATTAAAGCCACGTTGATATTTATCTTCATGGTATGCAATATCAGTAGCGAAGTATGTCCACGAACCATCATACTTTTTAATGGTGCGGTCCATGTCATCACCAAAGTCAGATGACTTAAATAGAGTCTGCTCACGAGGCTCCCAGTCGTCAGGCTTGTGACCTTTTGGAGGATTGAGCACACCCTCGTATATTAGGCCTCTGTCATTCAGTTTGCCAAGAGCATTTTCAACACCACCTTTTTTGACAAGTTCACGCTCAGACGTAAAAACGGTGTGTTCAATACCAAGAGCCGCTAGGTCCTCTCGTATCAGATCCATCATAGCAGAAATAGCAAATTTGGAAATCGGCTCTAGCCATTGTATTTCAGGGACATCTTTCCATTTATCTCCGACCACATCAGCCAGTTTCTGTCCAGCGGAAATCAAATACTCACCCGGGTACAAACCCACCGGAACATCACCAGTTTCCTCGCCAAGGGCCTGACGGTAACGCAAATGCAAAGAATGAGCTAGGGTTTCGATCTGTGCCCCAGCATCGTTGACGTAGTATTCGCGAGTGACAACAAAGCCTACCTTTTCCAATAGGGACGCCAAAGCATCACCGAAAACAGCGCCTCGACCATGCCCCACATGTAAGGGGCCTGTGGGATTAGCTGAAACGTATTCCACATTGACCGGTAGTTTCTTACCAATTACTGACGCACCATATGTGACTTGAGCTTCAAGCACTTCTTTCAGGCGTCCCCACCAAAAGGTTTTATCTAATGTTAAATTGATAAAACCTGGTCCGGCGATTTCCGTTTCCAAAACAAACTCAAGAGCCTTCAGCCGTTTTACAAGTGGCAATGCTATATCAATTGGCAACATACATGCAGGCTTGGCAAGCAATAAAGCTGCATTTGTTGTTACATCCCCGTGAGAGTGATCACGTGGTGGCTCGACGGCTATTCTAGCGGTATCAATCCCGACCGGCAGAATCCCATCGTTAACAAGGGCATCAATGATGATAAGCAAGTGCTCACGGAAATGGTTAAACAGATTCATGAATTTTTAGCCTGGACGTCAAACAAATTTTGATACTCGTCGAGAGCATAACGATCAGTCATGCCCGCGATGTGGTCCGCCACAACACGAGCTGTATCAGCAGAATTTATTTTTTTGCATTTCGCCTGTAGTTGATCGGGCAAACACTCCGGCTCTTTCACCAACAAATTGAATAATTCCCTGACTACCCGCTTAGCCTTCGACGTCATTCGATTTAGTTTGTAATGACGATACATGTTTTCAAAAAGAAACTTTTTCAAAGCCGCATCATTGGCACGCATGGATTCGGAGAAACCAGCAATGGGGCGATCATTAGCACGAATGTCATCTGGCGATTTTGGATTTAGATCTTTTAGACGTCTTCTTGTCTCATCAAGCAGATCAATGACCATTTCACCAATCATTCGTCTAACAGCCTCATGTATCGTTCGAGATTCGTCAAGATCAGGATAGGCCTTTTTAACTTCTGCGAAGACAGGGCCTACAAGTGGTACATCAGCCAGATCAGCAGTTGTAAACAGACGAGCGCGCAGTCCATCGTCAATATCATGATTATTATAAGCGACATCATCTGCGATGGCAGCAACCTGTGCTTCTGCGCTAGCATAGGTGTGCAGTTCCAGATCATGAATCGCATTATACTCAACCACGGCACTTGGAAGTTGTGTAGCTTGAGTTGTACTATTTAATAATGGCCCATTATGCTTAACCACACCCTCAAGGGTTTCCCATGTCAGGTTAAGCCCGAGAAAGTTAGCATAGCTGGCTTCTAATAAGGTCACAACCCTGAGGGACTGTGCGTTATGATCAAATCCATCATAGGGGGCCATCAATTCCTTCAATGCGTCTTCTCCAGCATGGCCAAAGGGCGGATGACCGAGGTCGTGAGCTAATGCTAGGGCCTCCCCAAGATCCTCATTTAACCCAAGGGCACGACAGACAGAACGTGCAATTTGTGACACCTCCAAAGAATGTGTCAAACGAGTACGAAAAAAATCTCCCTCGTGATTAACAAAAACTTGAGTTTTGTATTCCAAGCGCCGAAAGGCTGCCGAATGAATAATCCGGTCACGGTCCCGCTGGAAACAAGTACGCGTTGCACTGTTCTGCTCTTTAAATAGCCGCCCACGGCTATTTTCTGGTACGCAGGCATAAGGTGATACAGTTGTCATAATGCGAAACTTACAAGATCAAACGGCTATTAAATAGAGTTATTTTGTAGCTTTTCACGGCTTTTAAAATCTAGAAAATGATTAACTACCCTCTAACAAAGGAAAAATCGTTGCCACATAAGACATCCTTGATATATTAGTGATGCAAAGGTGTATTTTACTTCCTTTAAAAAATATGGAATTATTTAAATGTTGGACACCAACACCCCGAAAAGTAGTGGAAATATCGGCATCTCTGATGGTGCGGCAAAGCAGATAGCAGATCTTATTGAAAAAGAAGATAAGGCAGGCATGCGTTTACGAGTTGCTGTTTCGGGAGGAGGTTGCTCTGGCTTTCAGTATGGCTTCAGCTTAGACAGCACCACAAATTCTGACGACCACCTTTTTACGAAAAACAATATTGAAGTGATTGTTGATGAAGTCTCTTTAGAATATTTGAATGGCTCAGAACTTGATTACATTCAAGATCTCATTGGTTCATATTTTTCTTTAAAAAATCCGAACGCTTCATCAACATGCGGCTGCGGTACATCATTCGCAGTATAGCTAAATTTAATGTGTAAAAAAAAGCCTGTTCGATTTCGAGGTTTTTTGTTTTCAGGGCTCAAGCCATGATACGTATTGCCACATGGAATGTAAATTCTGTCAAGGCTCGCCTTGTAAACTTGGAACGGTGGTTAAAAGAGACAATACCAGATATTGTTTTGCTACAGGAATTGAAATGCATTGACGAGGCCTTCCCAAGAGTGGAAATAGAGGCACTTGGTTATAATGTTGAGACAGTTGGTCAAAAAACGTACAACGGAGTTGCTATTCTATCAAAGTTCCCGATTGATGTGGAATTGAGAGCTCTTCCCGGCGACGATAATGACAAACAAGCCCGTTATTTGGAGGCCTTCACTGGTTCAGTCCGCGTTGCTTCCATATACTTGCCCAACGGCAACCCCTACCCCGGTGAAAAGTTTGACTACAAGCTTAGATGGATGGAACGTCTTTATATTCACACTCTTAATTTGCTCAGTGGTGAGGACGCCTTTGTGCTTGGGGGAGATTACAATGTGATTCAAAAAGCTGGAGATGTCTACAACCCAGAAGCTTTCAAAAATGATGCCTTGTATCAATTGGAGTCACAAACAGCTCTAAGAAAGATAACCAATCTTGGACTAACAGATGCCTTTAGGGCTATGACATCTGAAACTGGGCTTTATTCTTGGTGGGGCTACATGGCTGGTGGCTGGCCAAAAGATCACGGTGTCCTGATTGACCACCTGCTGCTCAGCCCACAAGCAGCTGATCGACTTAGAGATTGCCAAATTGATCGCAACCCACGCGGTTGGAGCAAACCATCAGACCACACACCCATATGGTGCGAGTTGGAAGATTAAGTTAACAGATAAGCGTCAAAATTTTGCAAGTTCAGGTAATTTTTTCATCCAGATGAAGAAAATAGGCTCAAGAACATTAACGGTAATTAAACACCATTATGACTAGTTAAAGGTAAAAAAATTACATTATGGCCAATTTTAGGCCAACTGTTTTTTTTGATTAGTAATTTTGATTTTTAGGGATTAGAAAGTTTAAAGACTAATTCCGGACTACAGGGTTGCGTAAAGAAAAGCATACCCCTACATATAAACTTGAATTTATTGCATCACAGTATAAGACATAATCATGGACCATAACCAAAATTCAATCCGCACTGCTAGATACTGCATAGGTGAACTTGTTCGTCACCGTGTCTATCCTTTTCGTGGTGCTATTTTTGACGTCGACCCTGAGTTTGATAATGACGAGGAATGGTGGCTGTCTATACCTGAAGACGTTAGACCAAAGAAAGATCAGCCGTTTTATCACTTACTTGCAGAAAATGACGACGGTCCTCACATTGCCTATGTATCAGAACAAAATCTACTACCTGACGAGACTGGAGAGCCAGTCACGCATCCCAACGTAGATGAAGTGTTTGACGGATTTTGCAACGGCCACTACATCTTTTCAAGAGACCTTGCCAACTAGAAACTTGTTTAGATCGACCGTGTATATCATGCGAACCGTCTGCATATAGGTACAATTGATAACAGTAACGAATCTAAGGAGCACACAAATCACTGTGATGTTTGCAGTTGCAATAAACCAGCTAGAAAAAGCATTTAGTTGGTTGTTAGCCTAGACATTTTAGTTTAACGACTACAAGAAAGCCGGCTTCATACGAGTTCCAAACTAGAGAGCATTGAGGCGTGCAAGTGCCTCTGTTAGTTTTTCCAATATTAATGATTCTTCATCGCGACGCAAACGCTCTAATTCAATAATTGCAGCTGGAGCTTTTTCCGTAAAGCCCCTATTAGCAAGTTTTTTATCGTGCTTTGCGATGTCACATTCCAGTTTTGCAATTTCTTTTTTTAAGCGTGCTGCCTCTGACTCAAAGTCAATAACATTATCTAGGGGGAAGATAATAGTCGCCTCGTCAATAACGTCTTGCACCGATCCTTTGGGGGCTTCTCCCTTGAGAACTTCTATTGAAGAGAGCCTTGCAAGTGATAGAAGAATACTGCGGTGCGTCTCCAGCCGTATCTTAGTAATCTCATTGGCACCCTTAATCAGCAGTTGAATTTTTGCCCCAGGCGAAACATTCATCTCAGAGCGTATTGCACGTATTTGAGAAACTAAGCGTACAACCCAATCCATTTCAGCCTCTGCCTCAACATTAATTAAGCTTTTTGATAATTGGGGCCAAGGCCCCAAAATCAGACTGTTACTTGCATCAAAATGGGACTTCCACAGCTCTTCTGTGATGAATGGCATGACCGGGTGCAGCAAGTGCAGAATTTGATCCAAAACCCACGCTGTCGTGGCGCGGGTTTCTATTTTTGCCTCTTCAATTTTGTCCTGTAGTATGGGCTTGGAAAACTCCAGGTGCCAGTCACAGAAAGTACCCCAGGTAAATTGGTAAAGAATGTTTGCTACATCATTAAAGCGATATGAATCAATTGCTACAGCCGTAGCTTCTGCCGCTTCAACTGTTTTGCCAACAATCCATTTGTTTATTGTTAGCTTGCAGTTTGACGGATTAAAAACCTTGTCTGGTATACATTTGTTCATTTCAGCAAAACGCGCCGCATTCCACAATTTAGTGCAAAAGTTGCGATAACCCTCAACCCTAGATTCTGACATTTTTACATCCCTCCCTTGAGCTGCAAAGGCTGTCAGAGTGAAACGCAAAGCATCAGCGCCATATTTATCTACAAGCTTTAGCGGATCCATGACGTTACCCTTAGACTTTGACATCTTCTGGCCTTTTTCATCACGCACTAATGCATGAATGTAGACTGTGTGAAATGGGACTTCTTCCAAAAAATGCATACTGAACATCATCATCCGGGCAACCCAAAAAAAGATAATATCAAAACCAGTGACCAACACATCAGTGGGATAATAGCGGCTTACTTCTGGGGACTTTTCGGGCCAGCCTAGTGTGGAGAATGGCCACAGGGCTGATGAAAACCATGTGTCCAGAACGTCTTCGTCACGTGCCAGTTCAACAGTTATACCGTAGTGCTTATTAGCAGCAACTTGTGCTGCATCTTCGTTAAGCTCGACAAAAATTTTTCCATCTGGCCCATACCATGCAGGAATTTGATGTCCCCACCAAATTTGGCGTGATACACACCACGGTTGAATATTACGCATCCATTCGTAGTAGGTTTTCTCCCAGTTTTTTGGAACAAACTTAGTTTTTCCTTGCTCGACAGCCTCGATGGCTGGTTTTGCCAGAGTTTGCGCATCAACAAACCACTGATTCGTCAACCAAGGTTCGATGACAACACCTGAACGGTCTCCATAAGGAACCATCATCAGATTTTCTTCTATCTTTTCAAACAGACCAAGGCCCTTAATTTCCGCAACTATAGCATCGCGAGCTTCAAAACGGTCCAGTCCTTGCATATGACTTGGGACATTTTCATTCAAGCGGGCATCTTGATCAAAGATATTAATAACTTCTAAATCCTGACGTCGACCAACCTCAAAATCGTTAAAGTCATGGGCCGGGGTGATTTTGACCGCACCGGAACCCTTTTCGGGGTCGGCATATTCATCAGCAACAATGGGAATTTTACGCCCAACGATAGGTAGGATGCAGTTACAGCCAATTAGATCCCTATATCTCTCGTCTTCGGGATGCACAGCTACCCCCGTATCACCTAGCATGGTTTCCGGCCGTGTAGTGCCAACGGTTATAAACTCACCGTTATGACCTTCGATAGGATAATTGAAATACCACATGGAACCGCTAATTTCGCGTTGCTCCACTTCAAGATCTGATATTGCTGTGTGTAGCAAGGGGTCCCAGTTAACTAGACGTTGGTCACGATAAATCAAGTTTTGTTTGTGTAGTTCTACAAAGACCTTTTGAACAGCTGCCGATAGTCCATCATCCATAGTGAAGCGTTCACGGCTCCAGTCGCACGAAGCACCCAAACGGCGTAACTGCTTTGTAATGGAGCCACCGGACTCACTTTTCCACTTCCAGACACGTTTAATGAATTTTTCACGGCCAAGATCATGGCGAGTGAGGTTTTCAGTCTCCATTTGGCGCTCGACCACCATTTGTGTTGCTATACCGGCATGGTCAGTACCCGGCTGCCAAAGTACATCTAACCCCTTCATACGTTGATAGCGTATCATGATGTCCTGAAGGGTAATGTTCAGGGCATGGCCCATGTGCAGGTTACCAGTAACATTGGGTGGCGGGATGACAATTGTGTACGTCTCTGCATCCGGACGCGCTCCACAAGAAAATGAACCGTTCTTTTCCCATGCATCGTAGTGTTTTTTCTCGACCCTGGCAGGATCATGAAACTTTTCCAACATTATTCGAGCTCTTTAGTTTTTTGATTTTAGTTAATTTTACAGTCGAAAAAATTCATCAAGAAAGGCTTGCACAAAACCAGTAACGGCATTTAGCTTCCCAATTTAAATACTCTATAAAATGTTGATTAAAGCTCTTCGAACATTTCTGCACGGTTGACCATTTTATCGATTTCCTTCTTGACCAGGCGTTCGATCAGGTAAGGTAGGTTACGGTCGAGCCACTCTCGCAATAGGGGTCGCATCATCTCACGAACCATGCCTTCCAGAGTAACGTCCTTATCGCCTAGGCCCATCTCGCGGCGGTCCATAATAGCACGAGCAAGTTCACCCAGCACATCCGATGAAGTTTGCGTCGTAAGCCCTGACACCAACTCGTCGGCAGGCGCAATCATTGCCTCTGTAAGCTCAAGCACATCATCCTCTCTAGGAAGTGATGACTCTAAAGGTGGCACACTTGATACATCTATTTGCTCTTGGACGGGCTTCTGTTCCAGTTCAGACAAGTCAGATTCAGAAACACGCTCATCCGCCCCAATTGCGGCGGCCATCTTTGTTCTTTCTTCAGATTCTTCTGCTGTCACTTCTATCTCGGGCTCAGTCGTAGCTTCATTTGCGACCTCTTCATCCTCTTCGGAAATAACCCGGCGAATATTTTCCAGGATATCATCCATTGAAGTTTCATCGCTTGCTTCTTCCTGACCTTCTTCGCTCATCTATTTATCACCTGATTGAAGATACCCCTGATAATACAAATTTTTTCTACGAATCTTATTGTAAGATTCTAATTTATAATAATTCAGAAGTGTCCTTAACGCCACCCGCAAAGGTGGAACTTTTTACCAAAATATTATACTTGCAAAAGTTCTTTATTTTTCTTTAACTTAGCAGGTACTTATTTTTGCTCAGTTTCGCCGATGCTGCCACCAAATAATTTTAAACGAACATCGTTATAATGCTTTTGCGAGTTGTAGGCGGTAACCGGCAGAGCCAACTGAGTCGCTGTCATTTCTCCTACTGCACTTTTTAGCTCAAACTTTGCAATTGTCTCATCACGTTTAGCAGTTACAATACTTACTTTAGCATCAAGCAATTCCTGCTCCGCATCAAGAACGTCAAGAACAGTTCGCGATCCAACGGAGGCTTCACGTTGCACACCCTCAAGCGCTACTTCGCTAGCCCTAATTTGTACATTAATGGAATCAATCCTTGCACGGCTAGTTTGCAGTGTTTGCCACGCACGCGTTGCAGACTCCGTAATTTTTCGGCGAGCAGTATCTATTTCCCGTAGCCTTTTTGAGGCCGTTTGGCGCGCAGAACGAAGACGAGAGTAGACCGAACCTGAATTATATAAGGGTATACTCAAAGTTACCTTTCCAGAATATGTTTCTAGGCTAGTTTTTTGGCCTGACGCGTTTAGAGAACGCGACGCGGTCCCAGACAGATCCAAAGAAGGTAACAACTCACCTTTCACCGCATTAATATTGTTTTGTGCGGCACGCTTATTAAATTCGGCACTAACAACATCAGGATTTTGGGCAAGAGCTAACTTAATTGTTTCTTCTGAACTGGAGGGTAAGTTAAGCGCCATAGTTGGATTGCTGAGGTTAACCGGCAACTCGCCAATAACATTCTGATAAGTCGCTCGAGCGGACACAAGGTCACCCTCAGCTTGAATTCTGTCCGCCGTAGTCTTTGCCAAGCGAGCTTCCGCCTGATGAACGTCCGTCCGAGTAATTTCTCCAACTTGAAAACGATCTGACGTCGCTTCAAGCTGGCGTTTCAAGACTGCCTCGTTATTTACTCTTAGTTCCAGAACAGCCGAGGAGCGGTATACGTTCACATAAGCCTTTACCGCATCTAAAAGAACTTTTTGCTCAACACCCAGTAATGCCGCACGACCCGCCAGCACAGCATTTTCAGCAGAACCAATTGCGGCCGTAGTCTTACCTCCACTGTATAGGGACTGAGATAACGTTAAAGATGTCGAATGAGGGTTAAAATTAAGCTTGCTTTCAGTTCGGGTGCTCGAGGTGGTTTCGCTTCTGCCATAAGTGCTTGAGGCCGATAGACTTGGCCGCCATTGGGATAGAGCCTGAGGCACACCCTCATCAGTTGCTCGTAATTCAGCTCGCTTTGCCAGCAACGTAGGGTTGCCCTCATAAGCAATACCCAGAGCCTCTTCGAGACTTTGACCTTGGACTGATGTAACGATGCCAAGGGCAACAAAAACACCCAAAAACAGAGGCGCACATTGTGAACGTAAAAACATTAACAGCTCCAAAAAAAGCGGCCACCTAAAAATAAAAACTAGAGTTTTTCTCAAAACCTAGCAAAGTTGGTGTTCCTGCATCAAAGATTTCGCGAGAGGTTACAACACCATTATAACATGTGACCAGAGTTCCCTTACCGTAAGCTCCATCTCCAACAATTGCGACCATACGACCACCCTCGCCAAGCTGATTGCTGAGGCAATCAGGAATTTCAGGCACTGCGCCATTAATCAAAACAACATCATAAGGGGCCTGACGCACATAACCATGCGCGAGCTCACCTTCAACAATAGCAACAGTATCAATAGACAACTCTGCAAGTATTACATTAGCATGTTCTAGTAGCATTTTATTGGTTTCTAGGGCAACTACCGTGCCAGCGAGATAGGACATTACGGCAGCTTCATATCCCGAGCCACAACCTATCAAAAGGGCCACATCATCAGGTTGAACCTCAGCGGCCTCTAGTAAACGGGCTAACACCCAGGCTTCCATCAAGTAGCGTCCATCGCCAATATCTATTGCTTCATCAACATATGCAACGCCCTCCATAGCTTGGGGGACAAACTTTTCTCTTGGAAGTGTAGCTAAGGCTTCCATAAGAACCGTGTCAGTAACTCGATTAGGTCTTATCTGACTTTCCACCATGTTATGACGAGCGGATGAGAAATCCATTTTGGCACCGTTT
>CALKND010000011.1 GCA_938092065.1 uncultured Rhodospirillales bacterium
AAATGGTGATGCCGGGTGATAATATTACAATGGAAGTTGAGCTGATGTCTCCTATCGCTATGGACGAGGGCCTGCGCTTTGCTATTCGCGAGGGCGGTCGTACCGTGGGTGCCGGAGTTGTCTCCTCGATTGTTGAGTAAATAAGATGGACATAAAAGCCTCATTTTGAGGTTTTTTGTAGGTTAGGTCTAAAGCTATGGAACACCAAAATATCCGTATTCGTTTGAAGGCATTTGATCATCGTGTGCTTGATCAGTCTGCAGGTGAAATTATTAACACGGCGAAGCGGACCGGTGCAGATGTTCGTGGACCAATCCCACTTCCTACTCGCATTGAAAAGTTCACGGTTCTGCGCTCGCCCTTTATAGATAAGAAGTCGCGCGAACAGTTTGAAATCCGCACCCATAAGCGGGTGCTTGATATTGTTGATCCAACACCGCAAACCGTGGACGCGCTTATGAAGCTCGATCTGGCTGCCGGTGTCGACGTCGAAATTAAACTTTAGCTCAAGGATTAGGACTTAAGCTATGCGTACAGGTCTGATAGCAAAAAAAGTAGGTATGTCTCGTGTCTTCTCAGATGATGGTCGTCATATTCCTGTCACCGTGTTGAAAGTTGAGAACTGCCAAGTTGTCGCTCAACGCACTGAAGAAAAAGATGGCTACACTGCCCTGCAGCTTGGTATTGGCAATGCCAAGGTTAAGAGAGTTTCCAAAGCAATGCGCGGGCATTTTGCTAGTGCCAAGGTTGAGCCAAAAAGTAAACTCGCTGAATTTAGAGTTGGCGCGGATGCACTGATAGAAGTTGGTGCGGAAATTTCTGCTGATCACTTCGTCGTGGGTCAGTATGTTGACGTTTCTGGCACTTCGATTGGTAAAGGCTTTGCCGGAGCAATGAAGCGCCACGGTTTTGGCGGTCTTCGTGCCTCGCATGGTGTATCCATTTCTCACCGTTCTCACGGTTCAACGGGTCAGTGTCAAGATCCTGGACGTGTGTTTAAGGGTAAGAAAATGGCTGGTCACATGGGTGCAAAAAGAATTACTACTCAGAACCTTGAAATTGTTTCCACGGACAATGCGCGTGGACTGATCCTGATTAAGGGTGCCGTGCCCGGATCAAAGGGCGGTTACGTAAGGGTCTTCGATTCAGTAAAGCGTAAAAATGACATGGAATTGCCTTTCCCGGCGGCTCTTATTGGTGGAGAAGCCCCAACTGAAGAAGCGCCTTTTGAAGAAATAATCGTCGAGGGTTCCTCAGTGGATGCCCCTGCTGAAGACGCTGTGACGAAGGAAGAATAAAATATGAAGTGCGACGTCATCAGTATTGAAAACAAAAAGGTTGGTTCCGTTGATCTAGATGAGGCCGTGTTCGGTGCTCCCGTTCGTGTGGACCTTATGTCACGTTATGTTAATTGGCAGCTTGCCAAGCGTCGTTCCGGCAATCATCAGGTCAAGGATCGCTCTGAAGTTCAGGGCACCACAGCCAAGCCTTTTAACCAAAAGGGCACAGGTAACGCCCGTCAGGGCTCCAAACGCGCCCCGCAAATAAGAGGTGGAGGTGTTGTCTTCGGACCTCATGTCCGTGATCATGGTTTCAGCCTGCAAAAGAGAGTTCGTAAGTTGGCTCTTAAATCCGCGCTGTCTTCCAAGCAAGCCGAAGGAAAGCTGGTTGTTCTTAATGATGCCAAGCTGAAAAGTGCGAAAACGGCTGATTTTAAAAAGAATCTTAGCAAACTCGGTTGGGGTAAGACACTGGTAATTGATGGTGCTGATCTGGATAACAACTTCCAGCTTGCCACACGTAATATTACCGAGCTTGACGTTTTGCCGAGCCAAGGCGCTAACGTTTATGACATTCTGCGCCGCGACACGTTAGTATTGACGAAGGATGCTGTCGAAAAACTTGTGGAGCGTTTGAAATGAGTCTGAGCAAGTACAGCGGCAAGGCAAGGCCAAGTCCAGAGCGTAAATTTGAGCTTATCCGCTCGCCGATTATTACTGAAAAATCGACTCTACTTTCAGAATTCAATCAGGTTAGCTTCCGCGTTCCAATGGATGCCAGTAAGCCTGAAATCAAGACCGCCGTTGAGGACTTATTCAAGGTCAGTGTGACGGCAGTTAATACACTTATCGCCAAGGGCAAAACGAAAAAATTTCGTGGTCGTTCCGGCAAACGGATTGACACCAAGAAAGCCATCATTACGCTGGCCAAAGGTCAATCTATTGATATTTCGACAGGGGTTTAAGGTCTAGTCATGGCACTCAAGCAATTTAAACCAACGACACCCGGCCGTCGCGGACTGGTTCTAATAAAACGCGATGGCCTCTGGACAGGTAAGCCAGAAAAATCATTAACTGAAGGTCTCCGCAAGAAGGGCGGTCGTAATAATACTGGTCAAATCACTGCACGCCGTCGTGGTGGGGGGCATAAGCGCCGTTACCGCACGATTGACTTTAGGCGAAATAAATATGATGTGGTTGGCACTGTTGAGCGCTTGGAATATGATCCTAACCGTACAGCTTTTATCGCTTTAATCAATTACGCGGATGGTAATCGCCAATACATCATCGCGCCTCAGCGTCTTGCAATTGGTGATAAGATTGTCTCAGGTGAGCAGGTTGATATTAAGCCAGGCAATGCCATGCCCATGAAGAATATCCCAGTTGGCACAATCATCCATAACATCGAGATGAAGCCCGGCAAGGGCGGTCAAATAGCCCGAAGTGCTGGCACTTATGTACAGCTTATCGGTAAAGATCAGGGCTATGTTCAACTTCGCCTGAGTTCAGGCGAATTACGCATGGTCCGTGGTGAATGTATGGCCACAATTGGTGCTGTTTCCAATCCGGACCAGCAAAACATTAAACTGGGAAAGGCTGGTCGTAATCGTTGGCTAGGAAAGCGTCCTTCGGTTCGTGGCGTAGCCATGAACCCGATTGATCACCCGCATGGTGGTGGTGAAGGTCGAACTTCTGGTGGCCGCCATCCTGTAACCCCGTGGGGCAAGCCAACAAAAGGTAAGCGTACGCGTAGTAACAAGAAGACGGATCGCTTGATTATGCGCCGCCGTCACAGCAAGAAGTAGGAGGCGACATTGGCTCGTTCCGTGTGGAAAGGTCCGTTTGTGGACGGTTACCTTCTTAAAAAAGCAGAGACCGTTCGTGCCGGTGGTCGTAACGAGGTCATAAAAACTTGGTCTCGTCGATCAACGGTTTTGCCACAATTTGTTGGACTGACTTTTGGTGTCTACAACGGCCATAAATTTATCCCTGTTTTGATTACCGAGGATATGATAGGTCACAAAATGGGTGAATTTTCTCCTACCCGCACCTATCTTGGACACACTGCCGATAAAAAGGCCAAGAGAGTTTAGTTATGGGTAAAAAATCAGCACCTCGTCCTTACGCCGATAACGAAGCAATGGCTTTTTCTAAGCACATACGTATCAGTGCACAGAAGCTTAATTTAGTTGCTAGTTTGATCCGTGGTCTTGACTGCGAGAAGGCAATTTCGGAATTAACTTTCTCCAAGCGTCGTATTGCTCAGGACGTAAAGAAAGTTCTAGAGTCTGCAATTGCTAATGCAGAAAACAACCATGACCTGGATGTTGACAGGCTATATGTTGCCGAAGCTTATGTCGGCCGCACTATGGTTATGAAGCGCTGGCGGGCCCGCGCTCGTGGCCGTACTGGTAAAATTCTTAAACCTTTCAGTAACTTGCGCGTCATAGTACGCGAACGCGAGGAGACAGCTTAAATGGGTCAGAAAGTTAACCCTATTGGCCTTCGGCTAGGAATTATCCGCACTTGGGACTCCCGTTGGTACGCTGACGATAATTACGCCAGCATGCTGCATGAGGACTTACGTATTCGCAAGCTTCTGCTTGGCCGCTTATCTCAAGCCGGCGTTTCTAAAGTTGTTATTGAACGCCCCGCAAAGAAAGCACGTATTACAATCCATACGGCTCGACCCGGTGTTATCATTGGGAAGAAAGGCGCTGATATTGAGAAACTGCGCCTTGACCTTTCTAAATTGACAGGATCAGAAGTCCACGTGAATATTGTAGAAATCCGTAAGCCTGAGATTGATGCCCAACTGGTAGCTGAAAATGTTGCTCAACAGATGGAGCGGCGCGTATCTGTCCGTCGGGCAATGAAGAGGGTAGTTCAGTCGGCAATGCGTTTAGGTGCTGAGGGTATTCGTATTTATTGTTCTGGTCGTCTCGGTGGTGCAGAAATAGCACGTGATGTCTGGTATCATGAGGGGCGCGTGCCCTTGCATACATTACGTGCCCATGTAGATTATGGAATAGCTACCGGGCGTACCACATATGGTGCTTGCGGTGTCAAGGTTTGGATCTACAAGGGTGATATCTTGGCTCATGATCCGATGGCTATGGAAAAACACGTCATTGATTCACAGCCGGCCCGTTAAGCAGAAACTGTTAAGATTTAAGCGAAAGCAAAAACGATGCTCAGCCCAAAGCGTACTAAATATAGAAAGGCCCACAAAGGCCGAATTCATGGAAAGGCCAAAGGCGGTACAGTTCTGAATTTTGGTGCCTATGGCCTGAAGGCAACTTCTCCTGAACGCGTAACTGCGCGCCAAATTGAAGCGGCCCGACGTGCGATGACGCGTCACATGAAACGTGCTGGCCGTGTCTGGATCCGTATTTTTCCGGATGTTCCAGTTTCCAAGAAGCCACCAGAAGTTCGTCAGGGAAAAGGCAAAGGATCTGTCGAGTACTGGGCAGCAAAAGTTAAGCCGGGTCGCATTATGTTCGAACTTGATGGGGTTCCATTAAAAGTTGCCAAAAAAGCGTTTGAGCTTGCAGCTGCGAAATTGCCATTATCAACGCGTTTTGTAACGCGTCTTGGCGAAGAGGATTAGAGCGATGAGTGATGGCATGAAGGCCGCTGATTTGCGGACTAAGTCCAGAGATGAATTAAAAGACGAACTTGTTGGTCTTCGTAAGGAGTCTTTCAACCTTCGTTTCCAGGCCGCTAGTGGTCAACTAGAAAACACAGCACGCTGCCGTCAAGTAACACGGGGCATCGCGCGCATTAAAACTATCCTTGGCGAGCTTGATATTGCTACGTCCAAGGCTGCTTCGTAAGAATTGAGGTAACGGCTAATGCCCAAACGAATATTACAAGGTGTCGTGATTAGCGATAAAATGGATAAGACTGTGACCGTTCAGGTTGAGCGTAGGTTCAAGCATACGCTCTACAAAAAGTTCATTCGTCGCTCCAAGAAGTATGCGGCACATGATGAAACCAACGCGGTGAAGGTTGGCGACGTGGTGAAAATCCAGGAATGCCGCCCGATGTCAAAACGCAAAAAGTGGGAAGTCGTCAGCGGGACTGCTTTAACAGGTTGATCTTTGTTGACGAATAGAGGGAATAAAAGATGATCCAGGTAGAAACCAACTTGGAAGTTGCCGATAATTCTGGAGCACGGCGTGTTCAGTGTATCAAGGTGCTTGGCGGCTCCAAAAGGAAGTATGCATACGTCGGTGACGTCATTGTTGTCTCCATCAAAGAAGCTATTCCACGTGGTCGCGTAAAGAAGGGTGATGTTGTGCAGGCTGTCGTAGTTCGTACTGCAAAGGAGATCCGGCGGAATGATGGCACAGCAATTCGCTTTGATTCAAATGCGGCTGTGTTAATCAATAAGCAGGGCGAGCCCATTGGAACTCGTATTTTTGGACCGGTAACACGTGAATTGCGAGCAAAGAAATATATGAAAATTATCTCTTTGGCCCCTGAAGTTTTGTGAGTAGGTAATCTTTAAAAATGGCTAACAAGATGCGAATGAAAAAGGGTGACCAAGTGATGGTTATCACAGGAAAGGATAAGGGTAAAACTGGAGAGGTCCTTCGTTTGATTCCAAAAGATAACCGTGCTTTGGTACAGGGTGTTAATATGGTCAAGCGACATACTCGTCCAACGCAAGCTTCAGCTGGTGGGATTCTCGAAAAAGAGACGTTTATCCAAGTCTCCAATTTGTCACAAATTGACCCTAAGGATAATAAACCGACGCGTACTGGCGTCAAAGTTCTCAAAGATGGCCGCAAGGTCCGCTTCGCAAAGCGGTCTGGCGAAGTTATCGATAAATAAGCAGGTGCACGGATAATGGCACGATTACAAGAGCATTATGAAACGATGGTTCGTCCGGCTTTGCTGGAGGAGTTCAAATATACAAGTACCATGCAGGTTCCAAAGCTGGAAAAGATTGTTATCAATATGGGTGTTGGTGAAGCGTCCCAAGACAAAAAGCTCATAAATGGTGCACTTGAAGATTTGGCGAATATTACCGGCCAAAAGCCGATCGTTACTAAGGCCAAAAAATCAATTGCGAGTTATAAGCTGCGTGATGGCATGGTTGTAGGATGTAAAGTTACCCTACGCCGTGCTCGCATGTATGAATTCCTTGACCGTTTGGTCAATATTGCTTTGCCTCGCATTCGTGACTTCCGCGGTCTTAACAGTAAAAGCTTTGATGGTCATGGGAATTATGCCATGGGCGTTAAGGAACAGATCATCTTTCCAGAAGTTGATTATGACAAGGTCGACCGCGTGCGCGGAATGGATATTATAATTTGTACTACTGCCCAAAGTGACGACGAAGCGAGGTCTCTTCTTAGAGGGTTCGACATGCCGTTTAAGGGCGAAGCAACCGGAGATAGAGCTAATGGCTAGGAAAAGCGTTGTTGAGAGGAACAAGAAGCGTGAAAGGCTGGCTGCCAAGTATGCCAACCGGCGTGCAGTCTTGAAGGCACAGGCCAAAGATTCCTCACTTTCCATGGAGGAGCGTTTTGAAGCCCGCTTGAAGCTAGCGCAATTACCGCGTAATGCATCGCCGGTTAGGCAGCGCCTGCGTTGTGAACTTAGTGGCCGCCCACGCGGCAATTACCGCAAGTTTAAACTGTCGCGCATCGCGCTTCGTGATCTTGCTTCCACCGGTCAAATCCCTGGCATGGTAAAGTCGAGCTGGTAGGAGGAATTAAATATGTCAATGACTGATCCCTTGGGTGATATGCTTACCCGTATTCGTAATGGCCAGCAGGCTAAAAAAAGCACCGTTATGGCGCCAGCGTCCAAACTGCGTTCTAACGTACTTGAAGTACTCAAACGGGAGGGCTTTATTCGTGGTTATACGAAGGAGGAAGTCCGTCCCGGTATAACCGAGTTGACCATCGAACTTAAGTATCACGAGGGCATCCCAGTAATCCGTGAAATTAGTAGAGTGTCTACCCCCGGTTGCCGCGTTTATTCGAAGATTAAGGATCTGTCCCGTGTATACAACGGCCTTGGCATTTCGATCCTGTCGACACCGCGTGGTGTTATGTCTGATGCTGAAGCGCGCGGAGCCAATGTTGGTGGCGAAGTGCTTTGTAAAGTCTTTTAGAATAGGACAGAGAAATGTCTCGAGTTGGTAAAAATCCAGTTGAAGTTCCAGATGGCGTCAATGTAGCAATTGTTGGCCAGCAAGTTACCGCCAAAGGCAAGCTTGGTGAATTGTCAATGACCTTTTCTGATGATATTGAGATTACCCAGGAAGAAAATCTGATTACGGTAAAAGGCCGTGGTAATTCTATCCAGTCCCGTAAGATGTGGGGAACGGCACGCAGTGTGATATCCAATCTTGTTGTTGGTGTTTCGGAAGGTTTTATCAGAAACCTTGAAATTAATGGCGTTGGCTATCGTGCACAAGTTCAGGGAAGTGACTTGGTGATGCAACTTGGTTTTAGTCATGAAGTTCGTCACAAAATTCCGGAAGGCATTAATATCAAGTGTACAGATCAGACACATATAACTATTGAAGGTGCTGACAAGCAGAAAGTGGGCCAGACGGCTTCTGAAATTCGCTCTTATCGGCCGCCTGAACCATACAAAGGTAAAGGCGTTAAATACGTTGATGAACACATTTTACGTAAAGAAGGCAAAAAGAAATAAGTTATGTCAAATTCAAAACAACTTTTCGAGCGTCGCAAAGGCCGCAACCGTATGCAACTGCGTCGTGCAGGCGCTGTACGGCCTAGGTTATCTGTTTTCCGTTCAGGTAAGCATATTTATGCCCAGATCATTGATGATGCCCTTGGCGTCACGTTGGCTGCAGCTTCTACAACTGAAAAAGATGTTCGCAGTAAGGCCAAAACTGGTGCCGATATTTTAGCTGCTGGTGAAGTTGGCAAGTTGGTCGCTAAACGTGCAAGTAAAGCCGGTGTTAAAGATGTAGTCTTTGACCGTGGCGGTTATAAATTTCACGGTCGGGTAAAGGCCCTGGCTGAAGCGGCTCGTGAAGCCGGTTTGTCTTTCTAGGAGCGCTATAAATATGGCACAGACCCCAACACCTCAAAGGAACGAGCGTCGCCCCGGACGTAATCGTGATAGAAATAGAGAAGAGCAACGCGATGACGAATTAATTGACAAGCTCGTTCACATAAATCGTGTTGCCAAAGTGGTTAAGGGTGGGCGTCGTTTTTCTTTTGCGGCCCTAGTCGTAGCAGGTGACGGTAGTGGTCGTGTTGGTTTTGGTACAGGTAAAGCACGTGAAGTACCTGAAGCAATTCGCAAGGCGACAGATCAGGCTAAGCGCGAAATGGTACATGTGCCATTGCGCGACGGTCGTACTTTGCATCACGATGTTGAAGGTAACTTTGGCGCTGGTAAGGTTGTTCTTCGAAGTGCTCCAGCTGGCACAGGTATTATTGCCGGTGGGCCCATGCGTACTGTGTTTGAGGCAATGGGTGTAAAGGATGTCGTCACAAAGTCTATTGGCTCAGCCAACCCCCATAACATGATCAAGGCGACGTTTAATGCACTTTCTAGTAGTTCGTCCCCACGAAGTGTTGCTGCACGCCGTGGAAAGAAGGTTAGCGACATTGTGGCGCGTCGCGGAAGTGTTGCTGCTTCGCTTAAGGAACAAGCAGATGGCTAATAAAAAATATAGCAGTGTTAAAGTCACTCAGACTGGAAGCCCCATAGGTCGTCAGAAATATCAACGGGAAACTCTTAAAGGTCTTGGTTTAAACAAAATGCATAAGACCCGTGAACTCGAAGATACACCTTCAGTTCGTGGCATGATTAATAAGGTTAAGCACCTAGTCAAAATTGAGGAAGCTAGTTAAGACTTTAAGGTATGGGTGAGTCTATCTTCGCTTCTGTAAAGAGTGGTGTTAGCCAAAAAGGGTAAGAAAATGAGACTGAATGAAATTAGCGATAATGCTGGCGCTTCCAAAAACCGCAAGCGGGTTGGTCGTGGCATAGGTTCAGGCAAGGGAAAGACTGCAGGCCGTGGCCACAAAGGTCAAAAGTCACGCAGTGGTGTTTCCTTGCTGGGTTTCGAGGGTGGCCAGATGCCACTTTATCGACGTTTGCCTAAACGTGGCTTCAAGAATCCGTTCTCCAAGGATTTTTCTGAGATTAATTTAGGTAAGTTACAAAATGCTATAGATACTGGCAAGATAGACAGTAAAAAAGACATCAATTATAAAGTTTTACAACAAGCTGGCATTGTTAGTAAGTCTAAGGATGGTCTGAAACTTCTCAGCAAGGGTGAGATAAATGCAAAAGTGACTATTGAAGTTTCTGGAGCGTCGAAGGCGGCTACTGCAGCTGTGGAAAAAGTGGGCGGTAAAGTTATAGTTACTGCTAGTATAGTAGCTTCCAAGGAGGAGGCAAAACCTACAAAAGCAATGAAGGCGAAAGCCAATACCACAGCTGATGCTAATCTTGGCACGGCTGGTTAAGGCAGGATTAAACGTATGGCATCCGCAGCCGAGCAACTTGCATCCAACATGAATTTCTCGGCCTTTTCGAAGGCAAAGGAACTCAAACAGCGCATCTGGTTCACACTAGGTGCATTGATTGTTTATAGGTTGGGCACATATATACCCCTGCCTGGGATTGACCCTATTGTTCTGCAGGATATTTTCTCGCAACAAGCGGGTGGCATTCTTGGTATGTTTGATATGTTTTCTGGTGGTGCGCTCGGGCGTATGACTATTTTTGCCCTGAATATTATGCCATACATTTCAGCGTCCATTATCATGCAGTTGATGTCTTCCGTGTCACCAAAAATAGCTGCTCTAAAAAAAGAAGGTGAGTCTGGACGCAAAATTATCAACCAGTACACCCGTTATCTAACTGTAGCGATTACCACTATGCAGGCCTATGGAATATCTGTTGGGCTTGAAGGGATGACTTCGAGTTCCGGTTCTGCAGTTATTGATCCTGGTGTGTTTTTCCGTTTCACAGCAGTCGTTACTCTTGTTGGTGGTACCATGTTCCTGATGTGGCTAGGTGAGCAAATCACTGCACGCGGTATTGGCAATGGCATTTCATTGATCATTTTTGCGGGTATAGTTGCTAATTTGCCCAGTGCCATCGCAGGAACTCTGGAATTAGGACGAACCGGTGCATTATCATCATTGCTTATTGTCATTTTGATACTGATGTCTGTTGGTGTGATCTTCTTCATTATATTTATTGAACGCGCACAGCGTCGAATCATCATTCAATATCCAAAGCGCCAACAAGGCAACAAAATGAGTGGTGGTGAAAGTTCACACCTACCCCTGAAGCTAAACACGGCAGGTGTTATCCCACCTATCTTTGCAAGTTCAATATTATTAATGCCCATGACTATCATTGGTTTTAGTGCTGGTACTGGGCCAGAATGGCTATCCACTGTTGCCGCCCTTTTGGGCCGTGGTCAACCGCTATATCTTGCCATCTATGTATTTATGATTGTTTTCTTTGCTTTTTTTTACACTGCCGTTGTCTTTAATCCAGAAGACACTGCGGATAACCTTAAAAAGCATGGTGGATTTATTCCAGGTATTCGCCCTGGCACCAACACATCCCAATACCTCGATAAGGTGTTGTCCCGACTGACAGTGGTTGGCGCAGCTTATTTAGCTGCCGTTTGCTTGCTTCCAGAAATTTTAATTTCACGTTTTTCAGTGCCGTTCTATTTTGGGGGTACGAGCCTATTAATTGTTGTTACCGTTACACTGGACACAGTTTCTCAAGTTCAATCGCACCTTTTAGCCCATCAGTATGAGGGCTTGATCAAAAAATCCAAGCTAAAAGGAAGACGGTAATGAATTTAATTCTATTGGGCCCCCCCGGTGCAGGCAAAGGAACACAAGCTAAATGGCTAGAGGACCACTATGGCATTCTGCAGTTGTCGACAGGTGATATGTTGCGTTCCGAAGTAGCCTCTGGAAGCGAGCTTGGGGAACAGGCTAAAGAGGTGATGGAAATGGGAGGACTAGTATCTGATGAATTGATCTTAAACATGATTTTTTCACGTATGAAGCATTCCAATTATAAGTCTGGTTGTATTCTTGACGGCTTTCCACGCACGACCCCACAGGCTGAAGCGCTGGATAAGATGCTGGTTGAAAATGATATAAAAATTGATCATGTGATAGAGATGAGAGTTGATGACGAAGCGATGGTTGAACGCATTACAGGTCGCTACACGTGCTCTGAATGTGGCATGGGTTACCATGATTCGTTTAAAAAACCTAAAGTTGAAGAAGTTTGTGATAATTGTGGCGGAATCGAATTTGTTCGCCGTGCAGATGACAACACTGAAACCGTTCGATCAAGGCTTTCCAACTATCATGAACAGACAGAACCAATCATCTCTTATTATGGAGATAAAGGCATTTTAAGGAGCGTTGATGGCATGCAAGCCATTGATGAAGTGACAAAACAACTGAAGAGAGTGATAGGGTAAAGACAGCGTGTTGACTTAGGGAAAAGAGCGCCTATAATCGCGCCTCTTTGACTTCCCGGATTCAATCTTTATCGTTTAGAACCAATGGGTAAGGAGTACCAAATTTGGCGCGTATTGCTGGCGTAAATATACCGACCGGAAAACGGGTAGTGATAGCACTAACTTACATCCATGGAATCGGCCGTACTAAGGCTGTCGAGATCTGTGAAAAAGTTGGGATCCCCCTCGAAAGACGCGTCAACGACTTAACGGAAGTTGAACTTACCGGTATCCGTGATTCCATTGACAACGATTATCAAGTAGAGGGTGATCTTCGTCGTGAAGTAGCCATGAATATCAAACGTCTCATGGACCTTGGTTGCTATCGTGGAATAAGGCATCGTCGTGGTTTGCCAGTACGTGGTCAACGTACACACACCAATGCGCGCACCCGCAAGGGACCGGCTAAGACGATTGCAGGTAAGAAAAAAGTTGCAAGGTAAGAGTGTAGGATAAACAATGGCAAAGCCAACAACACAGCGACCTCGTCGTCGCGAAAAAAAGAACATTGCGTCAGGGGTAGCCCATGTAAATGCAACGTTTAATAACACTATGGTTACCATCACAGATGCCCAAGGCAATGCTATTTCTTGGTCCTCTGCGGGGGCACAGGGTTTCAAAGGGTCGCGAAAATCTACTCCTTATGCAGCTCAGATGGCTGGTGAAGATGCCGGTCGAAAAGCCCAAGAGCATGGTGTTAAGACGCTTGATGTTGAAGTCAAAGGACCTGGTTCGGGTCGTGAGTCTGCACTTAGGGCACTGCAGTCTGTAGGATTTACTATTACCGCTATTCGTGACGTCACACCAATACCGCACAACGGTTGTCGTCCGCGTAAACGCCGCCGAGTCTAAAGGTGGTTTGTGCCGATTTTTAGTAAAATCGGAATTTTTATAATCGGCTTTTAGTTGCTTTTAAAAGTCAGTCTTTAATGCTTTGAGCATGAGGTTTTATCCGTGATTCAAAAGAATTGGCAGGAACTGATTAAACCGTTGAAACTTGACGTCGTACCGGGTGCTGATCCGGAACGTCGTGCGACAGTCGTTGCTGAACCGCTGGAGCGTGGTTTTGGCCTTACCTTGGGCAATGCTTTGCGCCGGGTTTTGTTGTCGTCTTTGCAGGGGGCCGCTGTTACCTCTGTTCAGATCGAAAATGTACTGCATGAGTTTTCATCAATTCCGGGAGTTCGCGAGGACGTTACAGATATTGTTCTCAACATCAAGTCTATGGGGCTTCGCATGCATGTTGAAGGCCCCAAAACAATTACGTTAAAGGCATCCGGTGCAGGTGTGGTCAAGGCAGGAGATATTGAAACGGGCCCTGATATTGAGATTATGGATCCCGATTTGATTATTTGTCATCTTGATAAGGGAGCCAAATTTTCAATGGAAATGACTGTTGAGTATGGTATGGGTTATGTCTCTGCTGCTCAGCACAGGGCTGAAGAATCACCAATAGGGCTCATCCCTATCGATTCAGTTTTCTCACCTGTGAACAAAGTCAGTTATAAAGTTGATAACAGTCGCGTCGGTCAAGTCACCGACCATGACAAACTATCCATTGAGGTTACCACTAATGGGGCTGTTACACCTGATGATGCAGTGGCCCTAGCCGCTCGCATTTTGCAAGACCAGTTGAAGTTGTTTGTTAATTTCGAAGAACCGCAAGAAGTTGAGCAGGAAGAAGAAAAAGACGAATTACCGTTCAATAGGAACCTGCTTCGCAAGGTTGAAGAGCTTGAACTTTCTGTTCGTTCAGCTAATTGTTTGAAAAACGACAATATTATTTATATAGGCGATTTAGTTTTAAAGAGTGAGTCAGATATGCTCAGGACCCCTAATTTTGGTCGTAAGTCTTTAAACGAAATCAAGGAAGTGCTGTCGCAGATGGGCCTTCACCTTGGCATGGAAATTCCTGATTGGCCTCCTGAGAACATTGAAGAACTGGCCAGGAAACTGGAAGATCCGTTCTGAGTAACTAACAAGGAGACAAAACATGCGACATGGCATGAGTGGACGTAAACTTAACCGGACAAGCTCGCACCGTAAGGCAATGTTTTCAAACATGGTCATTTCATTGCTTGATCACGAGCAGATCACTACGACCCTGCCTAAAGCTAAGGAATTACGTCGCGTTGCCGATAAGATGATTACTCTCGGTAAACGCGGTGACCTGCACGCCCGCCGTCAGGCTTTATCCGTCCTAAAGGATAATGCGATCGTTAGTAAGCTGTTTGCGGGTCTGGCTGAACGCTACAAGGAACGTAGCGGTGGTTACACTCGCGTTCTTAAAGCTGGAAACCGCTATGGTGACATGGCTCCAATGGCAGTTATAGAATTGGTTGATCGTGATACGGAAGCCAAAGGAGCAAAAGATATAGCTCGTGTAGAAGCAGATGCCGCAAAACAGGCTCTGGCTGATTCTGAGTAAAAATTTTTATTTTAATATTTAAAGGGCCATTCGTTTGAATGGTCTTTTTTTATGGCTAAGTGAGTTCACTGTATGTATGTCGAACCAACTTTTTTTATCCTCGAGCAAAATCATCTTCAAGACGTTCTATATCATCTTCTCCCAGATAATTACCTGATTGCACTTCGATCAGGTAAAGGGGTTCATCACTGGCATTCCCCAGGCGGTGAGAAGCGCCAACGGGTATGTAGGTTGACTCGTTGGCACATAAGGTTATGTCTTTGCCGTCGCAGTGGACAGCGGCTTTACCGGAAACTACGACCCAGTGTTCGGCTCGGTGATGATGGCGTTGTAATGATAGCCGTGCCTTCGGATTGACACAAATTCGCTTGACTTGAAAACAAGCGCCACTGTCAAGCGTTTGATACCACCCCCAAGGCCTGCGTACCCGGCCGGGGAATAGGTGCTCAGTGCGGCCTTCTCTTTCAAGCCGTTGGACAATTGTCCCAATGTCCTGGGCGCGGTCTTTTGGAGCGATCAGCACCGAATCACCTGTATCTACAACGACCATATCTCGAAGACCAATAGTGGCGACCATTTTGGTATAGGTTTTAATGAAGCTACCGGTGGTATCTTCGGCGAAGACATCTCCTGTTAAAACGTTCCCATCACTATCCTTGTCAGAAATCGCCCATAATTCTGACCACGAGCCAATGTCACTCCACCCCATATTGACGGGAACGACTGCAGCTTTTTTAGTTTGCTCCATAACAGCGTAGTCGATGGAGATTTTAGGACATTTTTGAAAGGCATCTTCATCTAAGCGCAAGAAGCCAAGATCACGAGTAGTATTGGCAAATGACTTCTTACAGGCCTTATATATGCTAGGTTGCAGACGTTTGAGTTCTTTTAGGTAGGTGCTTGCCTTAAACAAGAAAATACCACTATTCCAATTGTAACCTTCAGCATTGATCATTTGCTGGGCATTTTCAAGATTAGGTTTCTCGATGAAACGTTGAACTGCAAAACAACCAGCAGCTATTCCAAGTTCCTCTGTATTCAAAATATATCCATAACCCGTTTCTGGCCTAGTTGGGGTAATGCCGAAGGTCACCATATAGCCACTCACAGCTGCTGGTAGAGCGGTGTTGATAGCGGCTTCAAAGGCATTTTGATCGGCAATAAGATGGTCAGATGGCAACAGCAGCATCATAGCATCTGGATCTTCGGTGCTTAGGGCCATCGCCGCAATTGCGGCGGCGGGGGCTGTGTTTCTACTGTAACGTTCCAATATGATGTCCCGGACCCTGATATTTGTACTTTGAATTTGCTCAGTAATAATGAATCGGTGAGCACTATTGCAAAGCACTAAGGGTAGTTCAAAACCACCACTGCTGAAGCGAATAAGAGTTTCCTGGAGAAGTGAGTTTTCTGAGGTCAGTGATAAAAATTGCTTGGGGTACTCAGCTCTTGAAAGTGGCCAAAGTCGAGTTCCGGAGCCACCAGAAAGAATGACAGGATGAATGCGCATAGATGAATGTCCACTATTTAATTAAGACGTTGTCGAGATTACCACAGAACCTACTTGCCAGACAATCAAGCCTCTTTTTTTGAATCTTGCCAAAAAGTGATTTATAATTTTATGTCTTGCGGGATAACAGATGTTAAGAATGCGTTAACAATAAAGTATGTGACTGTTTGTGGTATAAATTTAACTGTTTGCAAGTTTAAACTTGCAATGAAGGAGTATCACTAATGAAACTTAATCTAGGCTGTGGACACAATCACATCAGAAATTTCTTGAATTTAGCTAAGGAAGCAGAATTAAAGCAAGACCAGCAAGTAGACCTTGAGGTATTTTCCTGGCCTTCTAAATATAACGTGGCTGATGAAGTTTTGATGACACATGTTTTAAACAAAAAGGTGCTGATCCATAGGTTTTTTTTAAGTGTTATGAAAGAGCTATTTCGGGTCTGCAAAAGTGAAGGTGTATTTACCATCGCTGATTCCCATCCTTGTTCAGATACGTATCTTGCAGACCCTACGTTTTTTTGCCCTGTACTTCCAAAAATGCGAAGCTTGTTTTTTAGGAACTTGAGTTCGGAGTGGAAAATGGGGGCCTTCAACACCACATTAGCCTTTTACTAGGGTGTTGACTTTGAAATGGAAAAAATCGAGTTAACTATGACCTCACATTTATACATAAGTGAATGATGGTCACCTTACAAAAGAAGATCTCGACGTACTTGCAAAAACGCATAACAATACCGTCCAAACTCAAACCATTGTTTTACGGGAAATCAGAAAATAAAATGAAGAATAAAGCTCATATACTCCTTGTTTTACTCACTGTATTTTCTTTTTCTTTTCTTGCCGGCGGGGTTTTAGCTGAAAAATCTGCACCCAACTCGCGCCAACAAGTCGAGCTTTCGTATGCTCCGCTTGTTAAGAAATCTTCTCCTGCAGTAGTCAATATATTTACTCGTAAAATTGTAAAAAGAAGGCGTATGTCGCCCTTGTTCAATGACCCATTCTTTCGTCAGTTTTTTGGAGGGGTTCCGGGATTAGGCCAGGCACAAAAACGTATTCAAAATTCTCTTGGATCGGGGGTTATAGTTAATGCTGAGGGCCTAATAATTACAAATAATCACGTTATTGAAGGGGCGGACGAGATCACTGTCGTATTAACTGATCGGCGGGAGTTTGAAGCTGAGATCGTCGGTACTGATGAGCGTACAGATTTGGCTTTGCTGCGTGTTAAAAGTGAAGATGATCGGCTGCCTTTTCTGTTGCTTCGGGATTCTGATGAACTTGAGGTCGGTGACATTGTTCTTGCAATTGGCAACCCCTTCGGTGTTGGCCAAACAGTTACCAGCGGTATTGTATCTGCACTGGCGAGAACACAGGCAGGTGTATCTGACTATGCCTCATTCATTCAGACCGATGCGGCCATTAATCCAGGTAATTCAGGTGGAGCTTTGATTGGCATGGATGGAAGGCTTGTCGGTATTAATACAGCTATCTTTTCCAAAAGTGGAGGCTCCCTAGGTATTGGGTTCGCTATTCCATCAAACATGGTGAGGGCCGTTGTTGCAGGCACAGTGAAAGGTGGCAGGCTTGTTCGTGCTTGGCTTGGGCTATCCTCTCAGGCAGTGACATCAGATATTGCTGAGGCTCTAAATATGTCCAAGCCAATGGGTGTGCTGGTGAAGAAAATTTATCCTAATAGCCCAGCTTTACTAGCGGGAGTTGTAATTGGAGATATTATTCTAAAGATAGATGGAAAAGTAGTTAACGAACCAAAAGAATTGAGGTACCGCATAGCGACACTCGTAATTGGCGAGAAAATTAAATTAACTGTGTTGAGCAATGGTCGTGAGAAAATCATTGATTTAAGACTGTTGGCGCCCCCAGAGGATCCCCCAAGGGATATTCGCACGCTAATTGGTCATCAGCCCCTGTCTGGTCTAGTTGTTGCAAATATGTCACCTGCGCTAGCTGATGAGCTTGGTATAGAGATATTTGAAGAGGGCATTTATGTTATTAGCCTTCAGGAAAGAGAATTTGCCTCCCGTCTGGGACTTCGTCGAGGTGACAAGATCGAAAAAATCAATAATAAGGCTGTGGACAGCACCCGTGCCCTAGAAAGTTTTCTCAATCAACGTTTTGATAGATGGGTAATTAGTGTCAAACGCAAAGGCAAGGTTTTAAAATTTGTGGTCGACAGGTGAATACGCTTTTTGAGACACAAGCTCCGCGACCGCTTGCTGATCGTTTACGCCCTCAAACATTAGATGAGGTGGTTGGCCAAGATCATTTGTTAGGTGTGGATAAACCAATCGGCAGAATGAAAAATGCTGGAACCATGACATCTATCATTCTGTGGGGGCCACCTGGGACGGGCAAGACGACTATTGCCAAATTACTTGCAGAACACTCTGATTTGCATTTTGAGCTACTGTCAGCCATATTTTCAGGTGTCGCTGACCTTCGAAAAATTTTTGAGGCAGCTCAGGGTCGTCGTCAGACAGGGCAGGGAACTTTATTATTCATTGATGAGGTGCACAGATTTAACAAAGCCCAGCAAGATATTTTTTTACCTTTTGTTGAAGATGGCACTATTATTCTTGTTGGGGCGACAACTGAGAATCCATCCTTTGAATTGAATGCTGCGTTACTGTCTCGTTGTCAGGTTCTAGTTCTTAATCGTCTTGACGATGCTGCCCTAGAAGAGTTGATCGGACGCTCTGAAGCCAGTGAGGGAAAAATACTACCCTTAGATATGAATGCAAGGGCGTCTCTTCGCGCAATGGCTGATGGTGACGGACGCTATCTTTTAAATATGTTGGAGACCCTGCTTGCCCTGCCGGATGTTGACAGTATGGATACAGTTGCCTTAACCAATGCTGTGCAGAGACGCATGCCACTATATGATAAGTCTCAAGAAGGCCACTACAACCTGATAAGCGCTCTGCATAAGTCGTTGCGGGGCTCCGATACAGATGGGGCTCTTTATTGGTTCTCACGTATGATTGCGGGTGGGGAAGATCCTCATTATATAGCTCGCCGGTTGTTGCGCTTCTCTGTTGAGGATGTTGGCCTTGCCGATCCACAGGCCTTGGTACAGGCAATGAAT
The DNA here is from genome assembly GCA_938092065.1 of uncultured Rhodospirillales bacterium. GTDB lineage: Bacteria > Pseudomonadota > Alphaproteobacteria > Rhodospirillales > JABHCV01 > JACNJU01. Next base: position 18,837 of record CALKND010000011.1, read on the forward strand.
GCGTGGCAGGCATACGAGCGGCTAGGAACACCTGAAGGAGAGCTTGCATTAGTACAGTGTATTATCTATTTAGCAACTGCACCTAAGTCCAATGCAGCTTATTTGGCTGAAAAAGTTTCGCGTAAAGTGGCTAGCGATACTGGTTCTTTGATGCCCCCTCAGCATATACTGAATGCTTCAACAAAGATGATGAAAGAACTTGGCTACGGAGAAGGTTATGCTTACGATCACGATTACGAAGAAGGCTTTTCAGGACAAAACTATTTTCCGGATGGCATGTCGCGCCAAACGTTCTATTACCCAAAGAAAAGGGGTTTTGAGCGAGAGATTCAAAAGCGGCTTGACTACTGGAATAAGCTACGTGATAAGAAATCCAAGTCCAACGAGAGCAAATCATAAATGAGCATTAAAATCCTGCGTACCGTTGCAATTGGTGGTGCATTTGGCGCCACAATGTTGTTGCGGCAGATGATGGTATGAGTGGAGTTACCATTGTCCAAGTGTCCGATGAAGAGGGCGGCTTACGGCTGGATCGCTGGTTCAAGCGTCACTATCCCAACTTTTCACACGTTCAATTACAAAAAATGTTACGCAAAGGGCATGTTCGCCTTGAAGGTAAGCGGACCAAGGCTAGTACCCGGTTGGAAGCTGGGCAATCAGTCCGCGTTCCACCAATGGGAGAAGACGAAATCGAGGGCCAGCCTCAGAAAAACAAAAAATCTTCTCAGGCAAGCGATGCAGCAATTGCTGCTTTGCACGGGAGTATTCTTCATATCGATGATGATGTTATAGCCTTGGATAAACCACCTGGACTTGCTGTTCAGGGTGGAACTGGTATCAAAAATAGTGTTGATGCTATGCTGGGTACTTTAAAATTTGATAAGGCTGAACGCCCAAAGCTTGTACACCGACTTGATAAGGATACATCGGGTGTTTTACTACTTGGTCGATCGTCAAGGGCCGCAGCACAATTGACTGCAGCATTTCGAGCTAAAAGCGCCCGAAAAGTGTATTGGGCAATCGTTGTTGGCTCCGCTGAACTTTCTTCGGGGAGAATAGACCTACCCTTGTCAAAGCTTCCTGGACAAAAAGGCGAGCGGATGGTTCCTGACACTGAAAATGGTAAACGAGCAGTAACATTCTATCGAACCATAGAACGTGTAAGTCGAAAGGTGGCATGGTTATCTCTTGAGCCTCAAACAGGACGGACACATCAGCTTCGAGTCCACATGGAAGCAATGGGAACTCCTATTTTAGGTGATGGAAAGTACGGAGGAGTAGGGTCATTTATACAAGGCCCGGGTCTGAGCCGCAAAATGCATCTTCATGCCCGAGCAATTCGCATTCCACATCCAAGTAGGGGTGAACTTGAGGTTATTGCCCCACTACCTACACATATGTTAGCTACTTGGGATTTTTTTGGATTGGACAAAGGTTTGGCAGTTGATACTTTCTATCATCCAGAGGATGATGGTTTTTGAATTGTATCATAATAATATATCATATGAGCTTAATGCATATATAGTTTTTTTATACCTTGCTGATTAAGAGAGATAACGCATTGCGTCTTGCTGTTTTTGATTGTGATGGAACACTTGTTGATTCAGCGCACTCCATCATATGTAGTATGCAAACTGCTTGCAGCAATCTAGGGCATCATCTCCCAGAACCCATGGACATACGCCGAACGGTTGGTCTGCCGGTGGAAGATGCTATCACAATGCTTTTTCCCGACATGAAACATGACCAAGTCTGGGCAGTTCGTGAAGAATTTCGCAATGTTTATATAGAACTTAGAGATAAAGGCGAGATCTGCGAACCTGTTTACGATGGAGTTGTAGAAACGTTAAGCGTTCTCGATCGTGCTGGTTGGTTGCTTGGTATTGCAACTGGTAAATCCCTAAGAGGGCTAGAAAATACGCTTAGTGTCCATAATTTAAAACCCAATTTTGTCACCTTGCAAACAGCTGACCTGTCTATCGGCAAACCTGACCCAGACATGCTACACAAAGCAATGAGGGATACTGGCGTTGAAAAGAGAAGGACGGTGATGATTGGTGACACTTCCTATGATATGGAAATGGCCCGTAACGCGGGTACATTAGCAGTCGGTGTTACTTGGGGTTATCACAATGTTGAGGAATTATTTGCTGCTGGAGCACTGGGTGTTGTGGATACCTTCTCTGAGATTCCACAAGTTATTGACAATCTGTTAAAAGAAGACAGATGACAGATCATAAAATTGAAAATTTATGCGATTTTATAAAGAAGTAAATATTGTCCAATGTGATAGTGGGTATGCTGTTGAGCTTGATGGACAATCAGTACGTACGCCACGTGGTCAACCACAAATCGTGGCTAGTAATGCTCTCGTGGAAGCTATGGCAGCTGAATGGCGTGCTCAGGAAAAGATAGTTGTTCCCGCTTCCATGCCTCTTAGTGGCTTCGCCAATACGGCGATTGATCGAATTGGTAATAACCGCGAAATCATATTGAAAAATGTCCTTAATTTTGCTGGAATAGATTTGCTTTGCTATCGCTGTGAAGAACCTGAAGATCTAGCGACTCGGCAAAATGAACATTGGCAACCACTACTTGATTGGGCTGCAGATTCCATGGGAGTGGAATTGGAGGTCACACTCAGTATCCTTCCTGTGAAGCAGCCGATCAAGGCAATAGAGGCATTGGTTAACAAGTTACAAAAATTGGATGATATGGAACTTACTGGCATTGCCAGTCTCGCGGCTACCTGTGGATCACTGATAATAGCACTTGCCTTGGCTGAAGGAAAAATTGATTGTAGGCACGCTTTTGATTGTTCACAGTTGGACCAGATTTATCAAAATGAACGCTGGGGAGTGGATGAGGAGGCAAAAGTCGCACAAAAAAATTTAGAGAATGATATTGCTTCTGCAGCTTTATTTTTGTCCCTGCTCAGATCATAATTGATCAGTTGATCATGGAAAATGATAGATGTTAGAGGTCATTTTTATTTGGGTTTATATTAAAGGCTGGGTATAGGGTGTGTGGTATCGAGCTTGATCTATAGAGGAAGCATCATTGCTCAGTTTGTCAGGTTGGGTTGGGAACTGAAGGGACAATTTCTATAAGGGGGCGTTCTCTTGCGTGGACAAGCCGTTAAGTACTTCATTGATGGTTCCCATCGCCCCTAGCGGCAACGATTGCATCTTAGCTATCAGGCTAAACCCTCGCGGTAAGTTCTATGCCATGGCCGGGGTGATCCGTCATCATGATGTCTAACCGCGCACCCAAATCCGTTAAGGCGACAGCGACCTTTCTCATAAAGTCCGCGCTCCTACGCCCTGACCTGGGATTATGGACAATCAAAATGCGCTTTCTACTCATGATGGATTGAATTCTTTCGCTGGTTTGGGGGTCATGGCGAAGACCTCTTCGAAGCTGGTGCGTAAATGTTGGTCAAGATCGGCCATGCTGGCGCGGTTACCCAAATCGGCAAGGGAGGTGACCCCGTGCTCGTTTATGCCACACGGTACGATACCGCTAAAGTGGCTTAAGTCTGGCGTCACATTAATAGATATGCCGTGGAATGTGACCCAACGGCGTACTCGTACCCCCAGTGCCGCGATCTTGTCCTCACTGCCATCCTTTCGGCTCACCCAAATGCCGACGCGCCCGTCACGCCGCTCTGCGGCAACGTCAAGCCCATCTAAGCAGTGGATGATCCATTCTTCAAGATCATGCACGTATTGCTTCACATCCTCACCACGCTTTTTTAGGTCGATCATGGTGTAGGCTACACGTTGCCCGGGCCCGTGGTAGGTGTATTGTCCCCCGCGCCCGGCTTCAAAGACCGGGAAGCGTTGTGGCTCCAATAGGTCCGATGTATTAGCGCTGGTGCCGGCCGTGTAGAGGGGCGGGTGCTCAAGCAGCCACACGACCTCCTCAGCAGTACCATTTTTAATTTCAGCAACCCGCCTTTCCATGAAAGTTAAGGCAACATAATAGGGCACAGGATCGTTTGTGATCAGCCATTCCATAGGAGTATTTAACACATGATAGGATAATAAGGCGGAAATATTAACGCATAAGCTTGCTTGAAGCTTAACTTTTTGCTATTTCCCTTCTAAGCTACAATTCAAGAGGTCTTGTGCGGTCGTGGCGGAATTGGTAGACGCGCAGCGTTGAGGTCGCTGTGGGCGTAAAGCCCGTGGAAGTTCGAGTCTTCTCGACCGCACCATTTTTTTGGAAAACTATTTATAAATTAATATTTTCGGTAGTTCTCTATACTAAAGTCCTATTAAGGGTATGAAACTGCTGCGGCTAAATTGATAATAAATTTCACCAGAACTTGAAGAACTTTAGGAGGATTATGTCCCTAACATGGCTTACATGAAATGCAATATTATTCTTTGATTTCTGAGTTCTAGAAATTTAGTGTATTACTAATGAATAAAAAATAATTTCAAATTTTGTCATTATTTATCGCCGTTCCCTTTAATTACTCTTCGTCGGCTGTTTGACCTCGTTACAATAAACTGCCTAGATGCTTGCTTCAGCCCGGACAATTGGCAGTTCTGACCAGCATGTTGTGTAGCGTGGGGAGTGGTGTTTCTGTACTGTGTAGACCCCGGATTTGGCCCGTTCATTAACACCGACCGAGGCCATACGAAGTGCGTTACTACCAGCGCTGGTGTTAATCTTATCGAAGGCTGCCATCAAGCGTTCTTTGCGTGCATCGGCTAATGTATCTGGTGGAAAAAATAATTGGCCTTGAATATTTTCAGCCCGTATCAGGCCCAGCATCATGACCCCGGCACCTTTGAACTGAAGTCCAGGCCGCCAGACACTTTCAAAAGCTATCAAGGCTGCCCGGGTGATATCGGGAGTGTGATTTGTTGGAATGGGTGGATGGCTTGACGCGCTACCCCTATAATAAGTTTGAGGATCGAAGTGATTAGTCACGACGAAAACATTGACGATGGAGCAAACTAGACTGCTCCGACGCATTTTTTCTGCTGCTCGTGCTGCGAAGGCGGCAACGCTTTCACGTAATGCTTGGCGGGTGGTTACTGGCTTGGCAAAGGAGCGCGAGACCCGAATGGTTTTTTTGTCGGGTGGGTGGCTTTCCAAATCTAAGCAAGGCTGTCCTTTCAATTCAAGCAGCGTACGCGCGCCGGTGACGCCCATGTGCTTGCGTACCCAGTGTTCGGGGGTGTCGTGGAAATCCAGCGCTGTTTCGATTCCCTGGCTATTCAGCATTCGTGCCCATCGGCTACCAATCCCCCAGATATCACGAATTAAAGTTTGCGCTAATATATCGCGTCGAGTCGCTTCGTCGGTGATGGTGAAGGAGCCGTCTGCCTCAACTGATTTCTTAGCGACGTGCCCGGCGATTTTGGCTAGGGTCTTGGTTTCAGCGATACCGACAGAAACTGGAATCCCAGTCCATTTTTTAATTGCTTTTCGAATATCGTGGCCGTAATCGTTTAAACCGCGATGCTCAAACCCGGCCAATCCTAAAAACGCTTCGTCTATGGAATAAATTTCCATATTGGGAGTGAAAGAGCCAAGGGCATTCATCACCCGTGCCGACATATCACCGTATAGTGGATAGTTGGATGAATAGACCTCAATACCATAGTGACGGATAAGACTACGTGCCTTAAACAAAGGCATGCCCATGGGAATGCTAAGAGCCTTGGCCTCGTTGGAGCGCGCAATGATACAGCCATCATTATTGGACAGCACAATGACAGGGCAACCTTCCAAGCGTGGATTAAATACCCGTTCGCAAGAAACAAAAAAATTATTGCAGTCGACTAGAGCGAAGGTCTGTTTCATTTGGCTTAAGGTGCGAACCGCCGTACGGAACCGGTGACTACACCCCAGATGCTACATTCCGTATCGGGGCCTATTTTAGTTGGTGGATAGTCCGGATGTTCGGCCTTAAGAATCCAGCCATTACCTCTCTTAATCAGACGTTTGACTGTCAATTCGCCGCTGATAATGGCAATGACAATATGTCCCGAGCGACTTTCCACGGAGCGATCTACAATCAGCACATCGCCTGAGAGAATCCCAGCCCCAGTCATGGATGCACCCTCGACGCGTACCATAAAAGTCGCCGCTGGGTGAACGACTAGGAATTCGTTCAGATCTAGTGTGCCCTCCATGTAATCATCCGCGGGCGAGGGGAACCCAGCGGCTACTGTGCTAGCGTAAAGCGGTGGGTGCTTTCGCTTATCTGTTTTATTAAATAAGAACATAATAAGAACATCTTACTAAATATTCAAATATGTTTCAATGGCTGTATTGGTATCATATGTTGTTTTATCTTTACTAAAGAACTGAACTTGACCAATACAGACATAGAAAATGCCAATGAAGGGACAACTTTAATTATGCCAACAGTACTGATCACAGGGGCTAGCCGGGGACTTGGTCTAGAGTATGCCCGTCAATATGCAGACGATGGCTGGCGGGTTATCGCCACCTGTCGAGATCCTGATAATGCGACGGAATTAGCCAGCCTGGAAGGTGAGGTAGAAACCCATGCACTGGATATTGGTGATCATGGACAAATCTTGTCGCTGGCGAATAGCCTACACAAAGAAGCCATTGATCTGTTGCTTAATAACGCTGCAATTTTTGGCCCACGCCCATCAAAGTTAGGCGAAATCGAGTACAGCACCTGGGAAGACGTTATGCGCATTAACGTAATGTCGCCCTTGATGATGTGTGAAAGCTTCAGTGACCACATCGCTGCTAGCAACTTAAAAAAAATCGCAATTATGTCTTCTAAGATGGGTTCTGTGGACGACAATAGCTCAGGTGGCAGTTATATTTATCGTTCCACTAAGGCGGCCCTCAACGCAGTTATGAAAAGCCTGTCTGTTGATTTGGGGCCGCGTGGTATTTCAGTCGTAATTTTACATCCTGGTTGGGTCAGAACAGACATGGGTGGCCCTAACGGATTGATCGATGCATCTGAAAGTGTTAATGGATTACGTAGGGTGATCGAGGGTTTAAATTTAGAAAATTCAGGTCGTTTCTATAATTATGATGGCTCAGAGATACCTTGGTGATGTTGCTAGAAAAGAAATTTCTGATCCATAATGCGGCTCGATCACATTTACCACAATATTCTGATTTGCTATGCTAAGAGTGCACTAGCGATTTCTTGGGCAAAGAAAATGGTTGTACATATAGTCAAGTTGGCAGTTGGCATTGAGGATATTGCCCATTTGGTGCAAAAGCAAAAGGCTCGCATGAAGCGCGATAATGCCTTAGTCCATACTACCCGCAATACTCCCGTTAGATCCAATGAGATACTTGATGGTGGATCAATCTTTTGGGTCATTAAGAAGTTCGTCAGAGTACGCCAACGGATAATTAGCATTGAAACCGGAGTTGATTCTGAGAGCCGCCGTTCGTGTTTTTTTGTCCTAGATACGAAACTTATTAAAACTGAGATGAAGGAATTCAAGGCTTTTCAAGGATGGAGATATTTTAGAGATGAGGAAATTCCTCCTGACTTAAATGAGATTCGAAGTTCTGGTATGACAGACGAAGAGCTGCCATTAGACATGCGATTAGAATTGAAAACCCTAGGCTTGCTCTAGGTTGGGTAATGTTGCGGTGATGTTGGAGCAGAGGTTAACTATGTGCTGAACGGCTATGCTGCTGTGGCTAAAAGGACTACGATAGGCACTTCTTAAAATCCTCGAGCCAGCTCAGCCGTTCTTCAAGCAGGCTGATGTCATGGTTTAGCCAACCAACCAGATACCCTTCTTCGTTTGCGTGGTGCTGGTGAAGGTCATCAAGGCGAGCAAGTTCATTTTCTGTCATTTCGATCAATAGCTCTGTCTGGATAGACTGTTCAGTGCTGTCAAGAAGGTGTAGAAAACGGAATTTTAAAGCGACAACTAGCTTGCTTATTTCTGTTGCTGCTGGCCGCACGTTGGCGGTAAGTAAAGCCTTTAATTCTATGCGCCCACTTTCAGTAATAATCAATTCTGCATCTTCTTCAATTGAAGACTTGTCAGATATTTCAATCAGTCCCTCGTGTTTTAAAAGCTCAATTGAAATGCCCATGACATCCAGGGAAGGACCGGTAATATGGCTAATGAAATGGCGGATAGAATTGGCCAGCACATCGTATCGGGATGTCCCAAGCGCTAGCGTTCCCAATGCACAGAGGCGAACAGTCTCTTTCGGCGTCAGTGTATTGTCAGCAAACATCGAAACTCTTTCTTATAGGCTTATATAAATATTCGACAGCAACAATAATTTTACTTTACGTTCGATCATCAATGAGGTCTATCAGGCCGCTTGCTTCAGTCCCAATCGGCTCCATACTTCGCAAATAGAGTCAACTAGATGATCCATGTCTTCATCTGTATGCAATGGTGTCGGTGTGAAGCGTAATCGTTCTGTACCTCGCTCGACAGTCGGGTAGTTGATTGGCTGAACATAAATATTATGCTTATAAAGCAGGTCATCACTGGCTTTTTTGCAAAGAGTAGCGTCCCCAACAAGGATTGGAACAATGTGACTGACGGAAGGCATAACTGGGAGGCCAATCTCATATAAGCGCTGCTTAAGTGTAGCTGCACGCTCTTGGTGCTTATCACGTAGCTCTTGATGCTCCTTTAAGTGTTTGATCGAGGCAATCGCAGCGGCGGCCACTGCTGGTGGCATAGATGATGAAAAAATAAATCCGGAACCGTAGGAGCGGACGAAATCACACATTGCAGCAGAACCAGATATGTATCCGCCAATAACACCAAAAGCCTTGGCGAGTGTTCCCTGAATAATGGTAATTCTATCCATCAAACCTTCACGTTGTGCAACACCGCCCCCACGTCTTCCGTACATGCCTACTGCGTGTACTTCATCAAGGAATGTCATCGCGTGATGCTTGTCTGCAATATCACAAATTTCTCTGATTGGGGCAATATCGCCGTCCATTGAATAAACGGATTCGAAGGCAATTAATTTTGGCGTAGATGGCCCGTATTGGCTCAAGAATTTATCTAAATCTTCTACATCATTGTGCTTGAAAATCTTCTTTTCAGCACGAGAATGGCGTATTCCTTCAATCATAGAGTTGTGGTTATGCGCGTCAGAAACAATAACGCAGTTTGGAATCATTGCCCCTAAGGTGCTTAATGTAGTCATATTCGCCATCCAGCCTGAACCAAATAGGAGCGCCCCTTCTTTTTCATGCAGATCAGCCAGCTCTTGCTCAAGCAAGACGTGATAATGATTTGTCCCAGATATGTTTCGAGTGCCGCCAGCACCAGCCCCACATTTGTCAATAACATCATGCATGGCTGCCAAGGTCTTGGGGTTTTGCCCCATACCCATGTAGTCATTAGAGCACCACACTGTAATTTCGTGTGTGGAACCATCAGGTCGATGGTTTACGGCTTTTGGAAAAGCACCTGCTTTGCGCTCTAGGTCGGCGAAAATCCTGTATCGACCTTCTGATTTAAGGTCGTCAATATTTTCCAAGAAAAAACGTTCGTAATCCATTAATAAGCTCCCAAGCTTTTCCCCATTCTAATAGGAACCACATCATACGTGATCAACAGTTCCCCCTGCAAGCTGCCTGCGGAGGTCATGAGAAATTTTGTTCTTTTTTTTGGGAAGGATTTCAAGTTTCTTGCGCCATTGTTATTGCATGCTGGCACTATATCAGTTCGGCAAGCAGAATATATATGGTAATACCTTAATTTTGAAGGTGATAAAAAAACTTTTTAAGTTATTTATTAATATTATTGGCTAGGGTTATGGTTATAAGAATTTAGGATATATAAAAATTTAGCACATTACTTCTTTAATAATAAGTAAACTATTGTTTTGGCCCCACAGGAGCTTATGAGTTGACTTACAAGGTGGTAATAATTCTTATGGCTTATTAGCTTCCAGCATGAACAATTAATTCTACTATTAAGGTAGCAAACGCATCGTGGGTCATAAACAGTAATGAGAAGGCGAAAGCCCACATCATTGGCCGTTTCCAAAAATTAGCGGGTAACGCACTGAAGTAACGCTGTGCGCGCAAGACCTTACGGACCTGGCGATCAATACGTTCATTTTCTAACTGCCATAAATTATAGGCAAGAGCCTCCTCACGGGGAGGTGGGGGCGTTCCAGAAACGGTGTTCATTGCATTATAATCCTTTTTTACCTTCATATACCTTCAATTTTAATCTACAAAACCTTTCTTATTTATTAACTCGGCTTAATGCTTTAAATGATACTTATATATATTCAGTTTTGATGGAGAACACTTATGTCTGACCAAGTCACCGCGTCCCATATTCTTATTATGCATGAAGAATCCGAACGTTCTTCCCAAACCCGCACCAAAGAAGAAGCTCAGACCGTGATTGAGGATGTGAAGACAAAAATTTCTGATGGTACTGATTTTGCAGAACTCGCTAGTGAATTTTCTGACTGCCCGTCAGGAAGTAAAGGTGGCAGCTTAGGTGCTTTTGGTCGTGGTCAAATGGTAAAAATTTTTGAAGATACTGCCTTTGGCCTTGACGTAGGTGAAACTAGTGACATCGTTGAAACTGAATTTGGTTTTCACATGATTCACCGATCTGCCTAGAATTTCACTCCCCCCTAGATTTATCATAATGTTTAATTTGTCGTACCAAGTGGTAGTGGGCCAGAAGATGTTGGCTATAGCAACAACCTGTAGTTACACGAATGTGTTTTTAGAATAGATAGTCTAATATTTACGATTGGGTGGAAGGATGGCAAGTAATGGGTGATGCGAATTGCCAGCTTGGTTTGAGTACTTTTGCTTTTTGAGAACACACACCGACACTGCAATTTTTTGTGAAAGATGCGCAAGCCATGTGTTTACTTCCTCACCTTTGAAGTTAATAACGAGGTTATCAGGTTTTGGACAAAAAAAAGACCCTTTCCGGGGGGAGCGGAAAGGATCTTTAGGGGGACACGGATATGAGGCCGTGTCGGGGGATAGTTTTTTTGGAAATAAAAAACAGTTTTTGAATTAGCTATTAACATGAACTCATAAAGAGTTTTTTCCACCTGAATAAACGATTTATAACAATAATTTTTTATACTTAACTTACTGTAATATACGGTATTATTTTTGAACTAGATCACTGTCCCTTGTATTTTTTGCCAAAAGATTGCTGCCACATTTTCAAAATTTTACGGATAGTGCTCTGAACACTAATTGCTATGTTTCAGACAAATAGCTGTAAAAAATTAGAACGAATGGATCACCTTGCTTTTGTGAAATAATTTTTGGGTTTGCACAGAAATGATAGGTCGCATTTTCAGACAGTGACTGCGGTTCTAATCAGACCCTATTTGGTGTGCCTTTGACGGGCTCAATCGTGAATACTCAAGATGGTGTTTTTTCAATAATGGAAATAATTTTTGTTTGATATGATTATTTAGCCGTGAAGGCTGAGCTATTTAGTCTTGCCACCATTTTTTTTGGACCAGGCTGTGGGGTTGTCTAGGAATGATCGTACACCCTCAATTGATGCATTGGGAAAGTACTCACCCTCCTCAGCTGCTTGCAAAACATCATGCCAAGTAGCCAAATAATGAAGTGTAATACCATCTTTTTCCAAAGATTCTAGTGCACCTGAAAATACACCATAAAAAAATACAACAAAAGCATCGCTGACAACTGCTCCAGCATTGCGTAGGGCGTTAATAAATGTAACTTTTGATGCGCCATCTGTGGCAAGATCTTCTACCAACAGTACTTTCGAATCTTCATTCAGGTCACCCTCAATCTGAGCATTGCGGCCGAATCCCTTGGGTTTTTTACGAACGTAAAGCATAGGCTTTTCAGTGGATTGAGATATCCATGCTGCGTATGGAATACCTGCAGTTTCTCCACCTGCTATAGCATCTATTTTTTTCAACCCAATTCTGTCATTAAGCATAGCGATGGCTAATTGCATCATCTTATTTCGTTCTTTTGGATAGGAAATAAGTTTGCGGCAATCAATATAAACTGGACTAGCCCAGCCAGATGTCAATATGTAGGGCTCGTTGGGCCGAAAATTTACAGCCTTGATATCAAGCAGCATCTTGGCTGCTGCCAAACCCATAGTATTGTTTTCTTTGCTATAAGAGACGTTTGACATTTGGCACCAGGTTAATGAAATTATATATATATTTCTGTTTAGAGACTCTGTGTTTATTTCTCAAGGATTACTAGTGAATTCCGTTCCTGAGGATGTAACCAGTTTTGCCAAATCCTCGAAAATAGTAATTCAAATCATTATGATGAATGGGGTCACCTTCTCGATCGTGCTCTATGTTTTGTTCTGCTACATAGGTATGTTGATCGTTGCCATTTACAAGAATGTGGTACCAGGGGCGATCTTTTGGAGGATTGCTTTTAGCTGTCTCTTTATACCAATCCGCACTACCAAGGGACTCTGGGTCTATATCAATAACAACACCACGGTACTCAAAAAGTTGGTGTTGGATGAGTTGTCCGATAGTAAATTTTGCTACTTGTCTGTTCACAATTTAAGTGCCCTTATAAGGTGTTGGTTTTTTAAACTGGAATTGATTTAATGTCACAGCTCTTTTTTATAGGTAACAAGTGAGTTGTAAAAGGTGAAATAAGATGTTGCGGAAGACTTCTTTAAGAAAGACGATTTAAGTATAAAAATTTGGCTCAGGCTGCAGCAGTTTAACTAAAATTAGAAACTGGATGTGTCTTTTATTTTTCGGAGTGATCCAGAACATATACGACACTATGGAGAAATATATGCCACGCTTGGTTTCCAAAAAAGGCAAGTTTAAGTGACCGCAACAGTGAACTTTATGATCTGGAATTTGATCGATGATCGGGCTGGAAACCAGAGCCAGTGTCTTGGCGTTGGAGAAGCACTGGGCTTAAAATATGAAATCCGTGATCTTGAATATACTGCTGCTGCTGCTTTGCCAAATTTTGTCATGGGTAAGTCCTTTGGTGGGCTCACGCCTAGTTCCCGTGTGAATTTAGTAGAGCCCTGGCCGGATTTAATTATTGCAGCGGGTAGACGATGCTCGCCCGTGGCGCGTCACATTAAAGAAATGAACGGGGGAAATACTTTTTTGGTTCAGATCATGTATCCCGGTGATACGGGTATTGATGAATTTGACTTGGTTTGCACACCTCGCCATGATGCCATTCAGGATGGAGCTAATGTTTTTCAAATTATAGGTGCGCCACACCGGGTAACCCAAGACCGTTTGGCAACAGCCCGTCAGGAATGGTGGAAGCGCTTGATTCACTTGCCAGCTCCACGTATTGCCTTAATCGTTGGTGGTTCTACAAAACGTCGCACTTTCACTCAGCAGATGGCAAGTGAGCTAGGCGCTGCAGCATCAAAAATGGCCATAGACGCGGGTGGCTCGCTTATGGTGACGACATCACGTCGATCCAATGACAGTGTAGACGCGCTAATCAATGAAATTAAAGCTCCAGCTGAGATTTTTAAATGGGGAGATGAAGGGGAAAATCCCTACCTGGGCTTCCTGGCTATGGCAGAAGGCGTGATTGTTACTGGGGATTCTATATCAATGTGTTCAGAAGCTGCGGCAACATCTGGCCCTGTTTGGATTTATGCACCAAAAAAACTGACTACTCACAAGCACGGGATGTTGCATCAACAGCTTATTAAGGATGGTTACGCAAAATATTTGGATGCCATAACTGGCACTTATTTTGAGCAATGGCAACATCCACCATTAAATGCAGCTACTCAGATTTCTGCCGAAATCAAGAAGCGTCTTAAAATTTAAAGACTATGAAGAGAAACCAAAGAAATAAGTGGAGCAAACGGAAGCATTTAGAGATAAATTTACAGATTGAAGAGCTAGGCTGGCATGGAGATGGCATCGCTAATTTGAATGGTAAGAGAATTTATGTTCCACTTACCTTAGGTGGTGAGAGTATACGTGCAAGGGTCACAGGCTCTAAGGCTAAACTATTAGAAATATTGCACGCCTCACCTGAGCGAGTTGAACCACAATGTAAGTATTATGGGATCTGTGGTGGCTGCGCCGTGCAACATTTAAATTTTGATGCCTACTATCAATGGAAGCGACAAGTCGTAGTTCTTGCGCTTTTAAACCGACAAATAAAAGCCCCTGTAGAGGATTTGATTGATTGCCATGGCAGTGGAAGAAGACGGGTAGCTATGCACGTCCAAAAAATTGATGGTCAATTACGAGTTGGCTTTATGCAGGCCCAGAGTCATAAAATAGTAGATATTAAAAGTTGTCCTGTTTTGACGCCAGAACTTGCAAAGGCAACAGACATTGCTCGCGATGTTGCAGGACATTTGTTAAAGTCTGCTAAATCTTTAAACATTCAACTTACTGCCAGCGAAACTGGTTTGGACTGTACTATCACTGGGGCAGGAGAGTTGGACCTTGATGCCCGTATGGAACTGTCTGATTATGCAAGCTATTATGATTTGGCACGCCTGTCCGTTGGCGATGATATGATCTTGGAACGCCGGGCACCAATACTGACCTTTGGGGCAGGAAAGGTGGTGTTGCCTCCACGTAGCTTCCTGCAAGCGACATTTGCTGGTGAGGAAATTCTATCAAATATAGTTTTAGATGGGGTAAGTGGAGCAAACCGAATAGCTGATCTGTATTGTGGCCTTGGGCCGTTTTCATTGCGTATGGCAGCCAATAGTTCAGTTTTGTCTGTCGACAGTGATGAGATGTCTATTGCGGCACTGAAAACTGCTGCTCACAATGTGCAGGGACAAAAGCCAGTGATAGCAGAAGTACGAGATTTGGCTGAAAACCCTCTACATAAAAGTGAGTTGAATAGTTTTGACGCTGTTGTTTTTGATCCACCACGTGCAGGGGCAGAATTACAAGCGAGAGAAATAGCTTCCTCACGGGTTTGTCGTGTCATCGCAGTCTCCTGTAATGCGGCAACTTTTGCTCGTGATGCCTCAATATTAATTGATGGTGGCTACCAACTGAAAAGGGTGGCCCCAGTGGATCAGTTCCGCTTTGCGGGCCATGTGGAAATAGTGGGTGTATTTGACCGAACTTAATCAGGTTATATTTACTTAATTAAGGCCAGTCTTCAACGAAAAGCTTATTACTAAATTTACCTGAGGGTGGTCTTAAACTGCACGGGAATGGCGGCCTTTGCCACTATCCAAGTAGGCATCAAAAGCAGCAGCTACCAAGCGCACAAAAGGTCTTCCTATTTCAGTTACTGTGATTGTGTTGTTCAAAAGTTTGATGATGCCATCTTCGGACAATGGCTTTAGTTTTTCTATTTCAGGATAGAAGGTCGCTTTGGGTATAGTAAATTTTTTACAAACAGCACTCAAATCGACACTTAAGTCGCACATGATACGCTCGATGATATAGCCGCGCAGACGGTCGTCTTTGCTCAGCTCTAAACCACGCTCAATGGGGAAGTCGCCTGCGGCAATACTTTCGCGATACTGCCTTAAAGGTGAGATATTTTGAATGTAACCTTGATGCATATGTCCAATTGCTGACACGCCGAAACCAATCATAACTGGTGCATTATCTGCTGTGTATCCTTGGAAGTTGCGATGCAAAGTGCCTTTATTGAGTGCGTCGCTCATTTCATCGTCGGGCAGGGAGAAGTGATCCAAACCTACTGCTTGATAACCAGCCTCAACAAATTTAGCAGAAGAAGCTTCAAACTGTTGCCAGCGTTCACCTGCATCAGGTAAAGCGTCCTCGTCTAAAAGTTTCTGATGAGATTTCATCCAAGGTACATGGGCATAACCAAACAGGGCAACCCGTGCTGGTTTGAGGCCGATGGCAAGTTCTGCTTCGCGTTTAACCATTTCCGTAGTCTGATTTGGCAGTCCGTACATCAAATCCATATTAATGTGATCGATGCCATAGTTGCGCAGCCAACCAATTACCTTTGCGGTCATTTCGTAGGGTTGTATCCGGTTAATTGCTTTCTGTATATCCGCATCAAAACTTTGCACACCAATACTTGCACGATTTACCCCAGCAGTGTGCAAGGCTTTAATATATTCTTTAGTGGAGGTTCGGGGGTCTAACTCAACGGCTATTGCGGCATCATCTGTGACATCAAATCGAATGCGCAAGCGATCAATAATGCGTTTCCAGTCAGGCCCTTTAAGCATTGTTGGGCTGCCGCCACCCCAATGAAGATTGCTTGCTTTGAAACGTGTGGGCAGAGCTTTTGCAACCAGGTCAATCTCATCTAGTAGAACTTCCAGATAATCAGCGATCGGGTCATAGCGTTTGACTATCTTTGTGTAGCAGCCACAGAAGGAACACATTTCATCACAAAATGGGATGTGAAAATAAAGCGACAGCGGGGTGGCTGGGTCAAGCGCTTCCAACCACTGACGGTAAAGATCACTTTTTACACTTTCATTGAAATGGGGTGCCGTAGGATAACTGGTGTAGCGTGGCACCATGAGATCATATTTTTTTGTAAGTTCGTTCATGATTATTACAACTATAAACTCTTTTTTTTAAAAAAAAAGTGGGACCCGAAGGCCCCACTTTCCTCCTTAAGAAATAAAATTTCTCTTAGTATATATTCTGAGCAGATACCATAGCGTAGAGCATGGGGACAGAGAGCAATGTGTTGGTACGAGAAAACAGCATTGCTGTGCGTGCTGATGCGGCCTTTTGCTCAGGTGTGGCATCAACAATTCCAAGAGCTTTTTTCTGATTTGGCCAGATCACGAACCAAACGTTAATGAACATGACAATGCCCATCCACATGCCAATTCCGATAGCAACGTGTTTGGCGTTGGCAAAGTCTTCAGTTGCACCAAGCGTAAGAGCTTCAATCAAATAACCATTCAAGTGCGACAAAATCAAACCAGATATGATGGTTGCCATAGCGCCCCAGCGGAACCAGAATAGTGCAGCGGGTGCAATGACTTTACCAATAGCAGGTTTTTGCTCATCAGGAATGTTTGGCATGTTAGGAATTTGAACAAAGTTGAAGTAGTAAAGTAGGCCTATCCACATAACACCGGCTAGGACGTGAAACCAACGGACTACGAAGGCTGCGTATGCATGGTCAACGACAAATATATCACCAGTAGCACTACTAAGTGCATAAACCATGATGACTGTCAGAACGAGACTAGCAATTACTGTTTTTTTAAGGTCAGTAAGAATAGCTGACATAAGTTTTTACCCCTCTATATAGATAGTTTGTTTATTTAAATTATTCTGATTCTATTTACACTTTACAAGATGATGCGGTTTAATTTCAATAGTTCGCTCAATATTATCTTTAAACTATAATGATATTGATAATTACTATCATTATAGTTTAAAGATAATACTTAGTTTTGAAGTAAAAGACTGTTTTCTTTTCTTACAGAAACTTAATTTTTATTAAAGTATTTGAAATAGGAGTTTTGGGTGGATAGTCAGAGACAGCTAGAATTACTAATGAAACATGAATAAAGAACAGTTGCTATCAGTTTGCAGTGACGTGGTTTATAGACATGATCGTGAACGTATGATGTGTCTATCGTTAGCTCCTCTTGAGAAACGTGAGCCCTTGTTAACATTGCTAGCGTTTAATTATGAAGTTTCCATCATTCCAGAACTGGTCAGTGAAACCCTGCTTGGTGAAATGCGTTTGCAATGGTGGCGCGACACCATCGTTGCCATCTATGCAGGAATAGAACCAAATCATCCGGTTGCACTTGGATTAGCCTGGGCCATTAAAAAATGTGAACTTTCTAAAAACTTGTTCGAAGAATACTTGGCAGTGCGCAGCTTCGATTTGCTAAAAACTCCTCCAGCTACGCTTGCCGAACTTGAGAATTATGCTAGAGGAACTGCTGGAGCCTTGCATGAGTTGATGGCTGAGGTTTTGCTAGTCAAACCAAACCTAAAAATTCGCTTTGCTGCACGCAACGCAGGCACTGCCTGGGCACTTTCAGGACTGATTATGGCTATTCCATTTCATGCATCACAGGGGCGTAGCTATTTGCCGGCTGATTTAAGTGAAGATGTTAGGGTTGTTGCCGTCGCTGAGGCAGCAGAGCGTTACGTACAGGAAGCGCGTAGGGCCCATTTGCATGTGCCCAATTCTCTTATGCCTGTCATGCTTCCCATTGCCTTGGTGGAGAATACTTTACGAAAGTTGGCCCGCTATAACTTTGATACCGGAGACGCTCGCGTACAGCGACTGGGTATTGGCAGGTTGTTCGGTTTTTACTGGAAAGTGATCCGAAAGCGCTATTAGCGCTGTTTATCTTCAGCTCTTAGAAGCATCAATTCAACCAAGGATACATGCGGGAATACAGATTGTGACTTCTCATTATATAGATACACTGCTCCACGTTTAGTATCAGGAAAGTCTCCGCGGTTATCATCGTACATGCGAACTTCTAAGGTGGTAAGTAAATCTGTTTCTGGAGTGATGCTTTGCCAGGTCGCCGTAGGGTTTATCCGTCGCTTTTCAGCTAGGGGGGCAATCGAGCGTTCTAATTTTTTAGTTGGCGCCCCAAAAAGTTGAGTAAAGTAGTTAATGATTGAGGTATAGGACTTGGAAGGGAACAAAGTGTGAAAGTATGTTGCCACACCTTCATCGTATCTTACAATGGTGTGTGTGTCTTTAGACAGGATACTATCGGTTAGAAAAAATGTGCGGATGCTTTCTGGCCAATTCAGATTTTCTATGCAAAAAATTAAAGAGCCAAGTTTTTTGTTTATGCAAGACTGATAAAACTTAAGTTTAGGGGTCTGTGGTGGTGGTGCTTTATTTAACGCTGTCATTCTACCAATCTTTAAGATAACGCCCTTTAGCCTTTTTTTAGTATGCTTTTGCTCTGACTTTTTTGAGGGTCTCTTTGGCATGATTTGAGCCTGCTGTCTCTCCTTCTTCCTCCAGTTAGCACTTTTTTTTATGACCGTGGATTTTTTTTGTTTGTCAGCCTTTATGTCTTTATTTGATGAAAAAATAGACATTGCATTAGCACCACTCCCCCCAATAATCTGAGATCTTTTAGGCGGACTGGCAGCGCCGGGTTCTTCTGAACCAATTTGCGGAAAATTACGGGCAATTTGCTTCAGGGCAGACTTACTATGTGTAACTCCACTGGAGGGGTTAGCAACTTTCATGTTGGACCGTGCATCAGAAGTGACAACTGTGGCAGACCATGGACCAGAATCTGGTGGGGGTGAGTAAACTTCCGCCACTACACTAAGTTCATTGGGAACTGGTGGAGATGGTTCTGCCGGGGCGGCGGCTTTTGTTGGGTTGCTGAAGAAAGTAGAATCCGTAGGCGTAGGTGTAGAGTTCAGTTTACCTTTTGGGGTCTGTGTTTCAGTAATTTTTAACAAATAATGAATGATTTTTATGTGGCCTTTGTCCACAGCGAGATCTATGGGGGTTATGCCCCAAGCGTTTGCCACCTTGTAATTAGCACCATTGGCAATACTAATTTGAACTTGGGCTAAGTCTCCATTGTTTATTGCTTTGAATAATTCTTTTGTGATCGGGGATAATTCCTCGCCTGTTACCTGTCCATTTGGTGACAGGCACAGAACGACTACAGCCATGGAAACCTGTGCTAATCGCAATGCTCTTGAAAAAAAAAGATTCATGGAAATAACGGTAGTCCTGAGCTACTTTCTTTTATCATGGAAACATCATATCAAATCTAATTCAGATAATTATTATTTATAGGAAATTCCAATGGAATATACCAGACTAGGCAGTAGTGGTTTAAATGTTTCGAAGATCTGCCTTGGCACCATGATGTTCGGTGACCAGACCAGTGCAGTTGTATCAGCTAAGATTGTGGCTTCGGCTAGGGATGCTGGGGTTAATTTTATCGATACCGCCGATATGTATTCTATGGGTGAGTCTGAGCGTATTACTGGAAAAACAATTCGCCGGGACAGACATGACTGGGTGCTTGCAACAAAAGTTGGTAGTCCCATGGGTACAGGCATATTGCAACGTGGTATAAGCCGCAAGTGGATCATGAAGGCTTGTGACGATAGTTTGGGTCGTCTAGGGACGGACCATATTGACCTTTATTACCTGCATGCAGATGATCCTGATATGCCTGCAGAAGAACCTGTGCGCGCCATGGCTGATTTGATTCAGGCTGGAAAAATTTGTCATTGGGGTGTATCAAATTTAAAAGGCTGGCGCATTGCCCAGATGGCTGGACTTTGTGACAATTTGTCTGTGCCAAGGCCTACAGTGTGCCAACCCTATTATAACGCCATGAACCGTATGCCTGAGGTGGATATTCTTCCTGCATGCAAGGCATTTAATATTGGTGTGGTGCCGTTTAGCCCTCTCGCCCGTGGCGTACTGACCGGAAAATATGTTCCTAATGCAAAGCCCGAAAAAGGATCCCGTGCGGGGCGTGGGGACCAACGTATGTTAAATTCTGAATGGCGTAAGGAGTCCCTCATCATAGCGCAAAAAATTAAAAAACATGCTGCAAAGAAGGGCATGACACCTGTCGATTTCGCCGTCAACTGGGTCCTCAATAACCGTCTCGTTACTTCGGTCATCGCCGGTCCTAGAACCCTTGCTCAGTGGAAGTCCTACTTAAATGCTTTAAAACATGAATTTTCTGCTGAAGACGAGGCATTCATTGATACATTGGTTGCTGCTGGACATCCCTCAACGCCCGGATACAACGACCCCAAGCATCCAGTTATTGGCAGGGAGGCCTTGACATCATAGTGTGTCCGCCGTAATTAAATAGGCTTTAAAAGGGTTAGTGTTGGTGATTCATTTAACTAAATTATACCAACGACGACGACAAGTATTTCCCTGTGTTGTTGCTGGTTAAGTGTGTCCCAAATCCCTCGTTTCCCAATAAGCTGATTTCGGTAAAACAACGACAGTGAAACATGTGGACATGTGGATGCCATATTTTGTTGTTTGTTTATGTGGAGATCTTTGTAATGTTTATTATTTTACCAGAGCGTTCAAAAGACAGGGAATTTATAGAAACCCTTCTTGATGATGTTTTTGGAGCCAATCGTCAGCATAAAGCCTCTTATGCCTATAGAGATAAAAACCCTCCCGTACAGGGCCTTTCTCTCACAGCACATTGCAATGAAAGATTGGTTGGGACTATCCGTTTCTGGCCCATATTCCTTGGTCCTAGAAAGACACCCGCCCTATTACTTGGACCGCTTGGTGTAGCTTCAGATATGCAAAACTTTGGCATTGGCCGGAGCTTGATTTCACAGGGTCATATGATGGCTGCGGAAATGGGATATAAGCTGGTGTTGCTAGTTGGGGAGGAAGCTTACTATGGTCGTTTTGGATACGTGTCTGCCAGTTCGCACGGGTTATCAATGGAAGGCGAAAACCCAACCCGGCTTATGGTTTGCGAACTGGGCAAAGGTACTTTGAAAGAAGCTTCGGGAAATGTGCAAGCTGGAGATTGCCCTCGAATAGGGGTCAAAGGGTCAGGGTTTGCGTATCAAGCCAATTGTTGAAATCACACCGGGCGCGATTGCTCATAGCCTGTTTGCGATCCTTGCCCTTTAATCGTTTGCCTTTTTGGTTCAAAGCTTCAGGGCCATCTATAGGCGGGAACAGACCAAAGTTAACGTTCATGGGCTGGAAGTTTTTTTCATCTGCACCGCCGGTGATGTGGCTACACAAAGCCCCAATTGACGTTGTGTCTGGAGGCAAGGACGGAGAGCCGCCAAGACGTTCGGCTGCAACAAAACGCCCTGCCAATAACCCGACGGCGGTGCTTTCTACATATCCCTCACATCCAGTGATCTGGCCTGCAAAGCGTATGCGCGGCTGAGATTTCAGGGCTAGTGTTTCGTTGAGCAATTTGGGCGAGTTCAGGAAGGTATTACGATGTAGGCCGCCAAGGCGTGCAAATTCGGCATTTTCCAGTCCGGGAATGGTTCTAAAAACTCGCACCTGTTCGCTGTAAGTTAGCTTGGTTTGAAAGCCGACCATGTTCCATAAAGTGCCATGGGCGTTATCTTGACGCAACTGAATGATGCCACGGGGCTTGACAGTTGGATTGTTGGGGTTGGTTAGTCCAACGGGTTTCATGGGCCCAAATGCTAGGGTCTGTCTACCTCGTTCAGCCATTACCTCGATTGGCAGGCAGCTCTCGAAGTAAGGCGTATTTTCCCATTCCTTGAATTCAGTTTTTTTGCCATCAAGCAATGCGTCTATAAAAGTTTCATACTGTTCATTGTTCAATGGGCAGTTGATATAGTCTGACCCACTACCCTTATCGTAGCGTGATTGAAACCATGCCTTATCAAAATCAATGGAGTCTTTGTGAACGATTGGGGCAATGGCATCGAAAAAGAAGAGAGCATTTTTGCCCGTTAGCCCGCATATTGTCTTAGCTAGTGGTTCCGACGTTAACGGTCCACTGGCAATGATTACATTGTTCCATTCTTCTGGAATTGGTCCGTCGACCTCTTCGCGTTGAATTTCTATCAGAGGTTCGGCTTCAATGGCTGACTGTACCGCCGCAGAAAATGCTTCGCGGTCGACTGCGAGTGCACCACCGGCAGGGACTTTGTTGGCGTCAGCGGCTTGCATTATAAGTGAACCCAAACAGCGCATTTCCTGATGCAAGAGGCCGACTGCATTGAAATCAGCATCATCAGATCGAAAAGAGTTGGAGCAAACTAGTTCTGCCAAGCTATCACTGACATGGGCGTTGGTTTTACGATACGGGCGCATTTCGTGCAGGACAACAGGAATACCATTTTGGGCTAGCTGCCAAGCAGCTTCGCTTCCAGCAAGTCCACCACCAATAACATGAACAGGTTGTAAATTTGTTATATTCATCATGTTGGCCCAACTTACTGCTTGACTTGATAACCGGTTTTAAAAATCCACCACACAGTGGCTAGGCAGAGACCTAAAAAAATCATAATCATGGATAAGCTCAAGGTGATGCTTACATCTGAGATTTCATAGAAACTCCAGCGAAAGCCGCTAATCAGGTAGAGCACTGGGTTGAACAAATTGATCTTCTGCCATAGTGGCGGTAGCATACTAATGGAATAGAAACTGCCTCCCAAAAACACCAAAGGCGTGACTATTAAAAGTGGAATGATTTGAAGTTTTTCAAAATTATCCGCCCAGATGCCAATGATAAACCCAAATAGGCTGAATGTCAGCGCAGTCAGCACCAAAAACAGCATCATCCAATAGGGATGAGCGATCCGGATTGGCACGAAAAGCTCCGCTGTTGCTAAAATAATTAGGCCTAATAATATGGACTTTGTCGCCGATGCCCCCACATACCCCATTATAATTTCTATGAAGGAAACTGGAGCTGACAAAAGCTCATAAATTGTGCCAGTGAATTTTGGAAAATAAATCCCAAATGAGGCATTGGCGAGGCTTTGAGTTATCAAAGAGAGCATAATGAGTCCGGGCACAATAAATGAACCATAGCTGATACCCTCAATTTCTGAGATTCTTGAGCCAATAGCAGATCCAAAAACAACGAAGTACAAGGACGTTGATATCACTGGCGAGACGACACTTTGAAATAGTGTCCTCATGGTACGGGACATCTCAAACTTATAAATAGCCTTGATTGCGTATAAATTCATTGTTCGTCTTTTACCAATGCAACGAAAATATCCTCAAGTGAGCTTTGCGTCGTGCTCAGGTCCTTGAATTTAATGCTTGCGTCATGAAGTTCCCCAAGCAAGGTTGTTATGCCTGTGCGCTCGGCCTGTGTATCATAAGTGTAGATAAGTTGAGAACCTTCACGAGCAAGCTCTAAATTGAAAGGGGATAAATGTTTTGGGATTGCCTCAAGCTTTTTAAAAAGTTCAAGTGTTAATTGCTTTTTACCTAGCTTTCGCATCAACTCAGTTTTTTCCTCAACAACAACGATTTCACCCTTATTGATCACACCCACCCGATCGGCGATTTCCTCTGCTTCTTCAATGTAGTGGGTGGTCAGGATAATTGTTACACCAGATTTACGAAGGTCACCGACCAGCTGCCACATGTCTTGACGAAGCTTGACATCGACGCCAGCTGTTGGCTCATCAAGAAATAAAATTTTAGGCTCGTGTGATAATGCCTTGGCAATCAGCAACCGACGCTTCATGCCACCGGATAACTCCATTACTTTATTATCTTTTTTATCCCATAAGGATAGTTCTTTCAGGACTTTTTCAATATGAGCGGGGTTGGATGGTTTGCCAAACAGGCCACGGCTAAAAGTAACGGTGTTCCATATGCTCTCAAAAGAATCTGTGGTTAGCTCCTGGGGCACAAGACCAATTTTTGAACGGGTAATGCGAAAGTCTTTGATAATGTTGTATCCATCAACGTAAACGCTACCCGCGCTGGGCGTAATAATACCGCAGATGATGCTAATCAGGGTCGTTTTGCCAGCACCATTGGGACCTAGAAGGGCAAGAATTTCACCATCGCGAATATTCAGGTTGATGTCTTTCAACGCCTGAAAGCCCCCGGTGTATGTTTTTGACAGTTCGTTTATGGAAATTAGATTACGCATGGGGGACCATAACTGTTTTAGATTTGGTGAACATTGGTTTTAGGCCTGCTTTTTTATTCTTGCCTTATTCAAATATGGCATCAAGTATTGTCCGGTATAGCTTTCCTTGACCTTTGCAACGGTTTCGGGTGTTCCAGTAGCTACAATTTTACCACCCTTAGTGCCGCCGCCGGGCCCAAGGTCAATGACCCAGTCAGCAGTTTTTATGACTTCAAGGTTATGTTCAATAACAATTACTGTATTGCCGGTATCAACGAGTGTATGCAAGACTTCCAGTAACTTTTCGACGTCGGCGAAGTGAAGACCAGTGGTTGGTTCGTCGAGTATATAAAGAGTTTTGCCTGTGGCCCTTTTTGATAATTCCTTAGATAGTTTAACACGCTGCGCCTCACCTCCTGATAGGGTCGTCGCTTGTTGTCCTAGATGAATGTATCCCAGGCCAACCTTTTGTAGAGTTAGCATCTTATCGCGAATGGATGGCACTGCTTTGAAAAAAATGGCCCCTTCATCAATAGTCATGTCAAGTACGTCGGCGATTGACTTATCGCGGAAACGGATTTCCAATGTCTCACGATTATAGCGCTTGCCGTGACATATGTCACACTGGACATAAACATCAGGTAAAAAATGCATCTCTATTTTGATTACACCATCACCCTGGCAGGCCTCGCATCGCCCTCCTTTTACGTTGAAGGAAAAACGGCCCGGTTTATAGCCGCGAGTTTTGGCTTCTGGCAGGGCAGCAAACCAGTCGCGAATAGGTGAGAATGCCCCCGTATAAGTTGCGGGGTTGGAGCGTGGTGTGCGGCCTATGGGTGATTGGTCAATATCAATTATCTTGTCAATTAACTCTATGCCCTCGATTTTTTTGTGTTCACCGGCATGAGTGCGGGCCTTGTGCAGGCGACGGGCTAAAGCCCTATAAAGGGTCTCGATCACCAGCGTTGATTTACCGCCTCCAGAAACTCCGGTAACGCAGGTAAAGGTACCAAGTGGGAAATCGACGTTGACATTGTCCAGATTATTTGCTGTTGCTCCCTTGACGGCGAGCTTACGGTCTTTTTTAGCAATTCGGCGCTTGACAGGGATGGGGATCTGTTTGAGCCCCATTATGTACTGACCGGTAAGACTCGCCGGGTTGGACAAAACTTGGTCTGGTGTGCCCACGGCAATAGTCTTGCCGCCGTGGATACCAGCACCGGGGCCCATATCAATCAGATAATCAGCGCTAACGATCGCATCCTCATCATGCTCCACAACGATTACCGTGTTGCCGATGTCCCTGAGGTGTTTCAGGGTTTCAAGTAGGCGTTCGTTGTCGCGCTGATGCAGGCCAATGGATGGCTCATCAAGAACATAAAGCACGCCTGTGAGGCCAGAACCAATTTGCGAGGCCAAGCGGATGCGTTGGCTCTCGCCTCCTGAAAGGGTGCTAGAATTTCGGGACATGGTCAGGTATTCCAGCCCGACATTGACCAAAAAGCTAAGCCTCTCATTGATTTCACGAAGTACACGCTCGGCTATTTGCTGTTGTTTCTTGTTCAGCTTTTTGTGCAGGCCTTTAAACCACTTTGCCGCTTCGTCTATAGACATGTCTGCGACTTCACTAATTTGTAGCTTAGCGATTTTAACGGCCAGAGCTTCAGGCTTCAAGCGATGGCCTTGGCAGGTATCACAAGTGGTGATGGTCTGGTATCGGCCAAGTTCGTCGCGAACCCATGATGAATCAGTCTCGCGCCAGCGCCGTTCCATGTTGGGGATAACCCCCTCAAAGGCTTTGGTCACGTCATAGGATTTGTGGCCATCATGATAGCTCATTGTTACTTCTTCATTTTCGCTACCATAAAGCAGTAATTCGACGTTATTTTTTTTTAGCTCGTTGAGGGGTGTGGATAGCTTGAAGTCAAAGTGAATTGATAGGCTTTCAAGAGTTTGCCGATAGTATTGCGAATTTGAGTTGGCCCATGGAGCTATTGCGCCTTCGGCAAGGGACAGGCGATCGTCGGGGATAACAAGTTCTGGATCGAAATACATTTCTGTACCCAACCCGTCACATGCAGGACAAGCCCCGAAGGGGTTGTTGAACGAAAATAGACGCGGCTCGATCTCATCGATTGTGAAGCCCGACACAGGGCAGGCGAACTTGGCGGAAAACGTAGTGCGTTCTCCGCTCTCAGCATTTTCGGCAAAAGCTAGGCCATCAGCAATTCCTAGTGCAGTTTCAAAACTGTCGGCAAGGCGGGATTCCAAATCCGGGCGTACGACAATACGATCAACCACAACCTCAATGTCGTGTTTAACCTTTTTGTTTAACGATGGCACTTCATCTACTTCATAAAATTCACCATCGACCTTGACCCTCTGGAACCCACGCTTGGCCAGGTCAAGCATTTCACGTTTGTATTCACCCTTTCGGCCACGAGCTATGGGGGCTAGCAAGTGCAATCGTGTGCCTTCTTTCATAGCCATGACCTTGTCGACCATCTGGCTTACCGTCTGGCTTACGATGGGCCTGCCTGTGGCTGGTGAGTGAGGTATCCCTGTGCGGGCAAACAGAAGACGCATATAATCATAAATTTCAGTCACAGTGCCGACTGTTGAGCGCGGGTTACGGGAAGTAGTTTTCTGTTCAATGGAAATAGCTGGACTTAGTCCCTCTATATGATCCACATCAGGCTTTTGCATCAATTCTAGGAACTGGCGTGCGTAGGCAGAGAGACTTTCAACATAACGTCTCTGTCCTTCTGCATAAATTGTGTCGAAGGCCAATGATGACTTGCCGGACCCAGACAGGCCAGTTATGACAGTTAGTTTATTGCGTGGGATATCTACGTCAACATTTTGCAGATTGTGCTCGCGAGCACCGCGAACGGAAATTTTATCCATGATTGCCTAATTCAGTCTGATCAAGTGAACAAAAAAAGTCAGCTTTAATGATGTTCTTGTGCTGCGTAAAGGGACTAAGCAGAAGAATCTGAAATACATTTTTATATTCTTGTTTTGTTCTTTATTCAAATTTAAAAAGCAGGAATGATTGCGCCAATAGACTTCTTGCGTAGCTTGTGGATAAAAGCCCTGTGGCAGGGAGTTGGACAAGGGTGGTAAAGTCTAAAAAGGATTCGTGTCGCACTTTTTAGTTTTGGGGGAATTTCCTATGGCAGGCAGTATTAACAAGGTCATTTTAATTGGCAATTTGGGTCGTGATCCGGAAGTGCGTTTATCTCAGGATGGCAAGAAAATCGTCAATTTTTCCATAGCCACGTCAGAATCATGGAAAGATAAAACTTCGGGTGAACGGCGCGAAAAGACTGAATGGCATCGTATCGTTATTTTCTCCGATGGCTTGGCTGGTATTGCGGAACGTTTTCTGAAGAAAGGCTCTAAGGTCTATTTAGAAGGTGCGCTTCAAACACGTAAATGGATGGGCAACGATGGCATAGAAAAGTATACTACTGAAGTTGTCCTTCAAGGCTTTAACAGCACGCTGACCATGCTTGACGGTCGCGGCGAAGGGGGTGGCGATTACACTTCAGATAGCCCTAGCTATGGCGGTGGCTTAGATAATAATGTCAACAGTTCAGATAATATCAGTAGTGGTAACGCGCCAATCGGCGATCTGGACGATGAAATCCCATTCTAGTAAATAGTGAAAATTATTTTTTTGTTTCCGGAGTTGTCGGCGGAAGAAGAAGAAAGTAGCAGACGGTCCTCATTTATAATGAAGTTTTTGAATCAAATCATTCACGATAAAGATTTTAGAGCCGCTAACGCTTTCCTTATTGTTTAATTGGGCTTAAATATGATTATCTTTCCCAACCAGAAACATCTGTGCTGAGCGTTCTTATTATCTCTTTATCTCCTACTAAACGTAATCGTTGTATCATTATTTTAAGAATGCCGCGCATTACCGTGTCCATACCTTTTATTCGTTGTTGAAAATCATTTTGTGTTAACACCGCAACAGTTGTTTCCGACAAAGCCATGACACTAGCCATATGAGGCCTCTTGTCGAAGAGTGACATTTCGCCAATCACATCGCCTTCACCTAATATTGCTAATACTTTAGGATTATCACTGGTTGCCCCTAATCGGATTTCAACTCTGCCCTTCAGAATTAAATATGCTGTATCTCCGATTATACCCTCATTAAAAATGTACTCATTAGCAGGTAATACTTTTTTTTCTAATACCCTAGTCATTTTAAAACCCTCATAAATGTTACAATTAGCCTATAGCAATGTTTTTCAGTAATTGGACGAATGCCGGATATATACATTTTAAATTTGAATACTCTGAGGTTTATTTATTGATAAGATTTTATCCCGTAAGTCTCAAATTTGTTTTAAAATCATAATTTCAATCATGCTTTTGTCTAGGTTAAAGTCTTATAAAGTTAATGAAATGAAAAAAGTTGATAAACTCAGTGTTTTTTCGAACGGGGCTAGAAATGCGAGCAACATTGGTAATTCTAGAGCTATGAGAACGCCGTTAGCCAATGGAGCGGATGTTGGCACAATTCACGCGAACCATCTCACCCAATATTAATCTGACATACATTCTTATTCTCGCTAAGCGATGTGTGCTTATTGTCTCTTTAACGACAGCATCAACGTCTATCGTAATGGTGGTTCTTTCTTAGTAACAAGAGACAGCCATGCTTTACGTTTATGCTCTTAACAATAGATTGGCAGCTTGCCTTTTTGTTTGGATGGTCAATTTAAATTCGCCTGCAAGCCAAGCAGATAAAATGATCGCATATAAAGCTAATAGTTATAAATTGTTTTTATGTAACACTTTAATTGTGGCTGATTTAACGTTAACAGAATAGCTCAATTAAAACCAATTTTGGTGCCTCAACTTGTTGTATGTATTTCATGAGCATGATACGTTTATTCTTATAGAGTCGTCTCAACGCATTTGGCTAAAATACTCTACTAACCCATTCAAAGAACTGCGAAATTATTTGTGAAAAAGCCTAGCGAGATCCCCCCGCACGAACCCCCAAAGGAGCCTGACGTTTTCCCAGTTTCTATTGAGGGTGAAATGCGCGGCTCATACCTAGATTACGCTATGAGCGTAATCGTATCACGAGCTCTACCAGATGTGCGCGATGGCCTCAAGCCAGTGCACAGACGTATTCTTTACTCTATGAAAGAGAATGGCTACGAATTTAATAAACCGTTTCGTAAGTCAGCCCGTATTATTGGTGACGTTATGGGTAAATATCATCCCCATGGGGATCAGTCCATTTACGACGCAATGGTTCGAATGGCACAAGATTTTTCTATGCGTATGCCGTTGATCAATTCGCAGGGTAATTTTGGCTCTATGGACGGTGATCGTGCTGCCGCTATGCGTTATACGGAAGCACGCATGGCTCGTTCTGCTCACGCACTAATTGAAGACATAGATAAAGACACTGTCGACTTTCAACCTAACTATGATGAATCAGAAAGTGAGCCAACAGTTCTGCCTGCCCAGTTTCCAAATCTACTGGTTAATGGTGCTGGAGGAATTGCTGTCGGCATGGCAACTAATATTCCACCTCATAATCTGGGCGAGGTGATCGATGCTTGTTGTGCCTTGATTGATGACCCAGACTTGTCCATTGATTCTATCATTGATAATTATGTTCAAGGACCTGATTTTCCCACGGGCGCATCAATCTTGGGCCGCCAAGGGATTCATTCTGCTTTTCACACCGGACGTGGTTCTGTCGTCATGCGCGGGCGTGCTAGTATTGAGGAAATCCGCAAGGACCGCTTTGCAATTGTAATTACTGAAATTCCTTATCAGGTTAACAAGGCACGCATGGTGGAGCAGATGGCTGATTGTGTCCGTGATAAAAGAATTGAGGGTATATCTGACCTTCGCGACGAGTCTGACAGGGATGGACTACGAGTGGTTGTTGAGATTAAACGCGATCACATGCCCGAAGTTGTCCTCAATCAGCTTTATCGCTTCACACCCCTACAAACTAGTTTTGGCGTTAATATGCTCGCCCTTGATAGCGGCATGCCAAAATTAATGAATTTGAAGGAAATTCTTCAGGCATTTGTTGATTTCCGTGAGGTTGTTATTCGCCGCCGTGTCATCTTTTTGCTCGGTAAGGCCCGTGAAAAGGCTCATATTTTGGTCGGTCTGGCAGTTGCTGTAGCCAATATTGACGATATTATTAAATTGATTCGAGCCGCTAAGGATTCTGGCACAGCGCGCAAACAACTTATGGAGCATGATTGGCCTGCAGTTGATGTAGAACCCATGATCAAGCTTCTTGATGAGCCCGGTAGAGCTGTAATCAAAGGCAAGTATAAGCTTTCTGAGGAGCAGGCCAAAGCAATACTTGAGTTGCGCTTGCATCGGTTGACTGGACTTGAAAGGGGAAAGATCGGCGATGACTTGAGTGAACTTGGCAGAGAAATCGAAGGGCATTTGGCCTTGTTGTCATCCCGTGAAATGCTTCTAGAACTGCTTCGCAAGGAACTGCTTGAAATGCGCGAACAGTTCGCAACACCTAGGCGCTCTGATATTCAAGATAGTGAGTTTGAGCACGATATTGAGGATTTGATTCAGCGTGAGGAGATGGTAGTTACCGTCTCAAACACTGGTTATATGAAGCGAGTTCCACTTTCGACCTACCGAGCCCAAAAGCGTGGTGGCAAAGGTCGTAGTGCCATGAGTACCAGAGATGAAGACTTTGTCTCCCAGGTGTTTGTAGTCAACACACACACACCAGTCCTGTTTTTTTCATCTACGGGCATTGTTTATAAACTGAAGGTCTATAAGCTTCCGCTGGGCTCACCGACATCCCTTGGTAAGGCTATGATCAACTTGCTGCCCCTTGATGAGGGTGAAGCCATCACAACTTTGATGCCGCTTCCCGAAGATGAGGAAGCCTGGGGCGATCTGTCGGTCATGTTTGCCACAGCATCTGGTAACGCCAGACGAAATTCTTTATCTGATTTCACCAATGTGAAAGCTAACGGCAAAATTGCAATGAAGCTGGACGAGGGAGATCAACTGATTAGTGCTCAGGCCTGCTCTGAAACTAACGATATTCTGCTCTCATCAAGCGGTGGTAAGTGTATACGCTTCCCAGTCACAGCTATTCGTGTCTTCTCCAGTCGTTCGTCCACAGGCGTGCGGGGCATGAGACTGGATGGAGATGACCGTATTATTTCCATGTCGGTTTTAAGCCACGTCAAAGCAGAGGTAACTGAGCGTGAAGATTACCTGCAAGCTTCCAGCGCTAGCAAAAGGCTTATCAACGGGGATTATAGTGATAGGCCCGGTGACAAGGTTGAAGATGAAACACGAGCCGCTCGTCTAGAGGCCGTCAAGTTTGCGGAGATGGCTGCCACTGAAGAATTTATCCTGACAATCACTGAAGATGGTATGGGCAAGCGCACTTCAGCTTATGAATACCGGATTTCAAATCGTGGCGGTAAAGGTATCACTAGCATCGCTTTGAAGCGCCCAAAAGGCGGGTCGACATTAGTCGTCGCCTCATTTCCGGTAGAAACAGAGAATCAACTTGTTATGGTTTCTGATGGTGGTCAGTTGATAAGGTGTCCAGTTGCCGACATAAGTGTGGTAGGTAGGTCATCGCGCGGGGTAACAATTTTTAAAGTGGCTGAGGGAGAACGTGTTGTTTCAGTCAGCCGCCTCAGCGAGGATGATAACGAAGAGGATGCCTCTGACAGTTCTATAGACACTGAGGTGTCTTGAGCTTAAGGGAAGGAGTAGCTTATGTCTGAGCCCCGTATTGGTATCTACCCCGGAACCTTCGACCCGCTGACCAATGGCCACATGGATATTATCAGCCGTGCGACTAAGGTTGTAGATATCCTAATTGTTTGTGTTGCTGAACATACTGGCAAAGATACTTTATTTACACTTTCTGAGCGTCTTGACATGATTGAAGAAGAAGTCAGAATTTTGGATGATGCCATTAAAACGTCGGTTGAGGTTCAGCCATTTAAAACTTTGTTAATGGATTTTGCTGAAAGTGTTGAGGCTTCTGTGATTATTCGAGGCCTTCGCGCCGTGTCAGATTTCGAATACGAATTCCAGATGGCCGGTATGAATACTCGTCTGAACAATGAAATTGAAACTGTCTTTCTGATGGCTTCTGATAGGCATCAGTTTATCGCATCACGTTTTGTTAAGGAAATTGGTCGCTTGGGAGGAGACGTAAGTCATTTTGTATCCCCTAGGGTGAAAAAAGAGCTAATTAAGCGTTTTGAGGAACAGAAACGATAGTTTTTTTTGCAGGCTTTTTGAACTGGAAAGTCATATGCTGAACGAAAGGTGTTGACCCCGTGGTCTCCGATCCTTACTTTCCGGGCTTCTGTGGAGGATGTCTTAACCAAGTATTTCTAGAATTAGTCTTTGGATTAGTAAGCCATCTACATATAGAATATCGAAAGGTTATGATGAATTACTTGGTGCTTGAGCACCTTTTCAATGAATCATAATGTTTTGTGGGCGCTTAGCTCAGCTGGTAGAGCATCCGCCTTTTAAGCGGACGGTCATGGGTTCGAATCCCGTAGCGCCTACCAATAATATCAATGACTTAGCCGCCCTTCGGGGCGGCTTCTTCATGCCCCAGCGCAGTTTGAGCGACAGCCAGAAAAATTTCAGATCGTG
>CALKND010000012.1 GCA_938092065.1 uncultured Rhodospirillales bacterium
TCTGTTCCTTTTGTTCCATCAGGCATAACAACATCCAAATTACCCTTTATATCCATTTCCATCATGATGAAGTGTTCGGTGAAATACTTCATTACCTCAGCTGTCGGGTGAACTCGAGATCGCATTTTATCGCAGTAAGGACACCCAGCCTGATTAAAAAACAAAACTAGGAATTTTTCCTCACTTGCAAGCGTCTCAATCTCGCTTTGATAATCGTTGTCGATGCTTTCTTCACGATATTCAGCACTGGCAACAGAAACGCTAAGCAGTAGGGCAAAGAGCAGTAAAAATGAAAATAAGCGTTTCAAAAACAACTCCTACTATAAAAAATAATTGCTATTACATATTATAAGATACATCTGATCATGGCAAAAATATTGTTAAGCATTTGAGACAGTAACATTTGAAATCATAGCGGGGCCCACTCATACAACTAATAATTATTTATATTAAGCCATGAAGGAAGCATTGAAAGGATCAGGTTCTATAACAAAAGCATACGGGTATTATGTAATATTTTGTGCGAGCAGATTTAAAAGCAAGTGACAAATAATTAGACTGCATAGCAGGGTTGCAACCTATTCTTAAGTTGAAACTTTCAACATTTTCCGGGCGGTGATATGATTAACTTATAAAATAATTACATAGGCCGTAAAATGAAGTTTCCTCTTGAACGAATTAACGCACTCCAAATGAAATTAAACAACCACAAACTTATTGCTGGTGGATTAATAGAGAACATCCAAGATCTTCAAATATTTATGGAGCACCATGTTTTCGCTGTATGGGATTTTATGAGTTTAATTAAGTTTCTACAAAATCACTTCTGTCCGAGCACCCACTGTTGGGTACCGCGTCATCGCTCAAAAAAAGAAAATAGATGTAGTAGATTAATTAATGAAATTATTTTAGCAGAAGAGACGGACTATGATGTAAACGGCAAAGACATAGTTAGCCATTTTGAATTGTATTGTGATGCAATGGAAGAAATTGGAGCTAATGTTAACCAAATTAACAACTGGATTAGCACGCTTTCTCAAGGTAAATTGTCTGCCGCTTCTTATTCCAATTTCTATGTGAATAAAAGTACCTTTAAAAACTCTGGATTCATGCCTGTGGCATCCGCAAAATTTGTCAAAGGTACATTTAGTCACATAGAAACGGGAAAGCCAAATATAGTGGCTGCTGTTTTCGCTTTCGGTCGAGAAAATGTTATACCTGACATGTTTATGGGCTTGCTTTCACAACTAAACCTCTCCGAAATAGATTGCCCAAAATTTCACTATTATCTCTCAAGACATATTGAAATCGACGCTGATGAGCATGGGCCTGCTAGCCTAGAGTTGGTCGAGTATGTCTGCAATCAGCAACCAGAATTAATCACAGAGGCGGAAAATGCTGCAGTTTGTGCAATTGAATCCCGACTTGAATTTTGGGATAATCTAGCTTTTATAATTGAAGAAAAAAAGCTCAATCTAAAAGCAAGCTAGAAAAATCCTGCGGCCCACAACTATAGCTCAAAAAAGCTTCTATGCTATAAAACAGAAGTACTTTTGAGACTAATTTGATCGCCTATGTTAAAAAAATTGAATTAATTATGTACGGAATACTGCCAAAAGCAATTGGACTGCGAAAATTCCCAGTCCCAGATAAGTGCATAACATTCCTGATATTCTCAAAAAAGGATTGGATTTATAAAACGCAAAACATATTGCGTGTGCCACTCTTCCGTATAAAAAAATCATACAAATCGTCAGCAAATAATTAAAATTAAATTGTTCTTGTGTTTCTATAATCAGTAAAAGAACTAAAAAGATAGGTACGTATTCTGAAAAATTTCCATGCGCCCTAACATTTCTGTTTAACTTCCACTCTGGAATTTTTCCATCCATTCTAAAAATTAATTCCATGACTGGACTGCCCCTTAAATAACCAATACGGAATGATAGAAACAAATAAAATAAAGTAAAAATTGCCGCAAAAGTGGTTGTTAAAAAGAGGCTATTCATTACAGTTTCTTATCCGAAAAATACATTATTCACCTTAATGATGATGTAAAAAATTAGCTTGCTATCAACAGAAACGCCGGTAGCATATTTAATTTACATTTTAGCACCAAAATAACCACACTTTGGCAAAAAGAGGAATTTATTTTGAATAGCACCGTTGAGTTGTCCGAGTTGGAGTTAGACTGTAATATAGGTACATATTCTCTAAACGACATAGTTCCATCAGCGCACATGCTTGATCTAAAATTATCAATAAATCCTGAGTTAGTGTTGATTAAAATGGATGTAATGATAAATGTTTTTGATTATGATCCCTTAATAGCTGAAATCGTCAAATTGGCGCGCGACGGACACTACGAAACTCAGGAAAGGCTATTAACGCGTATTGTAACCGCATGTGCAGATCAACCTCAGGTAACCGCTGTAGAGGCATTTCTTCGAAAAACACCTGTTACAAGTAAAGGTGGTACTCTTGGTATTCGCCTTAAAGTAGGTGCTGAGCACCTAGCACATTTACGTAAGCAGTAGTTTTGTAACACCTAACTGACTACATATATTCGTGTACAACACAGCTATATTCAATTGCTTAACACAAGTAAAACATCCACTAGTTATTTTAAACACCACTACAATTGATGGAATAACAGCAATATAATCTGGTTTTATGATCGGAAACTTCGATAGGAACGTAATAATTTATGAAGGGTTTGTTTCAATGAGATTACACCACATTGCACTTTGCGTTCCAAGCATCGCGCCAGCAGTGAAGTGGTACGTGGAAACCTTAAAAGCAAATATTGCATTCCAAGATGACACGTGGGCACTTCTCGATATAGAGAACACCTCAATAGCACTCGTTCTTCCATCACAGCACCCGCCACATTTAGCTTTTGAGTCGCGAGAAGCAGAAAAATATGGTGACCTCACAACGCACCGAGATGGCACTGCGAGTGTTTACGTACAAGACCCATTTGGGAATACAATTGAATTTTTAAAACTTGACGCTGATGGGGTTACACCATGATCAGAATTGTTGTGATGGGTGGTTCGCGCGGAATTGGCCTTGAAACTGTTAAGGCGCTTCTTGGGGATGGCCATGAAGTTGTGGCCTTCTCACGTGGTGCTGATAAGCTCAAATTAGATAACCCAGCACTGTTAAAAATATCAGGTGACGCAACAAATGACGGTGACGTTCGGGCAGCGATTGATCAAGCAGACATAGTTGTTCAAACTTTGGGTGTTTCTCTCAACTTAAATTTGATAACGGGACCAATAAACTTATTCTCCACTGCAACCAAGACACTAATTCCAATTATGGAAAGCAAAGGTATCCGCAGACTTATAGCTGTTACAGGTTTTGGCGCAGGGGACAGCGAAGGCGCGATCAATTGCTTTCAAAAAATTCCATTCAACTTTATTTTTGGGCATGCGTATCGTGATAAATCCAAACAAGAGGAAAATATAAAAAACTCAGGCCTAGACTGGACTATCGTGCGCCCGGGCGTTCTTATCAACGGGCCACTAAAACCCGAATATAGAGTACACAAACATCAAAAAGAATGGCGCAACGGAATAATTACTCGAGCCGCCGTTGCTGATTATATATCGCGCATCCTCATTGACCCAAACACATATGGAACAGATCCTGTACTTACAAATTAATAAAAAGGTTGTAAGGAACAATAAATAAAGTCCAATTTGGTGCAGCACCCAAACAATTTAGCTGGAAACCTTGATTGTAAGTTTAGGGTTTCTGAGATCTAAAAATTTTTTATTTATGTACCTCTTATAAAAAAAATAGAGTCTTGCTGTCACTAGAGTTACCGATGCAATAGCAAAAATCCTTCAGTGCAATGTGCTTTTCTAGTGCTGTACTCCAGATGCAAGGCCTTTAAGGTAATGCTTTTTAAACTGTCTTTTTTATACGTCAAAACTGTCCCTACTTTGTTCTGGAGCTCCGCAAAAGCCCTAAATTTACGACCAAGGTTTGTCACCATATGCTCCTTGGTGTTTGGCCTTACATTATTTGGCTTAGGAGAAGCACTCCTTATAGCGGCTGGGACAGGCGTAAGCCCATGGACTGTACTTGCACAGGGTGTAAGTAATTTGAGCAACTGGAGTATAGGACTGTCGACTTTTATAATAAGTGCAATTGTACTTTTGTTCTGGTGGCCTCTTAAGCAAATGCCAGGCATTGGCACAGTCCTTAACGCAATTATTATAGCGCTAATTCTGGAGTTTGTGCTTCCCTACATTGCTACACCAGAGACGTACATATTGCGGGTCATCCAAGCTATCTTCGGGGTACTAGTTACTGGAATAGGTGGTGCTATTTACTTGATCTCTAATTTGGGACCTGGGCCAAGAGACGGTCTGATGACTGGGTTGCAGCAACTAACTAATTTTCCAATTGCATGGGTTAGAAGCGGTATAGAACTTACTGCAGTCGTTGTTGGGTGGACTTTAGGCGGTGTTGTAGGTCTGGGCACTTTGCTGTTCGCCTTCTTAATTGGCCCGTCACTTTCAGGTAGCCTGTTTATATTGAATAAAATATTTAGCAAAGACAAATAAGATCAAATCATATTATTTACACGTAACTCCTAAAGAATTTTAAATTTTAATTAATTATCCTTTGCCGCAATAGAGCGCCCACCGAGGTTTCAAAAGAATTCAAAGCATATCAAATACCAAACCAAACAATCCACTTACATTACTCACCACATGTGAACCTCACAAATTTTCAAGCCTGACATGCAAAATTATCAAATGCTTATTTTTATGAATTTAGTTACAGTGGCATTCTCTTTAATAAATCTTAGTCTACTTACAAACACAATAACCTGTTTAGGAAGTCATTATGAAGTTTTACCTCCCCTTAATTATTGCTCTATTAGCTAGTCCAGCCCTTGCTGAAGACCTTACAATTGAAATGCTAAACAAGGACTCTGACGGTAACAGAATGGTATTTAGTCAAGAAGTAGCACATGTCTCTATTGGTGACACTGTCACTTGGGCTCCGACTTCTAGAGGTCACAATGTGGAAATGGTTGCCTCGCCCAACAATTTAAAATTTAAGTCAAAAAACAGTAAAGAAGCAAAAATTACCTTTGATAAACCCGGTATTTATTACTATTGGTGCACTCCACACAAAAGCATGGGTATGATTGGCTTAGTAGTAGTTGGCAAAGATTTATCAAATCTTGCTGAAGTTAAGAAAGCAAAAGCAAAAGGGAAAAGTAAGAAGAAGCTCAAATCTCTTCTAAACTCTCTTGGATAAGCGTTTTTAAAAGTAACATAAAGTAACATGCAGAAGTCTTTTAACCACTTGATTAAAAGACTTCTGCTGTAACTTATTAAACTTTCGATTATATGTTTGAGGATTTACCTAAGCTTGAAAAATTTTATTCGTGTATTTGCAGCTTTCAAGACACCTTCGGTGTGGAGTTTGGCGCCAATAAATTAGAGCTATTCTTGTTCAATCTCATTTCTTAAAATTTCAAGGTTCATCCACTCATCTTCCGCAGTAGCCAATTCTGCTTCAATAATTTTGAGCTTTTTTACTGCTTTAGCAAAACCTTGAGGATCTGTTGAGTAAAAACCTGAGCGTGCAAGCTTTTTTTGATATCTATCGACATCCACCTCAAGAGCTTCAATTTTTTCGGGAAGTTTCTCCAGCAAATATTTTTCATTGTAAGATAACTTATATTTTTTTTCTTTTTTTGATTCAACTTTTGGTCGCTTCTGATGTTTTCTCTCAATTTCAGGTTTTTTTGCGAGGGTTCCACCCTGAGAAGCCATATCGCTGTAACCACCAGCATATTCAACCCAGCAGCCATCACCTTCAGAAGCGATGACACCAGTTACAACGCGATCAAGAAAATCGCGGTCATGGCTGACTAAAAGAACTGTACCGCCATAATTAGCTAACATTTCCTGTAAGAGATCCAGTGTTTCAAGATCAAGATCATTGGTCGGCTCGTCAAGTACCAAGAGGTTGGATTCCTCAGCGAAAGCACGTGCCAGCATTAGTCGCCCGCGCTCACCACCAGATAGGGCACTAACCGGCGTCTTCGCCTGATTTGGGGTAAACAGAAAATCTTTCATGTAGCTAACAACATGGCGTTGCTTACCACCTACATTGACCATATCACTGCCCCCACCATTTAAGGCGTCACTCAATGTCCAATCAGGGTCAAGACTTTTCCGGTTCTGGTCCAATGAGACCATTTCAAGATTAACACCAAGACGCATGGACCCTTCATCAGGAGCAAGGGTGCCCGTCAACATATTAAGCAGCGTAGTTTTTCCTGCCCCATTAGGGCCGATCAGGCCAAGGGCATCACCACGCTGAATACGCATGGAAAAATCTCTGACTACACAGACATCGTCGTAATACTTTGACAGCCCCTTGGCTTCTCCTACCAGCTTGCCCGACGCCTCACTTTCACTGACATTCATCTTAACTGCACTAGAGATTTGGCGTTGATCGCGACGCTGCTTACGCAAGTCATCAAGGGCGCGAAGGCGTCCCTGGTTACGCTTGCGGCGGGCCGAAACACCGTGAACTAGCCAATGATTTTCAGCCACAAGTTTGCGATCCAGCTTATGGCGGTCAAGTTCTTCAAGTTCAATAATCTCATCACGCCAGGCCTCAAAATGGGCAAATCCCTTATCCATCCTTTTAACACTGCCTTGGCTAAGCCATATGGTCGCATGCGAGAGATTTTCAAGAAAACGCCTATCATGGCTAATTAGAACCATTGCCGAGCGCATAGACTTCAATTCTTTTTCCAGCCATTCAATGGCTGGCAGGTCGAGATGGTTGGTTGGCTCATCAAGCAACAAAATATCTGGCTGCGGCGCCAGTGCTCTTGCTAAAGCAGCGCGACGCGCTTCGCCACCGGATAGTACCGACGTATCTTCACTACCGTTCAGACCCAGTTGTTCAAGTAAATAGGTTCCCCTGTAAAAATCATCGTTAGGTCCCAAACCGGCCTCAACATAGTCGCCAGTTGTTGCAAATTCTTTCAGTTCAGGCTCCTGAGGCAAATAGCAGATTGTGCTTCCAGGCTGGATAAACACCTCGCCATGATCTCCTTCTACAAGACCCGCGGCGATTTTTAACAAAGTGGATTTTCCTGATCCATTGCGCCCAACCAGACATAGCCTTTCACCTTGAGATATAGAAATGCCAGCGCCTTCCAGTAAAGGTGTGCCGCCGAAGGTCAGATTAATATCGCGCAAGATTAAAATAGGTGGTGCCATGAGTTGGGCTTTTACATCCGCTTTCGCCAGTAGTCAAATCTGGCTAGTTATTAAGCCATTTCTTCGCTTCCAGCGGTTGGATAATTTTTACCATTAGCTCTTGTCACTAATAATAGCCCAATCTCGTAAATACTAGGCGACTAGTAAGAAAGCTTAACTCAATGATTTTATTAAAAAATATCTGCCCCCAATGACAGGGTCTCAAGCGCCTCTAACATTCTGGCACGCTGGCAATCAAAAAGATTCGCAAATTAAAAATCTTAGCACCTTCAGCAACCAATGAAATTGCTAGAGCTTGAAACAGAACCTAATCAACTTGACAAATAGGTGCTAAAGATGTGGTGTGCGCTCCGAAACTGGATACGATTAAAGTTCCAGACTGCTTATAATGATTGGCATACTTGAAACACCATGAACGCATATAGAACACACACCTGCGAACAATTACGAAAAGAACATATTGGTGAGGAAGTCAGCTTGTCTGGCTGGGTTCATCGTAAACGCGACCACGGCAATCTTTTATTTCTAGATTTACGTGATCATTACGGTGTCACTCAATGTGTAATTGAATCAGACTCTAGTGTTTTTCCAACACTTGATAGAGTTCGCCAGGAAAGTGTTGTATCTGTGACTGGGAAAGTTACAGAGCGCAGTGTCGCAACTATCAATTCATCGTTGCCGACGGGTGATATTGAAATTTACATCAGCCAGTTCAAGGTGCTGTCTGAGGCAGACGAGCTACCGATGCCGGTCTTTGGCGAGCAGGAATACCCCGAAGAAACGCGTCTACGTTATCGCTTTTTGGACCTTCGTCGCACAACCTTGCACAACAACATGATGTTACGCTCGAAAGTCATGTCATCGGTTAGAAAAAGCATGGAAAAAATCGGCTTTTTTGAGCATCAGACACCCATCCTTACATCGTCTTCACCGGAGGGTGCACGCGACTTCCTTGTACCCAGTCGTCTCAACCCTGGCCACTTCTATGCGCTACCCCAAGCCCCGCAAATTTTTAAGCAATTGATCATGGTTGCAGGATTTGACCGTTATTTTCAAATCGCCCCGTGTTTCCGTGACGAAGACCCCCGCGCAGATCGATCTCCTGGTGAGTTTTATCAGTTGGACGCAGAAATGTCTTTTGTCGAACAAGAAGATGTTTTGATTGCAATCGAACCCGTTTCCCACGACCTGTTTGCCGAAAATTCTAACAAGGCCGTCACCCCAATCCCTTTCCCGCGCCTGACATTCGCAGAAACTATGCTAAAATACGGCACTGACAAGCCGGACCTTCGAATTAATATTGAAATTTCTGATGTTAGTGACGTTTTTGACCATTCTGATTTCTCTGTTTTCGCTTCTGTTGTAGAAAATAATGGTGTTGTTCGCGCCATCCCCGCACCGGGAGCAGCCGCACGTCCGCGTAGTTTTTTTGATAAAATGAACGGTTGGGCACAAGACGAAGGTGCACCCGGCCTTGGCTGGATCTCCTTCTCTGATGGGGAAGCAAAAGGCCCCATTGCCAAACGTCTAGGTGATGAACGCCTACATAAGCTTAAAGAATTAGCTGGCTTAAAAGACGGCGACGGCGTGTTCTTCTCTAGCGGCACTGAAAAAGAGGCCGCCGACCTGGCCGGTAGGGCTCGTGTGCAGATCGCTGAACAACTTGATATGGTTGACAAAAATCGGTTTGAGATGGTCTGGATCATTGATTATCCAATGTACGAATGGGACGATACGGAAGACAAGCTTGATTTCTCTCACAATCCTTTTTCTATGCCTCAGGGTGGGTTGGAATCCCTTGCTAATGAGAACAAACTGGATATTCTTGGTTACCAGTATGACCTTGTTTGTAACGGCATTGAATTAGGTAGTGGTGCCATTAGGAACCATGAACCAGAAACTATGTTCAAAGCATTTGAGCTAGTAGGCTATTCGCGTGAAGAAGTAGATACTAAGTTTGGTGGCCTTCTGCGGGCCTTCCACTTTGGTGCCCCGCCCCACGGTGGCATTGCATTGGGATTAGACCGTATTGTCATGTTACTGCTTGATGAAGCCAATATTCGTGAAGTAATAATGTTTCCATTAAATCAACAGGCTCAGGACCCACTTTTAGGTGCGCCATCCGAGATAGAAGATGCTCGTTACAAGGAACTCCATCTCAGCTTCAAGGCCCCAAAGGCCGTTAAAACCTGAGTAATAAGTTATAAGTAACAAACCCTGATGATAACATTTCTTGAACGTAAAAGGTTATGTAATGACGTCCAGTTCCGAGGATACAGAAAAAACGAGTTCTAATGACCTGACGCCGCGCATAGGTGTTATAGGTGTGGGCGGCGGCGGCGGAAATGCCATAAACAACATGATACAGGCTGACCTTGACGGTGTAAATTTCCTAGCCGCCAATACGGATGCCCAAGCTCTGGAAACCACACTTGCTTCACATTCTATACAGTTGGGGTTAAATCTCACTAGTGGCCTTGGGTCAGGAGCACAGGTCGCCATAGGGCGTGCCGCAGCAGAAGAATCTACTGATGACATCCGAAAATGGGTTTCGGAATTTGACCTTTTATTTATTGCTGCTGGCCTGGGTGGAGGTACTGGTACCGGAGCAGTCCCAATCATTGCCAAAATTGCACATGAGGAAAACACTTTAACCATTGCTGTCGTCACCTTACCTTTTGACTTTGAGGGTTCTCGGCGCATGAGCGCCGCTACAGAAGGGCTAAGAGAGCTTGAAAAGCTCGTCAATACCCTAATAATTCTACCCAACCAAAACCTGTTTGCTGTTGCCAATGCAACTACTACCCTTGCCAATGCCTTTACTTTAGCGGATGAAGTGCTACGTGATGCCATACGTGGCATTACGGACCTAATTACCCTACCCGGGATGATTAACTTAGACTTTGCCGATGTCAAAGCCGTCATCACCAAGACAGGACGTGCTATGATGGGGACAGGCATTGCATCAGGCGCAAGCCGGGCCATCGATGCAGCAGAAGCTGCAATTGCCAACCCCCTGCTGGAGACTGCTTCCATCAAAGGAGCGAAAGGTTTGCTGATTAGCATCACTGGTGGCCCCGACATGACCTTGTTCGAGATCGACGAGGCTGCAAACCGAATACGTGCCCAAGTCGGCAGTGATAGCCTTGTTATTTTTGGTAGTGCTTTTGATCCAACCCTAGAAGGAAACTTGCGAGTTTCCATTGTTGCC
Source organism: uncultured Rhodospirillales bacterium (assembly GCA_938092065.1). GTDB lineage: Bacteria > Pseudomonadota > Alphaproteobacteria > Rhodospirillales > JABHCV01 > JACNJU01. The sequence goes on from CALKND010000012.1 coordinate 10,486, forward strand.
ACAGGCCTAAGCGGATCATCCCAACCGAACAATCTTGAATCAGCGGCAAAACTACATACTGAGCCTGAGCTTGAGCTGAAAGCAACGCCAGAGACAACTATGGAGGCACCAATTGCTCCCGCCTTGGAAGCAGTCAGAGAGGCAGTAATCAAACACGCCAACAAAGAGGCAGAACATGAAACTCGAGCTACTGTGGAAAGCCAACCAATCCCGGCCCCAACTCTGCCCCGGCCTGAAAATCCTCGACCACACATAACTTCTGAAGCTTCCATTCCAACACAAACCCCACAGGTCAAAGACACTAAGAGAGAGAGTACTGAGCCCACGCCTTTCGATGGGCAGAAATCAACCGAGAGAAAGAAACCAAAACTTAGCTGGACAAAAAAAATATTTGGTTCGGACTAAAGCTTTTTCTACTTAGTCCTTAAATTTTCTAGTGAGCTAACTCTAAAAACGGTACCCATGGTCGATGATCTTCAGCCTCAATATACAAAAAATTGGCGCGATAACCCGTTCTCGCGAGTACTAACATTTTGATGACATTAATCCGACCACATGCTGCGCCCAACAACGGTCTTATCCATAAACCATAATCAATTGGGAGTTTCAGGCAAAAAAACCAGAATAATATATTGTTAAGAGGCCTAGCCCTACGGAAAAGAAGCCAAGCACGGCACTCAATCCGCTGTAGGCCCAGGTCATGGAATTGGCCACGTAGCGCAGGGGAACGGAAATGACAATGCTCAGTAGCCCCATACCAGCAATAGACCCAAGGCCAAACAGCACAATATAGATGATTCTGGCAGAGACAGGCTCAACGCTCTGCATTATTAACAAGACCAATGCCGCTGAACCAGCCAAACCGTGCATCATGCCGACAACCAAGGCGCGTAATGACAGCTCCTTAGAATGCTCATGGCCATGAGGTGAATAATCATGGTCCTTTTCGTTCTCATGAGAATGAGCATGGATGTGGTGTTTTTTGTCCTCGTGACCATGAACATGAAAGTGCATACGCTTTTTGATCAAACGATAGATCACATCCGCGCCCAGCATTATCAGCATGACCCCAACCAAGGCTTCCAGCATTAGAGTGATATTATGTGGCAAAGTATTATTAAGCACTACAATCACTGCACCAAAGACAAACAAAGTGAGTGTATGGCCCACGCCCCACATAACACCTAATGGAAGTGCCTGGCGCAAATTCTTAGCCCGCGTAGCAAGAACTGTAACGGCAGCAACGTGATCAGCCTCAAGCGCATGACGCATGCCAATCAGAAAACCAAGTAACAGGAAACTGCTCATTTAAGGGATCAATTTCAAAGACAGAGGAACACAAGATCTCGATTCGATATCACAACTAGGCAGTCACCGCAATGTTCTCAAATAAACGCATTATTTTATAACCATACCAGCCATAGCGTATATTAAATGCCCGTAAACTGTATATCATTCAGGTGTGCCTAGAACACCTAAAAACAAACAACAATCAAGTTAACCGCTTTTTTGATTATTCGCTATAGCCTAAATAGGGGAAGCGATTAAGAAATCTACCAAAACGACCACAACAGATATAGATTGCTACAACAGTGATTACGCATGTTATCCATGAATTGATATTAACTGCGTTGACTCATTAACAGTATTTGTTCTTCCCCACTACTTTCTATAAGTTTCCACCTTATGAAAGTTAATGATTTTGATTTTGACCTGCCACAACACTTTATTGCCCAACGTCCTTCGTCCCCGCGCGACCATGCACGCCTGCTGATTGGCGATGGCTTAAACGATAAAACTATTGCTGATCTTCCCGCTTGCCTTGATAAAAATGATATTTTGGTCTTCAACGACACACAGGTAATTCCAGCCCGTCTACAAGGAAAACGTGACGAGGCTAGTGTGGAAGTAACCTTACACATGCGAGTCTCGCAAAACAGCTGGAAAGTTTTTGCCAAACCCGCAAAAAAACTGACCATCGGTAACACGGTCATATTCGCAGATGAGTTTTCTGCTAAGGTTAATGACAAAGGCAAAGGCGGTGAGGTAACGCTTACTTTTAATAAATCAGGTATTAACTTGATGGCGGCACTTGAGACCTACGGCGGCATGCCCCTTCCGCCATATATTAGACGTGAGGGATTAGCTGACGAACGAGACAAGAGAGATTACCAAACCCTTTTTGCTGAAAAAAAAGGTGCCGTAGCTGCTCCGACAGCAGGACTGCATTTCACACAAAATACGATGGCTGCCCTAGCAAAAAGAGGAATCAAACACATTTCTCTAACATTACACGTCGGCGCAGGAACTTTTCTACCAGTTAAAGTCGATGACACAAACGATCATGTTATGCACGCCGAGTGGGGAGAAATTACGGCTGAGGCTGCCCTAACCATTAATGCAGCTAAGGCTGCCGGTGGACGTGTTGTTGCCATTGGCACAACTTCATTGCGGCTGCTCGAGACAGCCACAGATGAGGGCGGCACCCTACATGCCCACAAAGGTGAAACAGATATATTCATCACACCAGGCTATCAATTTCGTATGGTTGATATCTTATTGACCAACTTCCATTTACCACGTTCAACCTTGTTCATGCTTGTGTGCGCTTTTGCCGGCTCCTCCCAAATGAAAGAAATTTATGACACAGCCATGGAACGAGGCTACCGTTTCTATTCTTATGGGGATGCCACTTTATTACAAAAGAAAGGCCTTACGTGAGCGACTTTAAGGTTTTTAAAAGAGATGGTAAGGCGCGCTTGGGTCGCGTTAAGACCGCCCACGGTGATTTCGACACGCCAGCCTTCATGCCCGTTGGCACGGCAGCTGCGGTTAAGGCAATGCAGCCAGAATCCGTTGCCAAAACAGGGGCCCAAATCATATTGGCCAACACCTATCACTTGATGCTGCGACCAAGTGCTGAGCGTATCAAAATGCTGGGCGGCCTTCACACCTTCATGAACTGGCAAGGCCCTATCTTAACAGACTCGGGTGGTTTTCAGGTTATGTCTTTATCCAGTCTTCGTAAGATGACGGAAAAAGGTGTTACTTTTCAATCCCACATTGATGGCTCTAAACACGAGCTGACGCCAGAGCGCTCCATGAATATTCAACACATGCTAGACGCAGATATCACCATGGCTTTTGATGAATGCACAGCGTTCCCAGCAACCCTTGAGGAGGCCAACGTATCGATGCACCTATCAATGCGCTGGGCAGAGCGCTCGAAAGACGCCTTTATAGAACGCGATGGATATAGCCTCTTCGGTATCGTTCAAGGTGGTATCTATCGAGATCTTCGCGAGCAATCGGCAAATACCCTTAAAAATATTGGCTTTGATGGTTACGCCATAGGCGGCCTTGCTGTTGGGGAGGGGCAGAAAATGATGTTTGATGTTCTCAACTATGCCCCCAGTTTTTTGCCCGATGATAAACCACGTTACTTGATGGGTGTTGGCAAGCCGGATGATCTGGTTGGCGCGGTCCTGCGTGGGGTTGATATGTTTGACTGCGTTCTCCCAACAAGATCTGGGCGCACCTCACAGGCCTTCACCCGCCGGGGAACAGTTAATTTGAGAAACGCCCGTCACGCTGATGATCCACGTCCTCTAGAGGATGACTGCTCCTGTCCAGCCTGCAAGGATTATAGCCGCGCTTATTTGCATCATTTAGTCAAAATCGGGGAAATACTTGGCGCAATGCTTTTGACTTGGCATAATCTGCACTATTATCAAGAATTGATGGCCGGATTGCGCAAGGCCATTGACGAGGGTCAATTGCAGGCTTTTGCTGCCGATTTTAAAAAATGGCAAAATGAAGGTGATATTGAAAAAATTTAGCACAACCAAACCCATGCGAAAATAGATTAGTTGCCTTAATACTCAGCGAATGGTCAAATTACATTAAATTAAATAACTACAATTTATCACGAATTGATCTTAAGGATCTCCTTATGGCAGACAATGTATATGGCAACCTGACTCAGTTGGGCGGTAGCGATCAAGCTGCAGCCTCACCCGAAAAGGCTGCACTGGAAACTGTACCTAACCCGCAAGCGGATGAAGATTATCTCGTTCGTTTTAGTTGCCCAGAATTTACGTCCGTGTGCCCAGTCACCGGTCAGCCAGACTTTGCTCATTTGGTTATCGACTACGCACCTGACGCACAGCTTATTGAAAGCAAGTCTTTGAAGCTTTATTTGGCCGCCTTTCGTAATCACGGGGCATTTCACGAAGACTGCACTCTCGCAATCGCAAAAAAAATAACAACGGCGGCGAAACCCAAATGGCTTCGCATCGGGGGTTACTGGTACCCGCGTGGTGGGATTCCAATCGACGTATTTTATCAAACAGGTATTGTCCCTAAGGGTCTTTGGGTTCCTGATCAAGGTGTGCCCGGCTATAGAGGACGAGGATAATTAGCAACTGGAATGCATATGCAGCCTGCCGAGATACGGTTCAGGCTTTGCCAGAAATGATTGAATGGTCAGATGCAACCGAGCCTTGAACCATGCAGTAAAAAAACATCAACTAGGTGCTTGCGTTTTCGCGCCTTCGAATCATCCACCAAATAATAAATGCTCCAGCAACCTTGGATGCTGTCATGGCAGCAACACCAACAGGGCTTAGCAAGCTGAGCAGACCCAGAAAAATGGCACTGTCAACAGGTGCTCCAAGCAGGCTAGAAAACAAAACTCGCTGTGACAAGGGCCGCTTGGTGTAAGTGTAAACAGCCCAGTCGACCAATTCACTAAATAAAAATGCCACTGCACTTGCTGTAGCAACAAAAGGATTTGCCATAAAATAACTTATTGCCACACCAACCAACATGGCTAGTAGAACCTTATGGCCAACCTCGCGCTGGGCAAAATCACGGGCAATGAATACAAAACCCACTAACAAGGCCACAGGAGGCCACATAGTGCCATCAGGTAGCTTAACGAGTGGAATTACAGTAAAAGCGTAATTTACTGCAACAATCAAGACAACGTAAATAGTAAGAAATTTATAACGCATTTAAATTCATTTCCAATTACAACGTGCTAATTTTATCAGGCTAGATATCACAAGTAGTATAGATTTGGCGAGTATCGAGTTATGGAACTGAAAAAAATAATAAAAGACAAGGCCCTTGAAGTCGGGTTTGACGTTGTTGGCTTCGCCGATGCGACGACTGACAAGCGTCTTAAAACTAATTTAAGTCAGTACCTTAGCGAGGGCCGTCAAGGTAATATGGACTGGATGGCAAAGAACACGGATCGTCGCACATCCCCCCGTGAACTGTGGCCCCAAGTTAACTCAGTCATTGTGCTGGGACTTAACTATGGCCCTGCGGCACCTCCGGCCCAAGCACTTAAGCGTGCGGACAGGGGCAACATTAGCGTCTATGCCCACGGCAAAGACTATCATGACTTAGTGAAACAACGGCTGAAGAAGGTCGGCCGCTGGCTAGTTGAAACCCACAGCTGCGAGATCAAGGTTTTTGTGGATACAGCCCCAGTGATGGAAAAGCCTCTTGCACAAAAGGCTGGGTTAGGGTGGCAGGGCAAACACACCAATCTCGTTTCTCCTCATTTAGGCTCTTGGTTGTTTTTAGGGGAAATATATACAACACTCAATCTGTCTCCTGACACACCGAGTGTGGATCAATGCGGCACCTGCCGCGCCTGTCTTGATGCTTGCCCAACTGGTGCTCTGAATGTACCCTATCAGATAGACCCACGGCGCTGCATATCCTATTTAACCATTGAGCACAAAGATACCATTCCTGAAGACCTAGCTATTGCAATGGGCAATCACATTTACGGTTGTGATGATTGTCTAGATGCTTGTCCGTGGAATAAGTTCTCAGTCATTAGCGATGAAGAATCCTTCCTGCCCCGGGCCGAACTTAGTGCGCCCCGGCTTGCAGACTTGTCAATGCTTGACGATGCAGACTTTAGGCAGGTTTTCTCAGGATCACCAATCAAACGTACAGGCCGAGAGCGCTTTATCAGAAACGTCATTATCGCTATCGCCAACAGTGGAGATAAAAGTCTTATGGGAGTGCTTAGTGCACGATTGAAAGATACAAGCGCTATTGTAAGTGGAGCTGCCCGGTGGGCTATGGGTAGACTTCAGCAAAAACTCTAAAAAATCTTGATTGTATTTTCAATGAGACAAGTGATGAACTTTGATGGAAATGGGAAAAGATTTTAATATAATATTTTATTTATCAGAAAACTATCAGGCGTCCATACTCACTAATAGACTTGGCATGCAATCTCAACATAAGCTTTGTCAAACAAGAAAGGTATTAGAGAGAGCCCCATGTTTATACGACTTATTACTGCTGTTGTTCTCATCACTTGCGCCTCATTGGAACAAACTACCGTCGAAGCAGCAGCAACCGCCAAAAAACCTGGCACCGTATTCCAGGATTGTGACGTATGCCCAAAAATGACTGTAATTCAAGCTGGATCATATATAATGGGGAGCGATGGTCGCCACAAAATTGAGCGTCCGGCTCATAAAGTCACAATCACTAAACCTTTTGCAATGGGTATTTATGAAGTGACCTTCGATGAGTGGCAGGCATGTTTCATCGATAGCGGGTGCGCGCGCGTCCCTGATGATCATAAATGGGGCAAGGGCCGTCGTCCGGTAATGAATATCACTTGGTTCGAAACCCAGTCATATCTTAAATGGCTTAGCAAAAAAACTGGATACACCTATCGATTGCCAACGGAAGCAGAATGGGAATTTGCGGCTCGCGGTGGCACCACGACAGAATTCTGGTGGGGTGACGAGGTTGGAGAAAATTTGGCCAACTGTCGTGATTGCAAAAGCAAGTGGAGTAAGAAAGGATCTGCTCCCGTAGGATCATTTTCCCCAAACCCTTATGGTCTTTACGATGTTCATGGCAACGAGTGGGAATGGCTTCAGGATTGTTGGAACCCCTCCCATGAAGGTGCCCCAAGCGATGGATCTCCGCGCTTAGATGGAAATTGCCAACTACGCGTCATTCGCTCAGGTTCATGGTATTATTTTTCAAAAAATATTCGCTCTGCCTGGCGCTTTAAAAATGATGCACGTGTCAAGAGTTATGGCATTGGTATGCGCGTACTGCGTGAGTTGCCTTAATCAAGAGCTACTCGTTAATTCTATCTTTTAACTAATTACGAAGTATTAAAAATCATCCTTACGACGGCGGATTTCAGCAAAAGCTGAAACTGCATCCTGACCGACCAGCCCGGCAGCGCACAATAAGTCTTGATTATCTGCACGCAGAAATGGATTAACTCGCTTTTCCTCACCTAGACTTGACGGTACGGTCGGTTCGCCATTTTTACGGAGTCGGAATACTTCGTCTGCACGACGTTTTAAGTCATCATTTTTAGGCTCAATAGTAAGGGCAAAGTTAGCATTTGCACTAGTGTATTCGTGGGCACAGTAAACATTCGTCTCATCAGGCAGGTTGCGCAACTTCAATAAGGAATTCCACATCTGTGCAGCCGAACCTTCAAATAAGCGGCCACAGCCCAGCGAGAACAAAGTGTCACCAGAAAATAAAGTAAAATCGTCTTTAAACCAGTAGGCGAGATGACCGTTGGTATGGCCGGATACGTCAAACACTTGTGCTTGATGATTACCAATTGAAATCTGGTCTCCCTCACCAACTTGCACGTCAATACCGGGAATTCTCGATGCATCCGCCTCTGCGCCAACAATAGAGCAACCTGTCGCCCGCTTCAGCTCCAAATTTCCACCCGTATGATCATTATGGTGATGGGTATTTAAAATATGGCTCAAGGTCCAGCCTTTTATGGCAAGTACATCCAAAACTGGGGCTGCGACAGCTGGATCAACCGCAGCGCACTCTCCACTTTTAAAATCATAAACTAGGTATATAAAATTATCCTTGAGGACGGGGATTTGATGGATGACTAGATCAGACATATGAGCTCCGTGTTTTGAATAAGTTTAACTTAGCATCAAATGGTACGAATAGCATCCATTGATCATCTGGGCATTTCAACTAGAATATATGCATGTGGACAGATGCTATTGATTCAAGAAACTTCTACGCCAGTGCCCTAGGTGCCGTTGCACGGCGTATGATTCAACGGCGAATCCGCACTATATGGCCTAACGTTAGTGGCATGGAAGTGCTCGGTCTTGGTTTCGCAACGCCTTATCTTAGCCCCTTTCACGGGGAGGCTTCCCATACCTTAGCTGCGATGCCCGCGGCACAAGGCGCACTTCATTGGCCCACAGACGGTGATGGCTTGACAACCTTAGTTGATGAAACTGATTTGCCATTTGCTGATGTATCAATAAGCCGTGTATTACTTGTTCACGCCCTTGAAAGCACAGATAATGTCAGGCCCATGTTGCGAGAGGTGTGGCGTGTACTCGCCAGTGGTGGACGAATGATTATAGTCGTCCCTAATCGTCAGGGCCTATGGGCACGTTTTGAGTCAACACCCTTTGGCCGCGGCCTACCATATTCATCAAGGCAGATCTCCACTGTTTTACGCGAAAATTTATTCACTCCGTATCAGAGTGTAAAAGCATTATTTGTTCCACCCACCCGTTCACGAATGATGCTATCGTCGGCTTTAGCTTTAGAAGAAATTGGCCTTCGCTGGTTTCCTGCCTTTGCAGGCGTCACCATCATTGAGGCAACAAAACAGATATATGCGGGACACACTCAAGCCAGGCACAAAAGTTCAATCATCCACTTGCCCCAACGTGGTACAAGGGCGCCAACTCGGGAGAGGATCTAACCCTTAAGTAAAAAAACAGCTTGCTCGCCAAACAGGTTTGACAGAAAGGGCGCAAAATTAACCTGGCGCACGGCAGAGCCATTACTGTCTAGGGACACAGAACGTTCCACCATAATCCCCATTTCTTTGCACAAAACAGCGAAATCTTTAATCGTGCAAAAATGTATGTTCGGGGTTTCGTACCACTGATAAGGCAAGGTTGCGCTAACCGGCATGCAGCCATTGATGGCCACCTGGTAGCGCACTCGCCAATGGGCAAAATTAGGAAACGAGATAATGGCACGCCGTCCAATCCTTAGGAGTTGCTCAAGCACAACTCGTGGATTATCCATGGCCTGCAGGGTTTGGCTTAGGACAACATAATCAAACGCATAATCCGGATAATCCACAAGGTCAATGTTTGCATCGCCCTGTATTACGGAAAGCCCATTGCTCACGCAGGCATTCACTCCTTGCGTACTTAATTCAATACCACGTCCATCCACATTCTTATATCGCACCAGATAGTCCAGCAAGATGCCACTGCCACAGCCCACATCAAGCAACCGAGTATCTGGGGCGATCATGTTCGCAATTATTTGCAGGTCAACGCGGATTGCTTTGCCTTCAATATTACTCATCTTCGGGGCAACCCCCTGAGTTCAGCGGCGCCATCAATGAAGCCGCTAAGCACCCTGAAAAACTCTGGTTCGTCTAATAAGAAAGCATCATGGCCCTTATCTGACTCAATCTCTACAAAACTTACATTAGCAGCAACCGCATTCAAGGCATGTACAATTTCTCTATTGCCTTCAGTTGGGAACAACCAATCACTGGTGAATGAAAAAACACAAAAGCGGGTTTTAGTGCCCTTGAAAGCATTGGCTAGCACCCCGTTGTAATCACTACTCAGATCAAAATAATCCATAGCCCGAGTAGTATACAGGTACGAGTTTGCATCGAAGCGATCAACGAATGTAATGCCTTGATGACGAAGGTAACTTTCAACCTGAAAATCGGCATCAAAGCCGTAACTAATAGCATCACGTTCTTGGAGCTTGCGGCCAAACTTACGATGCAACGCCGGTTGAGACAGATAAGTAATATGCGCTGCCATACGCGCCACGGCCAAGCCCCGATGTGGCCGTTTGTCCTGAGAAATATAATTACCACCACACCAGTCAGGATCAGCTACAATCGCCTGACGTCCAACTTCATGAAATGCAATGTTCTGGGATGAGTGGCGTGCCGCGGTGGCGATGGGAACAGCGGCGAAAACTCTCTCAGAGAATTTGGCTGCCCATTCCAGCACCTGCATGCCACCCATGGAGCCACCGAGGGTAGCAAAAAGCTGGTCAATACCAAGATGATCAATCAGACGTGCCTGGACACTGACCATGTCGGCAATCGTAACTCCGGGGAAATCAAGGCCCCACGGCCTGCCCGTTTCAAGGTTAATGTCCTTTGGACCCGTCGTACCCATGCAACCACCCAAGATATTTGAGCAAATTACATAAAAACGATTGGTGTCAATGGTCTTACCAGGGCCAACAAGTTTGCTCCACCAGCCTGGCTTACCCGTTACGGGATGTGTATCCGTAACAAAGTGATCTCCAGTCAAGGCATGACAAATCAACACCGCATTAGATTTTTCTGCATTCAGTCGACCATAGGTTTGATAGGCGACGTTGATGTCCCTCAAATCAACCCCACAATCAAGACGCACGGGCTCATCATGGGCCAAAGACACTTGGAATCCGTGGGTATTAGCCTCTTTATCGAAAGTTTTTTTATCGTGAATTTCGGCCATGACCTTTAAAAATTCTCTCTTTTGATAACATCAATTGCGCTCATAGCTAAGAATCAGGTGGCACAGTGTCAATGTTTTCTTTGATTTTAGAACATCTTCGCATTATCACTACACCCCTGCCAAGCTTACTTACATGCAGGAATACAAACCATGAGCTTGAACAAGCCACTTGATGCCTTACGTCAAGAGATCGATGCCATAGATGACGCTATACACGACCTGATTATGGCCCGAACCGAAGTGGTCGAGAAAGTCCGTGAGGAGAAGCGTGGGCAAAGCATAAAAATCCGTCCATCCCGCGAGTGTTCAATTATGTACCGACTAATGGAACGCCACAAGGGACCTTTCCCAAAGCGAGAACTAGCACGGATTTGGCGCGAGCTAATCGTTGCTACCTTGTCCTTTGAAGGACCTTTTTCCATAGGCATTCATCTTCCTGGCGCCTCAGTAGTTGATGAGCCCAACCAAAGCATGCTCTGTGAATACTCGGATATGATTCGCAATCAATATGGGTCATTCACCCCCATGGACTGTTATCCAAGCGCAAAGAAGCTAATTGATGCAGTTAGAAGCCATGAAGTCGCCATCGGTGTGTTGCCCATGCCAAAACGTGCAGAAGAAGCCCCTTGGTGGCCGCTACTTACATCAGAAGCGAATGATACTCCACGTATCATCAATCGCCTGCCCTTTATTTATGCGCCAAAAGGCTGTAATACAAATCTTGAAGCACTGGTAATCTGCTCGGTGCCATCTGAGCCTACTGGACAAGACCACACTTTTCTGGTCATCGAAACGGTAAATGAGATTAGCCTGAAACAACTTTCAACGGCCTTCACACAAGCAGGCATAAAACTAGTATACACTTCCAGTTGGCGCGACAATGAACTCACATCACGCTATTTACGCTTGGTCGAAGTAGAGGGTTTTATTACAAACAAAGACAGTGCAATCCTTCACCTTGGCGAGTGCCTGGGCGGGATTGCATCTTTAATCTGGACCATTGGCTCTTACGGCCAGCCACTTGAACTTCCAGATATAGAAACCAGATATTAAACAGGATTTGATCCCCTATGAGCTTGCCCAAACCAAAACCCGGAATTCTCGACATTTCAGTCTACGTGGGTGGTGAATCTGAAGTTCCCGGTGTTGATCGGGTCATTAAACTTGCCTCCAACGAAGGAGCGCTGGGACCAAGTACAAAGGCTATGGAAGCCTATATTCAAGAGACTGAAACTTTACACCGTTACCCAGAAGGTAGCGCCAAAAAACTACGCGATGCTTTGGCCAACGCTTACGGTCTAGATGCAAGTCGCATAGTCTGTGGCTCAGGTTCCGACGAGTTACTTGACATGCTGACCCGGGCTTACGCAGGTGTGGGCGACGAAGTTATGCACACCGAGCATGGATTCCTCATGTACCCCATTTCTGCTAAAGGCGTAGGAGCAACACCTATAGCTGTCCCTGAAAATAACCTGTACGCAGATGTAGACGCACTAATTAAGCGAGCTGGAAAAAATACAAAAATTCTATTCCTAGCAAATCCCAATAATCCTACAGGCACCTATTTACCTGATAGCGAAATTCGTCGCCTACGCGAGGGCTTGCCACAACATGTGCTGCTGGTTATCGACGCAGCATACGCAGAATATGTATCTTGTACTGATTACAGTTCAGGATCAAAATTAGTTGATGAATGCGATAACGTTGTCATGACACGGACTTTCTCAAAAATCTTCGCCTTGGGTGGTCTTAGGCTTGGCTGGGCCTACTGCCCGTCTGCCGTTGCCGATGTTATAAACCGCCTGCGTGGCCCCTTCAACGTGACCAGCCCAGCCCTAGCTGCTGGACTTGCGGCGCTAAATGATGTCGCCTTTACTGACGAAGTTCGTAACTACACAGAAAAATGGTTTGACTGGACCAAACAGCAAATGATTATCCTCGGCCTTGAAGTTCCTTCCCAAGTGGGTAACTTTCTGCTCGTACGATTCCCTCCCACTGGTAAAAGTGCTAAAGTAACAAACGAGTTTTTAAAAAGCCGCGGCCTGATCGTGCGCGGTATGGATAGTTATGGCTTACCAGATTGTCTTCGTATCACCATTGGACGTGAAGATGAAATGCGTGCACTTGTGGATAGCCTAAAGGAATTTCTTGATCAATGAATAATGAGGCACCCCTTTTTGGACGTATTGCCCTTATTGGTATAGGGCTAATCGGCTCGTCTCTAGCCCGCTCAATCAACAAGTATAGCATCAGCGAACACATATCTATCTACTCCCGGTCGCCTGAGACCCTGAAAAAAGCCTGCGATCTGAAGCTCGGCGATAGCTACCATAGAGACCCGGCCCAAGCTGTAAAGAATGCAGACCTTGTTATCATTTGCACCCCCATGGGTGCTTACACTACTGTCGCTCAAGCTATAGCACCAGGCCTTAAGATGGGAGCAATTGTTAGTGATGTGGGCTCATCTAAGAGATCTGTATTCAGCGACCTAAACCCGTATTTGCCAGACGGGATACACCTTGTTCCCGCACACCCAGTTGCCGGCACAGCTGATTCAGGACCTGAGTCAGGATTTTCTGAGTTATTCAAAGGCCATTGGTGTATTATAACCCCGTTAGAAACTACAGATCCTACAGCCGTTACTAAGGTCAAGAACTTGTGGATTAGATGTGGTATGATGGTTGAAATCATGGATGCATCACGTCACGACCATGTATTAGCGATCACGTCGCACCTACCGCAACTAATTTCCTACACTATTGTCGGTACAGTTGCCGATTTACAAGATGATCTAAAAAGTGAAGTTACAAAATTTGCAGCTGGTGGTCTTCGTGACTTCACTCGCATTGCTGCCTCAGACCCCACCATGTGGCGTGATGTATGCCTTAAGAATAAAGATGCGGTTCTTGATGTGCTTGGCCGCTTCATGGAAGACCTTACAGCACTTCAACGAGCAATACGACGAGGTCAGGGTGATCTTCTTGAAGACAGCTTTAGCAGTGCTCGTGAAATCCGTCGGCGGGTCATTGAGGCTAAGCAGGACTTTATTAACGTGAAGCCAAAAGACGAAAGCTAAGGCCCTAGAGCCAGTTAACCTCAGGCAATTCCAACAACCGAACTGGGCCCAAATATAGGTGGCGTTTCTGTGCGGTTAGCGCCAAATTCAAAATTGCAGGCCCTCCACCTTTAGGCGTTCGCGACAAAACACCCAGCATTATTTTTGCCGTAATAGCATTACGAGCCTTGACTACTCCTAGCCTCTTCAGGGCATCAATAGTTTCAAAAAACCCCTCAAGATTTGCCGTCAACGCACCTATTGGTTGGAGCTTGCCATCAAGAGCCAATGTGCCATTTGTATTTATTTTCAAAGGACCATGTTTCAATTTTAGCTTTTCTAGCTCAATTGTTCCACCCCTGTCTCGCCAGTCCTCAAGAGATTGGATAAGTGGGCCCCTCTTGATGATTCCAATTAGGCGGGCTTTAAGGCTGAGCCCCAAATTGTTTCCCAAAGGTGAGGCCGAAAACCATGGTAAGGAAAGACCTGCCGTTGATCCAGATAGGCTCCAGCTTGCAGACTGATAATCTCCTTTGGCTATCTTTAGCCTGTCTAAAGAGAGTTGAGCACTTGGGATGCTAATCGTAGCATCAGCAGTATCCCAGTTTGTCAATTGTACCCCTTGCAGGGCAATCCCAACCTTTTTTATTTCACCATCTGAAACAACAAATTGCCCAAGAGCATAGTCTATATCACCTGAAAATTTTTTGATTTGCCCAGCCTTGCTAAGGGCCAGAGTTTGCTGACCTGATGTTTCTAAACGAAAGCTTTTCCTGTCCCAAAACTCAAACATCACTCTAAGGTTTGTTCCTTGCCAATCCCAAGAAGTGGAGGTTTTGGGCACACCTAACCTGGGGCTAGTTATTTCAAGACAGATGGCAAATGGATATCCAGTGGCCTGCAGCTTGTTATACCGCACGTTGAAACCTTGATCCTTTTGATCATCGATCCAGTTGACTACCTGGTCGCGCAAACTTAGGGCCAAGACCAGCCACAGACAACTATAGATAGTAAAAAATAATACCATAATGCTAAAAGCAATCAACCAAGGTCTTCTAGTTCTTTGCTTGTTAAAGTCGCCCATATCAGTATTTATAGGATGTCTTGTTTAATAACCCTAACGTAAAGAATGGTAAAATGGGTCCCCCTCAATTTCTGCCCCAAGAGGGCATCTGGATATTTGGGTATGGCTCTCTTATGTGGCATCCAGGCTTTCTTTACTTAGAGAGCCACCCGGCACTTTTGCGCGGCTATCACCGCGCCCTTTGCATATATTCAACAAAGTATCGAGGCACTCCCAAAAAACCCGGGCTAGTAATGGGACTAGATCGGGGAGGTTCCTGCAAGGGTCGTGCTTTCTTGTTGGCCTCAGTTGATGTGCCCAAGGTTATGGATTACCTTCATGTGCGTGAGATGGACACTGGAACCTATGCGCCAAAATTCCTTACAGTCAAACTTAATGACGGCCGCGAGGTAAAGGCATATCTTTTTTTGGTGCGCCGCGAACACGAACAGTACACAGGCAAGCTTAGCTTTCGTGACACAGTAAAACTAGTCTGCGCAGGTGTCGGCCCAAAAGGCTCCTCAATCGAATACCTTCAAAACACTTTAGACCACCTAAATACAATGGGAATTGAAGAAGGACCGTTACATAAGATTTATGAAAGTGCGAAGAAGCAGGTCAAGTGAGCTGGGGTCCAACCTATGAAAAGATTGTATTGATAAGGGCAATTAGTCCCTCATCCACATTTGGAATAACTACAGCTTATGCAGCTGTCACATCCCTCTTCTTTTTTCAAGCTTGGCTGGCCACATTTTGGACATTGGCGCAGGGGTTGGCTTTCAAGGCTGGAAGAAATGTCAGAGCTTGCGGCTAGACCTGCATCTGGCACGGCACCTCCTGTCATCGACAGCACCCGAGTTTGTGGTTGATCCTTGTTAAAGGAACCGGAACCTTTCAGAAACCCAACGGTAATCATGTGCTTTTCGATGACTTCTCCGATAGCCGCCAGTAATGATGGGATATAGCGCCCGCCCATCCAATGACCACCACGCGGGTCAAACACAGCTTTCAGTTCCTCAACCACAAATGAAACATCGCCACCACGACGAAAGACGGCGGAAATCATCCTAGTCAAGGCAACAGTCCAAGCGTAGTGCTCCATATTTTTTGAGTTGATGAAAATCTCAAATGGCCGAATGCGGCCACTATCGTCGATAATATCACTCATGGTGATATACATGGCGTGGTCACTTTCTGGCCAGCGCACTTTATAGGTAGCACCTTTGAGTTCTTCTGGACGATCCAACGGCTGATATAAATGAGTGACAGGCCCGGCGTCACCTTGATCGGTTGGGGTCGTTGACATTGTGGATTTTTCTAATGGTAGCTCCGGTTCGTTAGCCGCAGCCTTATCTTCCTTGCTTAATTCCAGCACTGAGCCTGTGACATCGTTTGGGCGATAGGTAGTACAACCCTTACAGCCCAGATCAAAAGCCTGCATATAGATGTCCTTAAATTCGTCAAAGGGAATACTTTCCGGGCAATTAATTGTCTTAGAAATAGAGCTATCGATATACTCTTGGACAGCGGCCTGCATAACAAGATGATCATTAGGGCTTAACTCCTGTGCACAAACAAAGGCGTCAGGTAAGTCGGCCTCAGCCCCGTAAAGGCGATGATATAAGCGATAGGCATAGTCAGAAACTTCTTCCTCGCGGCGTGTGCCATCCTCCATGAGAATATGACGGTTGTATTTGAAGCTGAAGACAGGCTCAATCCCTGAAGAAACATTATCGGCGAATAGAGATATAGTACCCGTTGGTGCGACAGATGTAAGTAAGGCGTTACGCACGCCATGTTTAGCGATAGCATCGCGCACGTCTTCATCAAGGGCCATGACGGCTTCAGAGCTAAGATACTCTTCCTTGTTATAAAGTGGAAATGCACCCTTTTCAGCAGCCAGTTTTGCAGAGCTGAAATAAGCAGCACGCTGGATCACCTTCATCCATTGGCGGGTTAAACTAATGGCCTCCATTGCACCATAACGGGCACCGCACATAATAAGGGCATCTGCGAGGCCTGTAATACCAAGGCCAATACGACGCTTAAATTTTGCCTCATCCTCCTGTTCGGGAAGAGGAAAGTTAGAAACATCGATGACGTTATCCATCATCCTAACGGTTGTCTCTACTAAATCGGCAAGCACGGCTGGATCAAGAGTAGCCTTATTCGTGAACGGATTATTAACTAGCCTAGCCAGATTTAGAGACCCTAGCAGACAGGCTCCATAAGGTGGTAAAGGTTGTTCACCACATGGATTTGTAGCGTGGATAGTCTCACAGTAATTAAGCGGATTTAAACGGTTGATGCGGTCAATAAAAACAACGCCCGGTTCAGCGTAAGCATATGTAGCTCGCATAATCTTGTCCCACAGATCACGGGCAGGAAGGCTTTTATATGTGGTGCTATGATAGGTCAATTCCCACGGGGTATCTTCCTTGACCGCACGCATAAAATCGTCACTGACCAATACTGACAAATTGAACATCCGCAAACGACCGGCTTCCCGCTTGGCTTCAATAAAGTGTTCAATATCTGGATGATCACAGCGCATTACCGCCATCATTGCACCACGCCTAGACCCGGCGCTCATGATGGTGCGGCACATTGCATCCCACACATCCATAAAAGACAGTGGGCCCGATGCATCCGCTCCGACACTATTAACAAGCGCACCCTTTGGGCGGAGGGTCGAAAAATCGTACCCAATACCACCACCTTGCTGCATAGTCAGAGCAGCTTCTTTCAGGCTTTCAAAAATTCCTGCCATATCATCAGGCACAGCACCCATAACAAAACAATTGAAAAGAGTAACTTTTCGCTCTGCTCCAGCCCCAGATACAATTCTTCCGGCAGGTAAAAACTTAAAGTCTTCTAGTGCATTATAAAATTTTTGCTGCCAAACTTCACTTTCAGTTTCCAGCTCTGATAGAGCTTTGGCAATGCGAGCCCACGTATCCTCAATGTTTTTATCCACAGGACGACCATCCGAATGCTTCAGACGATATTTCATGTCCCAAATGCGTTGAGATATGGAGGCGACCTGAACCATACTAAATTTTTCCTTTAAAACACAGTTGACCTTAAGAAATACTCAGAAAAAGCAACATTTTTGTGGGATAAGGATGTTATATAAGACCAACTCCTCACTAAGAGCTTTTAAAAAATCCTACACTTTAAGGTCCGACCCGTCAACATATGTTCTTGTTATGTTTCACCCACAGGCTTGTCCTATTTAACTATAGACACTTCACCATACAGCACTTGGTTTTTTTAATTTTATTCACGTCATCCACAAGGCTAGGATAAAATTTATCCACAGATTTTCCACACTCTATATATTTTTGTATTGAGGCTTTAAACATTAGATGCTTCAGAAATCAGACGATTGGAGGCTTTTTCTACACGACTTTCAAGTTCGGCAATGAAAGTTTTACGCTCCATTCCAGGAATTAAAGGGGGCAGAAACTCAATAATAATTTTGCCTGGCTTCTTATCAAAAGACCTACGCCCCCAAAACAAACCTGAATTCAAAGCAACTGGAATGACTGGAACACCAGTCTTTTTATAAATAGCAGCAATACCCGGATGATAAGGAAGCTTGGCACCGGGTTGGCTGCGCGTACCTTCTGGAAAAATAACTAACTGACGACCGTCCTCAATAACGGCCTGGCTGTCACGAACCAGCTGCCTTAAAGCCAATCCACCACCTTCCCTATCAATAGCAACCATTTTGTCTTTTTTGAGCAACAAACCGTAAAGTGGGATTGATAGCAATTCCTTTTTCAAAACAAAGGAGGCATCTTCCAACAGGAGAAAGAAAATGCCCGTATCCCATGCAGATTGATGTTTTGATGAATATAGCGCTGGGCCGACAGGTATGTTTTCGCGGCCCCTAACTTCATAGCTAAGGCCAACAAGAACCCTCATGCCTCCCATAACCAGAGTCATCCAGACTTTGAAGCCTTTGTTGAGCACAGCTCGTGGCAAAGGAAGTGTCAGTACAAGCAACAAGATGCTTAAGGTTGAGATTCCAAAGAACCAGATGTTGAAAAAGATTGAGCGAATAAAAATCATCTTTTGTGTTGTTTTCCGACCTTTTCTTTTAAAAAAATATTTCAGTTTGCTGTCGCAACCCAGATAAAATAAATTTATTATACTCACTAACGATGAGCTCTAGTGTACCACTCCAGGCCCACCACTCATCAACTTTTACATGTGCTGGAAAAACTGGGTGAGCTATAATTTGCGCATTAGGAATTGCATATTTGAATTCCATAAGGCTGCGCGGCATATGATAAGCCGCCGTAACAAGCCGCATGGACTTAAAACTCTTGCCTCTGAACCAATCAGCTGTTTCTAAGGCATTACCCAGAGTATTCGTCGCCGTGCCAATACCTATACGAGATTCCAGACCCCGGGGGTTACGCTTGAACATTCTAAAAAGCGTCTTCACTTCCAGACCCTGATAAACACCAGACACAAACAACGTTTTAGCCATATCTGACTCCAACAAATTAAGGCCTTCTTCCAGCCGCCCACTCCCCCCGGTCAGCACGATAATCGCGTCCGTACGGCGAGTTGGCTCTTCAATTATTTTTGGAATAGAATCTGCAAAACGAACCAGCCCAGCTGTCCATATCAGCATCAAGCCAATCATCGGTATAATCAAACGCCTAAACAAGCGCTTAGCTCGTCGTTGCGACACAAGTCCAGCCATTGCTGCGTATGCTCCCAGTTTTTTAGGTCAAAGACTATAACATTCTTGCCAGTGTTTTCATTACTGTAAGTCGAGCAGATATCATAGCAATCAGGGCGACCACTATTGGCATGCAGGCCAAAATAGCCCAATGGACCAAGTCAAGTGAAAATTCGGGAAAATAGCCTGAGCGCAAGGAGCGTGCTAAACCACCTATACTCCAAAGTGTAGGCACCGCCAGAAACAGGCCAATAACACCCCCGCGCAAACCAAGCATCAAGGCGCGGCTAGCAAATTGCCGGGCAATGTAGGCATCCTGGGCACCTATAAGGTGTAGTACTTCAATGGCCTCATGATGAATGGCCAGACCAGTGCGAGTCGCAAAAATTACAGTACCAGTTGTCGCAAGGGCGATAAACACCAGCACCGCCAACGCTAGCGCTCTCACAGTTTGAATAAGATCAACCAAATGGCCCAGCCAGACACCATGGTCATCAATGACCGCACCGGGCACAATCGCCATCAAACGAATCTCCAACGCCGCAATGTCCAAAGCCACACCATTTTCAAGTTCAACATCAATCAGTTTTGGCAAAGGAAGATCTGCACCAAGGGCACCATTGCCAAGCCAGGGCTCTAAAAGCGCCAGGACCTTTTCTTGGCTAAGGGTTTTAGCCCGCGCCACTCCGGGTGTTGATCTCAACAAGTCAAGAATGGCCTGCAAGCGTCTGACGCCATCCTTGCTGGCTTTTTGGGAAGTCCCACTTGTCACGCCGCTACCTGGTGAAGGAGCTATTTGCACTGTAAGGGTGCCGCTCATGCCTTTGTCCCAACGCCTGGCTATATCATCAAGTACGAGTATTCCAGCTAGGGCCAAAATTGACAAATAAACCATAAAAGCGATCAGCCAGGGTAAAAACTGCCCCAAAGAATCCCGTTCGAGTTGAAGGTCTGTGCGCCGTGTGAACATCAATTAACTCGTCTGTAGCTCCAGATGGCCTTTATCCAATCTGAGACGCGGATGTCCCAGACGCTTGACCAAAGTTTCGTTATGGGTTGCAACAACAACGGTTGTGCCATGTTTTATAAGCTCGTCAAACAAATGCATCAGGCGAATTGCCATTTTGTCGTCAACATTGCCTGTAGGCTCATCAGCTAGTAATATTTTGGGTCGCGCTATGACGGCGCGCGCAATGGCTAGGCGCTGTTGCTGGCCACCAGAAAGAGTGGGTGGCCGGGCATCCATATGATCTTGCAGGCCGACCCACCTGAGCAATTCTTCCACATTTCGCTGGATTTCCGCATTACTGGTACCGGCCACACGCAATGGCAAGGCTACATTGTCAAAAGCTGATAAATGGCGCATCAGGCGGAATTCCTGAAAAACCACCCCTACCCTGCGCCTGAGCGCCGGAAGATCTTTGCGTGTTGTAGTAGCTATATCACGGCCAAATAATGTAATCAGTCCACGTGATGGCTTAAGGGCCATATACATAAGACGCAGCAAGGATGACTTTCCGGCACCGCTGGCTCCCACCAAAAAATGAAATGATCCCGGCGGCAAGGAAAAGGAAATATCTTGGAGCACTTCTGGACCAAGACCGTATCTAAGACCTACATTTTCAAAGCGAACCAAGGTTGCATCCTGAATTCATTCAATTACTCAAAAAATCGATTTACAATGGCATGCTGACTGTGCGCCGTCCAGCGTTGCGGGGCCAACAAACAGAGCTCAACACAGATATGCCAAAATAGACTTCCATATCTTGACGTTGGACTCGTCAAAAGTTTATAAGTGATTGTACTTTATTGTAAACATGGTGCCCATGATTATCAGCTGTCCTAATTGTTCGACGACCTACAAAGTCGATAATGCCACTCTGGGCCCCCAGGGAAAATCTGTGCGTTGCTCCAATTGTGGACAACAATGGCACCAGCTTCCAATAAAGGCCACGCCTGTAAAGCGAGCGCCAGCCTATACTTCACAACCACAAATACAACCAACAGCAATAATTGATCCTACTATATTACAGGCTCAAATTCTTGCTCAGGTGCAGGCTATGATGGCTACAAATCAAATACCGCAACCCGAACAAATACAATCCGTGACCAAATCTGATCCAGAAGCCATACCCGAATCACAACAGAATATAGACCCAAAACAAGAACAAGTGCCTGAAGAAGACCTCCCGTCTCAAGAAGAACTTAATGATATGTTCGGAAAGGATGAGCCGGAACCACCTGTTTCTCTCATGGGCGAAGAAGATATTGAAGTTGATGATGGTTATACCAACCTTGACGATATCCCAGAGCCCGATCCCATACCAGAATCTTTGATGAGTAAGGATGCTTATGATGAGGATACTTTGGATGAGGATGAGGATGAGGATGAGGATGAAGGTAGCACAAGTATTGGCTTGATTTTAGGCATTGTTTTTTTGTTGTTAATTACCGGAATAACCGCAGGTGGCTTTTTTCTGCGCGATATGGTTCAGGAAGCGATCCCACAAACCAAACCCCTGTACGATATGATTGGTTTAAGTGACCCATTGGGAACCGGCCTTGATATTCAGGATGTTAAATCACAACGTGAGCAAGATGGGCAAGTCGACGTTCTGAACGTCACTGGAAACATCGTCAATATTTCTGAAAAACTGCGTATGGTGCCTATTATTCGAATTTCCTTATTCAATGAAGACAATAAAGAAGTGCAATTTATTAACTTAACACCAGATATGGCAGAAATACCTGCCGGTGAAAAAATGAATTTCAAAGGGACAATACTTGATCCAACTGAGAAAGCAAAAAAAATGGAAGTCACCTTTACCAAGCCTGTAGTTGCGGAAGAACCCAAACAATAGAACTAAGACTCTAGGCTAGTCTGGACTGTTGGAAAGCCAAGCTGGAAACATTTCTAGAGCAATCAAATCATCGACCTCCATTCGCCGGCGGATAACCGAAAAATCCCTACCTCTGACCATCACTTCAGGAATCAAGGCACGGGTGTTATAACTTGAGGCCATTGTAGCACCATAAGCTCCAGCACTGCGAATTGCTAGCAGGTCACCTGCAGCAAGGAGAGGTAAATTGCGCTGCGTACAAAATGTATCACCGGTTTCACATATGGGGCCAACAACGTCATAAGGGACGATTGCATTATCATCAGCGAGGGCAACTGGCACAATCTCGTGAAATGCGTCATACAGCGAAGGTCGGGTTAGGTCATTCATAGCCGCGTCGACAATGGCAAAGTCTCGAGTCGCACCTTTTTTCAAGTAAATAACCCGAGTTACCAAGACTCCAGCATTTCCAGCAATAACACGACCCGGCTCAAAAATTAGCTTGCCATCAAAGTCATCGAAAACCTCATGCACGATCTTAGCATATTCTACTGGCCCAATTAGTGGCCCTTCGTTATCCCCATAAGGTATACCAAGGCCACCACCTAAATCCAAACGCTCAACGTTAAAGCCTTCGGCGCGCAACTTAGAGGCAAGCCCATACATCCGTATATAGGCTTCTCTAAATGGCCCAGTTTCAGTGAGCTGTGAGCCAATATGCATGGCTAACCCAACTAGGTGAATTCCCGACATATCTTTAGCTTTTCTACACACTTCATGAATTCGGTTCAATTCAATGCCGAACTTGTTTTCTGACTTTCCCGTTGAAATTTTTGCATGGGTTTGCGCATCCACATCTGGATTTACACGAAACGCCACCGCCGCCTCTACGCCAAGGTCTACGGCAACTTGGCTTAGGACTTCAAGCTCTGGCTCAGATTCCACATTAATTTGCATAATCCCTAACTTAAGAGCGTCACCAATTTCTTGTGTAGTTTTACCGACCCCAGAAAAGACAATCTTGTTGGCAGGAACACCTGCAGCTAGGGCCCTTTTCAGCTCGCCGCCTGAGACTACATCCGCCCCCGCTCCCAGGCGGGCAAGGGTTCGTACAACAGCAATGTTTGAATTAGCCTTAACGGAATAACAGACCATGGTGTCCAAGCCATCAAATGCCTGGGCGAAGGCGTTGTAGTGACGTTCTAATGTAGCGTTTGAGTATACATAGAAGGGCGTTCCAACATCTTCAGCGATGTCTGAGAGGGAAACATCTTCACTCAGCAGCATGCCATCACTATATTGAAAATGATCCAATCAATTATCTCCGATAACTATCGACTTGGGTAACTGCGCGGATATTCAGAGTCAATAGGTCTATCTGGCATGTTTTTTCTTCCGCACGCTGAAATTGAGAGGGCAATAGCGACAACAAGAGCTAGCGACAATAAATGCTGAAGCAGCTTGAATCTTTGGTCAGTCATATCAAAAACCTCTTCCTAGCTGCCTTGGCCGCTGCGGCAACGTTTGCCGGGGCCGTACCACCCGTACTTGTCCGGCTAGCCACTGAATTTTCAACACCTAATACACTGTAAACATCCTCATTGATGGACGCCTCAACAGATTGCATTTGGCTTAGTTCAAGTTCGGCTAAGTCACAACCTTTATTTTCGGCTATTTTCACTAGTTTACCGGTGATATTATGTGCCTCGCGAAAGGGTATTTCCGCCACCCGCACCAACCAATCCGCCAGATCAGTGGCTGTTGTGAAACCACGCCCAGAGTCAGCCTTCATTCGTTCCAAATTAAATTCAGCCTCACCCACCAGACCCGCCATTACAGCAATACAAAGTCCAAGCGTATCAGCCACATCAAACACGGGCTCCTTATCTTCTTGCATATCCTTACCGTAAGTCATCGGTAGCCCCTTCAGGACGACCAATAACGAATTCAGGGAGCCTATAATACGTCCTGACTTACCCCTGATTAGTTCAGCAGCATCCGGGTTACGCTTCTGGGGCATCATAGAACTACCCGAAGAAAATTGGTCAGAAATTTTGATATAGCCGAATTGTGGTGAGCTCCATAAGACAACTTCTTCCGCCATTCTTGAGAGATGCACACCCAGCAAAGATCCAGCTGCGAGAAACTCGACTGCAAAATCCCGATCTGAAACAGCATCTAGTGAATTTACCATGGGCTTTGTGAAGCCAAGCGCACTGGCTGTGCTTTGCCGGTCGATAGCAAAAGATGTTCCGGCCAGAGCACCCGCACCCAACGGGCACTCATTCAATCTTGTCCGGCAATCTTGGAGACGGCCACGGTCGCGACCAAACATTTCCACGTATGCAAGCATGTGGTGACCTAATGTAACTGGCTGTGCAGCCTGTAAGTGTGTAAAGCCAGGCATGATGCTTGCTGCGTGCTCGTCGGCTACATAAATTAACACCTGCTGAAAATCCTTGAGGGCGACGTCAATATTGTCAATAGCATCGCGCACCCAAAGCCTTAAATCCGTTGCCACCTGATCATTACGCGAGCGTGCTGTATGTAACCGACCTGCGACTTCGCCAATCAATTGAGAAAGGCGATTTTCAATATTCATATGAATATCTTCAAGGGAGGTGTCAAATTCAAAGGTTCCGCTACTAATTTCTTTTTCGATGGTGTCAAGACCAGCTTGGATTTTATTGCCGTCACTCACACTTAAAATTTTTTGAACAACTAGCATCTGCGCATGAGCTTTTGATCCGGCGATATCCTGCAGGTAGAGACGCTTGTCAAAATCAATTGAAGCATTAATCGCTTCCATCAAAGATGACGGACCCGCGTTAAAGCGCCCGCCCCAGATGCTACTAGTGCCAGTTCTTTTCACTTTCTTCCTCGCCTTGGGTTCGGAAGCTTTCTTCGTCACCACTGGACCTCTCTCTCTAAATGCTCTAAACCAAAATTGATCATGAACTTAAAATCATACTTGTCCTTAATAATCTATATTTTATCAACAAAGCTGCGCATGCGAGCCATAACACCAGCTTTAATAACGGCGTTGTTGGTGATTGTCTCCATATCCACGCATCATGCAAGTGCTGAGGTAAATAATTGTCATAAGCCCCCAAAAAATTTAAGTAATTTTTCACCGCAAACTCCACCTCGAGCAGCATTAAATCATCCGTTTTTTGACGCTCAGGACTCTGAGCACACTATTGCAGATTATAAAGGACTTGGGGTTGTCCTTAATTTCTGGGCAACATGGTGCTCGCCCTGTATTAGGGAAATGCCTGACCTTATCCATTTAAAAAAACTTCTAAAAAAAGATAGTATCACTGTACTTGCGGTTTCTGTAGATCGTGGTGGGGCTACAAAAATACTCCGTTTTTTTAAAAACCAGGGACTTAAAGACCTAGATATATTAGTGGACAAAAAATCTAAATTGGCACGGAAGTCAGGCGTTAGGGGCCTACCAGTCACAATTCTTATCGATGCAAAGGGCCTTGAGAGGGGTCGCGTTACTGGCATTGCCCCATGGGGTGAACCTGAAGTAATAAATTTTGTACGCCGTTGTATCGCTCCTCTAAAAAGCTAATTTTTGTCCTACTGCTCTCACTAGGTTTGTTTTAAAAAGAGATAAATGCATATTTTGAAATAGTGAAAGTGCCGTTTGCTCAAACTAGACTGTACTTCACAGGCTTTTGTCTTCCTAAGACTAAAAAAAAGCAGGCAACACTCTGGTAATAGCAACCAAACAGGTTAATTGCTGCAATTGAGACAATGGTTTAAAAGATATTTAAGGTAGTAATTTAAGGCACCCACAGAGTTTTTTATGAATTAACTTCTATATCCTCAATAGTTAGCTGAGACACCCATCCTTGAGCTTGTTATTAAAGCTGTCTTTGCATCTGCCCCCTAAATCAGTGTAAAACACTGTAATGAAACAAGTTATTCAAAGCACCCGAACGGGGAAGTTGAGTTTGAAAGATGTTCCTGAACCATGTGTCAAGGCGGGAAGTATTCTTGTCAGCACTAAGGCCTCGCTGATTTCAGCAGGAACAGAGCGTATGGTTGTCGAATTTGCCCGCAAAAGCCTTGCCGGAAAGGCTCGCGAGCGTCCCGACCTCGTCAAGAAGGTGCTAAACAAAACCAAAAGAGACGGTGTTGGAGCAACTATCCGTGCTGTTCTAGCTCGGTTGGACGACCCCCTACCATTAGGGTATTCTGCCGCTGGGGACGTCGTTGGTGTTGGTGAGGGACTTGAAGGGACCTTTCATGTTGGTCAACGCGTCGCTGTCGCAGGGGCTGGCCTTGCTAACCACGCCGAGTTAAATGTAATACCAGCCAATCTTGCAGCCCCCATACCAGATGATGTCACTTATGATGAAGCATGTTTTGGCACCCTGTCATCCATCGCAATGCACGCAGTTAGAAATGTAGACCAGTCCTTAGGTGATCTTGTTGCGGTCGTTGGCTCAGGTTTGCTTGGCCAGTTAATTATTTGCCTACTTAATCTTTCAGGGGTTCGGGTTCTCGCCCTAGACTACAATGTCCCACGTCTTGATCTAGCCCTGCAAATGGGCGCGGAAGCAACCTTTGATCTAAATGGCAAACGGGAAGAAATGGAAGCCACCGTTGCTGCCATAAGTAATGGGCGCGGCATGGATGGTGTAATAATTTCCGCGGCGTCCAAGACGAGTGAGCCCTTTCAAATTGCTGGCACAATCGCCCGTGATAGGGCCCGTGTCTGCTTAGTCGGAATGACGGGAACCGAAATTCCTTTTCGGGAATTTATGCAAAAAGAGCTGAGTATTATCGTTTCACGCTCTTACGGACCAGGGCGTTATGATAACGACTATGAAAGTCGTGGGATTAAGTATCCTGAAGGCTGGATACGCTGGACTGAAACAGACAATCTTTCTGAATGCCTTCGGTTAATGTCACCATCCCTAAAAAAACGCTTAAATGTTGGCGCCCTTACGAGCCACAAATTTGAGCTTAAAGATGCAGAAAAGGCCTACGAGCTTGTCACTGGAGCTTCAGAAACACACCTTGGTGTTGTTCTGTCTTATGGCGATAACAAACAACAACATGGCACCTCATTCCCAACGCCAAAACGCAATAAGATTACTGGGTGTGTTCTGGGTATCATCGGGGCTGGTAATTTTGCACGTTCAATCCTACTGCCACAACTTAAAAACATGAGTGATGTTACTTTGCACACCGTGGCGACACAGAGTGGTGCGTCAGCTGTACGAACCAAAGTTGACTTTGACTTCTTGCATGCAACCACCGATGTGGACGCTATTTTTAAAAATCCTGATATCAACGCTGTCATGATAGCAACGCGCCACGATAGCCATGCTGATTTTTGCACACGTGCCCTTTTGGCGGAAAAATACGTATTAGTTGAAAAGCCTCTGGCCTTGAGCAGAAATGAAGTGAACCATGTAATAGATGCACGAAATCAATCCACCAAATTTTTTCAAGTGGGCTTTAACCGCCGTTATGCGCCCTTGTCTCAAATGATCCGTGACCATCTTGCATGTCATAAGGGGACAAAGTTTATTCTCCTTCGAATCAATGCTGGCCATATACCGGCAGAAAACTGGGTCCACGCTGCGGATGAAGGTGGGGGGAGAATTCTGGGTGAAGTCTGCCATTTTGTAGATCTTGCTCGATACTTAGTAGAATCGCCAATACTGTCAGTGCAAGCAGACGCAGCAAAGATATCAGGTGGGGGCTGTGATGACCTTAACGTCGCACTTAGATTCGCGGACGGCTCCCTTGCCACCATTGTTTATACAGGCCTTGGCGATAATATTTATTCAAAGGAATTAATTGAAGTTTATAGCGGGGGCAGTGTTGTTTGTGTTGATAACTTCAAGTCCTTTACTGTTGCTGAACATGGGAAGCTTAGAAAAAAAAGTTCCCGCACTCAGGACAAGGGCTTCAAAAAAGCATTAGAAGATTTTGTCAGCGCAGTCTCAAACGGCGGGGTAGCACCAGTTAGTGAGGCTGAATTGATTGAAACATCACTTGCCACCATTGCTATTATGGAGTCCCTTCGAGAGGGCCGCCGTATAAAACTTTCTTGATTTTCAGGACTTATAAATAATGGCCCTTGATCTAAATACCTATATTGATGCAGAGATGTCCTCCCATGAGGAGGTGTTTGCCGCCATGCGCGAGAGCATCTCAAAACCTTTTGGTGTTCTGTTGCGCGCATCTTTAAAGGCCATTGGCAGTGGTGGAAAGATTGTTTTTTTTGGTAACGGTGGTAGTGCTGCGGATGCACAACATCTGGCAACAGAACTGACCGTACGCTACATAAATGATAGGGCGCCCATCCCCGCCATTTCACTGAGCACTGACACGTCGTCTTTAACAGCCATTGGCAATGATCTTGGTTTTGAGGATGTTTTCGCCCGTCAGGTAGATGCCTTGGTCAGAGAGGAAGATGTGGTCATTGGTATCTCAACATCAGGAAATAGTGAGAATATTGTTCGCGCCCTAAGAAGAGCCAAGAGCAAAGGGGCTGTTGTTGCTGGATTTTCTGGTTGTGGCGGTGGTCGTATGCTTGGCCTTGCCAACCCCCTGCTAAACGTACCGTCCCAGCAAACTGCTCGCATCCAAGAAATGCATATTCTCATAGGTCACATGCTATGTGGTGCCTTAGAGCAGGAGCTTAGTTTAATATGAGCGCACAAATTTCAATATTTCAATTACTGGAAAACCTTCATCACGCTCGGGTCCTTTGTATAGGTGATGTTATTCTTGATCATTTTCATTATGGGTCTGTTAACCGCGTCTCCCCGGAAGCACCAATACCCGTGCTTAAGCTTGAAAGAAAAGTAACAATGCTTGGCGGTGCTGGAAATGTTGTGCGAAACCTTGCCGGGCTTGGTGCACAGGTTAATTTCACTTCGGTCATTGGAAAGGATCCTGAAGGAGCTGAAATCAAAAGGCTTATTCGCGAAGAAGGCCTTGTAGACATGCTACTTGTTGATGACGGTGCTCGACAAACATCTGTAAAAACCCGTTACCTGGCTGATGGCCAACAAATATTGCGCACAGATCACGAAAGCATTTTTACCCTGAGCCATAACATAGAGGAAAAGCTAATCGCCAAGGCCGTTCAAGCCATGCAAAGTTGTGATGCTGTCATTCTTTCCGACTATGCTAAGGGTGTACTCACAGACAAAACTATAGTGGAGCTAATCAGAGCCGCAAAGATAGAGTCAAAAGTTGTAATCGTTGATCCCAAAGGGATAGACTACGGCCGCTACAGCGGAGCTGATATTATCACGCCAAACCGTCGCGAACTTTTTGAGGCTACCGGCATGCCTACAGACAGTGACGGAGAGGTAACTCTGGCTGCACAATCTTTGATCGATAAGTACAGTTTTGGGAGCGTATTGGCTACACGCTCAATGGACGGCATGACCCTACTCAAAAAAGATGGTGGCCTATCCCATTTGAGGGCAGAATCAATTGATGTGTTTGATGTATCCGGCGCAGGCGACACGGTTGTTGCAACCCTAGCTGCCGCCATCAGTGCAGGAGCTGATATTGAAGATGCAGCAAGACTTGCAAACGTTGCTGCTGGAATTGTTGTTGGTAAAGTGGGTACAGCTGTTGTTTTCACCAAAGATTTCCTGACGGAATTACTTCATCAGGACCAAATAAATTCTGAAGCCAAAATCTTAGGGCTTGAACCAGCGCTTGATCGTCTTGATAAATGGCGCCGTGACGGCAACATCGTTGGCTTTACAAATGGCTGTTTTGACCTGCTTCACCCAGGCCACATATCACTTTTAAATCAAGCACAAGATGCAGCGGATAAGCTTGTTGTTGGCCTAAATAGTGATTCTTCAGTCAAACTGCTTAAAGGCGATGAAAGACCTGTTCAAAGCGAGCTTGCGCGCGCCATAATACTTGCGTCTTTGTCAGCCGTCGACATGGTGATCATCTTCTCTGAGGAAACCCCAATTAAACTCATCGAAGAACTACGTCCAGATGTGCTAGTTAAAGGAGCTGATTACACTCTTAGAAATGTAGTTGGATCCG
This sequence comes from uncultured Rhodospirillales bacterium, assembly GCA_938092065.1. GTDB lineage: Bacteria > Pseudomonadota > Alphaproteobacteria > Rhodospirillales > JABHCV01 > JACNJU01. The sequence continues at coordinate 40,754 of CALKND010000012.1, forward strand.
ATATAGTCAGTTCCTATGGTGGGCGCGTTTTATTGGCTGAAATAATGCCAGGCCATTCGACTACAGGAACCATCGCTAAACTTGGAAGAGATGCCATTTAGGGCGACGAGCTTTCCCCCTCTGCAAAGACACCTAATAGCTTGTGCCAGAAACTTTTTTTTCCATCACTTGCAGATGGTCCCAGCCTGCTAGCTTCAATGATAGATGGCAGTAATACCTCACTATTGCTTGGCAGTGACCGAACTGGAATGCGAGTGTGTGCTGCAATCATAAAATCTCGCCAAGCTTTTGCTGGTAGTCCACCACCCGTAATATTCTTCATGGGATCCTGATTATCATTTCCCATCCACACACCAGCTATGAGATCTGCGCTATACCCAATGAACCATGCATCCCGGTTGTTCTGACTAGTTCCAGTTTTTCCAGCTACATGACGACTAAAATTAGCCGCCTTGCCTGTCCCCTCTTCTAATGCCTTTGACAGCATAGCATTCATCGCGCCTGCAATTTGCGCCTTAATAACTCGACCAGGCCCCGATCCCTGGCGGCTATAAAGGATCTTTCCATCACCATCTTTAATTTTCTCAATCCCGTATGGCCACACCCCAAAGCCACCACTAGCAAAGGCGCCATAAGACGCCGTCATCTCAATCAAACTAACACCATTGACCCCTAATGCTATGCTGGGAGCAGAGAGCAGATTCGCTGTAATTCCTAAACGTCGGGCGATGGCAATGACGTTATCTCGACCGACTGTCTCTGAAATGCTGACAGCGACTGTATTAATCGACTTTGATAGGGCATCTGTCATGCTAACTTTACCTTGGTATCTTCTAGTAAAATTTCGCGGGCTCCAGTCTTCAATTTTTAGTGGCTCGTCCATAAATTTGCTACTTGGCCTCAAACCTTTTTCAAGTCCCGCAAGAAAGACGATAGGCTTGAACGCAGAACCTGGTTGTCGTTTAGCCTGGGTTGCCCGGTTATATTGAGAAACACCATAGTCGGCTCCACCTATCATCGCTCGCACTGCCCCGTTTGGTGTCATCGCAATAAGAGCGGCTTGAGATACGTTGAGTCCTTTGCCTCTTTTCAGCGCCTTAGCAACGGCGCGCTCCCCGTCCATCTGTAAAATTTTATCCAATGTTGTAGTAACGACGATGTCAGCATTTCCCGGTGACACATAGCCTGATACCTGAGATAAAATCCAGTCTGTAAAATAACGAGATCTTCTGGATGTCTTTAATGGCTTGATCCCAACTGAACCTTTATTAAAACCTTCTTTTTCAGACTCGCTCAGATAACCAGCGGCAACCATATTGGCGAGCACCTGAGAAGTACGTTTCTTTGCCAGTTCAAGATTATGTACCGGATTATAGCGTGATGGTGCCTTCAACAGCCCTGCAAGCATAGCTGATTCATATGTGTTCATATCCTTTGCAGACTTTTTGAAGTAGCGCCTAGAAGCAGCTTCCACGCCATAGGTGCCCGAGCCTAAGTATACCCTGTTCAAATAAACTGTTAAAATCTGTTCTTTCGAAAATTTTTGTTCCAGCCACAAAGATAAAATAAGCTCTTGAACTTTTCTTTTTAAAGTTCTTTTAGGAGATAAAAACAGATTTTTTGCTAGCTGCTGGGTCAGTGTGGATCCACCTTGGACTATTCGACCCGCATTTAAGTTGGCGTATGCGGCACGTGCTAGACCAAGCAAATCAAGTCCAAAGTGTGAATAAAATCGCCTGTCTTCCGTTGCTAATACGGCCTGACTCAAGGCGGGCGGAAGCTCATTAAGATCAACCGGAAATCCATAGATATCTCCCAGTGTTAACAGATGCGTATTGTCTCTTGCATTAACAGTAACTGTCGGTTGGCGCGTTGCGGCAAGAATTTTGTCAACATCAGGTATGTCATAAGCATAAAACGCCAACAAACCGATAAGTGCTATAAAAATCCACACTCCTATTGCGGCTATACGCAAAGACCATCTGCCAATTAAGCTTGAGAGGGGCTTTGCATTTGAAGAATTAGGCGCGCGCTTACCCATAATGCAATAATTTAGTAAATTTCACAGTACGAAACACCATAATATTTTTTGTAAAATTTTGTTATAAATCTGACAGCATTCAGATTAGAAACTCACATTTTGACCCAATATATTTGAGCCTCGTGCATACCTACACCAGCTATGTTTGCATAACTTATGTTTTAATCTTTGCAATTCACTTGGTCCACTTTAGGTAATTAATTATCAGTCAGCTCTATACTATTCATACTCCTGAGAAATCCTTCTTACACATCGAGATTCGCAACTTTTAGGGCGTTGGCTTGAATAAAGTCACGGCGCGGCTCAACCATATCACCCATCAAGGTCGAAAACACCTCCTCTGCATCGTCAGCGTGGTTGACCTTCACCTGTAAAAGCGAACGCGCGTTAGGATCAAGTGTAGTTTCCCAAAGTTGTTCTGGATTCATTTCACCCAGACCTTTGTAGCGCTGCATACTTATACCCTTACGCCCGGCATGCATGATTGAATTGACAAGAGAGACCGGACCTGTAATTGAAACTTCCTTGTCCTTAACAACGAGAATACCATGGCGCATGTAAAGCTTTTGTAGTTCTCCGGCTTTTGAATCTAATTTACGTGCTTCTGCACTTTGAATGAGAGCACTGTCGATCACATAGCATTCCTCAACACCGCGTAGGGTCCGCGTAAAGGATAGGCCACCATCATTTTTCACTTGGCATACCCAACCACGTTCTACTTCAGGTTCCAATGCATCCAAGCGCTTAGCTGCATAGTCACCAATTTCTGAAGCATGGTTTGCATCGGACAAAATTTGTGGGTTCAATGCTCCCAGAATAGACGCTTGCTCAACAATTTTGATAGGAACGTGGCGAGATAGTCTTTCCAGCTGAGTTTTAATGACGCGAGCATCTTCCACAAGATGGCGTAAATCAGGCCCAGCTAGCTGAGCGCCATCAAACGTTGTCAACACGGTTCCCTCATCAACTGCAGACGACAATAAGTAGTTTTCTAAAGACTCATCATCTTTCAAGTAAACTTCTGACGAGCCCCGTTTGGCTCGATAAAGTGGGGGTTGGGCAATATAAAGATAACCACGTTCAATCAGTTCCGGCATTTGGCGATAGAAGAAAGTTAATAGTAGAGTACGAATGTGGGAACCATCAACATCAGCGTCGGTCATGATAATAATTTTGTGATAACGACACTTTTCTGGGTTAAAATCATCCCGCCCAATACCCGTCCCCAAAGCCGCAATCAATGTACCTATCTCTGCTGAAGACAGCATTTTATCGAATCGGGCTCGTTCTACGTTAAGAATTTTACCACGCAGTGGAAGAATAGCTTGGTTTTTTCTATATCGGCCCTGTTTGGCTGAGCCACCAGCACTATCACCCTCGACGATGAATAATTCAGATAACACCGGATCACGTTCCTGACAATCAGCGAGTTTGCCTGGCAGAGAGGCTATATCTAGGGCTCCCTTGCGACGAGTTAATTCACGAGCTTTGCGTGCGGCTTCACGGGCAGCTGCGGCTTCAACAATTTTTCCAATCACCGCTTTTGCTTCGCCAGGATGCTCTTCGAACCACTGATCGAGTTGATCACCAACAATACTTTCAACAATGGGTCGAACTTCGGACGATACCAGTTTGTCTTTCGTTTGTGACGAAAACTTGGGATCAGGCACTTTAACAGACAACACACATGTCAGTCCTTCGCGACTGTCATCACCGGTAATTGATACTTTTTCCTTTTTAGCGATGCCACTAGCATTAGCGTATTTGTTGATGGTTCGTGTCATGGCACCACGAAAACCAGCCAGATGTGTTCCACCATCGCGCTGTGGGATGTTATTAGTAAATGGCAGCGTGGTCTCGTGGTAACTATCGTTCCACTGCAAAGCCATCTCTACTGTGACACCCTCCTTTTCGCCAACAGCTACAAGCGGTCCTTGATTAATAGCTTTTTTTGATTTATCCAGAAACTCAACAAATGCTCTAAGACCACCTTCATAATGAAGATCGACAATATTTTTTTCTACATTACGAGCATCCGTCAAGCGCAAATGAACACCCGAATTCAAGAAGGCAAGCTCGCGCAACCTGTGCTCCAGTGTAGAAAAGTCAAATTCCACCATGGTAAAGGTTTCTGTAGACGGCATAAAGGTTAGCTCAGTCCCTGTCTTTAAACCTTTTTTGTTTTCGGCCTGTGGCGCATCACAGACAACTTTCAACGGAGATTCCGTCTCCCCGTGAGCAAAGCGCACAGAATGCTCCTTACCTTCGCGCCAAATTCTAAGTTCTAGCCACACTGAAAGCGCATTTACGACTGAGACACCAACCCCGTGCAAGCCCCCAGAAACCTTATACGAATTTTGGTCAAACTTTCCACCCGCATGAAGCTGAGTCATAATCACCTCAGCAGCTGAGACACCTTCTTCTGCGTGAATGTCTACAGGAATACCACGCCCATTATCACATACGGTCACTGAACCGTCCCCATTGAGGAGCACATCGACTCGATCACAGTGTCCGGCCAGCGCTTCATCTATTGCGTTGTCCACAGCCTCGTAAACCATATGATGCAAGCCTGAGCCATCATCAGTATCCCCAATATACATCCCCGGACGCTTTCGCACTGCATCCAGTCCTTTTAAAATCTTGATGGATTCTGAGTCATAAACAGCATCATTACGATCATTCTGTGGTGCTTGTTCGTCTGTAAGCTCATTGGTCATAGTTAGATCTTCTTTTCATTTTCCCACTCAATTAAGTAGGTGTGATTACAGCGTTATTAACACTAAAAAACTGGGCTACATTTTTTATTGGAGAGAAAAGACCCTCATCAGTTCCGGTCATCCAAGCTTGAATACCAAGCTTAATAATTTCTTCAAATAAGGCCTCACGACGGGCCTCATCCAAATGTGCGGCCACCTCATCCAACAATAATAAGGGCAGTGATCCCTTTTGTGCAGCACCTAGGCGTGCATTTGCTAGGATCAAAGAAATCAGCAACGCCTTTTGCTCACCAGTAGAACATAGTTTAGCGATTTGTCCGGTACTTAAATGGCACACTTCCATATCACTGCGATGCGGACCAATTTGGGCAGAACCATTCTCTCGATCACCTTGGCGATTGTCTTCTAGGAACTTTTTCATTCGGTCTTCAGCCTCAAGCGCTGGAGCACAATCTAGCCAATCTTCCAAAGTGCCTGTGACGCTTAAACTCGCACCCGGAAAAACTCCTTCTTGTGCGGACTGGCCTGTAAGTTGATCAAGCTTTGTCGCTAGTTCAATTCTAGCAGCGCTAACAGCAACACCTTTTGAAGCCATAGTTCTTTCCAACACGCTAAGCCATTCCGGGTCCGCCACCCGATTGCTATCTGGCTGGCCGTGGCGCAACAGATGGGAACGCTCGCGCATTGCATGTTCATAGGCAGAGACTCTACCTGCGTGGGCCGGGTCTATACCAAATACAAGCCGATCAAGAAAACGTCTGCGTGCTGATGCCCCTTCAAGAAAAAGTCTATCCATTTGTGGAGTTAACCAATGGGCACTGAGGATTTCGCCTAACGCTGTTTGAGATCGTATGATTTCACCATCTACGTGAACTATTCGTTTTTCACGGCGTGCACCTGGGAGAATTTCACGGCCAGTGCCGACTGTACGAGGTCCATCTTTCGTCTCCAGATTAGCTGCTACTGCCCAGGGCCTATTAGCAAGCTCGATGGACTTTGGATCACGGCGTGATATTTCAGCTAACTTCACACCGCGCAACCCACGACCTGGAACCAAAAAGGACAGCGCTTCAAGCACATTCGTTTTACCTGCCCCGTTGGGACCATTAAGGACGACAGGTTCAGGCCCAACTTCCATACGCTGGCTTTCATAACAGCGGAACTCACTCAAGGTCAGGCGGACGACAGAGGATCTTGGCGCAAAAGCAGCACCTTGGTTAGCGCTATCCGCCAACTTTTCCTGTCTTGCCAATCCGGTAAAATGGATCAGGACTGCCTTCCTTACACTCGCATGGGCATCAGCACATAAAGAGCGCTGTTGTCATCGGTTTCACTTAATATTGTTGGAGACGCGGCATCCGCCAATGTGAAGCGTGCGTTATCACCTTCTATTTGACGAGTAATATCCAGTAAATAGCTTGAATTAAAGCCAATTTCCATAGCTTCACCCTGATAACTCACTTCTAATTCTTCCGTTGCGGTGCCGGACTCTGGGCTAGAAGCTGAGAGTACCAGTGTTCCATTGGTTAGAGAAAGCTTAATAGCACGCGACTTTTCAGTGGAAATGGCCGACACCCTATCAACAGCCTCAGCAAAACTCTTGCAATCGACCACCATTTCCTTGTCATTCCCAACGGGAATAACCCGCTCATAATCAGGGAATGTGCCGTCAATCAGCTTTGATGTAAGAATGACATTATCGAAGGTAAATCGAATTTTTGTTTCTGAAAGCTCGACCTCTACATCGTCGACAGTTTCGTCTATCAGCTTACGTAATTCGCTAACTGTCTTACGCGGCAAAATTACACCGGGCATGCGATCTGCAGTGTTTGGAAGCGGTCCCTCAACACTAGCGAGACGATGGCCATCTGTGGCCACTGCGCGCAACACTCTAGAGCCATTGCGCTCAGCGGCATGGAGGTAGATACCGTTCAAATAATAACGGGTTTCCTCAGTCGATATGGCAAATCGTGTGCGATCAATAAGGCCGCGAATCTCGGACGCGGGTAAAGAAAATGTGTGCACCATTTCACCGCCAGACATGACCGGGAAATCATCTGTCGGAAGACAGGTTAAAGTAAAGCGGGAGCGCCCAGAGCTAAGCAGCAACTGTCCTTCACCATCACTATCAAATTCTACCTGAGAGCCTTCTGGCAATTTTCGCACAATTTCGTAAAGGGTTTGGGCACGTGCAGTTGTTGCACCCGGTTGACTGACATTTGCGTCACCCTTGTCAACAATATCCAGATCCATATCTGTGGCGTTCAGGCTGAGGCACCCTTCACCTGCATCCAATCTGACATTGGAGAGAATGGGAATTGTATTGCGGCGCTCAACCACGCTTTGCACATGCCCCAAAGACTTCAACAATGCTCCCCGTTCAATAGTAAATTTCATAATACATCTACGTTCAAGTATGGTTAAAAAAGTACTCTCGTGCGTGCCGCCAAGGAAGTTGCGTGGGTGACAACACAGAAAGTTAATTCTCCCCCCCCGACAAAGACTCATAGTATTATAGCAAATGGCTTTAAAATCAGAAGACTTTTCGCTACAGCTGAGAAGCTTTTCTCTCAGTTACCCATAGTCTTGAAATAGGACGTTAAAACACAGATAGATGGCAGGGGGCTATTCAGCCTTCCAGCATACGCCTTAGAAGTTCGACATCTTCAGCGAAGGACGTGTCGCAGTCCCGCAACTCTTCCACCTTTTTTACCGCATGCATGACTGTGGTGTGGTCACGACCCCCAAACTTACGACCAATCTCAGGTAATGATCGTGATGTTAGTTGCTTCGCTAGGTACATAGCGACTTGACGGGGGCGGGCGACAGAACGGGCCCGACGGGCAGAGTGCATGTCAGAGACCCTAATATTAAAGTGGGAAGAAACCCGCTTCTGTATATCTTCAATTGTCACTCGCCGGTCATTCGCACGAAGAAGGTCATGGAGAACTTCTTGGGCTGTTTCGAGGGTGATATCACGACCAACCAACTGAGAATGAGCAACAACTCGATTCAAAGCTCCTTCAAGTTCGCGCACATTTGTTGTGATCTTGTGAGCTAGAAATTCCATAATTTTTTGGGGAACTTCAACCTTAAGCTGTTCAGCCTTGGACTCAAGAATTCCCAGACGCAATTCGTATGTGGTGGCATGAATGTCTGCAACTAGGCCGCAATTTAGGCGTGATTGCAAACGCTCTTCCATGCCTTCTAAGTCTGATGGTGATTTATCTGCTGAGATAACAATCTGACGGCCCTGGTCGACCAGAGCGTTAAAAGTGTGAAAAAACTCTTCCTGTGTCGCGCCTTTACCACCTATGAACTGAACATCATCAATCATTAAGACATCTACATTGCGAAACATTTCCTTAAAATCAACTGTGTTATGTTCTTTCAGAGCTCGGATAAAGCGATACATGAACTTTTCAGCCGACAAGTATATTACCGTGCGCTTGGGATCCTGTTGAGAGATATGCAATGCCATCGCATGCATCAAATGAGTTTTGCCAAGGCCAACACCACCATACAAGAAAAGAGGATTGAACGTAACTGAAGGCGCGTCAGCCACGCGTCTTGCCGCTGCATAGGCAAACTCATTCGGCTTGCCAACGACAAAATTATCAAAGGAAAAACGTACGTCCAATGGTGCGCTGATTTCAGAAGTGCTATTTTCAAATGACCGGCGGCTCTCTGTTGAGGCCATGCTGACGGCAGCGGACGTAGCTGCTTCAGCGGCGGCTGCAACAGATGTTTTTTTGACCACTTCTTGTGAAGACAGCTCGGGCTGAATCAAAATCTCAACAGAATGTACAGTGGCATCTATGGCATTCCACAAGATGCCAAGCTTGTCCAGATAATGAGCAACTGCCCAGTCGCGCATGAAACGTGTGGGGACAGAAAGCCGAGCAGCCCCATCAACAACACTGCGAATTGTCATTGGTTTGATCCAACTTTGGAAGGCAGCCTCACCAATTTCTAATCTTAAATTTTTACAAACCTCTGACCAGTTACTTTCATTGGTCTCCTCAGCTTCTTCATTTGCCATTTACGATTAATACCTCCACTAACCAACACCCAAAAAAGCTACGATTAAAATAAAATTCATCTGACAAGACGCAAACCTCTTTTTTTACAATACTTTTTGTCTATAAGTCTTGTCAGATGAATTTTAAAAATCGTCAACTGGCTAAACTTATCTGAACATTTAAAAGCTCACCTTTTTTACCACTCGTAAAGTTCACTCTCTGCTTTAGAAGTCCCAATAGAACCACTGGTAACTTAAATTAAAATATATGATTGGCAGGAACCTATTAGTTTTGAATTTCTATTTAGCCACAACTAATTCTACAGAACAGGAAACTAGAACTTCTTGTATTGTTTGAATATTGTTGCCATGATTTTCAAAAAGAAATTGAGTCCCCCATACTCTTTCAACTATACTGTGCAGCCTGTGCCAAATAATACTTTATTAATTCGAGTTTTTATTTAGCGAGAAGATGTCCCCCTGTAGATTATTCATTAGTTACCTAAACTATATTAGGCAAGTGCCCATTGTTATTTTGGGTGCTTGCAGGCCCCCCCCTAAACACGGCATAATCTTAAAAACAAATTACAGAGAGATTTCTTTTGTTGCAACGTGATCTTATGGAGAACGTCTAAAATAATTTCCTTGACAGAAACATTGTCTTCGAGTCCTGAGTCACTCAATACTCGTTAAGCTTTAAAAAAAGGCCGCACCTTTAGGGAGCGACCTCATAGTTCTTTTTAATCTTACCGGATACAGTTTTATCAAGCAGCCATTTTTTTTACACTGGCAGACAATCGAGAAATTTTCCTAGACATAGTATTCTTGTGAAAAATTCCTTTCTGAGCTCCTCGTGCCATTATAGGCTGCGCCGCTTGCAGTGCAGCTTTAGCAGCAGCCTGATTGCCACTTTTTATCGCCTCTTCAACTTTGCGAACGAATGTACGTATTCGAGTGCGGCGGATGCTGTTGGCTATTGTACGACGTTCAACTTGGCGGATCCGTTTCTTTGCCTGTGCATGATTAGCCATGGTTTAATGTTCCGTAAGTAATAACTATTTAAAGCAAGCCAAGGCAGGCTTATATAACTCGCTGAGCGCTCCGTCAAGCTCGGATTTCTGCTTAGTCTATGCCTTTAGGCAAGACATGGTTTACCTATTCCTAGAAGTGAACTGGAGCTTGGCTGCAATAATCACCCTACCTCATTTGTTTTTTCGTTAATAAAGTTGTCCATAACAGTGAACTTACAAAATGGGAACCTTCAGTCAAGGTCACACCATGAGAACAATTTGTTAGTTTTAATGCTCATCGTCACTCTAGGCTGCTATAACTTTTACAATGGGTTCAATAACTCTTGAGCAAATTTGTCTTTAGGAGATTTAATATCTTTGGACGATTGAGCGTTATCAAACCAACACGGCATTTAGTGTCAACAATGTTATTTTCATACGCCACAAGTCTAAACGCCAAACTCCATATACATCTTGTTTGGTTGATATACGCTATTGAGCAGGTGATAGCATAAAAAGTACATTTAATGTCTTTCCTACTGGTGAGGCTGGAAATTCAATTTTTAGGACCTCATACTCACGCACGAAGTGCCCCGGACTGATTTCGAGCCAGCCAAGTTGAGGAAGGGTTTCACTGTAAAACTGGATGACCCGTTGACGGGTCACCATTCCCGTGCTCAGAGCCTCAACAATACGCCCAGATGAGCTGTCAAAAACCATAGTCCCACCCTCAGCCTCATTAAGGCCCTCCATCAAAGGAAGGTCATCAATCGCACTAAAAAAGGATCCTTGAGCTGTCGCGTCAACCATCAATAACAGTCCAGTCAGCACCAAGCTTGTAGATTTCAAAAATATTTGAGTCAATTTCATAAATCTCGGCATAGCACTATCTTTGTTGCTTCGTACAATAGAAAGTAGAGCGACCTGATTGCTGAATACGACGAACACCCCCAGTTTTAGAAATGTTACAGTTGCAGCCCGGACAAGCTTCCCCTTCACGGCCATAAACACCAAAGGAATGCTGAAAATAACCAAGCTCTCCACTGGGCTGTCGATGATCACTGATTGAGGAACCGCCGGCTGAGATGGCCTGATTTAAAACATCAACAATAGCATTGTATAATTTACTTGCCCGCAAACCAATTACACTTGCTGCCTTACGTTTAGGTGAAATTCCAGCGCGAAAAAGTACCTCAGATACATAGATGTTACCAAGGCCTGCAATCACACTTTGGTCAAGAAGTGCTGTCTTAATGGGGGCCTGTCGATCTTTCAGAGCTTGTGCCAATACCTTAGCATCAAAATTATCACTGAGGGGTTCCGGACCAATGGAGTTCAACATGGGATGGTTAATAAGGGCGCCCGCATCGGCTATGTCCATAAATCCAAAGCGACGTGGATCGTTATAACGTACTTCTGCGCCCTGATCAGTTCTAAATATGACATGGTCATGCTTCTCTAAAGCAGGGGGGGCTTTTTTAAAAATACGAAAACGCCCAGACATTCCTAGGTGGGAAATCAGTGTCGCCCCGTCATCAAGTCCGATAAGTAGAAATTTAGCACGCCGCTTGACGTGAGAGACAACACGCCCTGTCAGGCGTTGACCAAGACGATTAGGCAGAGGGAAGCGCAGATCTGGCCTGAGCGCCTCAGCCTGAACAATACGCCTGCCCTCCAGTACTGGGGCCAAGCCTCGCTTTACTGTTTCAACTTCTGGAAGTTCAGGCATCTTTTTTATTTTTCATACATTTCAATTCGATGCCAAACTAGATCGGATCATGCCAAGATGCACCATTTTACAAATTATGTTCCTAGTGGCTCAGATAATCCAGACTAAACAATTACAAGAGGGCAGTCTCAAGCTACTCTAATTATGGTTAGGACCGCTCTAGCGCCTTTCTTCCCCTTGGGCTATGGTGTAATAATGGGAAGTAAGATTAACAAAACATCACACTCGTCAAAAGCAAAGACAACTCATTTTGGCTTTTCAACTGTTAATGCAATCGATAAGGCAACAATGGTTAAGGGCGTATTTGATAATGTAGCCTCGCAATATGACCTAATGAATGATCTGATGAGCCTGGGTATCCACAGACTATGGAAATCTGCCTTTATTGATTTCCTTGACCCGCATCCTCAAATGAAACTAATTGATGTGGGTGGTGGCACAGGGGACATAGCCTTCAAATTTCTTAATTCTGGCGGCGGTCATGTCACAGTATGTGACATCAATCAAGAGATGCTCAATATTGGCGAGGACCGCGCTATTAACAAGGGTCTAATTACAGGCATTGACTGGATTAACGGAGATGCAGAGAAATTGCCCATGCTTGGAAATACCTTTGATGCCTACACTACGGCATTTTGCATCCGAAACGTTACCAATATAGAAAATGCTTTGAGCGAAGCTCACAGGGTCCTTAAACCAGGTGGTCATTTTTTGTGTCTCGAATTCTCGCAGGTTGTTATACCAATTCTAAAAAAAATCTATGACTCTTATTCCCTCAATGTCTTACCTTTGCTTGGCAAAATAGTTGCCGGTGATGAAGATTCATACCGTTATTTAGTAGAAAGCATTCGCCGCTTTCCAGACCAAGGTAAGCTCACCACCATGATTACTGATGCTGGACTAAAACAGGCCAAATACCAAAACCTTAGTGGTGGTATCGCGACCATTCATTCCGCTTGGCGGATTTGAGGTCTTAAAATGGGTCACGCCGTTAGAAATATTGGCCGATTATTTAATATTGCACGGATTCTGGCCCGCCATGATGCCTTAATGCTGCTTGAGCACCTTGAGGTTGGCGGACCTGCTGTTATGTTAGCACGGCTATTTTCTCGCAAGTGCAAAGGACGGCCAGGCCAACGTCTAGCAGCAGCCCTACAAGAAACCGGTCCCAGTTTCATCAAACTCGGCCAGGCCTTGTCGACCCGCTCCGACTTGTTAGGCGAGGAGTTTTCAACCGATCTTTCCCAGTTACAAGATAGCTTGGCACCATTCCCCGCCGCACAAGCCCGAGCGACGATAGAAGCGGAATTCTCAAAAAAAATTGAAGAGCTATTTACTAAGTTTGAAGATGTTCCTGTCGCTGCTGCTTCTATTGCTCAGGTCCATTTTGCGGTTACTCGAGACGGCCGTGAAGTCGCAGTTAAAGTTCTAAGGCCAAATATCGAGATCGCCTTTCAACGAGATATTGATTTGTTCTTATGGATCGCCAAGTTAGTCGAATCAGCCAAACCCGAATATCGACGCTTGCGCCCAGTTGAGACGATTCATACCCTAGCTGAATCCATTAAACTTGAAATGGATTTACGATTTGAGGCAGCAGCCGCTGCTGAACTTAGCGAGAACATGAAGGACGTAGAGGGATTTAATGTTCCCACTATCAACTGGCAACTAACTGGACAGCGGGTGCTGACTAGCGAACGGGTGCACGGTATTCCTGTTGATGACATAACAGCTTTACGGGCTGCGGGACATAACACTAGTGACTTACTTGAAAAATCTGCCCGTGCATTCTTTATTCAAGTATTCCACTATGGATTTTTTCATGCGGACATGCACCCAGGAAACATGTTTGTTCGTTCCGATGGCGACCTCGCAGCCGTTGATTTTGGCATAATGGGACGACTAGATAAAAAAACGCGACGCCACTTGGGTGAACTGCTGATGGCCTTTTTAACCCGTGACTATCGCCGGGCAGCAGAAGTTCATTTTGAAGCAGGCTGGATCCCCCAAGAGCAATCTGTGGACACCTTCACCCAAGCCTGTCGCGCCATAGCAGAACCAATTCTCGATTTGCCACAAAATGAAATCTCTATTGCCAGACTGTTAGGACTACTTTTCTCTATAAGCAATACCTTCAATATGGAAACTCAGCCACAATTACTTTTATTGCAAAAAACTATGCTAACGGCAGAGGGTACTGGGCGGAAACTCAACCCAGAAGCAAACATGTGGATGATGTCCAAACCCTTGATTGAAGATTGGATGATCCACAATCTTGGTCCAGAAGCCCGCATAATCGAAGGAGCCCGCGACATCGCCCAGGCCGTTCACCGCCTGCCTAGGCTACTTAAAAATTTAGACAAGGGTGCTGAAGAGCTCGAAAAAAGATATTTTAGCCTTCATCAAGATACTAATCGCGCTATAAAACAAGAAAGTCGTTTTGATTTTGTTTTTTTCTTGTTTATCATAGCAGGTATGATCTTTGGCAGTTGGCTAACCACATTCCTCTCCTAAAAATAAGTGCTCTACCCTTGCCAGTGGGCTCCGACGCCCGTAGGTTAATCACATCAAAATTTCGTTAAATGTTTTCAAGGTTTATTCGATAGTGGAAAAGCGTATTTTACTTATTGTTTCGGGAGGCATTGCAGCAGTTAAGTGTCCAGATTTAATTCACCGCTTAAGTGCTAGGAATATTGCTACGCGCTGCATCCTTACATCCAGCGGAGCTGAATTTGTAACCCCCCTATCTCTCGCTACCTTCAGCGGAGACAAAGTTTATGACGAGCTATTTTGCCTGACCGATGAAAGCCAGATGGGCCATATTGAGCTTTCACGAAGAGCTGATCTAATCCTCATCGTCCCAGCCACAGCACACATACTAGCCCGCATGGCATCCGGTCTAGCAGACGATCTCGCGACCACAGTCTTGCTCGCCACAGATAAACCTGTGATGGTTGCACCAGCCATGAATGTCCAAATGTGGGAGCATGCAGCAACAGCTCATAATCTTGAAATTCTTAAACAACGGGGCATCATGGTCATTGGCCCTGAAGAAGGTGAAATGGCCTGCGGCGAATACGGCTTCGGTCGCATGAGCGAGCCCGAAGATATTGTTAATGCAATCGAAAAATATTTTTCCCAGGGTAATCGTCTGCGTAATAAGCGAGCCTTGGTAACTAGCGGTCCCACAATAGAAGCTATTGATCCTGCTCGTTGTATAGCTAGTAGGTCATCAGGTAAGCAAGGGCACGCCATTGCTAATGCCTTAGCCCATCTTGGGGCCAAGACAACACTGGTTTCTGGCCCCAGCAATGAACCGGACCCCTCTGGCGTCTCAGTCGTACACGTCCAAAGTGCACGCGATATGCTGGTAGCTTGTAAAGATTCGTTGCCTACGGATATAGTAGTTTGTGCTGCGGCTGTTTCTGACTGGCGGACAAAAAAAGAGTCCCAATCAAAATTAAAGAAAAACGGAGTGGACCAAAAAGTCCTGGAGCTAATCCTTAACCCCGATATCCTTGCAACTTTGTCAAAGCTCTCAAAAGAGCGTCCTTCTTTAGTAGTGGGTTTTGCTGCCGAAACAGAAGATGTGATTGCTTACGCCACAAAAAAAAGAATGACAAAAGGGTGTGACTGGATCGTTGCAAACGATATATCGACTAAAACTAACACCTTTGGGGGTGAAAACAACACCGTCAATTTAATCACGTCCGATGGGGTTGAAAACTGGCCAAAAATGACAAAAACTCAGGTGGCAGAAAAACTTGCCTTGCGTATTGCTGATGCCCTTGATCAATCGGCCAAAGGATAAACTATGAGTGCCCTCCGTATTCAAGTGAAGCGATTACGTAACAGTGATGGCCTTGATCTTCCGGCCTATGCCACGCCTTCCAGTGCCGGAATGGATTTACTCGCCGCCACAGACGGACCCTTGTCAATTGGTCCGGGTGAACGTGCCATAGTGGCAACCGGCATTGCTATTGCCTTACCCCCAAGTTACGAAGCTCAAATCAGGCCACGCTCAGGTCTTGCCCTTAAGCATGGCGTTACCGTGCTAAATGCAATAGGCACCATTGATGCTGACTACCGGGGTGAGATTGGAGTTATTCTAATTAATCATGGGGGAAAAAAATTTATTATTGAACGCGGCATGCGTATTGCACAGATAGTCTTTGCAAAACTCCACTCAGCCGACTGGGAAGAAGTCGCACAACTGCCAGAAAGCACTCGCGCCGAAGGTGGCTTTGGGTCAACGGGATTATAGAAGGGGGGGCTTAAAATGTTAAAGCTATCCAAAAAAATGCTGTTCGCCATTGAGGCAGTTCTTGATATAGCTTACCACGCTGGAGACAAGCCTGTACAAAATCGGGAGATTACCCGACGTCAAAAAATACCACGACGTTATCTTGAACAAGCCTTACAGCAACTCGTACGACATGGTGTTCTGATAGGCGTCAGAGGTCCGGGCGGCGGATACCTACTTGCCAGAGAACGACGTCGAATTTCTATAGGTGATATTGTACGTGTTGTTCATGATACGGAAGTTGATGATGGCCTCAGTCAAGACGTTGGGCTATCTGAACTTGGCATCAGAGTAGTTAGACCCATGTGGGTAAAGCTACAGGCCAACATCTTAAATGAGCTAGATAAAATTTCCATTGACGACTTATGCGACAATGCGGCCAAGATTGATATTGTCAGCGAAGGACAAACCAATATGGACTTTTCAATATGAGCAAACACTTCCTAGCCAGTTTTAGTGGCTTTATACTTGTTTCGAAAGATTTTATCTTTGGAATTTAGTGAACAACAGATAACGCGTTATTCTCGCCATATCCTTTTAGATGAAATTGGTGGCGTCGGCCAGGGTTCGTTAATAAACTCGAAAGTTCTTGTTATTGGCGCTGGTGGCCTTGGATCACCAGTAGCTTTATATCTGGCCGCGGCAGGGGTTGGCACCATTGGCATCATTGATGATGATTTAGTTGAGCTATCAAATTTACAACGTCAGATCCTACACAAAACACACTCCATTGGTAAGCCCAAGGTCCTCAGTGCTAGAAAAACTATTCATGAGATCAATCCCGAAGTAAAATTAATACCTATTCAAGAACGTATCAGGCCAAATAATGCTATGGAACTGATAGCCCAGTATGACCTTATTGCTGACGGCTGTGATAATTTTGAAACCCGTTTTCTTGTAAATGATGCCTGTTATTTTTCACGGAAAACGCTTGTATCTGCTGCTATTCTTCGTTTCGACGGGCAAATTTATACGTTCAAGCCCCACAAAAAAGATGACAAGGGAAATCAACTTCCCTGCTACCGTTGTCTGTTCCCTCAGCCGCCGCCCAGTGAAACAAACACCTGTGCCGAAGCTGGAGTTCTGGGAGCATTGTGTGGCACGATTGGCTCCCTGCAAACTACAGAGATAGTCAAGGAGTTGCTGGGTATTGGCGAAAGTCTTGCAGGATCTCTCATCGTTTACGAAGGGCTCTCTTCTACATTTAGAAAAATTAAAGTCAATGCTGACCCAGATTGCCCCTTGTGTGGTGCAAGTCCAAAAATTAGGGATTTAGCCAGTCATGCCAAATAAGCGTCCAGAAAAACTGTCAATCATCATATTCTCTGGCGACTTTGATAAAATCCACTACGCACTTGTTATGGCGAGCGCCGCTGCTGCAATTGATATTCCTGTAACTCTTTTTTTCACTATGGGCGCTTCTCGTGCATTACTAGCCTCACCAGAAAATGCCTGGCAATGTCTTCCAGGTGGGGCAGTTACCAATACTGGAGAAACAGGCGGTGATATCAATAATAAATTCAAAAGGCGCATGGTCGCTACTTTTGAAGAGTTACTTCAAGCCTGTGTATCTTTAAAAGTTAAATTTATGGTCTGTGACATGGGGCTAAGAGCCATGGACCTTGATGTAAAGGCATTACGTAACGACGTCCCATTTGAGGCGGGAGGCATGGTCACTTTCTTTAACGATGCCTTTTCAAACGGTCAAATGATCTTTATCTAATTCCAAAGAAACTAAAGCACTTCAGCTAGAACCCTATCTGGGGGCTTATGGCCATCTGCAAAAGTCTTGATGTTAATTAAAACCTTTTCACCCATGTCAATACGACCCTCGTATGTAGCCGACCCCATATGGGGTAACAGCAAAACATTGTCCAGCTTGTTCAGTTCCGGATTAACTGCTGGTTCATGTTCAAACACATCCAGCCCAGCCCCAGCAATTTCACCGGCGATCAACATACGTGTTAAGGCCTTTTCGTCAATTACCTCACCTCGAGATGTGTTAACAATAACAACATGGGGTTGCAATAGCTTCAGGCGACGCGCCGATAGCAAATGAAAAGTTGCTGCAGTGTGCGGACAATTTACGGAAATAATATCAACCCGCGAAAGCAGTTGGTCAAGACTTTCCCAATAAGTAGCCTCTAGCTCTTCTTCTACATCCGAGTGGACCCTGTGACGATTATGGTAATGAACAGAGAGCCCAAATCCTCTGGCGCGGCGAGCAACGGCACAGCCAATACGACCCATACCAATAATCCCTAGGCGTTTACCATAAATCCGGTGGCCAAGCATCCAGGTTGGCGACCAGCCTTGCCAAGCTTCCGAGCGCAAAGCACGTTCACCCTCTGCAACACGTCGGGGCACGGCCAAAATTAGGGCCATGGTCAAGTCTGCTGTATCCTCCGTTAAAACGTCCGGTGTGTTGGTTACGGTAATACCACGCTGGCGCGAACTCGCTAAGTCAATATGGTCAACACCAGTACCATAGTTTGCTATTAGGAGTAGGTTTTTACCCGCCTGGGAGAGAATTGTTGAATCTATTCTATCTGTAACGGTTGGTACTAACACATCAGCCATCTTTACAGCTTGGATCAATTCTTGCTGTGTCATGGGCTTATCGCTGAGATTGAGGTGCACATCAAACAACTCCATCATCCGAGTTTCAATAGCATCCGGGAGCTTGCGTGTAACGACTACAACAGTTTTCTTTTTGGACATAGGTAACCCTTAGTAAACCTTTTTGACTTATAATGAGAACTTACTCGGCTTCAGCAGACTGGGGCAACAGGTATCCTTGATACCAGACACTTGAATGCCATGCAAAAGGCTACTTAATAATGCTTATAAGATCCAATCGGTTGATGCTTACCTGCGTAATACACCTTATTGTTTATTTTAGTTTTTTTTCAAATTTAGGTCTAAGCGTATCAGCAGATGAAAATATATTACCGCTCCCTCGCTTTGTCAGCTTGCGCGCAGATCAAATAAATCTCCGAACGGGGCCTGGTGTTCAGTATCCGATTGAATGGGTCTATCAACGCCAATACCTACCAGTTGAAATCATTGCTGAGTACCGAACATGGCGAAAAATTCGTGACTGGCAAAGTACTCAGGGGTGGGTCCATCAAAGTATGTTATCTGGTCAACGAACAATCATTGTCACTGGAAAACGACGGTCTGTTCGCAGCAAAGCAGATGCTAAAAGCGTACCAGTGGCTGAAATTGAAGTCGATGCTATCGCAAACCTGGAAAATTGCCCAAGTGGTGGTAGTTGGTGCCTCATAAAAACTGAAAATCTTAGGGGGTGGCTAAGAAAAGTTGAGTTTTGGGGTGCTTACAGAAACGAAGTACTTAAATAATTCTTTTGAAATTTTAATCAAAGTCTTCAGATAGTGCAATACGCATGGTCTCTGGCACGATCGCAATGTGGCCATATTTATTGTGTTCGATGCTAATCATTACCTTATTGCTATGATCCCTAAATTTTTTAATCTGTTTATGGGAGAATGGGAAATGAAGAAATTGGATTGCTGAAGCTTTGCCTTCAGCGTTTGTGCGGTCAACATCTTCCTCTGGGACACCCTTGATAACTTCATCCCCAACAGTGATGTTCAATGTGCTTTCAACACCACCAAGTCCACTTAACAAAGCTGCCCTGCGATCAGGATCATCAACTTCAAACATCAATGTCATAACTAATTCGCTACCGTTTGGAACCATCGGAGCATAAGCATTCAGCTCATCCTTGACCTGTTCCTCGCCTCCCTTTTCAATGAACAGCATTTCGTGGATCTGATGCCACATGGTCTCGTAACTTTCAAAGTAGCAAGTTGCATCAGGACCAACGCCAAGACGACGGATTTTTTTCAATTCAGTAATTGCTCGACGGCGTTCTTGACGTACCCTGCCATAGGCAGTCATGTCCATTAAATCTTCGCGCCTTAATTTTTTCGACATTCTTTTTTTAATCCTTGTAAGAGATTGCCATTATTTCAATTGGGTGCTGAACCGGTTCCGGATTACTCGCTGGTATTTCATTATTCAACCGTTCAACACCCTGTAAAATGTGATCCCGGGCTAGAAGGCACTCTGAAACCACGTAGCGTGAGGCTATTTTTGCCGTGTCACGGGCAACAGGCTTTCCAACTTTTAGCGCTGTTTCAAAATTATCCTTCAAAACCCCCCACGATCCACCATGACCAGAACAGCGCTCAATTACATTTACTTGCGTATTTGGGATTAATTTCAACATCTCTGCCCCCTTGCGACCCATATTTTGGGCTCGGGCATGGCAAGCAATGTGCAAGGTAACACCACCATCAATAGGTTTTAAACCTGGTGCAATACCTTCTTTAACAGATATATCAACAATGTATTCACTGACATCAAATGTAGCACTTGATAATTTCGCAATATTTTCATTCTCAGGTTCAATTAATGGCCACTCAAATTTCAACATTAGAGAACATGATGCAACTGGGCTTACCACATCGTACCCTTTGTCTATCCACTCGGCCATCTCGGCAGCAATTTTTTTAGCGGCATTGGCCACTCGACCAATATCACCATGTTCTAACTGGGGCATGCCACAACAGCCCGGATAGACAAATTGCGTTTCGACCCCGTTTTTAGCCAGTACTTGTGCGGCTGCAAGACCAATATCTGCAGCATTGTATTCACTTGTACAGGTTGAATATATGACAGCCTTACGACCATGAGCAGGCGCACCAACATTAATTAAATGAAGGTCGTTACGCTTACTTAATGGTGCTGAATTGAACTTAGGTAAGGCGGCGTTTTTATCAATTCCCATAACACTCTGCATCACGGGGCGTGTTAAAGAATTTGTTGTAGATGATGCCCAGTTGACTAATTTCGAAGCAGAGCAACCAAGCTTTCCGTTGCGGTCCGTCTCCGTTATTTGCTTGCGCATGGAAGGCAATTTACCCTCCTTAAGTTGCACCGCTCGATAACGCAACATCAAGTGTGGAAAATCTAAGTCGAATTCGTGAGGAGGTACGTAAGGGCACTTAACCATAAAACACATGTCGCACATGGTGCATGCATCAACAATGGGCTTGAAGTCAGTACTTTTGACACTGTCTAATTCCTCGGTTTCAGACTCATCGATAAGGTCAAAAAGCTTTGGAAAACTATCGCATAAATTAAAGCAACGCCGGCAGCCATGGCATATGTCAAAAACACGTCTCATTTCTAAGTCGAGCATGTCTGCATTGTAGTAGTTGTCATCTCGCCAACCTATATTGTGGCGGACTGGAGCTCCCAAGCCTCCTTCACTCATTACAAATATTCCTAAAAACCAAAAGAGTTAAGCACATCTCTCAAGAAATGGGGGGGGCCGTATCTGACCCCCCCCACGTTAACAATTTAATGAACAAAAATTACATACCGTCTAATGCTTTTTGAAAACGTCCTGCATGAGACTTTTCAGCCTTAGCAAGAGTTTCAAACCAATCTGCAATTTCATCAAATCCTTCATCACGAGCAGTTTTAGCCATACCAGGATACATGTCTGTGTACTCGTGGGTTTCGCCAGCAACAGAAGCTTTTAGATTAGAGTCCGTTCCTCCGATAGGCAGACCTGTTGCAGGATCTCCGGTCTCCTCAAGAAATTCTAGGTGACCATGTGCATGGCCAGTTTCACCTTCTGCAGTTGACCTGAAAACTGATGCAACATCATTGTAGCCTTCAATATCAGCTTTTTGAGCGAAGTAAAGATAACGGCGATTTGCTTGGGATTCACCAGCAAAAGCGTCTTTAAGGTTTTGTTCGGTCTTAGAATCTTTCAATCCAGGCATAATTTTCTCCAGAAATAATATTTAATGAGGCCACTAGTTTTAGTGACCTCTTAAGCACAATATGGAGACTGAATTAACTAAAGTCAATGTTTAGAATAGTTCTAAATTACATTATAACTTATTGATATTAATAATCATTATTAGAATCAGTTATTGTAACCACAACATCAATACATTTAATCTTAGTTCCATTTGGAGCCTCAGGTAATTTACCTATGGAGATCATGCCATCAGGTATATCACCCAATTTTCCATCTTTCTCAAAATAAAAATGATGATGCTTTCTCGTATTTGTATCAAAATATGAACGATTGGTATCCACAGAAATCTCACGCAACATTCCAGCCTCTGTGAACTGATGTAAAGTATTGTAAACGGTTGCAAGAGAAACTTTCATTTTCTCTGACAAAGCCTCATTATATAACTCCTCAGCTGTTACATGCCGATCATCACCTTGAAATAGCAATTTAGCTAAGGCTATACGTTGTCGTGTCGGGCAAAGCCCAGCTGATCTGATATATTCAATAAAATAATTGTTGGGACGCATAGTGTCTCCTTTTTTATAGACAGTTACTTGTTCCCTCACCCTATTAGCAATTAACTTAAATTGTACAATTAAGGTGACATATTTAACAGTAAACAACAGCTAATATCTTAAAATCCAAATTTTTTACCTAACCAATTAATCGCCACTCACTAACCGTTCAACAAGCTCTTGAACACTGGGCACAAAGCCATTTGAGTAAAATGGATCATCGGCAAATTTATACGCATTGTGGCCAGAGAACATCAAATTATCCTCAAGCGACCCGCCGTGTGCAATGTCCTGAAGGGTTTTCTGGATACAGAAAGATCGTGGGTCAGCTCGCTTTCCAGTTGTTCCCTCTGCGCCTTCTGACCAGTTTGAAAACCGACATTGTGAAAGACAACCCATACAGTTTCCTTGATCTTCAATAATTTCCTTTGCTTTTTTCGACCCCACAAAAATAACCGTTCCATCTGGCGTCTTCATAGCTTCGCTAAAACCTTTTGACATCCAAATTTCAACTTTATCTTTGTCTTCATGAGTAAGATAGATTGGGCGCCCACGAGCCCCTACGGGCAAAGCTTCAGTCATGTCGCCCTCTGGCTTGCGGCTATAAGAAACCTGATGCTGACCACGTTGTTCAAGCTCATTAAGTAGGTTATTGCGCACAGCTGAAGAGTAAAATCCTGTTGGGCTAAACTTGTTAAGGAATATTTCCCCTTCTTTCAGAGACAAAAGACGGTCTTGCCAACCTTTCGATACAGGACTTTCTTGGGTTAATAAGGGACGGGTCCCGAACTGAAAAGCAATAGGCCCTAGTTCCGGGTTATCTAACCAGTCCTCCCACTCACGAAGATACCAGACGCCCCCAGCCATCACAATGGGCGTATTATGAAGGCCGAACTCTCGCATTTGTTTGCGTAACGCAACAATACGAGGATAGGGGTCTTGAGGTTTTTCTGGGTCCTCAGCATTACTAAGCCCGTTATGACCACCCGCCAGCCAAGGGTCTTCGTATACAACACTACCTAGAAACTCTGCGTGCTTGTGGTAAGACCGCTTCCACAAAGCTCTGAATGCGCGCGCAGATGAAATAATTGGGTGGTAATAAACACCAAAGCTGGAGACAATTTCGGCAATTTTATAAGGCATACCAGCGCCACAAGTAACGCCGTGTATAAAGCCCTTTGCTCCTTGAAGTATCCCTTCAATGACCTGCTGAGTACCTGCAGCTTCCCATAAAACATTGACGTGCACACGGCCTTTGCCCCCAGACTTCTCGTAAGCTATTCTAGCTTGTGCGATGCCGCCATCAATGGCGTAAGAAATGAGTTCGCGCCAGCGTTCACGCCGGGTTGTGGCATGGTAGACTTGCCTGATAATATTGCCATCATCATCATAGGAGTCCGCATTAACGCCCGAAACCGTGCCAACGCAACCAGCCGCCGCAAATGCCCCGGCGCTCTCACCGTTAGAAACTGCAACGCCCTTACCACCCTCAAAAATAGGAAGAACTTCACGACCAGAAACAATAACAGAATTTAGAGACTTCACCGGGCACCCTTAAACATTGTCTTCGCAGACTGAGTCTGCCGATTTTCTAGTATGTAATATAGAATTTGAAACGTTCATAACAAGTAAAAAGGGCGGGTGAATTAATTTCACCCACCCTTTTCTGATTTTGATCAAAAAAAATGCAATTTATTAAACTATTTCTTTTCCGGTTTTTTGATCAAGGACTTTCATGGATAATTTGATTTTTCCACGGTCATCTATACCAATCAGCTTGACCTTAACCATATCGCCCTCACTAACAATATCGGTGGTCTTACCAACACGTTCCTGAGCAAGCTCACTGATGTGAACAAGGCCATCCTTGGCACCCATAAAATTAACAAAAGCCCCAAAATCAACAGTTTTCACAACTTTACCATCGTAAATGGCGCCAACTTCTGGCTCCTGAGTCAAATCCTTAATCCATTTAATCGCTGCTTCAGCAGCTTTCTCATCGACTGCTGCAACTTTCACCGTGCCATCATCATCGAGGTCAATCTTAGCTCCAGTAGTTTCAGTGATCTCACGGATCATCTTGCCACCCGGTCCTATAACCTCTCGAATTTTATCCTTATTAATTTTGAAAGCGGTAATGCGAGGTGCATTGGAATTAACTTCATCACGCGAAGTATCAATGGACTTGGCCATCTCTCCAAGAATATGCAAACGCCCACCATTAGCCTGAGCCAAGGCATCTTCCATTATTGCCGGGGTGATGGATGTAATCTTAATATCCATTTGCAAGGATGTTATTCCTTTTTCCGTACCAGCAACCTTGAAATCCATATCACCCAAGTGATCCTCATCACCCAGAATATCGGAAAGTACGGCATACTCGTCACCTTCCTTTATAAGACCCATTGCGATACCAGCAACTGGACGGATAAGCGGCACACCCGCATCCATCATTGCCAGTGACGCGCCACAAACAGACGCCATGGAGGATGAGCCGTTGGATTCCGTAATCTCCGAAACAATACGTATAGTATAAGGAAAATCTTCCTTGGAGGGCATAACGGGGTTAATTGCCCGCCAGGCAAGCTTGCCGTGGCCGATTTCACGCCGTCCAGTAAAGCCAAAACGTCCGGCTTCACCAACTGAGTACGGTGGGAAGTTATAGTGAAGCATAAAATGCTCGTAATGCTCGCCTACAAGTGCATCTACTCGCTGTTCATCCTGACCGGTACCCAAGGTAGCAACCGCAATAGCTTGGGTTTCACCACGGGTAAAAAGGGCTGATCCATGAGAACGCGGTAAAAAACCAACTTCAGCTGCAATTGGCCGTACCGTCTTAGTATCACGCCCATCAATGCGAAGACCTGTCTTTAGTACGTCACGGCGCACGATGTGTTTCTCGATCTTCTTGAATGCATCACCCGTCACTTGATCAAGAAGGTCTTGATCTATTGACTTATCGCCCTGCAGTTGTTCCATAACTGCATTTTTACAAGCTGATACTTTGGCTTGGCGTTCCATCTTGTCTTTTTCAGCATAAGCCTCGCGAAGTCCAGCTTCAGCCTTTTCCCCAATCATGGCGATCATTTCTTTAGCGCCTTCAATCGGTTCTGGTAGTGGACGAGGGTCCTTAGCACAGGCTTCTGCCAATTCAATAATTGCTTTAATAACTGGCTGGAATTCCTTGTGGCCAAATGCAACCGCGCCAAGCATGACGTCTTCAGAAAGCTCACTTGCTTCCGATTCAACCATCAAAACACCTTCCGTTGTGCCGGCAACAATCAGATCCAAGTCCGTGTTTGTCATGTTATCAACAGTTGGGTTTAGGACATATTTTCCATCAATGTAACCGACACGGCAACCTCCAATCGGGCCCATAAAAGGCAGGCCAGAAATAGTAAGAGCCGCAGACGTACCTACCATGGCAACAATATCCGCTTGGTTTTCTGTATCGTGGGAAACACAAGCTAAAATAATTTGGGTTTCACACTTAAAATCTTTTGGGAATAATGGACGGATTGGCCTATCAATGAGACGTGAAGTCAGTGTTTCAGAGTCGCTAGGACGACTTTCACGTTTTAGGTAACCACCCGGAATTTTACCTGCTGCGTATGCTTTTTCCATGTAGTGCACACCCAACGGGAAGAAATCTAGTCCGGGTTTCTGCTTTTTTTCACCGACAACAGTGCAAAGAACCTTCGTGTCCCCGTAGGTGACCATAACTGCACCATCAGCTTGACGGGCAACTTTCCCTGTTTCAAAAATAAGTGGGCGTCCGCCCCATTCAATCTCTTTTCTAAACTCTTTAAACATCTATCATACTATCCTTCATCTCCACCAGGACCATTCCCAGCGGGATTGTTGTTTGAAATCTTTTTATTTTAACTAATAATTTTTCACATCAGAGCTTACGTGTTGTCGAGTGAGGTGTGGACCTCATGGCCGTGGCTCCTATGCCTATCTACGAAGTCCCAGCCGCTTGATCAATTCATCATAACGATTAGTCTTTTTAATTTTTAGATAATCAAGAAGGCGGCGACGTTGGCCGACCATCATCAATAGCCCACGACGAGAGTGATGATCTTTCTTATGGGTTTTCAAGTGGTCAGTTAAATTGGTAATCCGTTCAGACAAAATTGCAACCTGTACTTCTGGCGAACCTGTGTCGCCTTTACCAGTTGCGTATTCTTCAAGTAATTCCGTCTTTCTTTCAGCTGTAATCGACATCGTATACTCCCTATCAACAATTACATATTCATGACCCGTAAGGGGCGAATTTCACCACCTACGACTTTGGTTAAAGCCACCAACTTCCCAGAAGACATGGCGCAATAAACCGCGGCAGGATCAACTTTTTTAAGGAAAGACCGGCTTGCAACAGGAAAGATAGAAATTGTTCTTCCATGTTGCAGACTGCGGGCCTCAGATTCTGTCAAGGCTAGTGCCGGGATGTCGTCCAGCGCAGACTCAACAGCCAATAAGTAATCCGCAAGCATATCATTATGCCCCAGAGCCTCAAGTTTTTCCAGGGAAATCGAACGCTTTATGTCAAATGGCCCTACTTTGAACCGCCTTAAAGCAGAAACATGTCCCACCGTGCCTAAATGAAGAGCCAAATCACGTGCAAGACCCCTCATATAGGAGCCTTTTCCGGCCATTACCTCGAATGTGGCATGATCCTGGTCAGACATGCCAATCAGGTCAAAACGTTTAATATGAATAGTTCTGGGCTTAAGTTTAACGGTCACGTTACTGCGTGCGAGATTGTAAGCCCGCTCACCGTCAACTTTTATAGCTGAATAAACCGGCGGAACTTGTTCAATATCTCCAACAAAAAACTTCAGCGCCGTTTTTATAGCTGTTATGTCCGGTCGGATCGCACTGCTGGCAGTTACCTCACCTTCAGCATCGTCTGTGGTTCGGCTTTCGCCCCAACGAATAGTAAATTGATAAGATTTGATCCCATTCATAACATAAGAGACAGTTTTTGTAGCCTCCCCAAAAGCAATCGGTAAGATGCCACTAGCCATGGGGTCCAGGGTTCCACCGTGTCCAGCTTTTGCCGCTTTATATAATCGACGAACCCGGCCTACAACAGCACTTGATGTAAGCCCCAAAGGCTTATCAACAATTAGCCAGCCATGAATCGGGTCCCCTTTGCGCTTACGTGCCATTGTCATCGCCTCCCTCAAGATCGCGAGCGACTTCAGACAAGTGCAACAGATCATTTATATGACTGGCTTCATCAAAAGTAGTGTCTGCGAGGAATGATAATTTAGGTGCACTGCGAAGTTGAACACTTTGCGCAACACGGTGGCGGATGAAGGACTTGATTCGATTTAAGGCAGCAGTAATTTCAACCACATCTCCAACTCCACCAAGGGGAACCACATAGGCTGTGGCATTTTTTAGGTCAGGACTAATACGAACTTCTGTAACCGTAATGGCCTTGCCAGCCAAGTCAGGATCCCGTACTTCACTGCGCTCTAGAATATGAGCAAGCGCATGGCGAATCTCTTCTCCGACGCGAAGTTGGCGCTGCGATGGTGCACGGTTGTTATGCTTGCTCATGTTTTGTACAGGAAACCTCTCAGCATGACCATCTAAGACACTTCAAGCTCGCGAGCAACCTCCTCAATATCGAAGCTTTCAATCCTGTCATGAGGCTGCAAAT
The DNA here is from genome assembly GCA_938092065.1 of uncultured Rhodospirillales bacterium. Classification (GTDB taxonomy): domain Bacteria; phylum Pseudomonadota; class Alphaproteobacteria; order Rhodospirillales; family JABHCV01; genus JACNJU01. The sequence goes on from CALKND010000012.1 coordinate 68,609, forward strand.
CCTGATAATTGGCAAATGCCATGCCGCACTCATTTCCTTCCTTGACCTCTTTCACATCATCTTTAAATCGCTTGAGTTGACTAAGCTCTCCTTGGTGAATAACCACATCATCGCGCAGCAAACGAACAGAAGAACCACGCTTAACTTGTCCTTCTGTCACCATACAACCAGCAATCTTACCAACCTTGGACACGTTGAAGACTTCCAGAACATTCGCGTAACCCAGCAAATGCTCACGCATTATTGGCGCCAACATTCCAGAAAGAGCCTTTCGCAAATCATCAATCACATTATAAATGATTGAATAATAGCGAAGATCTACCCCTTCTTGCTTAGCCAAGCTACGTGCCTGCTGATTGGCACGAACGTTAAAGCCAACAACAAACCCACCGCTAGCCTGGGCCAGTATAATGTCAGATTCATTAACACCACCAACACCAGAATGCAGAATTTGCACCTTGACCTCGTCAGTTGCCATTTTATTAAGCGCTGCACTGATTGCCTCTACTGAGCCATGAGCATCGGCTTTTAAAACTATTGGCAACGTTTTAACTTCGCCCTGGCCGATTTTTTCAAACATTTGCTCCAACGTTCCACGCGCACCGGCAGCAGCACGGGCATCTTTATCTCGTCGCTTGCGAAAATCTGTAACTTCACGAGCACGTGCTTCGTTAGCCACTGCGGCAACTTCATCGCCAGCCTCAGGGGATCCATTAAGGCCCAAGACCTCAATTGGCATAGCCGGACCAGCTTCGGAAACCTGAATGCCACGGTCATCAATTAGGGCGCGAACTCGACCCCACTCTCCACCAGCGACAAAAATATCACCAGTTTTAAGAGTGCCACGCGTAACCAAAATAGTGGCGACTGAGCCACGGCCACGTTCCATCTTAGATTCAACGACAACACCCTCGGCAGCACGGTCAGGATTGGCCTTTAAATCAAGTAGCTCTGACTGCAGCAAGATCATCTCTTCAAGCTTGTCCAGATTGGTTTTTTCTTTGGCAGAAACCTCAACATCAATGACTTCGCCGCCCATCTCTTCAACCACCAGATCGTGTTGTAAAAGCTCTTGACGAACCCGATTAGCATCGGCGCCTTGGACATCCATCTTATTAATGGCAACAATAATTGGCACCTCTGCTGCCTTGGCATGAGAAATTGCCTCAACCGTCTGCGGCATAATGCCGTCATCTGCCGCTACCACCAGAACCACAATATCAGTAACCTTAGCACCACGGGCACGCATATCTGTAAAGGCAGCGTGCCCAGGGGTATCAACAAAAGTGATCTTGCCACCACCGTCAAGAACCACCTGATAGGCACCTATGTGTTGGGTAATGCCACCTGCTTCTTGGTCAGCTATATCTGTCTCGCGAAGCGCATCCAACAGTGAAGTTTTGCCATGGTCAACGTGACCCATGACCGTAACCACTGGGGCTCGCGTAACCATATTTTCATCTTTATCATCATCAGAGCCCTTAAGGCCTATTTCGACATCAGCCGCGCTGACCCTGATCAAATTGTGACCAAATTCACTCACTACCAACTCTGCAGTGTCGGTGTCTATGGACTGATTGACTGTTGCCATAACATCCATTTTCATAAGTGTTTTGATCAAATCTGTCGAGCGCTCCGCCATACGATTGGCCAGTTCCTGAACAGTAATAGTTTCTGGGACAACAACATCACGGATTATCTTCTTCCCTTCGGAAAGTACCATCTTTTGCTTTTGTTTTTCTTTTTCTCGGGCGCGTTTTACAGACGCTAGCGATCGCGTCCTCTCCTCGCCATCACCCAATGCCTCCGCAATGGTCAGCTTGCCAGAACGCCTGCGCTTGTCACCCCGTTGCTTCGGTGTAGGTCGTTTCTGCATTTCCTCGCGAGGCGCCACAGGCTTAATGCGTGGCTTAACTGCCTCAACTTCACCGTTTGCAGCATTATCAAGCTTTTGGGCTGCTGCTGATGCGTCAGCGGCAGCTAGCTCTTTATCAATGCGTTCCGCCTCTTCCTTAATTTTGCGCTCTTCTTCGTCTTTATTCTTAAAAACTGTGTCTTCTTTTGGTTCTTGCGGTGGGGGAGGAGCGTTCTTTAATTCCTCATCAACTTTTTCACCGGCAACTTTAGCGTCTTGCAATGCACGTGCGCGTGATGCTTTTTCTTCGCTCGTAAGTTGTGAGCCCGATTGTACCGGTGGAGAAGCAACTTCCTCTTTTTTGTCAAGAGCAACAGTCGCTTCTTTCGGCTCTTGAAAAGCCTCTAGTTCCTCTTTTACTTCGGACAAGCGCCCTGTATCATTTTGTGCATAGGTGCGTTTTTTACGAACCTCCACCTGAACCATTTTCGAGCGGCCATGCGAAAAGTTCTGACGAACCTGACCGGACTCAATAGTTTTGTTCAATTGTAGCGTACCAGGTCGTGACAGGCCTAGAGGCTTATCTTTATTTTTATTGTTGGTCTCGCTCATATTTCTTCCGTTCTCTTTTCGCTTTAATTCAGCAACGTAAGCTTTCTAGCCGCCGCGCCGTTGCCAGCAATTTTTTTGCTAACCTTCCCGGTGCTACAATCACATGCACAACACGGTCCCGAGAGAATGCCAATCCCAGCTCTTCGGCATTAAGGGCGACAATGACTGACGCCCCTTCAGTCCATGCTTTAATCCTCTTTTTTCCATCTTCTGCCCCATCAACAGCTGTCAACAAGACACCAGCAGGTTTGCCTGATCTAAGCCAAGCCTCGACCTTGGCAAAACCTGAAACTCCCTGTCCAGCACGACGAGCCAGACCAATTAAGTCTTGGCATCTTCGAACTAGCAATCTTTCTACCCGATCAGCCAAATTACTCGAAACGCTTACTTTCGAACGGGCAACTCGGGCAAAATAGGTTTTAGTGCAAGCTTTACTTATCACATCACGGCGTGCACTCAACCAAAACCCTCGACCAGGTAAACGGGCTTCAATGTCTGCTACAATTTCTTCGTCAGGGCTGACAACAAAACGAACCATCGTATCCCTTGGTAGTTCAACGTTAGTAACTATACACCGCTTGAGCTCTTTTTCTCTCTTATCTGGTTTTTGGGGACGCTTGCGCTCTCCCATATAATTTTCCGCCCTTTAGTTCTATTCCTTGAGGTCTTTTTCAGGCGCCTCTGTAACAGCTACCTTGCCTCCTTCAGCTATTTCAGTTTCTTGAGAATCCTCATCTGAAAACCAGTGAGCCCGAGCAGCCATAATAATATCATTGGCTTGGGCTAAACTCATGGAAATTTCCGCAGGAAGCATTTCCAGTAATTCATCACCGGCAAGATCGGCGAGATCATCAAGAGACTTAATCTTGTTTTCACCAACCGCGACCATAATTGCAGGTGTTATGCCCTCAAGCGCCGCAATTTCATCGCACACGCCCAACTCACTATAGCGTTCTACCATTTGCGAAACATTTTTTTCAAGATAGGCCCTTGCCCGTTCCCGCAACTCTTCTGCAACTTCTTCATCAAAGCCTTCGATATCAGTCAGATCACCAACTGGAACAAAAGCGACTTGCTCGATGGACGAGAAGCCTTCGGTGACTAGTAAATGGGCAATGACTTCGTCAACATCCAGCGTGTCAACAAACATCTGAGAGTGCACTATGAATTCCTGCTGGCGACGTTCTGATTCTACGGTTTCGGTCAGGATATCAATGTCCCAGCCAGAAAGCTGTGAACCAAGACGCACATTTTGACCACGACGACCTATGGCAAGACTTAATTGTTCATCGGGAACAACCACTTCAATTTTATTGTTTTCTTCGTCAAGTACGACCTTAGCTACTTCTGCTGGGGCAAGAGCATTAACGATGAAGGTCGCTGGATCTTCAGACCACTGAATAATATCAATTTTTTCGCCCTGTAATTCGCCAACTACAGCTTGAACACGCGAACCACGCATGCCAATGCAAGGGCCGACTGGATCAATGCTCAAATCATTGGACAACACAGCAATTTTAGCGCGTGATCCGGGGTCACGGGCTACAGACTTGATCTCAATAATACCATCGTATATTTCCGGCACTTCTTGGGCAAATAGCATAGCAATGAATTGTGGATGGGTTCTTGATAGAAAAATCTGCGGACCACGAAGTTCTTCGCGCACGTCAACAATGTATGCTCTGATTCTGTCACCATTATTAAAGTGTTCTCGAGGAATAGCCTCATCACGACGGAGCAAGGCTTCAGCACGCCCAAGGTCAACTATTATATTGCCAAATTCGACGCGCTTAACCAGACCATTTATTACTTCGCCAATTCTATCTTTGTATTCTGCATACTGGTGCTTACGCTCCGCATCACGAACTTGCTGGACAATCACTTGCTTAGCAGTTTGGGCTGCAATTCGCCCAAAATTAATAGGCGGCAAAGGGTCAATAATAAACTCACCCAGTTCTGCGTCGGCTTTACTCTTACGTGCTTCAACAAGTGTTGTCTGAGTTATTTCGTTTTCAATTTCTTCAGCCACTTCAATATAGCGTGCCAAGCTAATTTCCCCAGACTTGCGGTCAATCCGAGCGCGGATATCATGTTCCTGGCCATACTTAGAACGTCCAGCCTTCTGAATGGCCTGTTCCATGGCTTCTAGAATTTCATCCTGCTCAACACCTTTGTCGCGAGCAACGGTTTCCGCAACCTGTAAAAGTTCAGGGCGCGCATATACAGCATCTGTTTCTTTCATCAACTTACTCATTATTTTGGCAGTCCTTCAGAAGCCGCTATTAATTCATCGCTTAGCAGCAATTTCGCCTTTTCTATATCTTGGTACGCAAGTTCGAAAACCTCATTCTTGGCCTCAATCGTAACTATCTCTCCCTTAACTGAACGCAACCGACCTTTGAAACGCTTCCGCCCACCAATGGCTCTACTAATTTCAATTTTTGCATCAAAGCCCAAAAACTTTTCAAAGTCTTCAAGACTGGCCAGCGGCCTATCAATTCCCGGTGAAGAAATCTCCAGCGCATATGCACCCACCAGAGGGTCTTCCACATCCAGAACAGCAGAAATAGTTCGGCTTACGTTTTCACAGTCTTCAACATTCATCCGACCTGTTTCAGCGTGTTCAGCCATAATCTGAAGTCGCGGATTTTTACCAGCAGTGTAGTTTATACTAACCAAGCGGAAGCCCATGGCTTCAATACTTGGGGTTATCATTCCTTCGATACGATGGACAAACTCCATACGACCAAGTCCTATATCTAAAAGTATCATCTTGACGCTGACAAAACAAAAGGCGAGCCAAGGGCTCACCTCATCAATTTCGATCAATGTCGAACCTAACAAGAGACATAATTTGTTATGTCAATGAGGAATGATATACACCCAATAATAAATCAAGCACAAGGTTTTTCTGGCTTTTAAACATCTCGTGCAAGCCGCTTAAAAAGCAAGTAGGCTGGATGTTCTTGACGTGCTAAAGCCTTTTCCTCATAGCGCGTGGTCACCCAATCTTGTGGGGGATTGCGCCAGTCCCTAAACGAACGGGCATTCCAAGCAAAGGCCGAATGGCCAACAAGTTGTTCCAATGCCCAAGATACAAAGCCATAATGATCGCTTGCGAACCGGAGCTCCGCTTCATCTTTCAAGATTCGAGCAAGACGGTTAAGATTTTCCTCAATAATAAAACGACGTTTATGATGGCGCTTTTTAGGCCATGGATCTGAGAACAATACAAAAGCCCGATCTATAGACTGACTGTTCATGACATCTAATAATGGCCTCGCATCATTGTCATAGATACGTATGTTTTTCAAATTATAGGTCTGAATAGAGGTCAGTAACTTGGCAACACCGTTTATAAATGGCTCACAACCTATAAAGCCAATTTGTGGATGGGCTCTAGCCAGAGCCGCCAGATGCTCGCCACCACCAAAACCTATTTCAAGCCACACCTGTTGAGGACTTTCAGACATCGTCGTCTCAAAATGAGGATCTGGATTTAATGGAGTTATCTTAAAATGAGGCAGCAGGTTCTCAAGTAAATTCTTTTGACCAACTCTTAATTTTTTACCAAGCCGCCGCCCGTGCCAGTCTGACCGTTCCTTTAGTAGGGTTGCCACATAAGATCCTATTCAAGAGATATCAGAAGGCTAATTTCAACGTGTCAGCAAGATCGGTCTTTTCCCAGGAGAACCCACCATCAGCTTCTGCATCACGGCCAAAGTGGCCATAAGCAGCCGTGCGTTCGTAGATTGGACGGCTTAGCTTCAAATGTTCGCGAATACCCCGTGGGCTAAGATCAACTATATCGCAAAGAGTCGCCGCGAGCTTAGCGCTATCTACATTGCTGTTGCCGTGAGTGTCTACATACACGGATAAGGGCTTAGAAACACCAATAGCATAAGAAAGTTGAATCGTACAACTTTCAGCAATACCAGCCGCAACAACATTCTTTGCCAAATAGCGCGCCGCATAAGCAGCTGAGCGGTCAACCTTGGTAGGGTCTTTTCCAGAAAATGCACCGCCGCCATGGGGTGCCGCACCACCGTAAGTATCAACAATGATCTTACGACCTGTCAGACCAGCATCGCCATCCGGACCGCCAATAACAAAACGCCCTGTTGGATTGACGTAAAATTCATCTTCTGGGCACATCCAGCCACTGGGTAGGTTTTTCTCAACATGTGGCCGAACTAATTCTCGAACATCGTCTTGGGATAGGGTTTCCGCATGCTGGGTCGACACCACTACAGAGGTAGCGCCAACGGGTTTACCGTCAACGTAGCGGAGAGTTACCTGACTTTTGGAGTCTGGAAGTAATCCGGCCGCAGTTCCAGAGTGACGTGCTTCAGCCATGGAATGCAAAATGCTATGCGAAAAATGAATAGGGGCCGGCATCAAGCTATCAGTTTCATTGCATGCATAACCAAACATAATTCCTTGGTCACCAGCACCTTCGTCTTTATTACCTGTTGCATCGACGCCTTGCGCAATATCAACAGATTGACCATGCAGGTAGACCTGAACTTCTGAGTTTTTCCAGTGAAAGCCGTCCTGTTCATAGCCAATTGATTTCACAGCTTGGCGGGCAAGGTCTTCCATTTTTGCTTTGTTGACGTTACCCTTGGCATCAACCAAAGATTCTGGGCCACGAACTTCACCGGCCAGAACAATACGGTTTGTCGTGCATAATGTTTCACAGGCAACCCGAGAAAGAGGGTCAGCCTCCAAAAAAGAATCAACAACTGCGTCCGAAACTCGGTCTGATACTTTATCAGGATGGCCTTCAGAAACAGATTCACTAGTAAATAAATAATCAGAATTTGACACGGGTGGTCCCTTCTTTTGTAAAATTATGTCCAATTGGACCAGGGCCTACACGGTCATACCGTTGATTTAATCAGCCCACTTAGCGCTTTTTTTAACGTGGTGGCAAGCAGCCCAAATCCAACCACGGTCTATAGATCTTGAATGTATGAGTTAAATCGAGCAACTTTTTGTCAATTTTTCAAGGGGCCGTCAAGCAGTTTTAGCATGCTAGCTCTTGAAGCTATTTTCCTTTCAGATCCATTTAGTAGGCATTAAAGCCTGTTGGTGTTGTTTTAGTTCACTCAAACTGACGTTTAATACTCAAATATTAAATAATTAAATTTTATGATCGTTACTTTTATAATTTATCAGCGTTCCTATGACCGCAATAGTCAATATTAAAAGGATAACTATCGAATTTCCTAGCCTGCCATAGAGTGTTGTTTGAAGAGAACTGGGCAAACCACTGTCTAAGGTTCCTTTCGTTCCCAGCGCCAGACTGGATACAACACGGCCATAACCATCGATAACACCAGAAATCCCTGTGTTGGCGACCCGGACCAACGGAAGACCTTCTTCAACTGCACGCAACCGGGCTGCATCAAAATGCTGATAGGGACCAGAGCTGGCGCCATACCAACCATCGTTGGTCAAGTTGAGCAGCCATTCCGGGCGATCTTGCCTGTCAACCACTTGATTTGGAAAAATTACTTCATAGCATATGAGCGGCGAAACCGGAGGCAAACCTCTCAGCCGCAAAGTACGTGGTCCGGGTCCGGCAGAAAAATCCGTTGTCCCAACGGTAATTTTAGAAAATTTAAAAATTTTCCGTAGAGGCGTATACTCACCAAAAGGCACAAGATGAAATTTATCATATGTACCAACAACATTTCCCACCTCATCAATGCCCTGCATGCTGTTCCATATCTGATATACACCGACCCCCCTGTGTTCGGTGCGAAGGGCACCAGTAATTGTAAGCCCCCCCTTGGGCGTAGAACTAGCAATCGCCTTGCGCGAAGCATAATCTTTGTCTAAGAAATAGGTGGCTGCCGTTTCCGCCCAAAAAATATGAGTCGGGACCGAAAATCCTGGTTTTGGTGTGGCCCCACCCATACGTATTTGTTCCTTAAAATTTTTTTCTCTGAGGCGAGGCTCCCACTTTAGTTTCTGGTCAATATTTGGCTGAACCAAACGCAAAACAACACCAGAAACAGTTTCATCAGATGCCTCAGATAACCTATACGCACCTCCAGACCAGACGACAAAAAGAAATAAGATTATAATGCCGATTGGACGAGAAGGACTGCCTTTTGATTGCCAGCCATCATTGCCTGCTAGAATGGCTGGCATCCCCGCAACAAGAACACTGAGCAAACCTAACCCATAAACACCGGCGAGAGCCGCAGACTGAATTATAGCATCAGAAAAAGTCCAAATTGATCCTATTAAATTCCAAGGAAAACCAGTGAATATCCAACTTCGAACCCATTCAAAAAAAATCCAAGCAGCGGCAAACACAAGCACCCGCCCAACGCCAGTGCTTCGTCGCCCAAGTGCCCTGCTCACAACAACACTAACCGCGGGGAACAGCGCCATTATTCCGGCTAGGAAAAAAACTGCAAACGGGGCCATCCAGCCAAAGCGATCTGGCTGAACGAACAGAGCATTTGCTACCCAATAGAAACCAGCAACAAAATGACCAAGGCCAAACCACCAGCCGGCGGCGAAAGCCCCACGCACGCACGAACTGTCATATGTTAACCACAACAAACCGATTATGGATGGGATTAAAAGAAACACCGCGTAGATTGGGGCCATTGCCCCTGCGCCAAGGACTCCTAGAAAAAATGCCAGCGCCCACCGTCGTCCACCTTTTTGGCCTTTCAAATGGTTAAAAAAAAACTGCACGGTCTTCATTCTTTAATCCCGGCCTTCACCCAGTTTTGGATTTACAATTTTATCTATTTCTCGCAAACGCAGTCTTTTGATACGCCTTGGATCCGCATCAAGAATTTCAAATTCCAGACCACTGGGATGGCTAATCAGTTCCCCACGAACGGGCACCCGCCCTGCCAAAGAGAAGACTAGACCGCCAAGTGTGTCAAAGTCTTCGCGTTCCTCTTCACTCACAAGAACACCAAGACGTTCTTCCAACATCTCAATAGTTACCCTCGCATCAGCTATCAATGTCCCGTTTGGATCATCGGCCATAATTGGTTCTTCAGTCCGGTCATGCTCGTCTTCAATTTCACCGACGATTTCCTCAACTAAATCCTCAATGGTCACCAAGCCATCTATGCCTCCATATTCATCGACCACTAATGCCATATGACAACGCGTCGCACGCATTTCTAGTAACAGTTCCAGCACCTGCATGGAAGGTGGAACAAACAAGACTTTGCGAACAATATCACGGAGGGAAAATTCGCTATCCCTGCCATGCCACGCAAGAACATCTTTAATATGAATCATCCCGATGGCATCATCCAGTGCACCCCTAAAAACCGGCATACGAGAATGCCCCTCACGGGTAATTAGGTCAATTACGTTCGACAGATTACTCTCGCTCTCAATAGGTATAATATCCGCCCTAGGCACCATGACATCGTGGATTGTCCTACCTTTTAATTCAAGAATGTTAGCAAGCAAAAGACGTTCTTCATCATCGATGGGAACCTCTCCAACTTCACGCTCTTCAATTAATTCCTCGAGTACATCGCGTGCAGAATTTTCCCCGTTGCTAGATTTGAACAACCGCTTCAACCAGCCAAAAGGGCCGCCTGTCGCGGGTGACACGTCATCATTTCCGTTGCCGTTTGTAGTTTTAAGAAGCGCCAAGCCCATCATCCTGATTCTTAAGTTCTGTCCCACTGTAGGGGTCTGAGATTCCTAATTCTGCCAATGTGCTCGTTTCAAGGGCCTCCATAAGCTTAGCCTCAGCATTGTATTCATGGTCGTGTCCAAGCAGATGCAGAATACCGTGGACAACTAAATGGCTTAAATGGTCTGCCAGTTCTTTACCTTCCTGTTCAGCTTCACTCAGAGCCGTCTCATAAGCAATTACAACGTCTCCCAACAACTGGGGTATCGCTTCAAACTGGACCGTTTTGATATCATCCAAATTGGAAAATGAGAGTACATTTGTTGGTTTGTCAATGCCCCTATACTTCTTATTTAAGGCCCTAAGGCTCTCATCATCGCTAAGTAATATGCTAACTTCAACTTGTGATAATTCTATCTCAACGCAGGCTCCAAACGTTGCAAGGGCAGCCCGGTGGCACACGCTCTCAACGTTACTAATAGCCGACACCCAGTCGCTGTGTGAAACGGAGATATCTGTGTGAAGAGGCTCAGACACCATTTTCTGACTTTTCCCCCTTTTCATATCGAGCCGAAGCCCGGCGGCGTAACTCTTCATCGTCGTAGGCCTTAACAATATTAGTCACAAGGCGATGGCGAACAACATCATTATGAGTAAAGCGGGCAAAAGCAACACCGCTTACATTATTTAAAATTTCAGAAGCGTCACGTAAACCCGAATGGGTTCCGCGCGGGAGGTCAACTTGTGATAAATCACCGTTCACCACCATACGGGCGTTTTCTCCAAGACGAGTTAAAAACATTTTCATTTGTACTGCAGTCGTATTCTGCGCCTCATCAAGAATGACAAAAGCATTGGCAAGAGTACGTCCACGCATGAAAGCAAGCGGGGCAACTTCGATCTCACCATTTTCAAGACGCTTAGTAACCTGATCACTAGGCAGCATATCATGCAGAGCGTCATAAAGCGGCCGCAAATATGGGTCAACTTTTTCACGCATATCGCCTGGTAAAAACCCCAATTGCTCGCCAGCTTCGACAGCAGGTCGTGACAAAATAATCCTGTCTACATCACCCCTAACAAGACGTTCAACAGCCTTGGCAACGGCTAGATAGGTTTTGCCTGTACCGGCTGGACCAATTCCAAAAACCAATTCATTTTTGTCTATGGCACGCAGATAGTTAGCTTGGGTGGGTGTCCTTGGCGATATTGTCCGCTTTCGCGTTTTTACCTCAATGTCCGCATCACTAACATTTGAACCGGAATGGGAAGCCATACGCAATACGGCCTCAACTTCGTGATGATCCACCAGCATCCCTTTTTTAAGACGATCATAGAGACCTGTCATGGCATCTGCTGCTACATTGATATTTTCATATTCGCCAATTAATGTTATTTCATTGCCTATGGCCTGAGCCGTGATGTTCAATTCTTTTTCAACAATTGTCAGATGTGAATGGTGAGAACCAAACAACTGAATGGCTAGGGCATTGTCCTCAAAGACTAACTTTCGACTATCAACACCATTTTTCTTCAGACTATTAGGTTTGCTTAGCCGTTTCATGCAACGTTCTTGCTTTGATTTACAGCTTCCAGTGATCCGGCCAAACTATTTGCCTGCGCAACGTCAATGTGCAAATTAACAATAGCTCCAAACAAATGCTCCTGGGCACTTAAATGAACCGGTTGCATGTAAGGACTGCGCCCAATCATCTGTCCTTTGAAACGCCCGGGCCTGTCAAGCAGAACCGGCATAGTACGCCCAACGCAGCTTTTATTAAAAACTAACTGCTGCTTATTTAGCTCGTCTTGCAATATCTTCAGGCGTTCAGTTTTAACTTCTTCCGACACCTGATTGTTTAATAAGGCAGCAGGAGTTCCAGGTCTGGGACTATATTTGAATGAGTAGGCCTGAATGAAGCCAACCTCCCTAACCAATTTCATTGTGCTATCAAAGTCAGAATCTTTTTCTCCCGGAAAGCCAACGATAAAATCTGATGACAAAGCAATGTCCGGGCGGGCCTTCACGAGACGCTCTACAAGCTGGCGATATTGATCTGCGCCATGGCGGCGGTTCATAGCTTTTAAGATTTTGTCTGAACCTGATTGCACTGGTAGATGCAAAAAAGGCATCAGAGCCGGAACTTCGCCGTGGGCTGATATCAATTCTTCATCCATATCCGCTGGATAGGAGGTCATGTAACGAATGCGTTCAATACCTTCAACCTCGGCAATTTCGTGAACCAGCCGGCCCAGCCCCCATTCTGTGCCCCCAATTGCAACACCGTGATAGCTATTAACGTTTTGGCCCAGCAGGGTCACTTCCTTGACACCAAGATCACCAAGACGTCTTGCTTCTACTAAAATGTCACTCACCGGGCGAGAATATTCGGCACCACGCGTGTATGGAACGACACAGAACGTACAAAACTTGTCACAACCTTCCTGAACTGTCAAAAAAGCAGAGGCGCCATTAATCGCCTCACTGCCCAGCATCACTTCAGGCAAATGATCAAATTTTACCTGAGCTGGAAAACTTGTATTCAGCACCGCGCCCTTGGCACGCGAAACACGAGCAATCATCTCAGGCAAGTCGTGGTAGGCCTGCGGGCCAAACACCAGATCTACAAATGGGGCGCGACGAAGTATCTCATCGCCTTCTGCTTGGGCTACACAACCAGCAACGGCCAGAATCATGTTTGAGCCCTGATTTTTTTTGCGGCTTTTAATCTTATTCATACGCCCCAATTCAGAATAAACTTTCTCAGCCGCTTTTTCCCTGATATGGCAGGTGTTGAGTATTACCATATCTGCATCGTCAGGGTCATTACTCAAGCTAAAGCCCAATGGCCTGAGGATATCAGTCATCCTATCTGAATCATAGACGTTCATCTGACAACCGTAAGTCTTAATATATAACTTCTTTGTCAAACGCCACGCTCAACTTCGCAGATATTTAACAATGTAATGTTAGTAATAAAAGCGGCACCTAGACACGATGCTTCAATGTTGCTTCCAAACATTCACTGGCCTTTTTCATCATCACCTATTGGGATGCCGTAGAGTTCGAGCCTATGGCCTATCAATTTAAGACCCTTTTCTTCTGCAATCTTGCGCTGCAGGACCTCAATTTCATCATTGCGAAACTCAATGACCTCTTCATTTTTAACATTTATGAGATGATCATGGTGGTCGTCAGTGGCCTCTTCATAGCGCGCACTATTACCACCAAAATCATGCTTTTCAAGCAACCCTGCTTCTTCAAATAAACGTACTGTACGGTATACCGTCGCAATAGAAATCTTTGAATCAATGTTTGAAGCGCGGCTGTAAACTTCATCTACATTTGGATGATCGTTCGAATCTGACAAAACTTGTGCGATGATTCGGCGCTGGCCCGTCATCTTCATGCCTCTCTCAACACAGAGCTTTTCTATACTTGATAATGCAGTCATTTACTTTCTCATTGCTCAATCACTTTTAAGACTTTTTTTGCGCGGCTTTGTTCCCAGACCTATTTTTTTTGCCAAATTTGAACGATGCTTGGCATAGTTTGGAGCAACCATGGGGTAGTCAGCAACTAGCCCCCAACGATCCCTGTATTCTTGCGGCGATAAATTATAAGAGGCCATAATGTGGCGCTTAAGCATTTTCAGTTTTTTCCCATCTTCCAGACAAATAATATAATCAGGGAAAACAGATTTATTCAGTGGTACAGCTGGACGAAGTCGATCATTAGTAATCTGTTCGCCTCCTACCATAGACATTGTTTTGTATACTTCTTTAATTAAGCTCGGCAATTCGCCAATTGCAACCAAATTGTTGCTTACATGCGCTGAAACAATCTCTGTAGTCAACTCGAGTAATTCATTTATATTTGGTTTATCGCTCATAATTAGACAATTCCATACAAAACTTTTACAATATATGGTTGTATATACACAAATGGGTTGTGTAACAAGATGCAGTTATGAATAAAAATATCAAAAATACAAATAGAAAAGAGGCTGAGTTCTTGCTCGATATTACAACACAAGTGTGTCCCATGACTTTCGTTCGCACTAGGCTAATGATTGAGCAGATGAGCCAAGGCGACGTTGCTGAAGTGCGCCTGCAAGGAGCCGAACCCCTTAAAAATGTCCCCTATTCTGCGAAGGAGATGGGCATTATTATTGTATCTCTAGAACCTGAGGATGAAACCACCGATCAACATGGGATCCACAGATTACTTTTACGAAAGGCCTGAGTTTTACTTATCTAAAATATTCAGACTGTAAACTATAGCATCTAACTTTTTTGATGACCGCTTATAGTACCCCAGGCGCTTTCCGATAATTTGAAATCCGAATGTTTCATAAAAAGCCATAGCGGTTTTATTGTCCTCGGCTACCTCAAAAAATATCTTTACCACACCACTCATGGCTGCTCTTTTTATTGATTCTAGCAACAATATGCTGGCCAAGCCTTTTTTGCGTGCAGCCGGTATCACACCAATACTTATAATTTCTGCTTCATCAGCAGCAACCCGCATAAAAATAAAACCCTGAGGAGTCCCCTCTTCAATTCCCACAAGAAGCCCTATCATCCCAGGCATATTAAGTATTTCAGTTATGGCTTTTTCATTCCAGGTCTCCTCAAAACAAGCCCCATGCAGAACCGAAATAATTCCCCCATGAACAATGCTCGCCTCAATTATCTTTGAAGTCATGGTCTGAGGCGCCCACTGCCTTTAGGCAATTTGGCATCTGGCGGGCGCAGGTACAGGGGTAAAGGTGCTTCCAGTATATCGCCCCAACTCCAGCGCTGGGACGCAAGTTCGGCCAAAACAGATCCGTCAGGCACTTCAGGTCTTTCAATCATGATGGGATCGTGCCCTGACTTAACAAGAGCTGACGTAGCCTGCAACCTTGCATCCCCAACAACATGGATAGGGCCAGGGACGCCACGAAGCCACTTGCTAAGTACAGCCGGGTCAATTGCGCTGGCCTTCTTTATTGGCTTATGACCTATTTGAAAGACTTGCACATAAATATCTTTACGCTTGGAATCAAGAGCTACTAATAAAGAACCTGTGTTCCATACGCTGGCTTTTACTTCATGTGCTATTACTTCTGTAGTCGTAAGACCAAGGCACGGAACTTGTGCCGCCAGTGCAATACCCCGTGCAGTTGCAAGGCCTACCCTGAGACCAGTAAAAGCACCCGGCCCCACAGTTACAGCCAACAAGTCAAGATCTCTTGCAGTAACTTTAGCATCTTCGAGCACATTTTGGATCATCGGCACCAGAGCTTCTGCCTGCCCGCGTGACATTTCTTCTTTGCGTGCAGATAGAATTGTCCCATTCCACCAAAGTGCGACCGAGCATGAACTCGTAGCCGTATCAATTGCTAAAATTCTCATCAAACTTATAGCTCCTGAGCTTCAGTGTTTTATAATAAGCCTTCTGACAACAACAGGTTTATATTAATTTCCATGACGTTAATTCCAATCACTTCAGAGAGCCATGGTGTAGAAATAGACATTAAATATGCCACGGTGGACAACTTTACTGGTAAGCCTATCTATACTCGCCCTGGGTGTTATCTGTTAGATGAAGCCAATACCCTTCTTAAGAGGGCCATCAATATGGCCAAGATTCAGGGTTGTCATTTTTTAATATTTGACGCCTTTCGGCCGTCAGAGGCTCAATTTAAAATGTGGGCTCACACACCGGATCCGAATTTTTTAGCAGATCCTAACCGCGGCTCGCCTCATTCAAGGGGTGTGGCAATAGACCTGACTTTGGTGAACACAGCCTCTGGTGAAACACTAGATATGGGCACCAGCTTTGATGCCTTCACTCCCCTATCCTTTCACGGTAATATGGAAATCTCCAAGAAAGCTCAAGAAAACCGTTACTTTTTACTGGGACTTATGACAGCGGCAGGTTGGGATTGCTATTTGAAAGAATGGTGGCACTATCAACTTTTTGATAGCTACACGTATGACGTGCTATCCAATGACGTTCTTGAATTACCCATGATGGACTAATCTATCCGGCAGGCCTCAGCAAAATCAAGACGGGGGCTGCGCGGATACAGATCCTCATCATTGCCATAACCGATAGAACAGATAAAGTTTGATTTTACCGTGGTATTCGTAAAGAAGGTGGCGTCTACCATCGCATTATCAAAGCCGGATATGGGGCCACAATCTAATCCTAAGGCCCGTGCTGCCATCATAAAATAAGCGCCTTGAAGAGTGCCATTTCTGAACGCAGTAGAAAAAATCAGTTCTTCATTTCCAACGAACCAGGACCTCGCGTCCGTGTGAGGAAACAATTCGGGCAAGCGCTCATAAAACTCCAAATCATAACCAATAATTGCTGACGCTGGAGCCATCATAGTCTTGGCAACGTTTGCTCCTAAAAGAGCTGGAGACAATTTTTCCTTAGCCTGCTTAGAGGTGACAAAAACGATGCGGGCCGGAGAGCAGTTGGCGCTTGTTGGTCCCATACGGGTCAAGTTCCAAATTTCACGCAATAATTCATCATCCAGCGGTTTGTTCAACCAACCATTACGTGTCCTCGCAGTATTGAATAGCAAGTCTAGAGTAGAGGCATCAGCTTTCATTTTTATTTTCCTAAAATGTTTGTATCCTTGATAAGGGTCTTAAAAAGTGGGAATAAACTAGAGTATAATTAAGTAGATAATTAGGAGTTTAGCGTGCAAAGCGAAACCCGTACAGTTTCAAGCTACATACATCACGCCCTTTTGACCTTGGGGCTAATTTTTATTGTATTGTTCACAATGGCTGTCCATGCTCGTGCAAGTGACTCTGCCGTTATCTTCGTGTATCACCGCTTTGGTGAAGACAAATATCCTTCAACCTCAATCAAGCTTGAACAGTTTGAAGAGCATCTAACCGAACTAAAATCCGGCGGTTATACCGTGATGGCCTTACCTGACATAATAGAGGCCCTAAAGATTGGCACAGAATTACCTGATAAAACCATAGCTTTGACAATCGACGATGCTTATCTTTCTGTCTATGAACATGCTTGGCCTAGACTAAAAGAACTTGGACTTCCCTTCACCCTTTTTATTGCCACCGATCCTGTTGATCAGGGCATTCAGGGATATATGTCATGGGCGCAAATTCGCGAGTTGAGCCAGAACGGTGTCACCATCGGTTCCCAGACAGCCTCGCACCTACACATGGCAGCTGCCGATTACCTAACTAATCAGCGTGAATTGGAAAAATCAAATGCCCGCTTCAAAAAAAAGCTCGGCACCCGCCCAAATCTAATTGCTTATCCCTACGGTGAAACTAGTCAAAGTGTAAAAAAACTGGCACAAGCTTCTGGTTTTGTCGCTGGTTTCGGTCAGCATTCTGGGGTTGCCGCCAAAACACCTGACATGTTTTTTTTACCACGCTTTGCTATGAACGAAAACTACGGAGACATCAAACGATTTAAACTGGCTGCAAGGGCCCTCGCCCTAAATACGGGCGATATAAGCCCCGCTGATCCTTTGATAGACAATGGTGACGACAATCCACCAGCCTTCGGTTTCACAATTAAGGGAGATGCAGCCCTTACAAAGAGTCTAAACAAACTTAGATGTTATGCATCACACGAAGGCAATCTTGGAATTACATCCCTTGGTGGAGAAAACGGCCAGACACGCATTGAAATCAGAATGAAAAAAAAATTGCCCAAGGGCCGAACACGTCTGAACTGTACCCTACCAACCAGTGAAGGTCGTTGGTATTGGTTTGGACGCCAGTTTTTTCTCAAAAATTAGAAGACATGTTTCAGATTACCAGCTTGTATTCTCTTGGGCCCAGTCTCTATTACGATAGCATACCCTTGAGCTTACTGCCTTTCAAAGGCCACTTATATTTTTTAATTAATAAGCTAGAATTTACCTTAGAACATTTCATTAAAAATTCACAACTGCAGTGTAAACTAGCTTTAAAATTCTTTAATCTCGTGGTTGAGGTGATATTTGCAAACAAAAAATTGGAGTGACCACAAACAATTGTTCCCTTCGTAAAACACAAAAGCTAGTCTGTGAAATTGTTATTATAGGAATTTATAATGAGCAAAAATACAGTACGCATCGCTGCTTTGGTGTTAGTCACGAGTCTGAATGCTTGTCAGAGCGTATACAAAAATTCTGAAATGGCATCCCAGATTAATTATGCAAAAGCCACACCCGAAGCGTCCTCTTCCAAAACAATCATAGATAAAAATGATCCCGTTCAGGGTGAAAAATGGATGATCGCTGTGGCCAATCCTTACGCAGCTGAAGCAGGCCTGAAGATACTGCGCCAAGGGGGCAGTGCCACAGACGCAGCAATTGCAGCCCAGCTTGTGCTCAACCTAGTTGAACCCCAGTCATCTGGAATAGGGGGAGGCGCTTTCTTATTACATTTCGATGGTAACAGTAATGAAATCAGCACCTATGATGGTCGCGAGAAAGCACCTGCAACAGCTTACCCTGAAATGTTTTTGAATAAGGATGGGAAACTCAAGAAATTCTTTGATGCAGTTGTCGGTGGACAGTCCGTCGGGGTGCCGGGGCTGCTTCGCATGCTGGAAACCGCTCATAAAGAGAAAGGTCGCGTAAAATGGGCAAAACTTTTTCAGCCAGCCATCAAGCTTGCTGAAGAAGGCTTTGTCGTCTCGCCGCGCCTGAACAGCCTAATAAGAAAAGATAAGTATTTGAAAACATTCGCCACAACTGAGGCCTATTTTCATACTAACGAAGGGAAAGCCCTTGAAGTTGGCCATTTGTTGAAAAACCGACCCTTTGCCAAGACCTTGCGTCTGATTGCACAAAACGGTGCAGACGCCTTTTATAAAGGTGCCCTTGCGCAACGCATTGTTGATAGGGTGAATGGGGCCAGCAAAAACCCTGGTAGCCTAAGCATGGCCGACATGGCCAACTACACATCTGAAAAACGTGAACCAGTATGTATGTTTTACCGTCAATGGTTAATCTGCGGCATGGGGCCACCCTCATCAGGCGGACTGACTACATTGCAAATCCTCGGCATCTTGAAATCTTTTGATATAGCCGCTATGAAGCCTAATCAGGATGGCCAGATTGACCCAATGGCAGCGCACCTGATCGCCGAAGCCTCGAAGCTGGCCTTTGCAGACCGCAACTTTTATATTGCTGATGAAGATTTTATCCCAGTGCCTTCTGCGGGGATGCTCGACCCTAGCTATCTTAAGCTACGGGCCCGTGAAATATCCCTTAAAAAGGCTCTCTCAAAGGCTGCACCCGGCAACCCCGGCCTGAGCCAATCCTGGAACTTTGCACCCAGCGATGACAGCCTTGGTCTTTCCACAACCCATTTAAGCATTATCGATCGCGAAGGCAACGCAGTCTCTATGACATCAAGCATCGAAAACGCTTTTGGCTCACGCATGATGGTGGATGGTTTCCTAATCAACAATCAGCTTACAGACTTTTCCTTTATTTCAAGAAAAGATGGTAAACTCGTCGCTAACCATGCCGCGCCCGGCAAGCGTTCGCGTAGTTCCATGGCACCGACTCTTGTTATTGACACAAATGGAAAGGTAGTTCTGGCTATTGGCTCACCTGGGGGCGCAAACATTATTGGCTATGTAGCACAAACCATTATCGCCGCTCTTGAATGGGGTATGGATATTCAAAGCGCTGTCGATATGCCCCATATTATCAATCGCAACGGGACGACATACCTTGAATCTGATACGGGACTGGATACATTAATCCCAGCCCTAAAGGCCCTTGGACACACCACCAAGCTAACGAAACTGACAAGCGGTTTAAATGGTATCCAAGTACGTGACGGAAAACTTTACGGCGGAGCTGATCATCGCCGCGAAGGTGTTATATTGAGTGATTAGAAGAGCAATAACTGTGCGTCTATCTGAATAAATTTTTTAAAATAATAACAATTATTACCGGATTAATCTAAAATGAATAGGCAAGATCGTCGCAAGCAGGCTAAGCAAACAAAGGGGGGGGGCAGAGCAAGCAAAGCCGCTAGTCACGTATTCAGGGGTGAACAGTTGGCTGGAATGGGAGAGGTCGATGGGGCTATCAAGGCTTTCCGTCGTGCTATTTTCATTAATCCACAAAACGCTGACGCCCACTATAATTTGGGTGTCCTTCTGCGCAACCAGGGACACTTAAATGATGCGGTTGAAAACTACATTAAAGTTACTGCAATACAACCGGACTACATCAACGCACATTACAATCTTGGAAATATTCTTAAAGAATTGGGGCGGCTAGAAGAGGCTGCTTCAAGTTATCAAACGGTTCTTTCCATCCAAGGTGATCACATAGATGCGCGCAACAACTTAGGCACAGTATTGCAAGACTTGGGGCGACCAGAAGATGCCCTAGCTATCTATCATAGTGCTCTTGAAATTAAGCCCGAATATGCAGAGGGACTTACCAACTTTGGGAATGCGTTGCAGGATCTAGGACGATTTGAAGAATCAATAACCAGTTACACAAAGGCTCTTAAGATTCAGCCCGGAAATGCCAGGACACATTGCAACCTTGGCAAGGCTTATGAAGAACTAGGTCAGTTAAATGAAGCCATAAAAAGTCTTCGCATGGCCCTATCACTCACTCCAAATTACGCCGAAGCACACTGCAACCTGGGTGCTGTATATAAAGGTATGGGTCAAGTTGAGAAATCCGTGAAAAGTTTTCGCAATGCAGTGGGGGTGGAGCCAAAACACGCAGAGTCTCACAATAACTTAGCACTGGCCTTATTCCAACTAGGCAATATTAAAGAGGGCTGGGAAGAATACAAATGGAGAAGAAAAAGCAGCACCTATAATTCCAAAACTCGAACTTTCCCACAGCCACAGTGGGATGGGACGCCTTTAACAGATAAAAAAATATTACTTTGGGGTGAACAAGGTCTGGGGGATGAAATTCGTTATGCTAGTATGATCCCTGATTTGTTAAACGCGGGTGCAAATATTTCAATCGAGTGTGAAAAGCGGCTCGTTGATTTATTTACAAGGTCGTTTGTTGGAACGGATGTTCATGCCGCCCCCTATGTGACCGCTGAGAGTGGCGAAATAAAATATGACTATCAATGTTCTTTTCCAGACTTGGGCCAATTTTTGCGACCCAGCATTGAATGCTTTCACCCTGCAAGCAATGCCTATTTATTTGCAGATCCAGAATTAAAAAGTTTATGGAAAAAGCGCCTTTTGAAGCTGAGTGATCGTCCGAAGATTGGTATTATTTGGCGAGGTGGAATCTCCAACAGAGAGCACTCTGCGTTTTATGCAACAATCAAAGAATTAGAGCCCGTCTTGACGATCCCCGAAGTGAATTTTATAAATTTGATGTACGAAGAGTGCGAAATGGAACGCAATGAAGCTTTATATTTATACAACACTGAAATTCACACTTGGAGTGATCTTGATTTAAAGAATGATCAAGATAGTTTAGCGGCCTTAATCTCCTGCCTTGACCTCGTGATTTGCTGTCTTTCAGCACCTGGAGAACTTGCAGGAGCACTTGGAGTGCCAACATTTAATTTTATTTCGGATAAAGCACATGTACAGATGCTTGGAACGGGTGATAATGCATGGCATTCTAGCATACGTTATTTTAGCAAGGAATTAAATGCATCATGGCAGCCTGTATTAAATGATATAGCAGTATGCACAAAGGCTAAATGCTCTCCTTGACCTTCGTCGTAATGGCAACTTCCTGTCACAACCTGCTGTCTGAGCTACAACAATACATAAATCAACTTGTAGGCCCTGAACCGTAATTAGTTCTGAGTTTTATGTTTTCTCCTTGATTTGTAAAAAACTGGAATGAGCGCTAGAAAGGCAAGACCTATTATTGGAATAATTATATTTGGAGAAAATATAATACCAATATCCGGTTCAGTTCCACTTTCAAAAATCGCACTCAACCCATTACCAACACTGGCATAGACAAGTGCGCCAGGAATCATGCCAAGCAAAGTCCCTATTAAATACGAACGGGGCGAAACATCTAGAAACGCAGGCACAAGATTTATCAGCCAGAATGGAAAAAGTGGCACCAGACGAAGTACCAGCATGTAACTCAACTGGTTTTCCTTGAAACCAACCTCCATACTAACAATCGCTTCTCCACATTTTTTTCTGAGTACATCAGCTAAAGTGTAACGGGCAATAAAAAATATTACCATCGCCCCAAATGTAGCGCCTAACAAAGAAAAAAATCCGCCTGCGGGCGTTCCAAACATAAAGCCACCAACCATGGTCATCCAT
Organism: uncultured Rhodospirillales bacterium; assembly: GCA_938092065.1. Taxonomy (GTDB): domain Bacteria; phylum Pseudomonadota; class Alphaproteobacteria; order Rhodospirillales; family JABHCV01; genus JACNJU01. The sequence continues at coordinate 90,986 of CALKND010000012.1, forward strand.
ACGCCTACAGGCACGGAAAAAGCACTGAGGGCGCTATATGCTCCAACAAACAATAGTACAGACATGAAATAATTTTCATCACTCCACTGGCTCAAAAGTTCATTATTCTCCCTCAAAGCTTGGAATGAAAGATAGCGGTCCAAGCCCAAACAAAAAAATGTAAGAAAACCAACCGCCAAGACAAGTAGGAGCAATAATCGAATAAAAAAATTTATTTGCGATTTTGTGGGTTTTATAGGCCAAAATTTGATTATCATTAATGAGACCCTTAATGCTCAACACGTATGTTAACATACATCATCATAAAGATCGTTCTTATAGGACTTTTAAGAGGTATTTCTTAAGCAAGTTGCTCAGCCTGAGGGACAACAGTATTCCTTGTGTTACCAAGGTGATCGCAACTTCCCATGGAAAAGTCCTTGTTATTGAACTACACAGCGTTGACTTCCCTCCAACAAGACCCTATACAACTTTCTTGTTTTTGTAGGAGTTAGTCCTTTGAAACGTACTTATCAACCGAGCAAGCTTGTTCGCAAGCGTCGGCATGGATTTCGTAGCCGCATGGCGACAGTTGGGGGTCGCCGTGTTTTGGCGACGCGTCGTGCACGAGGCCGTAAGCGTATCTCAGCTTAAGGCACGTCCCGTGTCCGTGCTTCCACGCCTTAAACGACGCCCTGAATTTCTCAGGGTAGCCGCCACCGGTCGCAAGTGGGTCACACCTGGGCTAATTGTTCAAGTTCGCAAGCGCTCTGTTAGAGAAGCAGACACGCATAACGCACGTGTAGGTTTTACTGTCAGCCGCAAGGTTGGAAATTCGGTTAAACGCAACCGTGTCCGTCGTAGACTAAAGGCCGCTGCTGCAAAAATGATGACAGAGCATGCTCAATTAGGAATGGATTTCGTTATTATTGGACGCAAGAATACTCTGAAAAGACCTTTTTCAGCCCTAATGGCTGATATTAAAATAGCGCTGAAGAAGCTGCAAACCTATCGCGAGGGGATTTAAAAAAATTGTCACAGTTTTCTTATAACACCCTCAGTCAATTCCCCTCACGTTTTGCTGCAACACTGATCAGAGGTTATCAGTTTTTAATTTCGCCAATTCTTCCCAGAGTCTGCCGCTTCCACCCGTCCTGTTCCAGATACGCTGTTGACGCCATCACCCAATTTGGTTTTTTTAAGGGTGTGTGGCTTAGCCTGATGCGCATAGGACGATGCCACCCTTGGGGAGATGCAGGCTTCGATCCTGTTCCAAGACATCTCCACAACGAAGCAGATCAACCCTCCTGCCATGATACTTCTTTGAGTTAACAGAAAAATGAATGAAAATCGTAATCTTGTATTGTCCATTGTCCTGTCAATCGTCATTTTGGTGGGTTTTGAATTTTATTCGTCGTGGCGCTACCCTGTAACCGGCACACAGGAAGAACTAACGGCAAGCGAAGATACACGCGAACCAAATACGCCTCAAAGCTTGCTTCCAAAGCCCACTAGAGGCGCCACAAATACACCCTCTACACCCAACCTAACCAATCTCTCATCAGAAAAAGTTGTACTGATGGATCGTCAGGCGCTTCTTAAAAAAAATGCTAGAGTACAGATTCTGTCCCCAAGTCTGAGTGGTTCATTATCGCTTTTAGGCGGACGCATTGATGATCTGACCCTGACCCAGTTTTACGAGGAGTTGGATGAATCGAGCCCAGCTATTGTACTATTATCACCTAGCGGAACTAGCAATGCATATTTTGCTGATTATGGGTGGATTGGGGAAGGGATCTCCCTTCCAAACGAAAACACATTGTGGAGCGCTTCATCGAAGACCCTTAGCCCAGACAAACCCGTGACCTTGAAATGGAATAATGGACAAGGTTTAATTTTCAAACGAACTTATGCCATCGACGATAAATACATGTTTAGCGTAAGCCAAAATGTTGAAAATAAGGGATCAACCTCGGTAACACTGCATCCGTACGCCCTAATGTCGCGACATGGACTGCCCGAGGTAACCGGGTTTTATATTTTACATGAAGGTCTACTGGGCGTCTTCAATGAAACGCTGCAAGAAGTCGATTACTCAGACATGCAGGACACCAACACAGTAGCTAATAACACAACTGGCGGGTGGTTGGGCATTACAGATAAATATTGGTTAACGGCACTTATCCCTGATCAAAAGACATCAGTAAGCACCCGTTTCACATACCGCAATGATGACGGTCTTGAAAAATTTCAGGCTGATTTTATGAGCCCGCCAGTGACGATTGCCGCAGGCGCCTCTGGAGGAGTGAACAGCCACCTGTTTACTGGTGCTAAGGAAGTAAAGGTTCTCGATAGTTACGAGACAAAACTTGGTATTGCGCGGTTTGACCTAGCTATTGATTTTGGCTGGTTCTATTTCCTAACCAAGCCAATTTTTTATACCCTGATTTTTATTAACGAACATGTTGGAAATTTTGGTGTGGCTATTTTATTGCTAACGGTATTAATAAAAATAATTTTTTTCCCACTTGCCAACAAGTCCTATACTTCAATGAGCAAAATGAAAAAATTACAGCCAGAAATGGTCAAGTTGCGCGAACGCTTCGGCGACGACAAAATGCAGCTTAACCAGGAAATGATGGCCCTTTATAAGCGTGAAAAGGCCAATCCCGCTTCTGGTTGCTTGCCTATGCTGGTTCAGATACCAGTATTTTTCGCGCTCTACAAAGTTTTGTTCGTGACAATTGAAATGCGTCACGCTCCATTCTTTGGATGGGTTCAAGATTTGTCAGCACCGGACCCAACCAACTTTTTTAATCTATTTGGCCTGATCCCTTGGAACCCAGCAGCTGTGCTACCTGACCCCCTGCTTATTGGTGTGTGGCCACTGGCAATGGGCATTACTATGTTTTTGCAACAAAAGCTCAATCCACAGCCCGCTGATCCTATGCAAGCTAAAATCTTCATGTTTCTTCCTATTATGTTTACTTTTTTGCTGGCGCGCGTCCCTGCTGGTCTCGTGATCTACTGGGCATGGAACAACCTACTATCTATTATTCAGCAAAAAATAATCATGATTAAAATGGGTGTTAAATAAGCAGGATAATGACCAGTGAGCCCGCAAGAGCAGGAGCAAAATAACGAAAAGGAGGTTGAGCTAGGTCGCTGGCTGTTTTCCCAAACCTGCACCTTCCTTATTGGTGCTGTCAAAATGGAAGACCTGCCTGAAGCCAGCCAGACAGAAATCGCCTTCGCCGGACGCTCAAACGTGGGCAAGTCAAGCCTAATTAACGCTCTGACCAATCACAAAGATCTTGCACGTACTTCGAACACCCCTGGGCGGACCCAGCAAATCAACTTCTTTAATCTTGGAAAACAACTAACGATCGCTGATCTTCCAGGATATGGATATGCTAAAGCACCGCTTCAAACTGTGCGCCAGTGGACTAGCCTTGTCGGAGACTACCTGCAGGGTAGGATGCAGTTGCGTCGGGCCTGCCTCCTAATTGATGGACGTCACGGCATCAAGGAAAACGACAGGAAAGTAATGTATATGCTGGATAAAAGTGCTGTTTCTTATCAGGTCATCCTGACAAAGTGCGACAAAGTCAAGCCGGCTCCGCTGGAAGAACTGTTCCATGAGACAAGCACAGAAATTGCGGGCCACGTTGCTGCCCATCCAGAACTTATTGCAACCTCAAGCGCCAAGGGAACTGGTATAGAAACCCTACGCGCCGCCCTTGCAGCTTTGACAACTGAACTATAATATCCAAATATGAGTAAGCAACCATCGCCCACAAACAAAGACAAAAGTCGAGATGACTGGTTGTCCCAAGCGCGCACCTTATCGGAAGCGCTTCCTTACATGCGCCGCCATTCAGGCGAGACTTTGGTTATAAAATATGGTGGCCACGCCATGGGTGATAATGACCTCTCCAGTCTGTTCGCGCGTGATATCGTGCTTTTGCGTCAGATCGGAGCAAACCCAGTTGTTGTACACGGCGGTGGCCCCCAAATTGGCAAAATGCTAGACCGCCTAAAAGTCAAAAGTGAGTTTGTTGAAGGACTTCGTGTTACCGATGATGAATCCATCGAAATTGTAGAAATGGTATTGTCAGGGTCTATAAATAAACAGATTGTCTCAACCCTCAATGCCGCCGGAGGCTTTGCAGTTGGCCTGTCGGGCAAAGATGGCAACCTGATTATCTGTGAGAAACTACAGCGCACTGAGCGCGAGCTAGATTCCAATATCAATCGTATTCTCGACCTTGGTCTAGTCGGTGAACCGAAGACTATTAACACACATGTCTTAGATAACTTTGAGCGATCCGATATAACTCCCGTGATTGCGCCAATTGGAATAGGCACCAAAGGCGAAACCCTCAATGTCAATGCCGACACCGCCGCTGGGGCCATTGCGTCCGCTCTAAATGCACGACGCTTATTAATGCTGACAGATGTTGCCGGTGTGCTGGACAGTGATGGTGATCTAATCCCCCACTTAAGCGTCAGCGAGGCCAAAAAACTGCTTAAACGCGGCACCATTCATGGCGGCATGATCCCAAAAGTTAAAACATGCCTTAAGGCCATTGAAAGTGGTGTAAAAGGTGCGGTAATCATTGACGGGCGGGTCCCCCACGCCTTATTGCTGGAGCTATTTACTGAACACGGCGCAGGAACCTTGATAGAGGCAGACTGATTCGATCTCGACCAAGTTACTTGAACTAACTTTTACAGAGTCTCATTTGCCAATTCAATATCAAACTCAATTTGGAAAAGGTTGCCAAATGGTCGGTTCAGCATGAAAAAAGTCCAATACCAATTGAATAATGATGCGGCTAAGTAGGCCCTCAATTTCCTTCTCGCCTTTACGGATAGATTCACGTTCACGCTTTTCGGTACCAAACAGGATGAAGCGCTGCATTTTTCCAAAAAAACTACTTAAGAAAGACGCCAAAATTAGCGCAAATAATGGACTTAGCTATATAAACGACCCCGCCGACATTATGAGAGAATTTACCTTTTTAATCTTTCCTATATTATTAATACTTCCCACAAAAACCTCTAAAACTTACCATTTTACCTTGACGTTCATATTTTGAACAGTATTGTTCGTAGTATGAACATTTTTCTATAGAAATCAGATTGTAGCTTATATGCAAAACAACGAACACAAAATTACACTTGGCGTCCTCAATGCTATTCATGACGACAGCAACATCACCCAGCGTTCAATGTCTGTCGAGCTGGGTATTGCCTTGGGTTTAACTAATTCTTATCTCAAGCGTTGTGTCAAAAAAGGCCTGATTAAGGTCAGGCAGGTCCCTACCAATCGCTATGCATACTACTTGACATCACAAGGCTTTTCCGAAAAAACCCGGCTTGCCCATGAATATTTAACCCAAGGGTTCCAGTTTTTCCGGATCGCCCGCGAACAGTGTTACGATATTTTTAAAGTATGTAGCGAGCAAGGCCAAAAACGAATTTCCTTACATGGCTTGACAGACTTGACGGAAATTGCCGTTCTTTGTGCCAGTAACCATGATGTGGAGCTGGTTAGCATCATAGATCCCAGCTCTAAACTAGATGAATATGTTGGTATTCCTGTCTATTCAGGCTTTTCCGGCCTTGATGACTTCGACGCCTTAATCATTACCGATCTTGGAAGTCCTCAGCGGGAATTTGATATATTGGTTGAACGTTACGGGCCGAATCGTGTGTTTGCACCAGCTATTCTAAAAGTATCAAGTAAGCCCAAATCACAACCTAAGGTGGGTAATCATGGATGAATGGATTGTTGCCCATAGTCACGTTAACGCGGAAACAAAGGCCGAAGCCCATTTAAAACGTCAGGGCTTTGAGGTCTATTTACCAAAAATCAAAACAACGTGCCGCCATGCTAGACGGATTGAAACTGTGGTACGCCCACTGTTCCCGCGTTACCTCTTCATTGGATTTGATGAAAACTCTACACACTGGCGTTCAATATGTTCGACTATTGGTGTCAGCTACCTTTTAACGGCTGGGGATCGGCCATTAGTAGCTCCCACATGGGTCATTGAACAATTGCGCCAACGCGAAGATAAAAACGGTTTAATCTCTGGTGCCGGTGAAAAGAGACTCAACAAAGGTGACCCTATAAAATTTACCAGCGGCCCACTAGCTGAATATGCGGGAATCTTTGAGCACCTGAACTACAGTAACCGAGTTGCCGTCCTACTCGAGATAATGGGCAGAAGAGTGAGAATACAGGTTCCACTGGATGCTATTCAAGGAACCAATTAAACCCCTACAACGGCTGGAGTTTGAGTTATCGTTTGGGTATTTAACTATATCCAAACTGCGGTAGCATGAGAGAATTCACTCTCTTAGTTCCTTTATGAACAAGATATTTCAATAATCGGGTTTCTGGATGATAAAAAACTTGGCATTGTTATATTCGATTGCCTTTTTGAGCCAAGAAGCGGACTTATAGCTTTCAATTTCTGCAATAATGCTTGGTTTTACAGGAAAGCCAAAATTAGAAATCTTTCCATTCTCCATTAATCCAATATACACATTAGGGTAATCAAGATATTGTAAAAGTTCTTCAAAAGAATTTGATATTCTCATTTTCTCGCGCACTGGAACGCTCCAAAAATCTATATCTTTTAGAAACTCACCACCCAGATAAAGCCTTAATGATGTACCTGGCTCATAATATAGGTACATAACTGGTTTGTTAGTGACTTCGCTTAATTCATTTGCCGATAGTTCGCGTTGAAGGGCAACAACAATCTCTCGGTCAGGAATGCTATCCTTGAAAACCTGCTCAAGACTTTTTTCTAAATTCTCACCAAGAAAATTTTTAACATTAACCTTTTCATTTACCGTCCATCCAAATACAAAAAATAAAAAAATTGTTACTGCTATTTGATTAAATCGACGACCTGGTAGTGTTTTAAATTGATGCAGTTCCAAACGAGTAAAAAGGTAAGCTGGGTACCAAGCAAAGAAAAAAACCCCAAGAATATACGGTTTTGAATAAACTAAATTAGTTCTGTACCCCGTCAAGATTTGCAAAGCCAAAGGCGCAAGCAGAACTACAAAGGGCGCAAAAATAGGAATTGCCCAGCTTATATTTGTGTTTTTCCCTTTATAAGCCGTCCAAACTACAATCACTAACACTAGTACATAAAGGGCACGAATGCTAATGGCACCAAGATTTTCGTTGCTGGCATCAAGTAGACCCCAGTCAGTTAGCATGCCAAAAAAAAGCTCCTCAAAAGTATAATCTCGTCGCCCTAACTGCCAGGATCCAGGGTAATATTGGGTAAAATCTCCAAATAAATAATACAGTTCTCGTAGTGACAAAATACACCACATAGCGCCCACTGCTAACCAAGGCTTGAGGCTCCAGTCCTTTTGGGTTCCACAGGACACAAAAAAGCAAAGGGCGATAATAAAAGCTGAATAAAAGGCGCCGTAATGACGGGAAAAAACAAGAAATACTGATGCCACTGCCCCAATAAGGAGTGCTCTCTCAATGCGGTCACTTTGGCTAAGATAATAACAGACAAGCGCACCGCCCAAATACATTAGAGCATCACCCCAGTTGCCGCCAAGGCTAACTCTGAAAAAGGAATTAAAAGAGAAGTTAATCAAAGTAAAAAATAAAAAGGCAAGCAAAGCTAATTTATGGTCTCTGATGCTACTGGCTAAAATGGCAAACATTAATATTGTCGCCGCAATTGATCCCGCATTAAATGCCGGATATACCTCACCTAACCCAAACCATCCAGACAAAGCGACGAGACCCAGTAAGTCAGCTGGATAGAACAAAGATGTCATCAGCCCATCTCCAAACGCTGTATCTTCTATTGTGACAAAATGACCTAGCGCGAATGATTCCTGAATATAAAGAGGGATGACGCCGTGATGAGATGAAAAACCAGAGTCTGGAAAAGGGTGAATAATATTTCCAGCCCAGATTATGCTACTAAGGAGGATTAGAACAAAAATATAAGTTTTTTCATGGCGCTTTGGCCCTATGGGCAACTGAAAACAAAGGAGTCGAATGATAAAACAAATAACTAGAACAAAGATTAGAACTAAAAATCCAAACCAATCTGTAGATAATTCAAAAGCACGGGATAAAAAGATTGCAAGATTTGCACTCCCGGATAGAATAAGAAATCCCCAAACAGCGCCTTCAACCCACTGTCGACGCAAAATAGCACCAATACAGGCCGATAGCAGCAGAAACAAACCAGTACATAAGGCTGTAATCAACTGTGGGTCTCTGAAAAAGAAATAATCTAAGATAATCATTGCCATCACATGTCAAAACTGAGGATAGGGCGACCTGAGTTGGCGTAACCATTTTGCCAATTTATTGTCTGTCATCACTTCGTAAGTAGAAAAATATTGATAGGCCGTCAGAAACTGTAAAAAATTTAGTAGATAATAACGGTGAATATAATTTTTAAAAACAAAACTAATGGCCTACAGTTTCTTACAGGCTATTTCTAAAAGTTGTTTTTACGAATGCTATTTTTTCAGGAAAAACCTCAGGATTTTTATCTTCCCACTTGTATCTTTTTTTATTATTTAATTTTTCTATAAATCAATCCATAATTTTGTATAAATACTGTTTTGCCAAACCATCTTGAATTATTCGGCTTGTTTGCTGAAACAGCGTTATCGAGTTAATAATACGCATATCTATAGAACCAGGGCCCGAAACCACGCAATAATGATTATTACTCTCCAAAAAAATACGCATTCTCTCAACTGAGGTTTCCACACCTAAATCAAGTCTTCGAACATAAATCTGGAAAGTTTCGAGTTTTCTTTTATGGTCTATTCCAGTATAGAAAGCGGTGAAAGATTTCATGTATCTATATTCAACCTTCAGAAACTCTTCTACATAATGATAAAAAGTCATGCTATTTTGATCCGGTAAATTAATGACCAAAACTTTGCCATTCACTTTTAATAATTCAGAAAATGGTGAATCTTCCCCGTAACCACTTCTATTTTTCAAATTTTTAAATTTTTCCGACATTTTTCCAAAGACACTAAAAGAATAAACCGGGTGTCCTGTTCTTATTGCATCTTTGCGTGTGCGACTATATTCGCTTAATATTCCCATTTGAGAAGTTGTTTTATATATGTTGAATTCCACACCCTCACAAAAACCAAAATTAAATGTAGGTAAGAGTACAGTCCCATCAGGTCCTACTTTTGACATTATTGAGTCAAAAATATTTTCGGGAGTGCAGCCATAGTTTTGTCTTAGGAAGTATCTAAGGAGTGATCTTATATTGCTATGAATAAGTAAAGTATCACCCTTTTTAATTCCCAATTTAGTCCAAATTTTACCTAGCGTTTCAACAACCATTAGCCCTACGCATCAACAAATCTAAGACCATAAGACCATCTCCAAAAGTTTTTTTCAATATCACTTAAACCCTCTTCATTTCTATAACATCTTATAGATCCGTTTTGTAACGTCATCATTCCCATGAAATAATCACCATTAATGAGTCTTTGGAGACGATAACTAGGCAGTTCTATCAAAAGGTCAACTTCAGTTAAATCTAGTCCAATTTTTTTTGTGTTAACCTCAATGTCTCTATCTTTCATGTCATGGTGATAAACATATTCACACCCTGCCAAATCTACAATTTTCCAAACAACTTTGAAGCTATTATATTTCCATTTATGTAAGTTATTTTTTATAGCCCTAAGGAATAAATCCAAATCATCTTCGAGACCTTTGTCTTGAAATTTCTTTTCTTCAATCATTTTCAACTCATGCTCTTTTCTTATAGAAACAAAATAAGCCGAGAGATCCTTTGCGGCATGGTCGTGGTCACCTATAAAGATATTGCTTAATTTTCCCTCATTATTAATTTCAAAATTATCATTTGGTCCCATGATTAAAACTTCAACGTTCGGCAATTGAGCAAGTGCCTTCTCTCTAAAATCATTTTTGTCTACTCTATGTAATGCATTTGCAAAAAAAAGATGCCCAAAATAACTTTGATCACTAGCATATGGAACAGAATATTTTGCGCCCAGACGCTTCAAAATCTCGATACTATAATCATGAGCCTTTTCAGTTTTCTGTTTTACAAGCCGTTTCAATACATCTGGTTCAAAATCAAAGAAAGCCGGAAAAAGGCCCGTTAATATCGTTAAATTAAATACCATTCCTATATTGTACTTTTGTCCTATTCTACTTGCCTCTTCTAAACTCATTAGGTTGTCAGTTTGAAGTAGCACATTCATTTGTTTTGACTGAATAAGAAGTGAACTATCGTGATCTCCAAGATCATTTTTGATAATCTTTATTGTTGTTTCTTCATCGATAAAATATTCATCGCTTTCTTCTAAAAATATTAAATTATTTATTCCATTTTTTCTTAATTCTGATTCAAAATAATTAGCGCCAAAATTCGGTGCAAGACACGGTACTGATTTTGATTGTTTGGTCATTCTTGCTAAGCTCTCTGGATGCAAGTGATCATCATGAGCGTGCGAAATAAATAAAAAATCAATGTCGTGAAAATCTTCTGGTATTTTTTTTGGAGGGGGATAATGCCAAATATTATTTCCCCAACAAGGACCAACTAGCCAGGGGTCAGTAAGAATTTTTTTTCCATTAATTTCAATAAGAATGCAGGAATGAGTGATGTAAGTGAATCTCATTTTCAAAAAGCCCAATTGTTTATTTTTAATATTCTCAATAGATTTAAGTAAGTTGGTGGTTGCCCCATCACGATCCTCGTCAAGAATGGCGTCATCAATTTTATGGTTTCATAACTTACCTAATCTATTTGGATATTTTTTTTAATATAAAGTCAGCACTATACCTCTGATATTTTAATCTTTTTATTGCATTTGAGCAACTTTCGCATGTAAACACCCTAAGTCTGTTCACATTTTGAACTTATAAGCTTGAACAAGCTAGTACTTAACCAATGGAGATTTGAGTTGAAATCTTATAACGAGTTAAAAGCCGAGATGGAATCAATACAGCAGCAAATGCTTGAGCTAAGAAAGTCTGAGTTACCCTCAGTTTCAAAAGCCGCGGATTTCAAAAACTTCACAAAATATACGAGGCGGCAGACAATTGCTCGTTTTTTAGCCCAAGTAGAAATTTTCAAACTAGTGCAAAATGTTAAGGGCTCAATTGTTGAATGTGGCGTGCATGAAGGCGGCGGGGTTTTCGCTTGGGCAAATTTATCAGTCACTTTAGAACCTTACATGTACCAGAGAAAGATCATAGGGTTTGACACCTTCCATGGTTTCCCTGAGACAGATGAAATCGATAGAGCTTCCGTAGGTGATTTCTCTGTAGATTACGATATTTATTCTGAATTAAAAAATTGTATTATTGAATTTGATAGTAATAGATTTTTGAACCATATTGAAAAAATAGAGTTAGTTAAAGGTGATGCCAATGTCACAATTCCAAAATATGTTGAAAAAAATCAACACCTATTAGTTTCCCTTTTATATTTAGATTTTGATTTATATAAGCCTACCAAAACAGCTTTGGAGCATTTTTTGCCGAGAATGCCACGAGGTTCCGTTATAGCGTTTGACGAAGTAAATAATCCACAATGGGCTGGAGAAACAATGGCGCTTCTTGAAACTCTTCACTTGAAGGATAGCGAATTAAAATCATTTAGTTTTGAGCCTAATATTAGCTATATTAAATTATGAAACTAAGACTGAGTGTCGGATATTTAAATGACTTATTTGAGCAAAAACATCAACTCATTTAGCGACGATGGATTTATCGACTTCGGGCCTATACTGGACAAAAATAAATGTTCCAAATTATTGGAGCAAGTACACAATACTCGAGAGTGGTCCCAGAATTTATTTAGATCCCAAGAAGCATGTCTCTCTGATCCACAAGTAAAGAAAACAAATCCCGGTAAGGGTATTTGTAATTTAGCCGAGAATTATGATCTAGATTTTATTGAAAAGCATCCGGTGTTTACCCAACATCTCGAACGCATTCTGGGTAGCAATTACAGAATATTATTACAGAAGTTCGTCGTTGGAGTACCTAACGACTGGGTACCTGACTGGCTGAAAGCAGTTATTGAACCTCAACTTGTTTCCAATCTTGGCCCGTACATTAAAAAACAATTCAGAGATGTGACCTATTTTCGTGGCATCGATTACCACATGGATTTAATTGATCATCCTGGAACAGTCGGTGACTATGTTACGGTTTACGTGTACTTGGATGATGTTAACGGAAACATGTCACCACTACATTTGGTCGAGAAAAGCCACATATTCGGTGCTACAAAATTTCCTCACGTCATTCTTAATGATAAACTTGATAGTATTGAATATGGAGAAGATCAAGAATCCGTTAGAAAGTTTCGTAAGAAAATACTGACTGGTAAATGTGGATCTGTCTATTTGTGGTCATCAATGACTTTACATGGCACAAAGCCCCATGAATCTAATCTTCCAAGAATTTCTTTGAGATACACAATCCAAAAAGATCCTCATCAAGCCAACACACTAGTTGACCAACTTATAGAGCCAGTGAGAAATCGAAAAGCACCTAGTTTGATGCGAGATGATATTGATCTTAATTCAAAAAATCATCAGCAACTTAAATTTAATAAGACTTTGAAAAAATAATAGTAGTGCAGTATCTCAATTACAAAAGGCAAAACGACACCAAGAAATCCCCGTCAGCCCCTATCAACCTTGACTACGCACTGGGCAACACTCATCTGATGGATTACAAAAAATTTGGTCTTTGTTGTAATTTTAATATTTAGCTGCAAAGAAGTGATCCCGCAAATCTGAAAATTTCTTTGAATGCATTCTCTGGCTGATACTGGCATCACAACCCCAGTTGTCAGGAGGGAGAAAATGAGCAAGCAACCACGCCGGAACCACTTACCGACAATCAACGCCAAGTGGAATTAGAGGTGCAAATGGGGAGTGCACTATGGCAAGAGTGGCCCGGGGATTTAACTTACATCCCAACCAGTTCAGTCGAATGTTATCATTTACATTATGTAGTTTATATTTGTATTTCGAATAAAATACTATTCACATTAAAGCTTGTGAATAATTCACATTCAGGTTGATATATTAAAAAGTGTAATGAGACTGATGGTGAGTTAGAGTCGATTTGTCGTGGAGCTTTATCATCTAGATAACTTATTTATCTGAGAGATGGGCTTATCCAAATCATAGCCGCTCTTAGCAAATAAAATTAGAGTCATTGGTGGGGAAAACCTACTTTTAACGGCGGAAGAGACGGAATTAACAATTAGGGGTATTTCTTGAAATTTTGTGTTTTTAAACACGCATACCAACTATTAAGAAAGGCACATAAATATGATTGGCTCAGAAATTCATAAATTTGCTAGTGAACTCTGGCCAATTAATAGAAGCTTAACAGGTGATGGCGTTAGAGAAACGCTTCAAAAAATCAAAAAACACATTCCTGGTCTAGAAATGAAAGAAATTCCATCTGGAAAAAGTGTTTTTGATTGGGCTGTTCCCAAAGAATGGAGTGTCAATGAAGCTTACGTTTTGACGCCCAGCGGTCAAAAAATATGTGATTTTTCTGAAAACAACCTTCATTTGTTAGGGTACAGCACGCCCTTCGAAGGAGAAGTTAGTTTTCAAGATCTGAAGCAGCATTTGTACACATTGTCAGATCAACCTGACGCAATCCCGTATATCACGAGTTATTACAAAGAGCGTTGGGGATTCTGCTTATCGCAACAGCAATTTGATAGACTTGAGGACGGAAAATATTATGTTCGAGTTGATACGAAGTTATTTGATGGTGTCCTAAATTTTGGAGAATTTTTAATTAAAGGAAAAAGTTCTAAAGAAGTCTTTATCAGCACTTATGTTTGTCATCCATCAATGGCTAACAATGAGCTATCAGGTCCAACAGTCGTAACTTTTTTGGCTAAGTGGTTGGCTGAAATTAAAGAGCTTGAATACTCATACCGAATTGTCTTTATTCCAGAAACGATTGGATCCATAGCTTACCTTAGCCTTCATCATAAACATATGAAGAAAAATGTTTTTTCTGGATTTAATGTTAGTTGTGTTGGTGACGATCGTGCATATTCATACTTACCTTCACGCAATGGTAATACTTTAAGTGATCAGGTTGCTAAGCACGTGTTAAGCAATATTAACCCTAATTACAAAAGCTATAGTTGGTTCGATCGTGGCAGTGATGAACGACAGTACTGTGCGCCTGGTATAGATCTTCCAATTGCTTCCATAATGCGAACTAAATATGGCCAATACCCTGAGTACCATACATCTTTAGATGATCTAAAGAATGTAGTTACACCAGAAGGCTTAAATGGTGGCTATTGGGCACTTCGAAGAGCTATCGAAGCTATAGAAAAAAATAAAACCTACAGAGTTACAGTTTTAGGTGAACCTCAGATGGGGAAGCGTGGGCTTTATCCTTCGCTGTCGACTAGAAAGTTAAGTGAGCAACCAAGATTGATGATGGACATCATTAGTCTCTGCGATGGTAAAAGCTCCTTAATTGAAATAGCGGAAAAAATAAATGTGCCAGTCTGGACCTTATATGATTTAATAGAAATCCTCGTTAGTCACAATTTGCTAGAAGCTCATGAGTGACTGGGACGACAGTCCAAAAAAATAGGTGAAAATCTTAACGCTTGTAAAAATTGGAAGCTCTTAGCCGCTTTCGCCAGAAACACTACTAAACTGCAAGAATATCGTTTTTTAAATTAAACAAAAATCAATCCTGATTATTGTGCGGTTAAATATATAACTGGCTTGTTTAAGTCAGTGCGTTCGTGCTATGAACAATATCTTGAGATGTTAAAATTAGAGCCCTTGGGTATTATTAAATTCTCAACTATTTTTGTTTTAGCGGTGTTTAACGAACAAACATCCCGAAAGTAGAAATTTTTATATTTTTGTGTAACGACATTGCGTTTAAAAAAGATAGCCTCGGATGATATTTCACCCGGTCTGCGGTAGCTTGTTTTAACGGACCCACAAATAGAACTGTATAAAATTCCTCATATAAAGAATATTAGCACTTAAATTTTATGTTTCTCGGGCCTACTTCCTTTAATGAGCAGGTCATCTGGCGGTTGGATGATTTGGTGTTGAGTTGTTTTGCATTAAATATTTCACGTACGAAAACCCAAAATCTGCTGGAAATTATATAAAAAAATTCACGCTTATACTAATTTACACTTTTACCCGGGCACGAAAGACGCCCAGATTAAAATCAACGACTTTGGCATCCAGGCGGTGCGTTTGGCCAAGACTTAAGTGCCCCTCAAATGACATTTGATTCATAATTTTACGTGTGGCACAAGAAATTAGTACAAAATAGAGACCCGGCCATAAATTCCAGAGACCTCAGAGTTCAATTGTATTAAATTTTCAACCCGGAAAAAACTTTTAGAGAAATCACAATGTATATGTCGGAAAGATCAATTCTAGTTACCGGGGCAACGGGCTCTTTTGGGAAAGAATTCATTCGAACGGTTTTGAAAAATTACAATCCAAAACGTTTGGTTGTTTACTCACGCGACGAGTTGAAACAGTACGAGATGCAAGAACTCTACCCACAAACCGGGCCTCTACGATATTTTATTGGAGACGTCAGAGACGAAAGTCGACTTGAAATGGCGATGCGGGGCATTGACACTGTCATCCACGCGGCTGCATTGAAGCAGGTTCCTGCCGCAGAATATAACCCTTTTGAATGTGTGCGGACCAATATTCATGGCGCCGAAAATGTGGTCAATGCGTCAATTCGTTGCGGCGTTAAACGGGTAATAGCACTTTCGACCGACAAAGCTGCTAACCCCATAAACCTTTACGGGGCGACAAAGCTGGCTTCCGATAAAATCTTTATTGCAGGGAACAGTCTATGTCCACCCAACGGGACAAGGTTTTCGGTTGTCCGCTATGGCAATGTTCTTGGTAGCCGCGGCAGCGTCTTGCCGCTATTTAAAAAATTAATAGAAGCGGGTGAAACAACTCTACCCATCACCGATGAGCGAATGACACGATTTTGGATTACGCTTTCCCAAGGAGTTGATTTTGTAATTCGATCACTTGATCGTATGCATGGCGGGGAAATTTTTGTTCCAAAGCTTCCAAGCATGCGAATAATTGATCTTGCAAAGGCCACGCTTCCCAACTGCGAGTTAAAATCGATCGGCATTCGACCGGGCGAAAAACTGCACGAAATTATGATTCCACTAGAAGAATCCAGGATGGCTCTTGAATTTGATGATCATTACGTGCTCGAGCCAGCATTTCCGTTCTGGAGCAAGGATAGCTACATAGAGCAAAACGAGTGCCGAAGAGTAGGTGAGGGCTTCGAGTACAGCTCGGAAACGAACGAGTGGTTCATGGCAGCCGAAGAGCTCCAAGATTTCATCAAAGATTTCTAAATGCGAGCCTCTTTCAAGGATTACTTAATTAATGGTTCTACCCCAGCTATATCCTGAAGCCTCGAAGACAGCTAATCGCTTGGTCGTCATTACCGGACAGCAAGAAGCGGTACTCAAACAATCCGTGCTTAGCTTTTATTCTACGCCGGTAATTTATTAATCAAAATGACAGCTCCTGATACCAATTTTCTTCCCTATGGCCGGCAGAATATCGATGATGACGATATTGCCGCTGTAGTTGACGTTTTACGATCAGATTTTTTAACATCCGGCCCCATCGTCGAAGCATTTGAGGCAAAGCTGTGCCAAATAACAGGGGCTTCTGAAACAGTCTCATGTTCAAGCGCTACAGCGGCCTTACACATAGCTGCCCTGGCGCTTGGCCTCGGGCCCGGTGACTGGGCCGTGGTTCCTGCTATTACTTTTTTAGCGACTGCCAATGCCATCCGCTACACGGGAGCGGATGTTATATTTGCCGACGTTAACCCTGATAGTGGCCTGATGACTGCCGCAACTTTTCAGGCAGCAATTGATATAAATAGTGATAAAAATATTCGAGCGGTGTTACCCGTACACTTGGCCGGACAACCTGCCGATCCAGTCGGGATTGCAGCCATCGCGCGAGGGAAAGGCATCAAAGTTATAGAAGATGCTAGCCATGCTCTCGGAACTTCTTATATGGTAGGAAAAGGCAAAGAGCCGCATAAAGTTGGCTCTTGCACTCACGCTGACATGACTGTGTTCTCATTTCATGCTGTGAAAGTTATAGCTTGCGGAGAGGGCGGAGCGGTAACGACCCGAGACCCCAGCCTGGCAAAACGCCTTCGCCTATTTCGTAACCACGGCATGACGCGGGCGTCGGAAGATTTTACCAATTCAGAGCTGTCCAGTGATGATACTGGTGTAATTAATCCATGGTATTACGAGATGACCGAGCCAGGGTACAACTATCGGCTTACGGACATCCATGCCGCGCTTGGCCTTAGCCAACTTGGCAAGCTTGACCAATTCACCGATCGACGCCGTCAGATCGTAGCACGCTATGACGAACGCCTAGCTGGCTTGGGGGCTTGCCTGCACTTGATTGCCCATATACCCGCTTGCCAGATTGGTTGGCACCTGTACCCGGTTTTGATCGATTTTGATACCCTCGGCCTGAGCCGGGCCGTTGTTATGAGCCGTCTGCGCCGATTGGGTATCGGCACACAAGTCCATTATATTCCGGTGTCAGATCAGCCTTATTACACGCAACTTTATGGCAAACACGACCTGTCGGGGGCACAAGCATATTACGCTCGCGTTTTGTCATTACCGTTGTTTCCTGCAATGAAAGACTCGGACGTCGATCGTGTAATAGAAGCCCTTGAGAGGGTTTTGGGATCCGCAATTTAATGCCCTCCGTGACCTTCCGCGCAGAGGCGTCGCCCGTCATCGGCGGTGGCCATGTGATGCGTTGCCTGACGTTAGCCGACCGGTTGAGAGATGACGGTTGGGACACATCCTTCTGTTGCTCACCGGAGACTCGGATAACAATTCCTCTATTGGAAAACAGTGGCCACAGGGTGGTCGAAAGTCCGGTTTGTGAAAACAGTGCGACGGACTGGCTGGTGATTGATCACTATGGCCTCGGCATTGAATATGAAAAAAGTTGCCGATCCCAAGCAAAACAAATCATGGTTTTCGACGACCTGCCGACACGTTTGCACGACTGCGACATACTAATTGATCAAAATATGGGACGCGTCCCTGAAGATTATCGCAGGTTAGTACCTGATACTGCAATCGTTGCGACCGGCACGGCTTACGCCCTGCTGCGACCCCAGTTCGCGGATGCCCGAGCAGGTGGGCTCTCGCAAATCCATTCGAAGGGGAATCCGCTCCGTTTGTTGATTGCGATGGGGTTTACTGATCCCGACAATGCGACCGGATTTATTCTGGACGCCCTGACAGAGAGCTCCGCTGAGATTACTGTGGACATTGTTTTAGGAAGCAATGCGCCCCATCTGAAAGATCTCCGTAAGCGGGTCGCCAACCTGCCCTTCGTTGCGGCAGTCCGCACCGATGTCACCGATATGGCCGGACTGCTGGTCGAAACAGATTTGGTCATCGGAGCTGCCGGATCAAGCGCTTGGGAACGTTGCTGTCTAGGCATACCAGCGCTGGTTGTGATCTTGGCGGAAAACCAGCGCCAAGTTGCTGATGCTCTTGACAAACAAAAGATCGCTATAAATTTGGGGCCACTGCATAATTTGAAGGCAAAGGAAGCTGCACAGAAAATTCACCGAGCTTTAGAATCCCCTGAGCAATTGGCATCTCTTGCCCGCAACGCGGCAAGGGTCTGCGATGGGCTCGGGGCCGGACGTGTTTCGTTGCTGCTTGACCCTGAACGAGCGAAGGATGGAAATCCCGTGCAGTTGCGTCCGGCAAGAAGAGAAGACGCTGATATTCTTTTGGTATGGCAGTCTTTGCCAGAAACGCGGCGTTATTCTCGCAACTCCGGCGCTCCAACTCGGGATGAGCATTGTGCTTGGTATGCCTCAAAACTGGCCGATACCTCCCTCTACTTTCATATTATAGAACATCACGGTGAACCAGCGGGAACCTTGCGCCTGGAAAAAAAAAATAACACGCCAGATACCTTCGAAGTCAACATTTTAATCGCCCCGAATAAATACAGCCTTGGAATTGCAAAGGCCGCCCTTTTGGCCGCGAGTAGATTGCACACCTATATGACGATGGTGGCCGAGGTTCTTCCCGACAACGCAGCCTCACATGCATTGTTCAAAAAAGCCGGGTTCCTTCATGAGGGCGGCCTCTATACCCGCCAGCCTCGGTAACTTGGTTGTCGCAGTGAAAAATATATTAGGACAGTGACGCAACCATGAACCAGTATCTCATCGCAACTGTAAAGCCATGGAACATCAAAATGTTTGGGAGTCAAAAGAGTGATTTTCCAGTGACTGCGCTTTTATCGAAAATGACTTCTATCATATTTAATTCCATGATGCGAAAATTTCAGGAGCCAGCGTGACCGACCTCCTTCAAAGTATTTCGATCGATGGCCGGGACATCGGACCCTGTCACCCGCCCTACATCATTGCAGAATTGTCGGCCAACCATAATGGCGATATCGAACGGGCTTTTGCCATAATGCGCGCTTCAAAAGAAGCCGGAGCCGATGCTGTCAAACTGCAGACGTACAGCGCTGACACTATGACCATCGACCATGATGGTCCGGGTTTCAAAATTGAAAGAGGCCTGTGGAAGGGCCGCAAACTTTATGAGCTATATCAAGAAGCCAGTACGCCGTGGGAATGGCATGTCCCATTATTTGCGTATGGCAAGGAACTCGGGATCACCGTCTTCAGTACGCCGTTCGATGATACAGCAGTTGCCTACCTGGAAGAACAAAATATTCCAGCATATAAAGTCGCCTCATTCGAATTACTGGACTTGCCACTTATTCAAACAATCGCGGCGACAGGAAAACCCATGATTTTGTCAACAGGCATGGCCGACCGAGTGGAAATCGAAGAGGCGGTAGAAGCCGCAAGGACAGGTGGATGTAATGAGCTGGTGATCCTGCATTGCGTCAGCGCATATCCAGCTACTCCTGAAGACAGCAACTTGAAAATAATATCGGATTTGGCATCGCGCTTTAATTGTATAGTTGGTCTGTCAGACCATACGCTCGGTGTCGTGACGTCGATTGCAGGCGTTGCTCTTGGTGCAAGTGTTATCGAAAAACATGTTACCCTTCGGCGCTCTGACGGTAGCCCAGACAGTGCATTTTCACTTGAGCCCAACGAGCTAAGCATCCTTTGCAAGGAAACCCGTACGGCCTGGTCGGCGATCGGCGAAGTTAGTTACAAACGCGGCACGAGTGAAGAAGATATGTCGGTTTTACGCCGGTCCCTATACGCC
>CALKND010000013.1 GCA_938092065.1 uncultured Rhodospirillales bacterium
CTGAAAAGGATGGTCGGGGATTGTCTTTGATTGAAACTTTAGGAGTCAATGGGACTTGATCTATTACTCTGTCTTCGAGTGCAACTTTGAAAACTTTTCTGATGATGGTTGTATGTTTCGTTTTTGTTGAAGGTGCGAGTGGTTTATCACGTTTATCATCGAGGAAATTAAGATAATCACGAATAGTCCTAGTTGTGATAGATGCGATATCCATGTGTCCAAAGAAATCAATAACACCACCCTTCTGTTCTAGAATTTTTTGATCATCCTTTCCAAACCTTGAATTTCTAGTTTTCCCTGATTGTCTCTTTTGTTCATTAATCAAAATATATGCATGGTGTTTGAAGGTTTTATTTTTTGGTACTCCAGATACGTGTCGACCTTGTTTTAAGTCATACAGAAGTTCCTCTGCAACTTCCTCCGCAGCAAGTTTAGACACCTCTTTAGTTGATCTGACTACATACTTTTTTTCTCCACTGACCCAGATTCTTGCAAAATAATAGGGTGAAGAGGTGGTTTTATAGAGAGTTAAACCCTTTCTAATCTTCTTTATGTGCGTTTTTTGGTTTCGAGTTTGCATACAGACAGAATAGTGTCTAACTGTGTCTAACTCAAGTTTAACTTTCTTTGAGAAAGAAAAATCCCCGTAACCTGTTGAGATTACGGGGTTTTTTGGTAGCGGAGGAGGGACTCGAACCCCCGACAAGCGGATTATGATTCCGCTGCTCTAACCAGCTGAGCTACTCCGCCAAAATGGCAACTGCTTTGAATCTTCAAAATTCCGAAGAAAGTGGGATATAGGGCGAAAGACTTGCTGCTGTCAAGCCAGCTTGCTACCATTTTAGACTGTTTTCTTTATGGATTGGCATAGAGTAAACCTGCTTCACTCTAAGATCAGGGCTTATTATTTATTGTTTGCTTGCCAAGCATAGAATGCATATAGCGATTTATGAGAGAGATACGTTTTTTCTTGCACAGATATCGATGTAGCTACAGCAGCCACCTTTATTGAAATTTCAGCAGAAGCTTAAGACGGTTTTGTCAGGGCAACACACGCCATCTCAGGGTTTCCCCCGCCATAAAGGGTAAAATTTCAACTGCCTCGTCTACTTGAAAAGAAAGGGGAACCATCCAGTCTTTGCGAACTAGAGTTATGGTCTCCTTATTTGCAGGAAGACCATAAAAAGCTGGACCATTTAATGAGGCAAAGGCTTCTAATTTATCCAAGGAATTGACTTGATCGAAAGCATGGGCATAAAGCTCAACAGCTGCTGGAGCGGAGAATATACCAGCGCATCCACAAGCAGATTCTTTTTCAACAATAGAGTGCGGGGCACTGTCAGTGCCCAAAAAGAAACTATTATCACCGCTGGTAGCAGCTTCCAATAAGGCCTGACGATGAGCATGTCGCTTGGCCACGGGCAGACAGTACAAATGAGGCCGTATTCCGCCTTTAAACATATCATTACGTTCTATCAGAAGGTGATGGGCGGTAATCGTAGCACCTAACCTTGATCCTTGCGAGCGTACATAATCGACAGCCTGCGAGGTTGTAATGTGTTCAAAAACAACTTTTAGAGCTGGAAAATCACTCAACATAGGTATCAATACCCGGTCTATATAAATTTCTTCCCGATCAAATATATCTATATCTATATCAGTGACTTCGCCATGAACCAAAAGCGGCATACCTAAGTCCTGCATGACCTCTAGCACACCCGAAATTTTTGAGACACTGCTTACCCCTGAAGCCGAATTGGTCGTGGCCCCGGCTGGATAAAATTTAACGGCGGCAAAGATTCCCTCGTTAAACCCTAGTTGGATTTCTTGAGGATCTGTTTCATCCGTTAGATAACAAGTCATCAAGGGCGTGAAGTTACTATCATCTGGTAATGACTCCGCAATACGCTTGCGGTACTGCATGGCCAAAGCACGTGTTGTTACTGGCGGCACAAGATTTGGCATGATTATGGCGCGCTGAAAGCACCGAGCCGTATGGGCAGTTATGGTGTTCAGTATTATTCCGTCGCGCAAATGCACGTGCCAATCATCAGGTCGGCGAATGGTAAGTGTATTAGGACTTTTCATAATTTTTATTATAAGCGAACTTAGCCTTGCCTAGAAGCATCAAGTGAACGAGAATTTTTTTCCTACGCTTTGACTATTGATAGTGGAATTTAACAATCTATCACTTTTGGAGTTAGCAGCCACCTGAGGGGGTTAATTTTTTTCTTATTCATGCTTGGAAGCACTTTAATTTATGGTTTGTCTTTTTAAGTGTTATCTTTAATGGATTGTAAGCTTTCATTCTCAACTGCCACTTAATGGAATGTCTGATGGACTTCCAAACTTTAAACCCCCTCGCCTATATTTTTCGTTCAGAGTGCTAGGATGATAGCGCATCGAAAACATCACCTTGGGAAGACTGACCAACAATATGCGCCTGATGCCATAGGGCATAGAACAATAAGGACCATTGAGCCTTTCCCTGACGTTTTCCAATGCTGGAGAATAATGCTTCTACTTTTCCAGGGCGACAAATTTCTCTGATACCGGGCTGAGCTGCGATCAATTGTCCCAATATTTCGGAACGACCCGCAATCCACTCTCCAACAGGAACTGTAAAACCACGCTTTGCCTCCAATGAATTTGCCACTGGTAGGTTAGATTTAAGCCAAGTACGAAGAAGCCACTTACCCTTGCCATGTTTAATTTTAAGGCGGTCTGGTAATAAGTAAGCAGCCCTAGCCACTACTGGATCAAGAAATGGCACTCGCCCTTCCACACCATGCGCCATCAAACAACGGTCCAACTTGGTCAAAAGGTCGGCAGACAACCAATCAGTACAATCAATGGCCTGAGCCACCTGCAGAGTATTACGTTCGGGTGCCAACGCAGCCTTCTCAGAGATAGCAAAACCAGCGCGCCAGTTTGTAGAGTTCTCACGTAACACGTCGAGACCATGAAAGATCCCCTTGCGGCGCATTGATTTTGAAAATGGCCATGGACGCATTGCGTGGCGATAACGACCATATCCACCAAACAATTCATCTCCTCCCTCGCCAGAAAGCACAACCTTAAGACCTTCTGCACGAGCGCAAGCCGCAAGTTTAAAAGTCGGTAGGATTGCATAGTCAGCAGTCGGATCGTCAACGGCAGCAGCAATTTTGGGCAACATGGAATAAAAATCTTCTTCTGAGAATTCCACTCCTATATGAACGGCGCCAACTGCATCAGCAACGCTACGTGCATGCAAGCGCTCATCGTGGGTAATAGTCCCAGAAAAACCAGCAGTCAGTGCTTTAACAGGATGTTCATTAAGGCGCGACATCATCCCTAACAATACAGACGAATCTATGCCGCCAGAAAAGAACATGCCGTAAGGAACATCGGAGCGTTGATGCGCAGCAATACTATCCATCAACACGACATCAAGATTGTTCAAGGCTTCGCTCTCATCAATATTTTTGCGCTTTCCGTCGGGCAAAGCTTTTTGATAGCTTCGTGACACGATCTTTCCACCTTGGACAACAAGTGTCTCGCCAGGGCGCATTCTAAAAATACCCTGAAATACAGTTTGCTCGCCAGTGGTGAATTGCAGCTGCATTAGTTCATCACGCTGCGTCGGATTGAGCTTTGCTGTCACCAAACCCGCACGAATAATAGCTTGTGCCTCGGAAGCGAACACAAATCCAGCACTCGTTTCACAATAATACAGGGGCTTAATCCCGAATGGGTCGCGTGATAGTATAAGTTGTTTTGCTTTAATATCGTGAATAGCGATAGCGTACATTCCTCGCAAGTATTTAGCAAAACCATGCCCATGACTTAGATACAGGTGCAGGGGCAACTCACAGTCAGATCCTGTAGAAAAAGAGGTTTTCTCCAATCCGCATTTTAACTCAATATAATTATAAATCTCACCATTAGCTACTAAGGCCGCCTTTGGGGACCGTCTTGACCCCCCCCCATAAATAGGCTGATCACCTGTCTCAAGATCTATAATAGCTAGACGCGTTTGTACCATTCCTACATCGCCTGAGAGGTGCTTTCCTTTGCCATCCGGTCCCCGGTGGGAGAGCAACCCTGACAAGCGGTCCAGTACACCGCTTTCAGGCGGTGTGCCGTCAATTGTCATAATGCCTCCAATTCCACACATGGTATTCTTAGGCCTTATCCACGAGACTTTCAAAAAAACTTACATATTGTTCGACAACCTTCGATTGAGTATGGTGTTCTTGGTAAGTGACGTGCCCATGATCGGCTATAGCTGAATAAAATTTTCTGTCGCCTAGCACCTGCTTAATACCATGGGCCAGTGATTTAGAATCATTTATGGGCACAAGAACTCCATTTTTATTTTGATCGATCAAGACTCCAGGGCCAAGGCTATCCGCAGCGACTACTGGCTTTGACTGAGCCCACGCTTCAACGACCACATTTCCAAGGGGCTCATGTCGAGATGGACATACAAAGATATCGCATGAGGCCAGCAAAGCTTCAACATCATCTCTCCAGCCCAAGAAGCGAACCCTTGGCTTAACCCCCAGCTTTTCAGCCTGAGCCTCAAGCTCAGCCCGCTTCGGACCATCACCTGCAAGCCATAAGTAAGCATTGGGTATACGTGTAAGGGCATCCAGCAGCACATCAAAAGCTTTATTTTCATGTAACCGGCCGAGAGCCAACAACAAAGGCGCATCATTGGGGGTGTAGAAACCTTCCCGAGGCAAAGGATCTGCTGGACTAGCACTGACAAAATTTGGCAAATAATGTGCACGCTCTGCAGGCCAGCCTTTGTCGACTAAGTACCCAACGATATCCTGTGTGTTGCCAATGAGATGGTCGCAATTTTGATAATATTTTAAATCATAATAACCTCCGAGACGGGCTACATGTACGAAATTTCCCTTTGGACACATAGTTGAGGCTCGGCTCATCCAAGTCATAACAATTTTTGGGGAAAAAGACGCAATCTCACGTTTTAGACCCATACGGGTCAAGATATCAAGAGGGCCGCCGAACCTAAACTCCACAGGTTCAATTCCAGCTTGACGGAGAATCTCTGCTCGGTGTTTGTCTCTTCTTATTACGACCCGCTGATGAATGCCAGCTCGCCGTAGGGCCGCTACTAGACGGGTGAAAAAGGCTTCGGCACCACCGAATTTAGCACCCGCCATAACTTGCAAAATACGCATATTTTATTATCCGACTATTAATATTAAGGAATTAGTTTTTCAAATTCTTGCGCCGCTTCAGACCACCCCCAGCGGCGTTGTAATTTTAACGCTGCTTTATGCTGCGTTTGCCACAAATCATCATCGAGCAATAAACGACAAGCAGATGTTGAAAAGTTCTCTGAGCTATCAGCTACAAACCCAGTCATTCCATTAACTACTCTCTCACACATTGAACCCAAGTCTTCAACCACACTCGGTACACCCATGGCCTGCGCCTCACCAACAGCAAGACAGAACGTTTCGTTCAAATCTCCACGGTACAGCAGAACACGGGCTTCGCGAAATTCTTCTAGAAGCTGTGCCTTTGGCACCGGACCTCTTAATACGACGCCCTTATCGGCCAATGCGCGCGCTTGATCAAGGACCTTTTGCATGGTTTGTGACTTAGCATCACCTACCGAACCATAGGTCGCCGAACCCGAAAACACGTGTAGTTCAGCTCCTGGTACCCGAGGTTGAATTTTATCGCGCCATTGATTGAGAAGCCAGTCAAGGGAACGAAGAGGGTTAGAAGTAAAAACAGCTCGTGGTGCGGGGACTTGTAAAGAGGGGTTAGCCCTCCTGAACAGATCAGGAATGCCGTAAGGAATAACTATCCGGTCACCCCCTGGCGCCCAACTTGGATAAGTCGACAAATGGTAATCACCGATAAAAATAATCGCCGGATGAACTTTCCATAACTTCTTGAGATAGCGCCACTTAAGCAAAAACTTTGCTGGATTATGAATCCAAAAGACTGTGCGTTTGGCGTATGGCATTAAGTCAATAAGCTTATCACCACGATTAGCAACATAGAGATCAGCTTCTTCAGGTATATTAGCATATTGATGCTCACCATGGATTGGCGCCCAGTCAACACCTTTGTGTAATGATGGTGCAGTGCACATATTGCGAACAAGCACCTCATGCCCACGGGTTGCTAGCTCCTCCACAAGGTTAACTAGAGATGACTCTACACCGCCCAACGGGCTCTTTTCCGGAGTGCTGCCATCAAAAACAATACCATCATCGGCAAACACAATTCGCGCCACTCAGTCGTCCTCCAGCTTTGCCTTCAAGTGAGAAATTAGTGGATAGAGCCCCGCAAACAATGCGATTAGCAAACCATAGCCCCCTTCACGGTAACCCTTGCGGCTGACATAACATTTGAAAAAACGCGAAAACAGCCGCCTAACATTACTCGCTGTTGAGCCCCAAGTCTCACCGGCATCCCTCAAATCTTTAGCCCGTGCCGTTGAATAGTTATCAAGCCTTCTAAGCATGTCAGAAATGCTTTCATCCACGTAATGCTCAAGACGGTTACTGAGCATAGGACCTTTTTTACCTGACCATTTCAGCGAGGGATGAACACGTTGCGCCCCCCATAATTTAGTTCCTTTACGAAAAAGTCCTGGATAAGCAGCTTTGCCAAAAGAGGCACCCCAGCCCCAGCGCACCAGACGTCCCCCAATGTAGTTGTCTACTAGAACTTCATGCCAATCAAAAGAGGTTATTTCAACGGTTTTGATGATTTCGCCTGCTAGAGCCTTTGACACACGCTCATCTGCATCAATCTCAAACACCCATTGACCGTTGCAGTATTCTATCCCTGCATTTCGACGGTCGCCCTCAAGCGCCCAGTCCCCTATATGTATTTGATCTGTGAACTTTTCGGCAATATCTTTTGATTTATCCGTACATTTATCCAGCAAAACGACAATCTCATCCGCAAATTTTAGGCGCTCCAGACATTCAGCCAACTGGCATTCCTCATTATGAACAGAAATAAGAGCACTCAATAAAATTTTGCTCATTGGTTAACACCCTCTCTAGATCTATTCCAAAGTTTGTGGGCTGCTTTTTCCACATTACCTACACTTAGACTATCCATCAGAGTATCTGAAACTCGGTGATCAAAATTTTCACTAAAAATTTCTTCATAAGGAATACTAGTCGAGACCACATCACAAAAGTCTCCCCATGGTGCATAAAGTTCTTTGGGGCTAGGGCCAAATAGCCCCAAGGTCGGGATCTCCGATACCGCCGCCAAATGCATCAACCCAGAGTCATTGCCTATGTAAAGATCACAGCATCTGAGGCAGGAAAAGACCTCAAGCAGGTCAAGCTGGCCGACAAGATCAATGCGACGATTTTCTGGTATTGCCTCAATCAAGCTTAGAGTGCCGGGGCGTTCATCTTCTCGGCCAAAAATAGCGACCCGACCACCAGGAATAATCCCGGCGGGTCCTGTCAGGCGCTCTACCAAATCTGCAAAGTTTCCGGGGCGCCAAGTTTTAGCTCGCCAGTTGGCTGTTGGCCCTATAGCAATAACGGGTGGCCCTTTACCAATTATCAATCGACCTAAGGATTTTTGCTTATCCGATAACCACAATTTGGGGCCTGGAGGCTCATCAGTAATTCCAATTACACTAGCCAAATGCCTAACTCGATGTAATTTGGTTCCAGTGCGTCCAATACGCCAACGCTCAATTGATGGTAAAATGTAATACATGGGGGAATTCCTGAGATCAACAACAACACCCCATATCTTACCAAAACACATCACCCATAGCCGAAGCCAATGAAATGATAGAACCATCTTGTCCAGAACAATAATCTTTTCCAGACCAGGAACATCCTTAAATAAGCTCGCTGCAGCCCCCCCACAAGCTAACGTTATTTTTGCATCAGGATGTAGGGTGATCAAATGATTGAGCAGACCAGTCGACAATATTGCATCGCCAACGCGAGTTGATGTAATAAAAAGGATTCTCATATCATGGTTATACGTGTCACAAAGATGCTTGCAAAGTGTTCCGCCCTTGCCAATGACGAAAAGACATACCAAATATAATTACAATTATTATTTAAATCTAAGAACAGAGTATTCAATGTCTGCCAGTAACCACATAATTTTGCACGATAGAGGCCTTTTAAAGGTTTCTGGTGACGATGCTTTAAACTTTCTTCAAGGCCTCGTAACTAATGACGTCAGCAAAGTAAATCCAGAATGCGCGCTGTATTCAGCAATGCTGTCGCCGCAGGGAAAGTACCTCTACGATTTCTTCATTGTCCAGATAAATGATGAACTGGTTCTCGACTGCGAGGCAGGCCGACTGGACGATTTAAAGCGCAAGCTTAATATGTATAAACTACGTTCTAAAGTACAAATAATTGATATAAATCAACATTTTATGGTTTCAGCTTTTTTTGGTTACAGCGTTGCAGAAACACTACAACTAAACAAAATAGAAGGAGCAGTAAAACCTTTTTTGGGGGGCGTAGCTTTCATTGACCCCCGCATCGCCAGTATTGGGGGACGAGCTATTATCCCTCGTGACGATGCAGGAGAGAAGCTTACAAAAGCTGGCTTTCCTTCAGGGAACCCAGAAGAATATGAATCTTTGCGATTAAAGCTTGGATTGCCAGATGGTAGTCGCGACATGCAGATAGATAAGGCAATCTTGCTGGAAAATGGCTTCCAAGAACTTAACGGCATCGATTGGGAGAAGGGCTGTTACATGGGGCAGGAACTTACAGCACGAACTTATTATCGCGGACTTATTAAAAAAAGGTTGATGCCTGTTCAAATTGAAGGCCCACTGCCCGAGCCTGGGACTGCAATAATGCTTGGTGACAAAAACGTCGGTGAAATGCGTTCTGGAAATGCAGAATGGGGCTTGGCGTTGATCCGTCTTGAACAATTTAACTATATTTCCAAAAGTGGTGAAGTTTTCAGTGCCGAAGGGACCACTCTGCGTCCTGTCAAACCGGGATGGGCCGAGTTCAAGTTTAAGCCGTGAGACTTTTTCGTAAATCCAACGACCCAAAATTCCTTAAAGATATTTCACAGGTTTTTAGCTTTAGGGTGCGCACTTTTGGCGATACTCCTGCTGGTGTGTTGTGGAAAAGTAGTGAAGGCCAACAGCTTCGCTTCGAAGTACTGTTTGGTCTCCTTGTTGATCAGCCACCATTTGAGCCAGTCAGCATAAACGATTTTGGCTGCGGTTATGGCGCAATGTTCGACTTTCTGCTCGATATTCCCTCCATGGCAGGGATGAGCTATTTTGGCTATGACATTTCAAGAGAAATGATCGACACAGCGAAGCAACATAACCTTGACAGACGGGCGACCTTCAGCGAAGCCTCAAAAGTAGAAATACCTGCGGACTACACATTTGTTTCAGGCACATTCAATCTTAGTTTAGAAGTTGATCATGGTCTCTGGAGCACCTATGTCAAGTCAACCCTCAACCAACTTTGGAACATGAGCAACAAAGGACTAGCATTCAACATGCTCGACAAAAATCACCCAGATCAGGAAAATGGTCTTTATTATGCGAAAGCAGATGACTACATGGACTTTTGTAGAACATTATCCGTCAACGTCACCCTGATTGACAACTACCATCTTGATGAATGGACAATCTTTATTCACCGCTAAATTAAGCAAGCTCTAGGGCCTGATGATTATAAAGATCAAGTAATAATTCTAGGGTGACCAAATCATCAAGCAAACTGGGTGTGTTCTTTGTGTTAACCAACTCTTCTTTCATAAATTTTTGAATTGTTGCAATTAGAGTTTCATGCAAAAAAAAATTCTGATTGTCAAAACCAAGTTGGAAACTTCCTGACTTCGTCTTTGTGATAGCAAATTTTGCATATTCTGGTTTGGTCAAGCTAGCACCGTCATTCAGCTTTTTCTTTAAACCCTTCACGTTAAGAGTTGCCTTACGCTCGGTATAATTACCAAAGTCTTCATGGGAGGAACCACTGAAGAAAGTACCCAGCCATTCTGTGAAACCCTTGCTATTCAGTTGTTCGCTCAATTTTGAGCGAAAATCATTAACCGCGTCGCAACTGATCATAAATCCTGCACTATCACCTGTAAGGTTTTTACCCACATAGCGTTGGTCACATTCCTCTAGTTCTGATAAATACTGGCTATAACCACCGAATAGCTCAGACAGCTTCGGTCCAAGAAAGCCGATGGAAAATGTCAGGGAATTCTCAAGTGTGGTACTTTCGTGAGCGAAGCTTGGTGGCAAGTACAAGACATCACCCAATTGAGTCTCAACCTCATCACCATCGTATTCATTAGCAAGAATTTTTAGATCAAGACCTTTCACATAGACTTCATTCTCGATTACGTTACTTCCTATTTTCCAGCATCGCGTTCCTTGACCCTGAACTAAAAAAACGTGATAACTGTCAATATGTGGCCCCACGCTACCGCCAGGGGTCGAATAGCTGACCATAACATCATCCATCAACCATCGTGGTGCAAAATTAAAATGGCGAAGTAATTTCGCCGTTTGCGGATGGAACTGTTCGACATTTTGAATCAGCAGAACCCATCCTTCTTCACCCGCTTCTTTAAAGTCATCTTCCTTAAACGGGCCAAACTGGCATGTCCAGTCCTTCAGATCATCCGCACTCCTCACCATACGGGACTGTGGAGCCTCTTCTAGGGCTAGACCAGCCAATTCATCAGCAGTGATTAAATCCTTTAGATTATTCTGTGAAATTGCCGCCCGGACTATAAAAGGCCGTCTGTTCCAGTAAAGACCAAAGAAATCGCCAGTCGACGGCATTTTTTCAAGAATAGCAAGATGCTGAAGCATGAGTTATATCCACCTTTAACAATGTGCTAAGCTAGAATCTCTAAACATTAATAGAAAGGTAAAAAAATATGTCAAAAGCCAGAGCTCGTGAACGGGCTAAAGCGAGAGCAGGAACAAAGCCCAAAAAAAAAGAAGACCCTAACCGTAAATTAGACAGGCAAAACAACCACAAAAAATTTGAGAACAAAGATTTTTCCATTAAAGGGCCAAGTGGCAACACCAACGCTTCTAGTTCTGGCGCGGCTAAGAGAGGTGCAGCGCGATCAGGCTAGACCTTGATCAAGTGCTGTCTCTAATTCTAAGTCCCAGAGCCGCCTGTGCTGCGGCAAGCCTTGCGATAGGAACCCTATAGGGAGAGCACGATACATAGTCAAGCCCAGCTTTATGAAAAAACTCTATGGATGCAGGATCACCACCGTGCTCACCACAAACACCAAGCATCATATTTTCACGCACTGCGCGACCGCTATCGACGGCAATCTTCACTAATTCACCTACCCCATCTATGTCAATAGAGACAAATGGATCAGTTTCCAGTATCGACTTCTCACAATAAATTTGAATAAATGAGCTGGAATCGTCTCGCGACAAGCCAAGCGCCGTTTGGGTCAGGTCGTTGGTGCCGAAGCTGAAAAATTCAGCCGTTTCTGCAATTTCACCTGCACGCAGGACTGCACGGGGAAGCTCAATCATCGCGCCGATAGTAAAGTCTATTTCCTGACTTCTTTCGTTCTTAACCATTTCAGCAGTGTTCTCAACAAGCTTTTTAAAGATATCAAATTCAGATTTAATGGCGACCAAGGAAATCATCACTTCAGGCTTGACCTTTATCCCATCTGCGATCACATCGCTAGCAGCTTCAAAAATAGCACGCGCTTGCATTTCGTATATTTCAGGGTGGGTGATGCCCAAACGACACCCACGATGGCCAAGCATAGGGTTAAATTCATACAACTGGGCAGCGCAAGCTTTGACGTCGCAAACCTTAATCCCGGCAATTTTGGCAAGATTAGCAATATCAACTTCTGAAGTGGGAAGAAATTCATGCAGTGGTGGATCGAGTAGGCGGATGGTGACTGGTAAGCCGTCCATGATGGTAAACAGATCAACAAAGTCCTGCCGGTGGAAAGGCAGTAGTTTATCGAGTGCGATACGACGGCTATTTTCATCTTTGGCGACGATCATCTCCCGCACATGAATGATCCTTTCTGCATCAAAAAACATATGCTCCGTACGGCACAGACCAATACCCTCAGCACCGAACTCACGGGCAGTTCTAGCGTCAGCGGCATTTTCCACATTGGCACGAACATCCATGGTTCGTATTTCATCAACCCATTGCATTAACTTTGCAAGATCGTCTGAAAACTCAGGCTGAATAGTCGGCACCTCGCCTTTAATAACCTCGCCGGAAGTTCCGTCAATAGTGATAATTTCACCCTCTTTAATTGTTTGACCCAGTACCGTGAGGTTTTTTTTGTCATAATCAATTATCAGTGAGCCGACACCCGAGACACATGGAGTACCCATCCCCCTAGCAATAACGGCGGCGTGGGATGTCATACCACCACGGGTGGTAACAATCCCCTTGGCAACATGCATGCCACCAATGTCTTCCGGTGAGGTCTCGGTACGCACAAGAATCACATTATTGCCGCGTTCTGCCCAAATCGCGGCATCAGCGCTATTGAAAACAACCCTGCCCGATGCTGCCCCTGGCGAAGCCGGCAAGCCAATACCAAGAATTTCACGCTCTTTGTTTGAGTCTAGGGTCGGATGCAAAATCTGGTCTAATTGACTAGGATCAATGCGCAAAATTGCCTCAGCTTTATTTATCAGTCCTTCCTCGACCATATCGGTGGCAATTTTCAACGACGCCTTAATAGTGCGTGCACCGTTACGGGTTTGCAGCATCCATAGGCTATTCTTTTGGACCGTGAACTCAATATCCTGCATATCTTTATAGTGTTGCTCAAGACAGGTCCTAACATCTAATAATTGTGTATAAATTTCAGGCATGCGCTCTTCCATAGAAAGCAGGTCAGGCAAGTTTTCATGCTTACTTGTAATGTTTAGCGGTTGTGGGGTGCGAATACCGGCGACAACATCTTCACCCTGAGCATTGACAAGATATTCGCCGTAGTACTCATTTCTGCCGTTGGCCGGGTCGCGGGTGAAGGCGACGCCAGTGGCGCAGTCGTTACCCATATTACCAAAGACCATAGCCTGAACATTAACGGCTGTTCCCAATTCTTCTGGGATATCGTACAACATGCGGTAGGTCTTGGCGCGATGGTTCATCCATGAACCGAAGACGGCGTCGATGGCACCCCACAATTGCTCGTGCGGGTCTTGAGGAAAAGGACTTCCCAGTTCTTTTTGGACCATTTTCTTGTAGTCATCAACCAGATCGCGCCAGTCATTTGATTCCATATCCGTGTCCAACTGGATACCTTTTTGACTTTTGTGATCTTCCAGCAAGTCTTCAAACATATGATGTTCGACACCCAGAACCACATCGCCATACATCTGCAAGAAACGGCGGTAGCTGTCATAAGCAAAACGCTCATCACCAGAGACCTTGGCCAGCCCTCGTACAGTTTTGTCGTTGAGACCCAAATTTAGAACTGTGTCCATCATACCGGGCATGGAGACACGCGCACCTGAGCGAACTGACACAAGCAAAGTATTTTCAGCCTCGCCAAACCTAAGACCCATAACTGCCTCCACTTTGAACAAGGCAGCCGCGACCTGAGCTTTCAGGGCGTTGGGATAGGCATTGTCATTGCTTGTGTAGTAGTCGCAAACATCCGAGGTAAGAGTAAAGCCGGGTGGCACCGGCAATCCGAGTGAGCTCATTTCGGCAAGATTGGCACCTTTGCCTCCTAGTAAATTTCTCATAGAAGCGTTACCATCCGCCTGGCCATTGCCAAAGCTGTAAACCCACTGGTTCATTTGCCTTTGTTCCTTAGCCTTCAATTTTGGAGAAGTCCGCGACTTCATCCAATGCCCGACGAATATAAGAAAGCATATTTAGTCTATTTTTACGTAATTTCGGCTGATCAGAATTAACCGTAACTTTGTCAAAAAAAGAATCTATTTCTGAGCGGGCGCCGGCAAGCTCTATCATTACTTCTGTGTATTTTTCTTCTAATATTGATGCTGCAATCTTCGGGCCCATATCCTCAAGCTTCTTATACAAAGCCTTTTCCCCTACCTCTTCCAGCAATGCCGGGTCAGGGTTCCCCATATACGACTTGCCGTCCTTTTTTTCCTCAATCCTAAGAATATTAGCGGAGCGGGTATAAGCTCCCAACAAGTTAGCCCCGTCATCACAGCTAAGAAATTCGTCCAACGCATCGACCCGTGCCAGAACCAACACGAGATCATCCTCACCCAAGGAAAACACAGCATCAATCAAGTCATGACGCACGCCTTTTTCTCTGAGGTGAACTTTCAAGCGATCGCCAAAGAAGGACAGGAGACCGAAAGCAACATCCTTACCACCCGCCATGGTGAAAACATCAAGAAGAGATAGGCGCAAATTGTTTTCAATAATCAGGCGGATAACACCCAGTGCGGCACGACGCAGTGCAAACGGGTCTTTCGACCCAGTCGGCTTTTCATCGATGGTCCAAAAACCAACGAGAGTATCGATCTTGTCGGCCAAGGCAACGGCGACACTGGCTGGTTTTGAGGGACAACTATCATTTGGCCCAGCAGGCGAATAATGATCAGCAATTGCGTCAGCGACATTCACGTCTTCACCACTTCCCAGTGCGTAATAACGGCCGATTAGACCCTGTAGTTCAGGCAATTCACCAACCATACCAGTGACCAGATCAGCCTTGGAAAGTTTGGCAGCTCGCTCAACAGTCTTCAAATCAGCACCCAAAATGCTGGCGCTTAAAGAACCAGCCAAGGCCGTCATACGTTCAACTTTTTCAAGCACCGATCCTAATTTTGCGTGAAAAACTAAACTCTCCAATTTTGGTAAAAAATTTTCCAGCCCTTCTTTGCAATCCTGATCCCAGAAGAATTTAGCATCAGACAGGCGCGCTCTCAAGACGCGCTCATTCCCAGCAACGATGGCCTTACCACCATCATCCGCTTGCATGTTGGATACAAAGATAAATTTAGAGGCTAATTGTCCATCCACATTCAGGGTCGAGAAGTACTTCTGGTGACCACGCATGGCAGCCATTAGGATTTCAGGCGGCAGGGCCATGAACTCGTCGTCAATATCCCCTATTAAGGTAACAGGCCATTCGACTAGACCTGAAACTTCATCAAGAAGGTCAGGATCTTCGCTAAGCATTAGCCCTTCTACTTGCGCTAACGCATCAGCATCTGCCTTGATCTTCTTGCACCGATCGGCTGCGTCCAGCATTACCTTAGCGTTCTCAAGTTTGACTTTATAGTCCGCGAAATCTTTGATGGCGAAAGCTTTAGGAGCCAGGAAGCGATGGCCGGAGGATACATTAGAAGCCGTGATTGGGCCAAGTTCAACAGGAATAATGGAGCCATCCAAAACACAGGCTATGGAATGTAAAGGTCGCGCCCAACGCAGTGTGTTCTCACCCCAGCGCATAGACTTGGGCCACGACGTTGCCATAGAAGCTAGCGCCGTTTCAATGCCCCCCTTCAGGAGATCCACTGTCGCTTCACCCTTCTTGTCAATCACTGCAAAACAGAAAGTCTTACCTTTGAGGTCACGCTCTTCAATTTGTGCTCCTTTAGGGATCGAGCTTATGAAGCCATTCATAGCCTGTTCTGGTGCGCCAACTTGAGGGCCTTTTCGCTCGTCTTTTACGTCTGGTTGTTTTTTGGGGAGTCCCGTCACAGTCAGGGTTATTCGGCGCGGTGTTACGTAGGCCGCGGCACTGTAGTATTCCAAATCCACCTTCTTCAGGCTATTACAAACAAGACGCAAAAGCTCCTCGCCTGCACGCTTTTGCATACGCGCTGGGATTTCTTCACTAAAAAGTTCAAGCAGCAACTCAGACATTATTCACCCCTGCTTTGTTTTGCACTAGCCAAGCCTGCAACCCATACTTTGGCACAACCTTTCGCCAAGGCCCGCACCCGGCCAATATATGCAGCACGCTCAGTTACGGAAACAACTCCACGTGCATCGAGCAAATTAAATAAGTGACTGGCCTTGATGCATTGTTCATAGGCAGGCAGAGCCAAGGGCTTGTCTAAATTCAGAATCGCCGCACACTGAGTTTCTGCGTCTGTAAACTGCTTAAATAGAATATCCGTGTTGGAGTGCTCAAAGTTAAAGGATGACTGCTCTTGCTCATTTCGATAGTACACATCTCCGTAGTTCATCTCTCCATTCCAGTCCAGATCGTAGACGTTCTCAACACCCTGAATATACATGGCTAGGCGTTCCAGCCCATAAGTGAGTTCCAGCGAGACAGGGTTACATTCAATGCCGCCAACCTGTTGAAAATAAGTGAACTGGCTGACTTCCATGCCATCACACCAGACTTCCCAGCCTAAGCCCCAAGCGCCCAGTGTAGGACTTTCCCAGTCGTCTTCCACAAAGCGAATATCATGCTTCATCCAGTCAACGCCAATGGCTTTCAGACTATCCAGATATAGGTCTTGGCTGTTGTTAGGCGAAGGTTTCCACAAAACCTGAAACTGATAATAGTGTTGCATACGGTTAGGATTTTCGCCGTAGCGTCCGTCCGTAGGGCGGCGTGAGGGCTGCACGTATGCTACCTTCCATGGGTCAGGGCCAAGGGCGCGCAATGTGGTCGCTGGATGGAATGTCCCGGCTCCTACTTCCATGTCGTAGGGTTGCAAAATGACGCAGCCCTTATCGGCCCAAAAGTGTTGCAGATTGAGGATAATTGTTTGGAAATTTATTGGTTTGGCACTCATTTACGGAATCCATTCAACTCGCATAAGGGCAGCCGTCCTTACCACAAAAAACTGCGCCAACCGCGGAAAAGTAAGTTTCACAGGTGGCACACTTTGTCATTTCTTCTGCATCGGATACGCCAGCTACCCCATCGTTTTTTGAGGTCTGTCTCTTATTCCCTCGCGTATGATTTCTACCAGCATTTGCAGCGTGGTTTTCCCTCAGACGGTTAAACCACGTGAAGCCCTTCCATACAACGTAGACAGCAGCAATGGTAAAAAGTAGTTTTGTTATCGAAAATCCAAACATGATAATCTTTGTAAAGACCGCACCCAGCGAAGGCAAGATGCCGTGTGGACTAAACAGCTTTTATAACATACTTAAACCGAAAGCCTTTTTCAGTATGCTTTGGGCCTGATCGGTGAAATTGCCGTCGTCTTTATGCAAAACAAGACCGGGGCTGATCCTGGCCGGGCTTGCAATCCCCTTGCGAGCTGCAACAATAATACGTTTGGCATCTTTACCACAAGCGGGCCATAAAGGAAAAATGACCAACTCCCCAAAACCACCATGTAATGCAGCCAACAAATCTTCAACACGATCGGCACGATGAATAAAAGTAACACTACCCCGGGGCTTAAGCGCTCGATGTGCTGCCCTAACCCAGTCTACTAGAACCGCTTTTCCTTCTACATTAGCTATAGCTTTGGCGGCATCTGGCGATGGGTTGCCACTGTTAGCGGCAAAATAGGGGGGGTTGGCCATAACATGATCAAATCTGGCCCCAGGGATATCTTCCAAAGGTGTTAAAAGGTCACCATCCAAAAAATGCAAGTCATCACCACAATTGTTTAGTGCACTATTTTTGCGGGCCAGATCGACTAGCGGTTTTTGGACATCCAAACCAATGATAGTCAAACCAGAAATACGGGCATGCAGGCACAAAGATACAGTACCCACACCGCAACCCAGATCAAGCACCAACTCACCTGCTTTGGCAGGGATAGCAGCAGCAAGAAAAATTGGATCGATTGCAGTGCGATAGCCGTCCTCCTTTTGCAAAAGACGGACTTTGCCACCAAGAAGACTATCTTCACACTCATTCATGGGCTTGTTCCAAGGCTAATAGTGTCATTTGATTGTTTTTCATCAAATAAAATTTAGTTATTTAATTACTTCCCCGCTTGACCGCACTGGGTACCACTTTACTATGTTTAGGCTTTACTGCTTTAAAAGTAAAAATAAGAATCAAAAGGAGACATCTGCATGGGCATAGTTATTGAGCTGGAGAATAATCGAGGTAAAAAACCAACATTTGATGTGCTGACAGCCATCGTTGCCGAAGATATGACTCTGGTCAATCAGTTGATACTGAAGCGCATGGAAAGCCCAGTAGCACTAATTCCACAACTGGCCGGACACGTTATTTCTGCTGGTGGCAAACGCTTGCGTCCAATGCTAACCCTAGCTTCTGCTAAATTATGTGGCTATCACGGCGAGCGGCACATAACGCTCGCTACGTGCATAGAGTTCATCCACACTGCGACTTTGCTACATGACGACGTGGTTGATGAGAGTAAGTTGCGCCGAGGCCTAGAAACTGCCAATTCAGTATGGGGCAATCAGGCCAGTGTTTTGGTTGGCGACTTTTTATTCTCGCGATCTTTTGAGTTGATGGTTGAAGATGGCTCCGTCAAAGTTATGGGGATTTTATCATCAGCTTCGGCACGACTAGCAGAAGGTGAAGTGATGCAATTGCTGACTGCAAACGACACGGAAACTGGAGAGAGCGCCTATCTCGAGGTCATCAAAGCCAAAACAGCAAAATTGTTTGCCGCCTCCTGCCGGTTGGGTGCGATAGTTGCGGATCGACCAAATGTTGAAGAGGAAGGTCTTGAGGCCTTCGGGATGAATCTTGGCGTTGCCTTTCAACTCATTGACGACGTGCTGGATTATTCCGCCAAGCAGGCAACCCTTGGGAAAACCGTTGGTGATGATTTTCAAGAGGGTAAAATCACTTTACCAGTTATACTTGCCTTCCGTCGTGGTGACAACGAGGAGCGTAAATTTTGGCGTCGGACATTGGGCAATCTTGAGCAAAACGAGAATGACCTTGAACGCGCGATCGCCTTGATGCAAAAACATAATGCACTTGATGACACGGTTGACAGGGCCCGCCACTATGGTGCCATGGCAAGAGATTCTTTGGGTATCTTCCCAACAAGCGAGACAAAAGATGCTTTGATCAGCCTAATTGATTTTTGCATTGAAAGACCCTATTAGACTGCCCGGTTATACTTTAAGAATATTTGAACTTTGGTATCATCTTGAAATCTTTTTCCATCATCGGACAGTGACCACTCCGGCGCCCTCAAGTTTTTTCACCTGCTCAATACTATAACCAAGTTCGGCCAGAACATCGCGGGTGTGTTCACCGTACAGCGGCGCACCATGTAAAACTTTGCCTGGCGTCCTGGAAAACTTCACCGGCAGGCCTAACGTCTTCACCTTTCCTTCTGTCGTGTGTTCAACTTCGACTACCATGTCCCTAGCAATAGTTTGTGGATCCTTATGCATTTGGCAGACATCAAAAATTGGCCCAGCAGGAACGCCCACCAATTCCATTCGCGCAAGCCATTCTTCAGTGGTCCTTTCGCGGAGTACTGGGCCGAGAACGTCAGCTAACTCTTTCTGCCGTTTAATACGACTGTGATTATCAACAAACCGCGGGTCCTCACAGAGTTCGGGACGATCGAGGGCATCGAGCATCTTCAGCCAGTTATTTTGGTTTGCCGCGCCCAGCGTAACCCAACCATCACTTGTCTGAAATGCCTGATAGGGCGCATTCAGCGGGTGCGCCGAACCCATCGGGCCCGGCGCAGTTCCGGTAGCCAGCGCAATAGCAGATTGCCAGTAGGTTTGTGTAATACCTGCCTCAAATAACGAGGTATCAACCTTTTGTCCGTACCCTGTTTTAAGGCGATGAGTGTAGGCGGCAAGGGCTCCCATAGCGGCAACAATTCCAGCGGTAATGTCGGTCACTGGCGGACCAACCTTGCACGGAGGGCGGCCTGGCCCTTCGCCAGTCAGAGACATAAGCCCACTCATGCCCTGGGCAATTAGATCAAATCCTCCCCTATCTGCATAAGGACCTGTTCGCCCAAAACCAGAGAGCTCAACATAAACTAACGCTGGGTTGATTTCCTTTAAAAACTCATAACCAAAACCCAACTTTTCCATAGTTCCCTTGCGGTAATTTTCGATCACTACGTCGGCATCTGTCAATAAGCGGCGAAGAACCTCCTTGCCGTCCTCAGTTTTCAGGTCTAGAGCAATGCCACGCTTGTTGCGATTCATCATCATGAAGGCGGCTGCCTCGTCACCATGCGTAGGCGGAACGAATCGCCGACTATCGTCTCCCTCTGGCACCTTTTCCACCTTAATTACATCAGCGCCCATATCTGCCATCATGAGACCGCAAACCGGACCCGCCATTATATGAGCAAGTTCTATCACCTTGACGCCCGTCAGAGGACCTTGCCGTTCAGCCATTTACTAGCGTCCTTTAAATCTCATCTTTTGTTTATCAAGAAAAGCCTTGTAACCAGTCTGGAAATCTTCAGTGCCATAACAGGCATAACACTCTTCCAACTCTGCTTCTGAAAGCGGACTCGGATCAGCAAGACGGTTAGCAAATTTTTTGTGCCAACGTGCTACCAGTGGTGCCCCTTCTGCGATCCTCGCAGCAGTGGCATAGGTTTCTTTTTCCACTTCTGAATCAACAACTACGCGGGTAACGAGCCCCTTATCAAGTGCTTCTGCTGCACCAAAGACACGGCCTTCGAGCAAAATTTCCATTGTGGTTGCTCGCCCTACCAGCCCGATCAGTGCCGAGAGCTCACCGTACGCCATGACCAAACCTAGATTCTTAATTGGCACACCAAAACGTGACTTTTCACCACAGATACGAAAATCGCAACAACTAGCGACCTCGAGCCCACCGCCGACGCAAATCCCTTCTATCATAGCAACCGTTGGCACCAGACAGTCTCGCAGTAGGCCGATGGTTTTGCACAACACCTTTCCATAAGCCTTCCCCTTTTCCGGGGAGGATCGTTCAGCAGAAAATTCTGAAATATCAGCGCCAGGCGAAAATGATTTTCCGCCAGCGCCACGTAAGACGATGCAGCGCACGGTTTTGTCTGACGACAAGTCTTCCAGAA
The DNA here is from genome assembly GCA_938092065.1 of uncultured Rhodospirillales bacterium. Lineage (GTDB taxonomy): Bacteria > Pseudomonadota > Alphaproteobacteria > Rhodospirillales > JABHCV01 > JACNJU01. Next base: position 20,939 of record CALKND010000013.1, read on the forward strand.
CCTCGCCCATGCGCACCCACATGGGCAAGTTCAAAGCATTTAGTTTTTCTGGTCGGTTGAGGGTAATAGTCGCTACATGTTCCTTACGGCTTGAAAGAATGATGTCGGTCATTGTTCTGCCCTTTCTAACGGTAAAAATATTCTACCAACCCCATGGGTACAATGGGGACATAAGTGACCAACATCAGGACTGTAAACAGTACTGCGATGTAATAAATATTGACCTTGCTGACTTCCCAGACATCGGCCTTGGCAACCGAACACGCAGTGACCAGAACGCTAGCAACCGGGGGGGTCTGCTGTCCAATTCCTAAATTCAGCGTCACGATCAAGCCAAAATGGACAGGGTCGATACCTACTGCGTGGACAATGGGCATAACGATGGGTACAACCAAAATTATTGCCGCCGCCGAATGCAGAAAAAAACCAACCACTAGGAAAAAAATATTCAAGATGGCTAAAGTAAAATATCTATTGCTAGTAATCTCCATAATACCTTCTGCAAGTTTCTGCGGTACCTGAGCCTCTGTCAGATAGACACCGACCAAAACTGAAGAGGCCACCAGAAGCATCACCACAGCTGTGTGCATACCTCCTTCAATAATTGCTTCTTTCAGATGGTGAAGGCTCATTTCGCGATAAACAATTGAGATTATGAGTGACGCTAACACCGCGAGCGCGGCGCCTTCTGTAGCCGTTACGAAACCGCCGAAAATGCCCCCTAAAATAATAAATGGGAGGGTGAATGCTAAGCCCGCATCTTTAAAGGTTTCAACTAGACGGCTAAAATGAAATACTTCTTCTACTGGATAGTTGTACCGACGTGCAAACCAGTAACTCATTCCCATCATCCCAAGCCCACCAAT
>CALKND010000014.1 GCA_938092065.1 uncultured Rhodospirillales bacterium
TCCTTGATCGCCGCTTTGGTTAGCATGTCCACAGCGCGGGCATAATCCGGACGTTCAGAGCCGTCCATGATGCCTGGCATTTCCTTGAACTGACGACGCACTTCAACAACGACTGCGCTACCTGCACGACCAACTGCCATCATGCCCATAGAACCAAACAAGTAAGGGAGAAGACCTCCAATAAAGAGGCCTATGATAACAAACGGATCCTGCAATTGGAATGTCACTTTTAAATCTGGAAAGTAGTGTGCCAAATCTTCTGTATAAGCTGCAAACAAGACCAGCGATGCAAGTCCAGCTGAACCTATAGCGTAACCCTTAGTAACAGCTTTAGTTGTGTTGCCAACGGCATCAAGGGCATCAGTGGTGTTGCGGACATCAGCAGGAAGATCAGCCATTTCCGCAATGCCGCCAGCATTATCAGTAACCGGCCCAAAAGCATCAAGAGCTACTACAATACCAGCAAGGGCCAGCATCGTCGTCGCCGCTATAGCTATTCCAAAAAGTCCGGCGTTTAAAAATGAAATCATGATCCCGCCACAAATAACAATTACAGGAAGAGCTGTCGCCTCCATGGAGATGGCAAGACCTTGAATAATATTGGTGGCATGGCCAGTTTTGGAAGCCTCAGCAATACCTCTGACAGGACGGTAGGACGTACCCGTGTAATATTCAGTGATCCAGACGATCAAACCCGTTACAGCAAGGCCTGCAATAACACTATAAAAAATTTGCGTTCCCGTAACTGTTTGATCACCCATTTGATAAGCTGTATCCCAGCCAACATGGAACGAAATAACAGCGCCAATGAAGAGTAACGAAATCAGAGCACTCGCAATCAGACCCTTGTATAAGGCCCCCATAATATTCTGACTGGCTCCCAGCTTTACAAAACCTGTCGCAATTACTGATGCAATAATGCAAACAGCACCAATCAAAAGCGGAAGAGCCATCATTGTTTCTTGAGCTTCACCAGTAAAAAATATTCCTGCTAGAAGCATCGCACCGACCAATGTAACTGCATATGTTTCAAATAAGTCAGCAGCCATACCCGCACAATCACCTACGTTATCGCCAACGTTATCTGCGATGACACCAGCGTTACGAGGATCGTCTTCAGGAATACCAGCTTCAATTTTTCCAACCAGGTCTGAGCCGACGTCAGCGCCCTTGGTAAATATACCACCACCAAGACGTGCAAATATGGAAATCAGTGATGCTCCAAATCCAAGTGCAACCATAGCTTCAAGAATGTGCCGAGAACCCTCAGGCGTGCTTGAGTCAATGACACTGTTTAAGTACATGTAATAACCAGTAAGTCCTAGCAGGGCTAAACCAACAACCAATAGGCCCGTCACTGCACCCGCTTTAAAGGCAATATTTAGTCCACCGCCGATACCACTGCTTCGTGCAGCCTCTGCCGTGCGAACATTGGCACGAACCGATATGTTCATTCCGATATAGCCGGTCGCGCCAGAGAGAATTGCACCAATAAAAAAGCCAATGGCAATTTTAAGACCAAGTAAAACTCCGAGTAAGACGCCGATAACGATGCCAACCATAGCAACAGTCTTATACTGTCTGTTGAGATAAGCGCTAGCACCCTCGCGAATAGCAGCAGAAATTTCTTGCATACGTTCATTTCCAGCAGGTGCCGCAAGTACAGAACGTGATGCGTAAACCCCGTATGCCAATGCGATAAAGCCGCAACCTAAAATGTAGACGTAGAGATCCATTTTTGAAGTCCCCCTTGTGACCAAATTGAAAAAAAACAGACTATCCAAAATCGACTTTGACCAAAAAAATTTATCGAAAAGCCCTATAAAATCAGACAAATCTGAAAGGTATTCTGCTTTATTACCGAATTTTTTAACATTTTTAACACTAATGTACACGATTCAATATCAATGTAATAAATTATGTAACCTCATTAGTGTAAGAAAATTAATAACATGGCACCCATGAATAAAGATGCGGTTGTCATAGTACGGCCTTTTCAAGTAGGGGTCTCAATCCAAAAATTTTGAGCTTAAGATCCGTTCGGAGTTTCTAACCTTTTTGAGAAGTGCCGATAACCGAATGTTGCGTCTTTGCAATACAAAGGATCTATGAATATGAAAATTTCTAATGGCATCGGCTTAATTCGCCGTACTCGCGCACTTGAGGGCGAAATTGATCAATTTCACGACCTCCTGTCCCGATAGGCACTAATTTTTAAAAGTGCCATCTATACCTACCTAGAAGAAGGTTGTTCATCAGATTTTGAAGACAAGTTACATCAGGTAAACAAGTTCGAGAGTATGTGTGATGCCCTGCGGCGGACTATTGAGACACAACTTTACACCCAGACCTTAATCTCCGAATCCCGTGGCGATGTGCTTGGGTTGATTAGAAATTTAGATCATGTTCTTGGTTTTTTTGAAGGCACTCTGTGGAGCCTTTCCATTGAAAAACCGGATATACCCGCAGAATTTCAAGAGAGTTATCGTAATTTGACGAACATGGGCGGTGAAGCTGGAGAATCCATAGTCCTAGCCTCACGCACCTTTTTTCGTAATATAGAATCCTTTGGTGATCACAGCCACAAGGTCATGTTCTTCGAGAAAGAAGCTGACAAAATCAGCACCAGACTGAAATCTGCCATTTTCGATTCCAAGCTCGACCTTGCGCACAAAATGCACTTAAAGCATTTTGTCGAGCAAATTGATAATGCAACTGACTGGGCCGAAGATGTGGCAGATAGATTGGCTATCTACGTTATTAAACGGACATTCTAATTGAGTAGGCCCTAAATAAAATGGACGTCACAATACTGTTATTCATGACTAGCGGCCTTTTCCTGTATGGTCTGTTTTACAGGATTATTCTTTCTGCAAAATGTTTTTGACCAGCAAGTTTATGAACGGACCCCCTACCAATTATCAAAACCGTTAGTAGAGCGACTACAGCAGGACGGGGTAAACACTGCGCCACTTGCCGGCCTGGAGAGTAATGATTATGACAATGAGAGTGACATGGACAGTGCTCTCAATGATTTGACAGGGCTAAACGACAAAAGCCATGCAAGCGTGCTCAAGTACGCTAAGTTCTATAACATAGTTATCTCGCGGGAGCTCTTCAGTGAACTTCCCACCGATTCCCCAAGTGCAGAACAGATCTCTGCTGTCATGCAATTGGGACGGAAGAGTTTCCAGCACGTTTGGATGCTCTCCGAACGACTTGCAAGCATGACACCGGTATGGAAAAGTTTGCCAAAGTCCAAGGTGAACATGACTTTCAACAAGACTTTAAAAAACCAGTTTGACGTTGTTCGACGGCTATTTCATATCCCTAAATGAAAGTATAGGGTTAGAAAATATAAAAGGGTTATCGTTTTGATAACTCTTTTATATACGCCTAGGCACCTTTAAGTGGGGAAACGGTTTCCGAGCTTAATCACCTGATCAGAAGACAAAAAACGAGTATTCATGCCCTGAAGCAAAAGGAACAGCCGCGCAGTTTCTTCCAGTTCTTCCATCGCGTAAACCGCATCGTACAGGGATTTACCCGCTACAACGGGGCCATGATTAGCAAGTAAAACCGCATGGTGTTTGCCCGCCATTTCACGTACGGCCTTGGCCAGATCCAAGTCTCCCGGCGGAAAATAGGGTATCAGCGGTAGGGTTCCTATTTTCATCACATAATAGGCAGTTATTGGAGGCAAAACATTTTTAGGGTCCACATCCCCAAGGCAGCTGACAGCCACGGAATGGGTCGAATGAAGATGCACCACCGCACCGGTTGCCGGGCGTTCCTCATACATAGCCATATGCAGGAAGTTTTCTTTGGTCGGCTTGTCACCCGAGAGGTGATTGCCGTCATCATCCAGTTTAGAAATTTGAGCTGGATCCAGATTACCCATGGTTGAACCAGTAGGTGTCATTAACCAGCCATCATCAATGCGCTGACTTATGTTTCCAGAACTGCCAAAGGTCAGCCCACGATCAAATATGGACTTGGCCAGACGCGTAATTTCGTCGCGTGCTTTTGTCTCACTCATGGCATTTCTTTCAAAGCTTTAAGGAAGAAATCTTCTTCGCCAAAGTTTCCAGATTTCAAGGTTAAGGCGATGGGTTCTTGGCTAAGCGTCACCATGCAAGGAACGCCTGGAGCAATCTCTTGACCAATCTGCAAGCCCCTGATGCCAAGTGCCTGAACTACCGCACCGGAAGTTTCCCCACCTGCCACAAGCAAACGGCGAAGCCCTTTTTTTACCAAGAGACGAGTAACCTCAGCTAGGGTTTTCTCAATTAGCTCGCCAGCCTCACTCTTGCCTAGGAGGTCTTGAGCTTTTCGAATCAGTTCCGGCGAAGCACTGGCTGCCACCAAAAACGCTTGATTAGCCAATAAGTGAGGAGAAGCCCATTCTAAAATTTTGTTTGTGGTAACCCTACCTTCTGCAAGGTCAATGGCATCAAAACGAAAAACGGGATGGCTTTGACCCATGTTCGAAACTTGGGCCAGTGTCATCTTTGAACAACTACCTGAAATTACCGCTTCAGGTCCTGAAACACGTGGTATTTTCACGGCAGCATCGTTCAACTGAATATTAGACTTGGCCAAAAAATTATTAGCCAACCCCATAGCAGCGCCAGAGCCACCAGTAATCAATTTCAGATTCTTGCTAGCAATTCCGATGTCCATCAAGTGGTGATCGCTGAGAGCATCAACGATGGCAATACGCACACCAGATTCCTGAAGTTCGGACATAACCGTATTGATGATTTCAGGGCCCTGCTCAACAGTAGCTATAGGGACAAGGCCAACCCTTTGTTGAGTTTGTTTCCCTAAAAAACGAACCAAATTGGAATCCGTCATGGGGGTTAACGGGTGGTTTCGCATAGAAGAATCCGACAATAATTCATTGTGGACAAATAAATGTCCCTGATAAACTGTTCTGCCAGCTCTTGGAAAAGCCGGACACGCAATTGTAAAATCACTACCCAGGGCATTCATCAGAGCATCCATGACTGGGCCTATATTACCTTTAGTAGTGGAATCAAACGTCGAACAGTACTTGAAAAAAAACTGACTTGCCCCACGTTCCTGTAGCCACTGAAGGGCGTTAAGTGACTCTTCAATAGCGACAGAGGCTGGATTACTTCTTGATTTCAAGGCTACCACTACTGCCTCAACGTCAGGCAAAGGTGCATCATCTTCTGGCAAGCCAATCAATTGGGCTGTCCGTAGACCACTTCTGGCCAGCGTGTTGGCAAGGTCACTTGCGCCTGTATAATCATCAGCAATACAGCCAAGAAGGAGTTTCATTAACTTTATTCCTTAAGTTCTAGTCATTTGGAACCAGCCTAGGCCATGCGTAGTTGAGCCACGTGGGTTATACTCACAGCCAACCCACCCATTGTAACCGATGTCATCTATGATATTGAATAGATGAGAATAGTTTACCTCGCCAGTGTCTGGCTCATTACCATTTGGAACGCCTGCAACCCGGATATGCCTGATAATATTCGCCAAATTTTTAATTCGGATCTCTAAGTCACTTTCCATGATTTGACAATGATATAAGTCTAACTGCAATCCTATACTGTCGCGCCCAACCTTATAAATGATCTGACTAGCCTGATCTGAACAACTAAATAAGTATCCTGGAACATCCCGGGTATTAAGCGGTTCAATAACAATTGCAATCGCCTGGCAAGACGCTGCATCGCAGGCTAGGCGAAGATTCTCTGTATATACCTCGAGCGCTTCATCATGGGATACTCCGCCTAATGGAATGCCCGCCATAACATGCAAAGTTGGGCACTTAAGAATTCGCGCATACTCAAGAGCCCATTCCAAACCCTCTAAAACTCCGATTGGCGCCCAGGCAGTGCAGCAACGCCTCGCTCTCCGGCATCCCAATCACCTGGAGGAAGGTTAAATAGAACTTGATGTAGATTTTCCTCAGCAAGCCTATTTGCTAGGTCATCAGCTTGAAATTTATAGGGGAATAAAAATTCTACTGCTCTGAAGCCTGCTTGACCAGTTGCTGAGAAGCGATCAACAAAAAGTTGCTCAGTAAAAAGCATTGTCAAACTGGCTGCAAATCGGGGCATTGAATCAAAATTCAAAAAAACTAAATAAAAAAAGTCAAGTTTACTACTAAAGCACGGGTCGAGGTAAAAGTCCTGCGCCTTTTACTATGCCCTCAATGGCGGCTTCCCATTCGATGGCCATGATGTGAACCCCAGCAACGCCCTCTATTTCTTTTGCTTTCTGTATTTGTTCAATACAGATTTTTACACCTTCAGCTTGCCCCGCAGTTTTTCGGGCCTCTTTATCTTCTTTATCAATATCCTTAACTGCGTTTTCCATGCGCTCGATAAGATGGGAAGGCACTTCAATTCCAGGGATTTTCTCATGGAGAAATCGAGCCATTGGCGCGCTTTTCAAGGGGCCAACGCCAGCCAAAACAGACACCTTCTCATGCAAACCCATATCCACGATCCGACGCATATAGATTTTAAACTTCTCCATATCAAAAATCATTTGTGTTTGTATAAAGTCTGCACCCGCAAGAACTTTTTTAGCTAACCTGAGAGGACGCATCTCCACTGGTGAAGAAAATGGACTAGCCGCTGCTCCAATGAACATCTTTGGCCCTCCCCCTTTTATTTCGACCCCATTTTGAAACTGATTCTTATCACGCATTTCTGAAACCATACGAATTAACTGCATGGAATCTATATCGTAAACATTTTTTGTTCCTGGGTGGTCTCCAAAAGATTGGTGGTCACCAGAGAGGCAAAGTAAATTTTTTACCCCATGAATATTAGCACCAAGTAGATCACTTTGCATCGCCAAACGATTTCGATCACGACAGGTCATCTGCATAACTGGCTCAAGACCCCCCTGATGACACAGAATGCTGGTTGCGATGCTACTCAAACGAACAATGCCTGTTTGATTATCAGTCAAATTTGCAGCATCCACAAAACCTTTAAGATATCCTATTTTACGGTTTATTAGCTCAAGGTTCATGCTCCGAGGAGGGCCCAATTCACCAGTCACAGCAAACTGCCCAGAAGCGAGAACACGTTCAAGGTTACTTCCTGATTTCAACTCTTCCACACATGGTTTTTCTAATGCCTGACCCATATTAAATTATTCCTATCTCACGAAGGAAAGCATCTTCTGGGCTTTCTGGCTTTGGTGTCTCTTCCACTAGGCCACCTGCCTCTGTGTCTTTTGTTGAAACTGCACTTGGCTGGTGCAAATCATCTCGAACCACCGTACGCCTTAGACCTCCACTTCGGCTGGTTGACCAGTCCTGGGGTGGGCGTATCTCCATCAAAGTATCAGTTAAATCTAGATTTTCTGCGTTCCCCCATATATTAGACCAAACACATGGCATTGATAAATCGACCTCGCACATGCCTCCCTCAGAGCCCCCACACGGTCCGTTGAATAACTGTTTGGGGCAACGGGTAATCGGACACAAACCACCTGTGTATTCAAGAACACAGTTACCGCAGCCAACACATCGTTCTTCCCAAACACCGGGCTCCACAGGCTGTCCCATAAACTGGGTATCTAATCCCGGAAAGACACGGGTATCCGGATAGCGCTGAGCAAGTGTTTGTACGCCAACACCACATCCAAGTGATAGTATCGCATCATAATCTTTCAAATCATCGCTCAGCGGCTCAATAAATTCCTGAACGCATTGGCGTTGAACAGTTTTCACTTCCACGTCCAGACTTTCTCCATCAACACTTGCAGCCGTGCTCAATTCGGCGGCTAGGCCGCTAGTTTCTGTTTGGCCACCAGCGAAGCAAACAGAAACGCAAGTGCCACAACCAACCGCCAGGACCTTCTTTTTACCCTTCAACATTCTTTTCAAATCAGGCAAGTCTTTTTGTTCAGCTACAATCATGATTCCATTATCCTATTAGCTCTATTCATTCTTAAATTACTCCTATCTCTCGAAGGAAGGCATCTTCTGGATTTTCTGCTCTTAGCCCCTCTGCCACCACTTCAGTTGCCCCAGTTTCTTTGCCTGCGAAGAGTGTCGCCTTGTGCAAATCACTGCGCACTGCCGTACGAAGCTCATCAGCCATCTCTTGCACCGCCTGTCTGAAAGGTTCTGCTCCATCTTTTGGTAAATGTACCATTCGGACCCTGTTTGCCCCGAGGCCAACATTGTCGAGCCATGCTCCAGTTCTACGCACTCGTTTTACTGCATTCGTATTTCCAGCATTGAAATAGCATTTTCCAGGCTCACATCCAGAGACAATTACGCCATCCGCGCCATATTCAAAAGCCTTCATCATAGAATAATTATCAACTCGGCCTGAGCACGGCATCTCGAGTACCTTAAGGTCAACCGGCTTAGCAGAGTTTGGTGTAAATGCATCAATCGAAGTGGGACAACTTGGGCAAGCAAAAACAATAACACGTGGGGTATTCGCAACCGGGGGGGTCGAACCCAGCAGTTCTTCAAATTGAGAAATTATTTCTTTATTTGTAAAACGGGTTAGATCAATGGCTCCTGTTGGACAGGCAGCAGCACAAAGACCACAGCCAGTACAATCCTCCGCGTTTATTGTAGCCGCACCCATGACACCTCCGACACCGACTAACTGAGAGTCAATAGAGGCTGCACCATAAGTACAAGCCCTGACACAAGTCAGGCAACCGACACAAATGGAATTGTCAACGACCGCTATCGGACCAATGGGGATAGCTTCGCCGCTGGCGCTAGGCAACCCCAGCTCCAGAACGATCTCGGCACTTCTCGAACGCGAAACACATGTAGTCATGAACTCAGATTGTTCAGCTGGGCTAAGAACCATGTCTTTGTGATCTGGCTCCCCCTCAAGAACTCGAACCTTACAGACACCACACAGGCCATGGCCACAGCTTTGCTCTACCCTGTAGCCATTCTCATTCAATACGGCGAGTACGGTCTTGTTCTTTGGCACACCCAGAATATCTCCGGTGCTGGAGATCTTGACGTTAAATTCCGGAGACTGATCTTCTGGCATTTGTCGAGCCTTGCTTCTTACAATACTAGTAATAAATTATTATATCTTAACCCTAAAGTGACATATTATATTGATAATATATATTTAATATAACTTTGTTAGGCTATATAAATTTAACATTAATTAGTGCTGGTGGATTTCTTGTCTTCAAACTTTGAGATTTAGAGGACAAATTAGCCTTGATGCAAAGAGGCGAATTCACCCTCAACAAGGCGAGAAATAATTTTGGCCTGAGAGCGCCTTTTAATTATAAACAACCGCTTTTTAGCTCTGACTATTATCGAATACATATAATTAATAGGATCAACTATTGTTAATCAGTATTAGAAAAAATTTTCAACCGTTTCCTGCTAAATATATTTTCTAGATACGACGATAACGCCAATTTCGTTCAGTTCTATTCTTTTGTTACTGAGCTGCGCTCAGATTAACAGAAACAACGCCAATGACTACGATAATTGCTGAAATAAGCCTTTTACGGCCAAAAGCCTCCCCAAGCACGCGTGAGCCGATCAAAGCTGCAATAATCACACTTGTCTCACGTAAGGCTGACACATGTGCCATAGTCGTAAAAGCAAGAGCCCAAATAGCAAGCCCGTAAGAGGCCATGTTGAGGAAACCGCCTATTACCCCCCTGCGCCAGCGTGTACGCAAAAAAACAAAAAATCCTTTGCCTCTGCTGACAAGAGCAATCATGAATAACGGAAAAGGACTGAGAATAAATAGCCATCCTACATATCCGAATGGACTTCCTGATAATCGAACCCCAATACCATCAATAACTGTGTAAGTAGCAATCATAAATCCAGTCAACAAAGGGTATGCGATAGGTCCCCATCCTAATTTCAAACTTCCACCCCACATTAGGCTGATGATACCACCACTAACTAGGGCTATTCCAAAAATCTCTCCCATACCAAGGATCTCACCACCAAAAAACATCGCTCCAAGAGCAACCATGAGCGGTGCGGAGCCACGAGCAAGCGGATAGGCGTGGGAGAAATCACCAACTCGGTAAGCCTCTATTAAAAAGAGGAAGTAAACATTATTAAGTGCTACTGAAGCAATAATGTAAGGCCAACTTTCAAGAGCTGGGCTGGGGCCTAATAGCAATAAAAAAGGGGCAAGAAGTCCTGTCGTCCCAATAACCACTGTCATAGTCATCAGCCTATCATCGTCAGCCTTAACCACCGCGTTCCAAATTGCGTGCATAAATGCTGCACCCAAAATCAGGATTGTGACTAAAGGGTCCAAATGAAAACCAATCTGCTTTAAGCGGAGTTAGGTCCCGATATCTTGTCGTATTGGGCCTGAGCAACAGCGGCTTCAGAGAGCAGCCAGTCCCTCGCCGATTCAATCTTGGGTGTATTTTCTGCCCCTGTAGGACAAACCAGATAATAAAAGACGTTTGACAGGTAATCTAGATCAAACAATTTGACTAACTTTCCAGCTTTCAAATCATCACAGACATGCGCGCTGCGAGCCAAGGCAACGCCTTGGCCTTCCAATGCCGCTTGCAAGGCCATGTTTGTGTCAGGAAAACGTGGACCTTCAATCACAACAACATCTTCATTACCGACCTTGGCAAACCAGTCTTCCCAATTGTGATGAGAAGGCTCTCCTAAACGCAGCAGTAGGGGAAGCTTCATTAGATCCATTGGGGTCTCGGGCATACCAACTCTCTCTAAAAATGCAGGGGAGCAAACTGGGAATACATATTCCTTTAACAAAAGAGTGGAGTGCAGGCCCGGCCAGTTTCCCTCACCAAGACGAATGGCAAGATCAACATTGTCAGTAAAAAAATTGACTAATTCGTCGTGGGTAGAAATCCACACATCAATATCAGGGAAAATTTCGTGAAAATCGGCAAGCCGCGGCACAAGCCATTTGACAGAAAAAGATTGAAGTGTATCAATGCGCAATGGATCTCGTTTAACTTCATTTTTAAGAGTTTCCAGTGTTTCTGATAGATGATCGAAAAAATTACGCACCACTGGGGCCAAAGCCTGCCCATTACGAGTCAAAACCAAACCTCGTGGCGGACGATCAAACAATTTAAGGTCCCAGAGATCTTCAAGGTGTCTTATTTGATGACTAACCGCGCTCTGTGTTACACACAGTTCCTCAGCAGCTTTTGTGAAATTTAGATGCCGCGCAGCAGCTTCTAGGGCTCTTAACGTGGCAATCGGTGGAGGACGATGAAGCATCGTTTGTACCCGGTTAAACTGTTTGCCCACCCTGATTAAAGGGAGCAATAAACTAAAAAAAACAACTAAACCAAAATGGAAGCTGCATTGTAAACATCAACTTCTGCGCAGTCAGACTTATATCAAAGCTGATCAAGTGTAACAATTAATCACAAAAGATAAAATTCCAAAATAAAAGACCTTAGTGGTTCATCAACAACGGAATAGGAGAGTGGTTAAGTAAATGGTATGTATTCCCTCCCAAAATCTTCTCACGCAACCGTGAGTGACCGTAAGCCCCCATAATTATTAGGTCAATATCCAGTTCTTTTGCCTTAGTCAGCATAATCTTTGAGAGGGCTTCTGTATCACTTTCCACATGGACAGGAGACGCATTGATATCATGGTGTGCCAAATGTTCACAGATACCCGAACCAGGCACTTTTCCACCTTGTTCTGAGGTGAGGTTGATAGCCAGAACATGAACACTCTCCGCGTTCCTTAGAAATGGACGAGAATTATGGACCGCTCGGGTTGCCAGCGGGCTTCTGTCCCAGGCGACCATAATACGTTTGCCGATTGTAAAGCCTTTTACCATATTCGGCACAATTAGAACAGGGTGTCCAACAGAGAGAATCAGGTGATCTGTGGGCGTTTCACCAAAATGGCGCTGGCTTTCTGGACCCGGTTGCCCAACGATGGCAACGTCGCAAAAACGCGCATGATGGGTCAGAGCATCAGACATGGAGCCTTCAGTGTGAATCCAGTCGTGTCTTATCTTTCTGGCAATTGAGGCTTCCTCAAAGCGGCTACGTGCCCTTTCTGATGCCAACTGAGCATGTTCCTGATGCTCTTCTTGAAGAGCATGGGCTTTTTCATCATATTCCTTGAGGGAACGACCCCCCAGATCTGGCACGATATAGTTTGGGGTCTGACCATAAGATCGTACGTTCTTATGGGGAGACGCCGCTACATACAAGCCGGTCAGGTTTGCATCATGAGCTTCAGAGAGCTGCGTCGCATATTCCAGACGTACTTTAGAACTTCCACTGTTATCCGTGTGGACTAAAACATCCTTGAGAGGCATTTAAGTTTTTCTCCTCGAGTATCTAGAAAATCTGCGGCATGCACTTAAGCCTCGCGATATACTGTTGCAAAAATTGCAACAATTACAAACGCTAAACTCTTCCAGATTATTTATTGGCAAGTTTTTATACTATAATGCAACAATTCATCAAGGTAACCACTCACAGACCTTCTGGTCTAATACAATTATCCAATGGCTTACATTCGAATAGCTTATATTGGTAAAACCTAATAGAAAAATAATCTATTTAAGACACAGTTCTTACGCTAGCATCTTTTCCGCCTGTGCAAGTAACCTAAGTAAAAACTTGCATAAAGGAACAGTCGCAAAAGTAACTAAAGCTATTACTTTCAACGTGAAATCTACATTTGAAGAATCACTCAATAAGCCAGACAAAACTGGTGCTGAAGCACCTGAAAATGAGGCTAAGGAAACCACCCAAAGAGCTCCCTAGTGTTTTTTTGATTTTAAGGTTAGTGCAGTTTCTTGTGGCTTTTCACCTATTTTTTTCGAGTAACCCATAAGTAATTTTTTCTTTAAAGTGTTAGGCTGACAACGTCTTTAAAATTACTTCTCGGTCTCCAATAAAATTACGACCCCGCTCACCTTCAAGAGCAAAGTTGACCATTTCACGCCATTTTTCAGGTGTAATGCCATAGTCCTGAGCACGGGTCTGTACGCCAAGCTTGTTTAACATTTCGGTCAATTCATCTGCACCAGTTTCTAGATTCGGACCAAATATCTGCTTTAGAGCAGCGTCACAATCTGCGTCAAATCCTTTAACGCAACGGATCAAATCAGGCAAACTGAAGGAGCACGCAATACCGTGGGGGGTACCGTGTTCAATGGTAATAGCATAAGAGAGCGAGTGCGCCAGAGCCGTTCGTGTGTTAGATACAGAAATACCAGCAATCAGGGCCGCCCGTGACATGCGCGTACGAAGTTCGAGATTGTCCAAATCATCGGCTAGGTCGGGAAGCACATCAATAACCTCACGTGCCGCCGTGACAGCCAAAGACGTCGTTGCCGGGTTGGCATTAATATTCCAAATGCCTTCAATTGCATGAGATAGCGCATCCAAGCCAGTGCTGATGGTAAGACTGCGCGGAGCACCCAATGTCAATTCAGGATCAACCAGTGCAGACTCGCAGTAAGGGCCAGGCAAGTTCAAAGAGTGCTTCTTCATGGACTCTATATCCCAAACCGTTGAAAAACCTGTGACCTCACTTCCAGTTCCCGACGTGGTTGGTATAGCAATTATGGGAATCTCGCTTAAGTTTTCCCTTCCCTCACCTGTTTCCAGCAATCGCTGAACGTTTGTAAAATCACCATCGCAAGCAGACATCACTTTTGCAGTATCAATCACAGAACCGCCGCCAAGTGCCACGATCACCTCAATTTCATCAGCCACTCCGCCCATAATACAGCTCTCTCTCAGAGACTTGTAATCAGGATTAGTATCAACATTGCAAATAAACGCATGAGCGGGGCCAGAAATTTCTTCTATACGCTTAGCATGGGTATCGAATGGGGGATGACTGTAAGTCACTAGACAGTATTTGCGCCCATTTATCAGATCACCTATTTTGGCCAATGAGCCAACGCCAAAGTTAACCTGAGTAGGAATAGTAAAAGACCACATTTTCAAAACACCATTATATCCATTGAGCCTGCAGAGAGGCTTTATTAAATTGAAGCCAAAGTAGAGGTATTGCTGCATAAGCGCTAACAATATTGCCCGTTGCTAGTTCATTGAATGCCTCTTTAAGGGGTACAACCTTAGCTAATATATCTTCGCCTTCATGAGCAAGCCCATGGACGCCACCAATACCCCGGCTGTCAACCCGTCCACAGAACATCGTAGTTATCTCAGAACTACCTCCCGGGGACATCACAAATTCCCCAATCTTTATAAGTTCTGATATTTCACAATTAGCTTCTTCCAAAGCCTCACGATAGGCCACTTCTTCAGCCTTTTCGCCAAAATCTATTATTCCAGCGATGGACTCATTTAGCCATGGCTCCCCCCCCGCGGCGTATGCCCCTATACGGAATTGTTCAACCAAAACGACGCTGTCGCGGTCAGGATCGTAGGGCAAAACGGCAACTGTGTGTCCACGTTCGAACGATTCGCGCACGACCACCGGAGACCAACCACCCTTATGTTTTTGATGCTTTAGCTTATATCGGTCAACTTGAAAAAAACCTTGATATACTGTTGTCTTCTCTTGCAGCACAACTCGGACGTCAGGTTTTTTTATATCAGCCATGAACCTTTGCCCCATGTTAACTCTAACAAATAACTAAGAATCGAACTCCAAATAATTTATTATCACTCATCGGGCCGTCACGGTAAAGAAAACCCTATTAAGTTTTAGGATCTTTTAAAAACTTGATGAGAGTTAGGATCACATTCACAAGACGCCACACCCCACCAGTTTTCTGGAGGACACAAGCCTGATACAAATGATGATAATAGCAATGGGAAAAAACAGCTATAAATCCAAGACGAGAAGACCACTTTTGGCTCGTGATACGCACGGTGTTATGTATTCTTCTTGCTCTTTCTTAGATAGAACCACATCTCGATGATCAACATCACCTTCCAGGTATTTTAGTGCACAGGTTTTGCAAAGCCCAGTATTACAGGACATATCAACATTGATTCCATTTTCAGCCAGGACTTCAATAATCGTTTTATTTTCTGGAACTGCGTATGTAGCGCTAGTGCTTGCTATTTTAATCTGAAAACCGTCCGATGCATTGTTAACAGCATCTTTAGTCTCCACTGGTTTCGCTGGAGCACCAAAATATTCGTAGTGCACAGTATCTTCCGGCCAATGAGAGGAAAATTTCTCTACTGCGCCCATGAAACCGGGAGGACCACAATAGTAAAGATGAGTACCTGTTTTGTGATCCTTCAAAAGTGTCTCAATATCGAGTCCATTACCCGGGATTCCCTGATCATGATGAAGAACTACACGACCTTTTTCAACAAGATCAGCAAGCTCTGGTTGAAAAGCAGTGTGGTCAATAGATTTTGTGCAATAGTGTAGAGTGAAGTTATCATCAGTTTTTTGTATTTCATAAATCATAGAGAGCATTGGTGTGACCCCAATACCACCCGCTATCATCAAATGATGCTTTGCCTCTTTGTGAACTGGGAAGTTGTTCCTTGGCCTACCGACGAACACATCACGCTGCGTATGCAGGCGCTCATGTAAGTCTATGGAACCGCCAGTACCCCTCAAATCACGAAGCACTGCAATGAGATAACGCTTTCTGTCACTTGGATCTCCACACAATGAATACTGACGAATCCTACCATCATGAAAATAAAAATCTATATGGGCACCAGCCGAATATTCAGGCAAGTCTTTGCCGCCAGCATCAACCATCTCGAAGGAGTTAATCAACTCCGCTTGATTGGTTATTTGGTGCATTTTGAGACGTAGGCTGTCTGTTGGGTATTTACCCTCGTCACCCTCAGCAATCATGTGTTTAGATCCAATTCGTTAACTGTTAAAGATTAGATTATATTCTTAGCAAATTAAATTTATTAGGGTAAATGCGAATAACAAAAGTACTCAATTACTCGCAATAGAGTCCCACATTGTCTATGATGGGTCCAATTCGGAAATTCAATGCGATCAATTAGTTCTTGAAATGATGGCATTGTTATTAGAAAAAGTTTTTATGATGCCCACTCGAACACAAAGAAACACAATCAATTTCAAACAGTTAAGGTGCTTTCATACGGTTGGCACAATCGGTAGCTTTACTCAAGCAGGCAAGGCCTTGCGTGTTGGGCAGCCAAGCATAACCGTTCATGTTAAAGCCCTTGAAGAATATTTTGATGTTGAATTGTTCAGTCGTCATGGCCACAATGTTGAATTAACCAAACTTGGAAAAACATTACTTAACATCACCAAGCGTGTTTTTACCCTTGAAACTGAGGCAATTGAACTTCTAACTGCCGCCAGCGGTTTCCAAATTGGGCATCTAAGCATCGGCGCTATAAGCCCGCATCAAATCACGAATATTGTCATGAACTTTGGCAAAGCATATCCGGATGTTGATCTTTCTGTATCGTTAGGTAACAGTCAGGAAATTATTGACCGCGTCCTTGATTTCAGAGATGACGTAGGTATTGTCCCTCAGATTGAAAAAGATCCACGTTTTCTCTCCATTGCTTACAGTCGCAATCGTGTTGTCCTACTTGTTCCAAAAAAACACGAATGGGGTAAGAAAAAAACTGTAAAAATTAGAGAATTGAGTGGGATGCGGCTTGTTCTGCGTGAACAGGGCTCTGCAACAAGACGGATTTTTGAAGATGCCCTATTTGACAATGATGTAACGATTCGACGCGTTATGTCCATTGGCAGCAGAGAAGCTGTTCAAGAAGCTGTAGCCAATGGACTTGGCATCGGCATCGCCTTAGAGAATGAATCCCGCCCCGACGACCGCGTTGCCATTCTCCAAATTTCTGATGTTGACCTATTTTTACAACCTCACGTTATTTGTCTTCAGGAACGAAAAGAGGCCCCATTGATTAAAGCATTTTTGGAACTGGTTAAAAGCCCCAACGAAGAATCACTACACACTTAAACTGAGATTTGTCTCTTTTGTTCAGCTAAAACGCCATCAACTCCATCCTCCTCATTTTGCATGTCAGGTCGCCGCATGAGCAAAACTAACGGCAGACAAGCTAGGATGATAAAAGTTAACAGTCGAAAATCATTCGTATAGGCCATAAAATTTGCTTGGCGCGTGACTTCACCATCTAATGCGACAAGACTGGCGATCCTGTCCATGTTCCAAAGTTCAGGCAATGGTGTGTGTTTCATTGCTTCGTTAAAAGGAGACACATGATCTATTAGACTCGCCCTATTAGCTTTTGAATCTCTCACATAGAAACCAACCAAAATTGAAACGCCAACACTTTTGCCTAAATTTCCTACCAATCCGTATAACCCAGCAGCAACATCCATATGTCGCGGATTGAGTGTTGAAAAGGTAGCCGCCGTAAGCGGCACGAATAAAAAACTCCAGCCGATACCCTGAATAAAATTTACTAAAACAAGGTCCATTGGAGTTACGCTTGATGTGTAACCAGCCATTAACCATGTTGAATACGCAGCTAAAACCATACCAAATGCCATAAGAGGCCGCGAATCAAAATGTTTCATAAGATAGCCAACTAAAATAACGCTTAACACAACGCCAACGCCTCGCGGTGCCATGACCAAACCAGCAGTCACTATTGGATAGTTCCACAGATCAATCAAAAAAGGTGGTAGTAAGGCGATGATACTTACTAATATTATACTAAGCAGTACCTTTAGAATCATTCCAGCGCAGAAATTTCTGTCCTTTAGCACCCTATAATCTAAAAAAGGGTTTTGCGCGTAAAGGGTATTAAGAACAAAGCAATACATTGCAATACTGGCAATAAGCCCTGCGACTATAATTTTCCCAGCATCAAACCAATCTAGCCGTTCACCCTGATCAAGAATATATTGAAGACATCCCGCACTAAAAGCGATCATCAAAAACCCAGAATAATTAAAATCCTTAACGTCCCTTTTTATTCTGACGGGTACGTTGGATGAAATTACCACACATGCAAGAATTCCAAATGGGACATTGATAAAAAATACTCCTCTCCACGTAAAATATTCAGCTATAAACGCACCAACCGTAGGTCCCAATATTGGGGCGACCATAATACCGACACCCCACCAACCAAGGGCCATGCCATGGTCTTCACGTCGAAAGTTATCCAATAGCGTGGACATAGAAAGTGGTGTCAGTACTGCCCCAAACCCCCCCTGAACAAACCTTATTGCAATAAGCTCGTTTAAAGAACCTGCTAAACCAGCTAACACCGATGTAACCGTGAAACCAAAAATAGCAATTATAAGAATTTTTTTTCGTCCAAATTTCGAAGCCAGAGCTCCAGTGGCGGGCATAGTTACGGCGACACCAATCAAAAAGGTTGTTAAAACCCATGAGATTTGGTCTGGAGCCGCAGAAAATTGCCCCCGCATATGAGGAAGGGCCACACCCACAACCATAGAATCAATTTCTTGAATCATGGGACCTAAGACTGTTGCCAGAATAATAAGGGCAGGATTATAGGTTTTTTCCTTCGAGGCGATATCTACCGTATCATTCACGGATTTCTACTCAATAAGTTAGCGAGAGGAGAGAGAAATCCGGGTAACGATACCGTATGACCAGTGTCTATTTTAACAGAAACAGTCATTCCAGCCCGAAGTTTCTTCAACATTGTAGTATCATTAATCGCAAGGCGGACCGGAAGTCGTTGGACGACCTTTACCCAATTCCCCGTTGCATTTTGAGCAGGCAAAATAGAAAACTCAGATCCAGTTGCAGGGCTTATTCCAATTACCCGTGCAGTCAAGGTCAACCCTGGGTAACTGTCAACCCGCACGGTAGCTGGCTGCCCAATAGCTACATTCGTCAGATCGGTTTCCTTAAAATTAGCCTCTATCCAAAGGCCTTTAGTTCCAACTAAACTAAAAACTGGCCGGCCAACCTCAACATGCTCACCAGCATACAAATTAAAATTTGTAACAATGCTGTCTGCTGGGGAATAAATTACTGTTCGACGAATATTCAAAGATGCAATTTTCTTGTAAGCCAAAGCCTCCCGTACCATTGGGTGTAGATTTATCGGCGAATCAAAGGATCCACCCAACAAAGTCAAGAGACGGCTTAATTCCTCTTTAATGGCGTTGTTACGTACTCTAGCTACAAAAAAATTCTGCCTAGATTCATCAAGTCGAACTTGTGAGGTTACCCCCTTTGCGCGTAATTTTTTTTGTCTCTTTAATTCACCGCTAAAATATGAAGTCTCTCCCTCAGCTATTTTCAGTTCTGCTTGT
Organism: uncultured Rhodospirillales bacterium; assembly: GCA_938092065.1. Classification (GTDB taxonomy): domain Bacteria; phylum Pseudomonadota; class Alphaproteobacteria; order Rhodospirillales; family JABHCV01; genus JACNJU01. The sequence continues at coordinate 19,214 of CALKND010000014.1, forward strand.
TTTTGACGGTATTGCCCACGCAGGGCTTTTAAATCTTGTTGAACACGAGCCAGACTAGCATCCGCTTTTTCAAGTTCTATTAAATAAGGCTCTTTATCCAACTTGAATAACGGCTGACCTAATTTAACTTGATCATTCTCGTTAACAAAAACTGAGATAACCCGACCCGATATTTCAGCACTAACAACAATTTTGTTTGCCTTCACATATGCATTATCAGTGCTAGCAAACTTACTTTGACCTACGTAATAAACAAATCCCACACCAATCAAAAGCAATGGCATCAAAATAATAAATAGCAATGTCAAAACACGTACAGGTTTCAAAACAATGATCCTAGGGCGTAGAAAAGTGAGAAGGACATAAAGCATTAACGCTAACCTTCTGTGAATTTTCCCTTAAATCAGCACTTTAAACAAACGATAGATTTTCATATTATAAGTGAGCTGCAGCTCACTTATAGAGGTTCATATGTCTGATTTACTCCCCTCCATTACTGCCCTACGAACACTTGAGGCAGCCACTCGACATAATAATTTTTCCCAAGCTGCAAAGGAATTAAATATAACTCCGAGTGCAGTCAGCCATCAAATTCGTAAACTTGAAGAAATTTGGTCGTTGAAGCTATTTGAACGAAAACCTCGACAGGTTGCCCAGACAAGAAGTGGCCAGGAACTAGCCACCCTGGTTAGACAATTTTTGTTTAACATAAAAGGGACTGTTAAAAATTTACAAGATGAGGTTGAACGGAAGCCCCTTCGCATCAATACCATGACGTCATTTGCCTATAAGTGGCTAGTCCCACGACTGGGAACGTTTCATGAAAAACATCCCGATATTGAAGTATGGATTTCTACAAGTAACAAACTAACAAACCTTGCTACAGAGAGTTTTGACACTGTAATAAGATTGGGCACTGGTGAGTATCCCGGATTACATTCAACATTTTTACTTGGTGACTTTGTATTTCCCGTTTGCAGTCCACGCCTAGCAGAAAATTTAAAAGAACAGCTTAAAAAACCAAGTGACCTATTAAAGCAGAAACTTCTTTATCGTATAGAAGACGAATCTGCTCCAACTTGGGTCAACTGGTTCTCTATAGCAGGAATTAAAGCCCCGATCTTACCTAAGGGTCCAAAATTCCCTGATACTAATACAGCCCTACTTGCAGCTATGGGCGACCAGGGAATTGCCTTGGCAAGAAGCTCGCTTGTTCAAGAGGAATTATTGGATGGGCGTCTAGTAAAATTATTTGATATAATCTTACAATCTCCAATCAATTATTACTTGGTTTGCCCTCAAGGGACAGAGAACGCACCAGAAATTACGGCCTTTCGGAAATGGATTACCAAAGAAGGGAACAAAACCCAGATTAGTTACAGAGGGACATCGTAAAAAAAATGGCGATATCAAATTGTTTAGTTCTGTACACCGCCACTTAATTTTAAAGAATCAGAACTAGCTCTTACGACGCGAGAAAATTGAAAATATTCCACCGCCCTGCTTGTCTTCGTCACCTTGCAAATAATCATCACCACGAATATAGCGTTCGCGCAACTTCCTTGATAAGTAATCAATCACATAGACAACAACAATGATCATCATAATTATCGTTGTTGCGTTGGAGAATTCAAAAGCTCTGAGGTTGTCTGACAACAAGAATCCAATACCACCTGCACCGACAATGCCAAGAATAGTTGCTGCTCTCACATTTGATTCAAACATATAAAGCGCATTTGTCAACAATATGGGCATAACCTGAGGGAAAACCCCAAAACGTATCACCTCAAGAGTGCCTCCACCCGAAGCTTTAATGCCCTCTATTTGTTTGCGATCAATATTTTCAATAGCTTCGGAATAAAGCACAATCAAAATTCCAGTGTCTATGATTGCGATAGCCATAATCCCCGGAATAGGGCCTAGTCCAATCGCACGCACAAAAATCAAACCCCATATCATATAATCAGCGGCTCGTAGAACGTCTGCAAAACGTCTTACACTGAATTGTAACGGCCTTACTGCGTTAAAGTTTTTTGCTGCCATAAAGGCAAATGGCAAGGCGAGCACCCCACCAATCAAACTGCCAATAAAGGCCATAGCCAAAGTTTCAAGAATGGCGTCTATATAATCGGGGAACTGCCCACCGGTTGTTGGCGGAAACATTTGATCAAACATAATGGCCAGTTTTTCAAATGATCCATAAAATCTCTCAGAGAAAAACCCAAAACGATTCATTGCATACAGAAGGATAGATAATAGGACCAAATAGGAAATCCAACTTATCATTCTGTTAGCAAGTGTGTCTGAGAAAGCCCGCGGGTAACGCTCACGTTGCACTTGAACTTCCTCTGCGGTCATATTCGCGATGCCATTCTCAGCCGCCATCTTAAAATTCCTATTCTTAATCAATCTATATATTTTTATTATTTCTGGAGAATATATTTACTGGCCCAAATTCTCTTTACCAATAAAGTAGTGACGACACTTTTCACTAAGCATATCGATCACAAAAACAGTTCCAATAATCATCAACAAAATGGCTCCCACATCTAGGAAATACATTAACTTAATGGCTGTTATTAACTCATATCCAATGCCACCCGCTGCGACAAATCCCATAACGGTTGCAGCTTGAACGTTTAGAGCCAGACGCCAGAAACTGTAGGAGAGGAAGTTTGGCAAAACCTGAGGATAAACAGCAAAACGAATTTCCTCGAACCAGTTGCCGCCAGAGGCGCGTATTCCCTCAATAGGCTTAAAATCAACATTTTCATTAACCTCAGAGAAAAGCTTTCCCTGGGCACCTGTTGTATGGACTATTAGAGCAAGGACACCCGCCAGAGGCCCAACACCGAAAGGATAAATAAAAATCATAGCCCAGACAATGTCAGGAACCGTACGAGCAATTTCTAAAGTCCGCCGAGCAACAAAATACAGAGGGTAATTTGACATCAAATTAGAGGAGGCAACAAAGCTTATTAAGCCGCCTATGGTTGTTCCCACAACAGTCGCAGTAAAGGCCATGAGCAAACTAACAAAAACAGCGTCTGCCCATTTTTCAATACCCCAGTACCAGTCAGCAAACTCTGGGCCAATGTTGTCCCAGCCACTAAAAACTGCATAAGAATTATGTATAAAACTGCCGGCTCGCGGCAAGGCCGCTATCACTTTGAAAATGCTAAACTCTGACTGTAGGACAGATAAGGTTAAAGCAATTAAAAAAGCAGCCCAAAATAAAATCAGATAAATTCGCTTTTGTGCACCATATGCGGAACGGTGCTTTTCAAATTGCTCTACTGCGCTCATCTGTTGGGTTGTTACGGCTTCTACAGTCACGACAAAATCACCATTGTTTAGTTTGGAAACAAAAATTATTTAAAAAAAGGGTGAAGCGAAGACGCCGCTTGAGACGGCTTCGCTTCAGATAACTGTACCTAAGACTTTTTCTTCTTACGGTTTGCCTTCAGCCATTTTTTGGCTTCCATAACCGTAACGTAATCCTCATGGTAGACACGCTGCATTCCCAAGGTCTTGCCTTGAGCAACTGCTTCAGCTACCTTTGGGTCGTTTTCTTCCAAACGTAGGAACAGTTTGATCAAATCTGACTTCATTGCTTGTGGCAATGAGCTCATGATCACGACTGGTGGTGTTGGGATCAAGGGCGAGGTCCAGATGACACGGATGTCTTTGCGCTTAAGCATTCCCTTGTCAATCATCTTGCGGAGTGCACCAAAACCGTCATTGACTGTGGTCCAAGTGAAGCCTGCATCAAAAGTGCCGTTTAGAACACCTGTGACTGTTTGCTGATGACCGCCGGACAAAGGAGAATTGAAGTAACTATCAATAGGTGTCCCCATTTGTGCCCAAGAGTAGGTCGGAATGGTGAAGCCAGATGTAGAGTTTGCATCATTACGAGCAACCGTTTTGCCTTTAAGATCTTCAAATTTTTGGTAAGGACTATCTGCCTTAACAATCATAACAGAATTGTAGCCCATACCACCGGCTACATCCTGAGCTCCAGCTATTGGCTCCACGCACTTGCAGTTCTGCCAGACACTGGCGTAACTACTAGCACCAAGCCATCCAACCTGGACCTGACCGGCAACGAGGCCGTTCATAATGCCTGAATACTCAGCGGCAGTGAATAATTTGAACTCCACGCCCAATTCCTTGGATGCATAGTCAACAAATTTTTTCTGAGATTTAAGATTGTCAGTGGCTGTTTCGACAGAGATAACGCCATAGTTTACTACAGGGAAATCTTTCTGCCAGCCACCAATATAATCATCGGCACTTGCCGTATTGATTGAAAGTGCCGCAGCAGCACCAAACAGCACCGCAGTAGCAGTTTTTAGTAAAGAACGTCGAAGCAACATTTTTTAACCCTCCTGTTAAAAAGGTAATTATTTACCCAAAGTTATGGTTTTGTTAGTCTATTTTCTTATTATTGGGGTCATCAAATTTTTTCAACAACCCAAGTATTTAAGAAGCCTAAAAAACAATCGGATTCCTAAAAATTTTACATCTCTTTATTCTATTTCTAATCAGAAGCTACATTAACTGAAGTCTGAGTAATAGCTTGATCGAATTCCTCATCATCACTTCCATCGCCTAAGGCGTAAAGTTCACGGATCATTTCAACAGTCAACTCTTCTGGTTTGCCATCAAATACTACAACGCCACCTTTCATACCAAGAAGACGCTCACAGTACTTTTTTGCAGTATCAAGTGTGTGAAGGTTAGTTATGACTGTGATGCCGTCTTCCTCGTTAATTTTTTTAAGGGCATCCATAACTATGCCGGCGTTGCGTGGATCAAGAGATGAGATTGGCTCATCTGCCAAAAGCAATTTGGGCTCCTGAACCAAGCCACGTGCAATAGCAACACGTTGTTGCTGACCACCTGATAGAGTATCTGCACGTTGAAGTGCTTGAGCGCTCACGTCCAAGCGGTCTAAGGCGCGGATAGCAAACGCCCGCTCTTCCGCACTAAATCTTTTCAATAGGGTATTAAAAGTACTGTTGTAATTGATGCGGCCCATCAACACGTTGGTAATGACATCAAGGCGCGGCACCAAATTAAATTGTTGGAAGATCATCGCGCAACGGGCACGCCATTCACGTAGAGCCTTGCCCTTTAACAGATTTACATCAAATGCTTCATCGCCCTCACCAAAGATAATTTTTCCCTCGGTGGCATCTCCCAAGCGGTTGATCATCCTCAGCAGAGTTGATTTGCCTGCGCCAGACCGGCCAATAATTCCAATCATCTGGCCATCTGGAATATCTAGATTGATGTTGTCACAAGCTTTTAAGTCACCAAATTGCTTTGTTAGATTTTCAATTTTTAACACGAACGGTATTCCCCCGAATTTCAATACTTATAGGATAAGCTTGGAATTATTTTATCAATTTTTACAATCAACCTCTAACAACCCTATATAACCATATCAAATCAACAAAAATGTTCTCTTGTATACTATGATAAACTTTCATGAGCCAACCTACTAGAGCTCTTTTTAAATAGTTAACAAACTGCAGTTTAATATAGTCCAATTATAACTATTCTGCGGCACATTAGAAGTTGTTCAACTAAAAAAAATAAGTGCTTGTTTTAACTTCATAAGACCCTTTTATGTGTGGGTCATAACACCTCTAGTGATTAAATAATGATCAAAAGGTGCTTTTTTACTCTTAAAATTAACCCGTAGAAAAAAACGCTCAAGCCTTTATTTAATTGACAATGGTCGTAGCATTAGGGCGGTTGCTATTCTAAATTTTCACAGCAACAGCCCTGATACATAAACTAAGCCGCTTCAGCTTTAAGAATCAATTCCTTACAAAGCGAAACGGCTAACGGTGCATTGTCTCCATATCCATCCGCATTAACTTGATCAGCAAAATCGCTAGAGACTGGTGCGCCACCAATAATAACTGGCACATTGAGGCCATCCTTTTGGATACTCTCAATTATTTTTTTCATGAATGGCATTGTCGTTGTTAGCAGTGCCGACAAGCCGATAACATCCGCGTTAACCTCACGAGCTGTTCTGATGATATCCTCACCCTTAGTATTGACACCCAGATCAACTACTTTGAAACCAGCACCTTCCAACATCATGCCTACTAGGTTTTTGCCGATATCATGAAGATCACCAAACACAGTTGCCAGGACAACTGTTCCTTTGGGCTTCTCTTGTGTAGCTGTTAAAATAGGCCGCAATATTTCAAGGCCCGCCTTCATAGAACGTGCCGCGAGTAGCATTTCTGGCACAAACAATTCACCAGAAGCAAACATGTCACCAATCTCACCCATGGGGGCAATGAGACCGTTGTCGAGGATTTCTGAACACTCTTCGCCATCTGCTAACGCCTTATTTACCAACTCAGGACACGCAACTTCATCGAAATCCATTACTGACTGATAGATTTCACTAAATATATCGTTTGTGTGTCCGGCATGATAATCGGTGACTTCTTTTTCACCGACGCCAATGCCCATGAAACCCTTGCCACCCATAGTTGCCGCGTCTTCAAAGCCCGGCCCTGTCTCGACGAGACCTGCATAAGGACGATCTCCCCTGTTGTACATGTCTACAGCATTAATGGCGGCTCTAACTTTTTCAGGTGGTGTTTGAGCACTGAAACTGCAAAAATATAAGAAGAATTTTTTACCGTGAGGTCCACGGCTACCGACTTCCATGTATTCATGAATACGTTTGGTAATTTGCTCCTCAGTCCCATTTTGCAGCAACAAGGTGCTAACACCAAAACTCAGGGCGCATTCTCTTTTATCGGCGTATTCACGAATGCGTTCGGTGCCAATTGCAAAGCAATCAGGATCCTGAACCTTAAGATACTGGGGTGTGACCTCCAACTTGGTGTCCCAGTACTTATCAATATCCTCAGCGAAACTGTCACCCCACCAATTGTCACTACGAATACCATCATGGCCACCGCAAAGCTTGCGGAGCTTGAGCAAATATGGAACTGAGAATTCTGCCAAGATTTCTTCTGTTATGAATGGCAGGGAGCCCACTGCATCTTTGCCATTGGCAATTGTATTTCCTGGCAACACCTTGAAGGAAGCATTGATGTAAGGGGCTAAAACTTCTTCAACAAGAAAATCCATGAGCTTGTGAACAAAAGCTGGGCGCTCCACAATAGCCATAATTAAGTTTTCAAACTGCATAACCTGTGCTGCAAGGTTGATGGGGGAACAATAATGGACAAAAGGTGTGTACCCGCTCAGCTCTTTACAAATCTGAAGCGCCTCAAGCACCCACGGCATGCGAGCCGTCTTGAAAGGGTCCGGAGCCTTAGCGGCAGCCAAGTCCTTTTCCGTCATAATAATTGGCGCGGTGTTATCTAGTGCGGGGTAAAGTTCATCAAACCACGCAATGTTACCACCTAGGGCTTCCGCCTCTACTGAATAAACATCCCAAACCATGTCAGGAACGTGAAAGCCCATTTCCTGCTGAACGTCCAGAGAGCCTCGTACAAACATTTCCGGGTCCCTGAAAAACTCATTTCCATTATACCCACCGTATGCCATGCAAAACTCAGCCATTTGCGTCGTAACGGGTATAAAGTCAGCATCACCACCGTTAAGAATTTTTTTGTATTCTTTTATACCCTTCTCAAAATCATACTCATATTTTGACATTTACTCGCCCCTCTATTTATTTGTTTATTGCTAAAAAATACAAACAAGACCACAGGGTTAAAACCTGCGCGAGCTAATATGCTTTCAACTATTGGAAATCAATATTTTCAAAACGTTTGCCCACGCCTCTTTATAAAGACGGTCTAAAAACAGACAAAGGGCTGGTGCGATGAAATCGCTTTCGAGAGCCCACTCAGCTCTTTTTTACGTGGAAGCGAGCGTCTTAATCTAAACCACGGCAGATGTAAAAAATTAATATTATAATTATGGCTATTTAAATACTTTCAGTCAAGTTTGTTAACTCTGGGTAGTGGTTTTGTTAGAGAAATGCCAAAGACTAAATTGAAAAATTTAGGGACATTATTCTTTTTCAGACTGGGTCAACCTGTGTTTGTGCGCATCCAAGTTGCCAGCGTCTTATAGATTAAAGTTTTTCTTGAAAAAATTTGTTTTCGGTTGTTTGTGTTATTTTTGTTGCAGGTAATGCACAAAACTACTGAGCCAGCAATTTAGGCAGCTATCTTGACATGCTAAGTTTAATTTGCGATTTTGCTTGCGCTACTGCGGTTTTATAATCGTATTTAATGCGGGCTCCTTATTCCACGGCGAATTTTCGCCCTAGCCCTTTATCAAATTTAAAATGACCATTATCCTTGGCATAAGTTGGTAACGCTCAAGATTGTTGGTAATTCTTATAAAAGATAGCAACAAGCAGTTGAATATGAGCTCATAAACTAAGAGACGTTACTTGTAGACTTATGCCAATTGAGCTCAGCGCGAACAGAGCTCTGCGAGTGCTTTGATGTATGGACAGAGACTTACTCGATCTATAGTTCATAACTTCTGCAAAGAGGTTTTGGCCTTTTAAAATAAATAGTTGGAGTGTTATAAAAAATTATGGATGAAAAACGCTCTTCCCTGTGGAATCACAGCAATAAGGCAGAATACACTGCCCAACATAACAGTCAAACGACTAAACTCCTTGCCGAAAGTAAGGGCGAGCACACAGCCCTGAAGCTTGAAACAGTACTTTCAACTTTATCTTCAGAGCAATCAAACTTCATGGAATATCTTCTTTTATCACAAAAAAATACTGTTGTTGCTCGTTATGATACCGCAGATGACCTGCTCCCAGGACTTGTAGAAAAAGGCCTATTGCAGTTACCCACAGGGGTTGGAACTGTTTCCTTGTTGAAGCTAACAACTACTTTTCGTGTTCCCATTGCAGTATGGAAGGCCTTAAACAAACGCATTGGCTCTGAATCCTTTAAGGCACCTTTAGAACACTCTAATTGGCTTTTGGAGTTAGAACATCAATTTAAAAAACGCATTGATGTTCTTGTTGAAAGTGCTGAGATTGCGCCCAAAGACAAATGAGCAACAAGGCAACAATATCTTCTAACACAAGGGTCACTCTTTTATTGTGCGGTCGTTTTGGAGAGCATAACTCCGAAGCAAGGCCATTAAACCAAAGTGAGTTTCATGAGCTAGATCACGCACTTGAGGCGCGTCAGCTAGCGCCAGAAAACATGCTAAATATGTCAGCTCTGGATCTAAGAGAAGCTGGAGTCATACATGGAATTTCAGCAAAACGGCTAGCTGGTCTTATGGGACGTTTTGCTGAACTTGAAGAAACCATTGATGCGTGGTCTAAGGCTGGCATATGGGTGCTTGGCGAGCGCGACAAAAAGTACCCAAACCGACTTCGCCAGAGATTATCGTCAGCACGTCCACCACTACTATTTGGTGCCGGTGCTATCGACTGCCTTGACATGGGGGGAGTTTGTATTGTCGGCTCACGCGCAAGCGGCGAACCAGCACTCCAATTCTCTTCCGCATTGGGCAAAAGGTGTGCCCTCGAGAAGCTAACGGTAATTTCAAACGATATGCGGGGGGTCGATCGCGAAGCTGTTTCAGCATCGCTTGAGAGTTCTGGACAAGCTATGATTATAATGTCAGACCGTCTTGAAAAAGCCGTTGTGGCGAAAAGGTATCGCGACTCACTGGCTAATAATCAATTGACCATGGTCACACCTTTCTCACCTAGTGCCGCCTTTTCTGTCGCTAACGCTATCCGTCTTAATCGTTATCAATACGTCTTGTCCGATATAGCGGTGATCGTAGAAACACGTCGCAAAGGCGGTGTCTGGACTGGTGCAGATGAGAACCGCATCGAAAAATGGGTTCCGGCCTTCGTTCGAACCGACCAGCCCATGTCACCGGGAAATTTTGCCCTTTTGCATCTTGGCCTTCAGGCCATCACCCAACAAGATGTTGTGAATATTGATTCACTGAGCGATTTTTTCATCTCTCAAACCAGAAAAGATAAAAACAATCCCGTGCCACCAATGATCAATAAAGATGAACTCAACCCGCCAAAAGATCTATACTCCTTTTTTCTGGCAGAGTTTCAAGCCATCGCTAAAAAAAGCCCCCAAACTGAAGCTTACGTGATGGAATATTTTGACATCGAACAGATGCAAGCACGCAAGTGGCTAGATCGTGCTGTTGCTGAAGGCTCAGCAGAAACAGTGAATGGGGGAAAAAGTTTCACTTCTAAATAAGTCTTAAGCACTTCCAAAATTACAGGCTTCAACGAACAACTCTTGATATTCCATGCGAGTTGCGAGCGCTACATGTACAATGTTATAGGCTATATCGTCAGCCTTAAGACGTTCATTCTCAGAGAGCAAGGCAAGTTCAGCACCAATGTGGGCTGCATTTCCAACATATGTAAACTTATCCAAAGGAAGCGGCGGCAAAAGAGCTATACGCACGGCACTTTCCATGTTGACGTAATTGCCAAAACCTCCGGCGACTAACAGCTCAGCAATATCTTCGTCTGCAACTTCCATAATCCTTTGCAGCATCAGAATGCCAGAGTAGATAGCCGCTTTGGCTAATTGCAACTGACGAATATCCATTTGAGTCAGGACAATATCTTCACCTTTGCCAGTTTCCTCACCCCGCACAAGGACAAACCCAAGTCCTTCATCATTTTTAACAAAACGCTCAGCAATTTTATTGGAGAGGTCATCCTTATTTTTGTTATTGTAACGCCCACTGGGTAGCAAGACGTTAGAATCAAGCATTTTAGCAGCAGAGTCAATTAAGCCTGACCCGCAAATGCCAATAGCTGGCGTTTTTCCAACAACCTCACAATGAACATCATCATCGATAGAGATTGCCTCAACTGCCCCGAGGGCGGCACGCATACCATGAAGTATCTGACCTCCTTCAAGGGCGGGACCAGCGGGAGCGGAACATGCCATAAGGCCTTTTTTCGATCCCATCACCATTTCACCGTTGGTCCCAATATCAGCTATAACGCGAACCTCTTCACTGTCATAAATTCTTGTCGCCAGAATAGCAGCTATAGTATCCGCACCAACAAACCCTGCAATAATTGGCAACATACAAACGTATGCATTGGGTGCTTGTTTCAGCGGGATATCACGCGCTGGCACAACTATTGACTTTCTCATCACTGGCGCATATGGCGCTAGCCCAACGTAGCTAGTGTCAATACCCAGAAACATGTGATGCATGCAGGTATTTCCCGCTACAACCAGTTTATAAATTTGCGATGAGGGTACCTTTGCCTTTTCGCAGGCTTCTTCAATATATCCATTTATGGCGCCTAGGACCTTCGCCCTCATCGTCGCCAGTTTCTTTGTGTCAAATTGAGCATATGAAATTCGCGACATCAAATCGCCTCCATACACAGCCTGTGGATTTACGCCCCCAACAGAAGCCATGGACTCACCTGTGCTTAAATCAACCAGACTGCCAACGATACTTGTTGTTCCTATATCAAAGGCCATGCCAAATTTATTTTGTGTCGTATCACCAGGCTCAATATCAACAACCTGTCCCAGAAAAGTAGTAAGCGTAAGACCTTGTGGATCTTCTCTTAAGACTTCCGGGATACGGCGCAATACGTCGAGGGAAGGCACTAAATTTAACGCTTTTAAGGAATCCTCTACTATTTTTTCAAAATCTGATGTCTGCTCGTTTTCATCCTTTGGTTCCTCAGCCTTAATAAGGTACTTCTCCACACCAGACTCGATTACTGCTTCCGTATCTGTAGTGCGCTCTCCAGCACTGAGTATCTGGTGACCACTCTCCGTTCTGAGAGGGGCGACCATTACAGCACAGTCTGCAATTAGTGGTGTCTGGCAGGCCAAACGAAACCTTTCAGCAACTGCCTCATGACCGAGTTGAAGTGTGTCCTGCAAGGTCGCAGGTGGGATTTTTCCTGATAGGATTTTAATGCGACAGCTACGACACTTACCACGCCGGCCGCAAGTTGCATCAACGTCTAACCCGGCCTCAGCGGCAGCGTCCAGCATAGTTGTACCAAGATCAACGCCAATACTTTTGACGACCTTGTCAGATCCAGCTTCCTGAAAGCTTATCGTTATTTTATCTGTCATGATCGAAAATGGGTAATGTACTCCATACCCATCATATCTGTTCCAACGAGGACATTGTGAGAAAGTTTAAATTCTCTAAATGGTTCAATCTCATTCATGACAGGATCTATCATAAGCGTATCGCAGCCATAGAGAATTGAGCTGATAATAAAAGCACTGTTGAGTACTTTCCGTTGAGGCATGCCAAAGGAAGTGTTGGAATGGCCGCCAAAAATGTGCACCTCTGGATACTTATCCCTCAACTCTTTACAAGCTTCAAGATAATGCATTGCAGCTTCTGGAGCAGCACCTACGGGAAAACATAACGGGTCAAGGTAACGATTGCCCATCGGGATATCTTCATCATCCATCATATCCATGAGTTTGCTGAGGTTTTCGACACGTTCCTCTTTGCTGGTGGGAATATTATCGCGCCCGCTTGCATTGGCAAGTAACAAAGCATCGTATTTTTTAGCCAATGGAATTAGAACTTCCCTGCCTCGTTCAAGATTCACAGAATTAATTGCTGGCTGACTTTTTGTACAATCATAAACTTCGAGCCCCGCTGTAATGGTAATGGGATCTGAGGAGTCGATTGCAAATGTCACATCAGCCATTTTCTGAACAATAGGTACAATCCACCGCATCCAATTGTGGCGCTCTTCTTCATCTACACAGATTTCATCAACGCAAATATCAATAATATTTGCTCCAGCCTCAATCTGTCTAAGAATAAGCCATTCTATGTAGTCCATGTTCTTGGTATGCATGGCCTGGGCAACGTGCGTTAATTGAGTTTTTCTAACTTGATCTGGGTCTTTTGGATAAATGCTGGTGACGTCAAGAAAGTCCGTCTCCCCCTTCAAGTTTACATAAGACAACTTGACCAAGTCGCCATCTTTGACCACTCGCGGGCTTGTCGCCTTGATCCTTCTCGAGGTATTAAAATTTTCACCTATAACATCAAGCACATTACTCATATTTAACTATCTCCATTAATAAATTTATTTACATATATTTTTAATAAGGCTGCAAGCCGAATAATCCTGAACGGGACATTTTTGGTGTCATGGCGCAGCTATTTTCAAGCAACTGAACTGGAAGGCATCCGGGATCAAAAAATTCAAAAATCTTTGGCTGCTCTTCCAGAGCCCAAGTGCATTTTTTTCCATCAATCTTATAGCCATATCCGGGCGCCATTCGGCGTGAAAGACGATGTCGTCCCGGTTTTTCTATATCGCGCAAATGAATAGTGAACTGCTTGGTTGCTTGCTCAATGGCTAGCCAGCCTGCCATTTCCAATATTACCATTTCTAGTAACTGGTCATTGGCTGAAAACTTATCTTCAAGCTCGTCGATGGACCGGCCAAGCGTGAGAACAAGTGCAACTACTTTGTCGCAACCGTCCATGTAGCGTTGGAATGCCTTGCAGTGGAGTACAATGCCACCCTCAATTTCAAGAACTCCATCTGAGCATGACTTGATGGTTTTATGTTTAAAATGAACAGTAGGCCTGACCACATCTTCCACTTGGGCCACAACCTCTTCGCTGATGCTACGGACTGCAGGTCGAACACGTTCCATGTCCGTATAGCCAAGCATTCGCAGAACTTTGTCCACGCTGAGTTCAATTGCCATAGGCTCAAACATACTGCCTCTTATATTTAGGAGCTTATAATCAACTTTCTGCTCCTGTATTTTACAGGAAGGATCAACAACACCGAACATTACTAGCCTGTCCCAATTATAGCGGTAATGGTAAATTTGGATAAAGGGCTAGAGCGAAAGTGCGCCGTAGTGAAAGAGCCCGCATGAATTAGGTCTTAGAAATACATAAACCAAAACAAAATCGCAAATTAAGCATAGCATGTCAAGACAGCTGCCTAAATTACTGGCTTAAGAGTTTTATAGCGGGCTATAACCTGAGACAAAACAAGCGACTGGGTACTAATCATTACCAGAAAAACTTTTTACCCGGGAGGTGCTGGCAACTTAGACACACACAAATTGACTTAGGCTGAATTGGTACTGTTCCTTATATCCGAAGCCATGGAACGCCCAAGCTTAACAGCAAGCTCTCCATTATAAAAAGCTTTATACTGTACTGTCATCCTCGGCGGCTAGATCGCTAATAATGCGATGTTGCCCAGCTAGAGCAATAAAACGGCGTCCGCGTGCCCTGCCTATTAAAGTTAGCCCGACCTGCCTAGCCAATTCAACACCCCACGCCGTGAACCCTGAGCGCGACACCAGAATAGGCACTCCCATCTGAACTGTCTTGATAACCATCTCGCTTGTCAGTCTCCCGGTTGTATAAAAAATTTTATCACTTCCCTTCATTTCGTGGTGATACATATAACCGGCTATTTTATCAACAGCATTATGGCGACCAACGTCCTCCATGTATAACAAGGGGCAATCTTCGCGTGCCAGTACGCAGCCGTGAATAGCGCCCGCCTTAAGGTAAAGACTGGGTGTCGTGTTGATTTCTTTAACCAGGCTCGCCAGCCAAGATGTCCTTATAATGTGGTCTCCCGACAGAACAATGTCTTCAAACTTTTCCATTACATCACCAAAAACCGTGCCTTGAGCACAGCCAGACGTCAGGGTTTTCTTTTTTACTTTTTCTTCAAATGTTGTTTTCATAGCCGTTCGCACGACGACACATTCAATGTCAGCATCATAATCAATGGCAGTAATAGAATCATCGTCGTGAAGCATGTTCTGATTGAGCAAATATCCCACTGCGAGATATTCCGGATAATCCCCAATAGTCATCATTGTGACAATTTCCTGACCATTGAGGAACAAGGTTAGAGGGCGCTCAACAGGAACAGACATTTTAATGGAATGTCCTTCATGATCGATCCCTTCAACGCGTTTAGTCAAACGGGCATCATCCGGATTAGGGGAGATCAAATAATTATTACTCATGCTATAACAAGCCCAGGCTATAGAAGTTAGTACTTACGATCATAGTCTTAATCAAGACGAAGAACATAATAAAAATCTATTGAAGGCCTATGATGAATAAACAATACTGTTTAGGGACTTTTTTTGCCAAGCGATGTAATTAGCCAACGCAGAATAAACATAGACTTCTTATTTGCGTAGGCTGTTCTTCTGCGCTTCAAGAAAGTCAAATAGAGAAACATTTAGTCCCGCAAAACAACCAAAATTAGGATAATACTTATACGCTAAAATAAATCATGTTGAATTACATATGTTGACGAAACAGTGGAAAGAGCAAATACAAGTTAAATGAAAGATTTATTCCAACGCTTGAAATCCATGCCATTGATCTCATCAGAATTGGTCTTGGCGTCGGTATTCATAAATATCTTGGCCCTGGCCAGTCCACTGTTTGTCTTACAGGTCCTGAATCGCTATGTTTCCCAGGGCGTAGACGCCACACTGTTAACACTTGTTTCCGGTGTCCTAATTGCCATTTCCCTGGAATTCGCCCTCAGGCAAGCACGATTGCGACTAGCTCGTGGGGTTAATGTTGTACCAGATGAATCAGTTGCACTCAAAAGCTTCGGCATCCTAACCAGAGCCAAAGTAAAAGGTCTTGAAGAAGTGCCTGTAGGGACAAGGCGAGAAATGGTGAATGGTGTCGCCGCTGTGGAAACAGCTTTTAATGCAAACAATATCACCACCATTCTGGATGTACCTTTTTCATTAATTTTCATTTTTGTTATTTATCTTATGGAGCCGACAATTGCCCTCATCGTTGCTTGTTTCATAATTGTCGTGTTCGGTATCGGATTGTTTTCTAATGTTTCGGCAAAAGGTAAAACAGCCGAGCTACAGGAAGCTTCTGGAGAGGGCAGTGCATTATTGGGAACTGTCACTCGAGAGAGCGACACGCTTCGGGCCTTCAACGCTGGGGAATACTTACGTGCTGCTTGGTCTCAACACACTTCCCACATTCAAAAACTACGACGGGACATAACCGCCAGACAAGCTTTGGTGCAAACAGTTAATCAGACGGCTAATGGGCTGTTGAGCGTTGCCGTCATTGGTATGGGTGCCACTCTTGTTGTGCTTGGAGATCTCGATGTTGGCACAATGATGAGCGCCAACATACTGGCTGCCCGAGCGCTGCAACCAATATCAAAATTTTCTCAGTTGGCAACTACGTTTGCCAAAGCTCGCCAGTCACTCGATTTAATTCTAAAATTTGATGCCATGCCCGAAGAACTCGACAGCGGTGCCCATATGGCTCAATATAAAGGTGGTCTTGAATTTCGTGACCTTGCCTTCGCCTTTTCCAACGACGCCACACCATTATTTGAATCCCTAAACGTTAAACTGACGCCGGGTTCTGTCTTAGTCGTAACTGGGTCCAATGGAAGCGGCAAAACTACGATAGCCCGGCTGTTATCTGGGCTACTGGAGTCTACTCGTGGACAAATCCTTGTCGATGGCATAGATCTCCAACAAGTCTCAACAAAATGGTGGCGCAGGCAAATCACTTATTTACCTCAGGAACCAGCGTTGATTAATACTACCATCGAGAATAACCTTCGTATCAACAACCCAGACATGAAACCTGAGCAACTTGACCTGGTCATTGAAGCGTCTAATTTGAGAAAGTTTCTGGATGAAAGCAAGGACGGGCTGGATACTCTGATCGTTCAAAATGGATGGCGTTTATCGGAAGGTATTCGCCGCCGCATTGCCCTTGCAAGGGCCCTCGCCACCCAAGGCAAATTAATAATTATAGATGAACCGACCGAAAGTTTTGATGCAGAAGGCTGTGCAGCTGTTCGAACGGTATTAGGCCAGTTGGTTAAGCAGGGCAACACGGTGGTCATAATGACGCATGACATCAATAGCGTAACGGGGCCCCATACACTCCTAGATCTCAACGAAAAACCAAAACCAAAAATTACTAAAATTATGGGTCGCGAACCAGATAGCGAACAGGTTTTGAAGAAAACAGGGGAGACGAAGAAGTGACCAAGGTCCCACCTGAACCAATAGAACAACCAGAGACGATGGGCTATGCAGCGCATCTGGTTTTTATTCTATGCGGGTTGATCATTATCATCTTTGGGTTCTGGGCTAATCTTAGCACGATTGACATCGTTAGCATGACAACTGGAGAAGTTGTGCCGTCCTCTCAGGTGAAATCTGTACAACACCTGGAAGGTGGTATTGTTCGCCAAATCCTAATAAAAGAAGGTGACACTGTACAATTAAACCAGCCACTTGTAGTTCTTGAGCCGATGGCTAATAACGCTGATGTTGGAGAACTTCAGGTCCGCCTAACTTCCCTCAGAGCTAAAATTTCCCGCTTAAGGGGGTTTGCAAGTGGTGCTAGCAAACCATCTTTTGATGCAGATTTGGAGAGAGATCACCCGGAAATGGTCCGCCAGGCACTAAAACTGTTCGAAGCCCAAACCGCCAGTCTAAATGGAGAATTAAAGAAACAACGTCAGACTATCCAACAACGCAAAGACGAGATCAATGGAATAAGAGCTCGTATTAAAAACGGCAAGGCGAGCTTGAAACTGGTCAATGAACAAGTAGCAATCAGCCAGAAGCTATTAAAACAAAAGTTAACTAATCGATACGAGCACTTGGAGTTACTTAAGGAGGCAGGCCGCTTATCCGGCTCTATCAACGTCGATCAGGCGGCTCAGATAAGTGCTCGTTCCGCAATGGAAGAAGCACAAACCGAACTACAAAACATTACTAACGCCTTTAATGAGGAACATCGAATAGAATTGGATGATGCCAATCTTACTTTCCGAGAGCTTAGTCAACGCATGAAGAAGCTTAGGGACAATCTCAAACGCACCGTGGTTCGCTCACCGGTTAACGGCGCAATCAAATCAATTTATGTCTTCACAGAGGGAGGCGTGGTTAAGCCCGGAGATGCTATCGCCGATGTTGTACCGTCTGGCGACCGCCTAATCATAGAGTCTAAGTTGGCTAACCAGGATGTTGGATATGTTAGTGTTGGCCAAACAGCAACGCTAAAACTGACATCCGCAGATGCCATGCGTTTCGGTCACATAAAAGGAATCGTCCGAACCATTAGCCCCGACGCATTAGTAATGGAAGATGGCGTTCCTTATTATAAAGTCATGATAGAGCCAGAAAGCGAGCGTTTTGAAAGAGGGAAATACAAATATAACCTTTTTCCAGGCATACAAGTCGCAGTCAGCATTCAAACAGGTCAGCGCACCGTATTTGAGTATTTAACTGGTCCATGGCAATCATCCATGGAAGACGCTTTTGGCGAACGCTAACACTATGTATTTCCACTAGCGGCAAAATCACTATTGTCTAGGTTCTCCGTAACCAAGTTCTGAAGCTGAATTTCAGCGTCAACATCCGCGTCAGCATCTGAATTAATCTCTAACATTCTTGTTTGAGCGTTATAGCGTCCAGAAGCGCCTGAAGTAGAATAATCAACAAAACTAGCAGTTTCGTCTCCAACAAAAGTAAAGTGTGTTAGGTTTGTAAATTGAATTGTATCGGTGTTATCTGCCTCAAAATCTGTGATTACGTCGGGCGCCCCTAAGCCGCTAGTAGTCGTGTCTGTCTCAAGATTAAAAACAAAAGTATCCCGGCCCTGGCTTCCCGTCAAAAAGTCAACGCCAGCCTGACCTTTTAACGTGTCGTCACCAGAACCGCCCGTGAGGATGTCGTCGCCAGCTCCACCACTAAAGTTGGCAGACGTGGTTAGGTCCGTTCCGTCAAAGACATCATTGCCAACATTACCAAAAGCAGTTTCTATTCCAGCACC
>CALKND010000015.1 GCA_938092065.1 uncultured Rhodospirillales bacterium
GACTGTGCTGCGCCTGCGCCGCCTGAAAAATCAGATATGCCATTTCAGCAACGAACACCGCTGCCAATACCCAACCCACACCTGCAACGATACGCAGCTCCGCGTTTTCTGGAGACATCAAGGCGACAATAATGGCGAGCGCCGCAAAATGAACGAGAAATGAGATCGAGAATTTTGCAGGTTTCACCCAAACGGGTACGTCATCCAGTGTGCGTTGATCAAGTTGACCCCAAATTAATGTGGCTATGAAAAGTAGCGCAGAAAGCGCCGTGAGTTGGACGAATACCATGGAACGGCCGTGGACAAGAAAAGGATTTAAGAGGTCGCTCATATCTTACATTTTCACTTCAAATTACGTTTCAGTTTCTGCCACATACACGTGAGCTTAAACAACCTAGTTGTTTCCCGACGTTATCGATGTTGAGTTTAAATCATGATATATTTTTTGTTATCAGTTTTAGTAATTGCAGTCGTCATCGGCCCGTTTTTGGGTGGGCACGCTTTTGGTCACTCGGGTGTAAATTTGTTGCTGATTTGTCAAAAAATAATTTAAAGTTTCGATAAAGTTGATGTTAGCAGGTTTTAGGTAGGAGACATTAATTTCAATGTTATAATATAACAGTGATTATTCCTTGTATAACAAATAAAAATACAGCTGCGTAAATTACTATAGCTGAAATTCTTTTTACAATAACTATCCCTACTTTGTCAGGTCGTTTATTTTGTTTTGACTGTAGGGGTATTTTTTTACTGGTACTCTCTAAATACGCAAGCATTTTTCTTCATATGCTTTGTCGGCTTTCTTGCAGGCCACACAGCACTCGACAGAAATAAAAACTGAAAACCCGCTACGAAAAACAGATCCAACGCACGAGCGCACCGCAAAGGAAATTAGACGGCGTTTTTACACAGCTTGGGTCATTAGCAGAAGTAATTGGCACACTAAACTAACGTCCGCTTACCGCCAGAAAGCGGACATTCGCTAATTATTTAAGACTGGCAAAATTCAGGTGCAAATAACGCTGGTTGCCACCCCCCGCAACCAAAAATAAGCCCAGTAAATCAATTGCTTATAGCAAAAGGTCGCTCCTTCGGGGGTGGCCTTTTTTTGCTCCAGCGAAGGTCTGAGCGACATCTAGAAAAATTTCAGCTCAAAAAAAAATTATGACCTTCAGGTTTTTTGCCGGACGTTTTCTACAATTGATATAATCATAAGTTGAGAATATCTTGGTTAGTGATAACAATGTAAATTGAAATATGCAGCTTAAAAACAGACCGGAGCTTTTTATAGCAGAGTTAGCGTCATTAGGGTGCACCGTTGGTAGATTATAAATTCAAAATGTATCGTTTAGTCATTTGGGTACCAGTTTTTTTCGGGGTTTTAAGCATATTTTCTTGTGTCGTGATGGCGACAGAAAAACCCACTTATACTTCTGAAGTATTCAAGTTTAAAAGCACCAGCCGCAGTGTGGAAAAGCCTGTTATTGCTATGATCGCGATACCTTTGAAGGTGAATGGTCCACTGCCGGTGATCATCACTCAGCACGGGAGTTCTAGGGACGGGGTTGTTTTCACAGGGGGAGAGGGGCGGACAGATGAGTATTCTACTCGTCTCATTAGGGAGGGAACAAAACGTGGGTATGCGGTTGTAGCAATTGATGCTTTCTATAAAACTAGCATCAAACCAGTTGACAAAGGAAAATTCCCGAACGCCATTCAGTATGCGCTTGACCTTAAAGAAATCTTAGCTATGGATGCGCGATTTGATCGAGTAAACATATTTTATACGGGCTTCAGTTATGGGGCTTCGCAAGTCAATAATTCAGTAGATATTCGTGCGGACTTTAAATCCATGCCTTGGCGTGCAACTGCATCTGCTGAGCCAGGATGCAATGTTATATCGGAACCAGTGCAGGTGGCGTTTCCTATTATGCTGATTAAAGGGTCGGAAAGTCACTACTACCTCGAACCCTGTTTGTATTTTGAGCAGCTTCTTGGAGCCGCTGGGATTAACGTGACATTATCAATCATTGAGGGAGCTAACCATTTTTTTAGTACTAATGGTCGAATTACAAGGGGTGTAGCTGTAAATGGGTGTCGCTTTAATCCGATAATCCGCAAACAAGACGGCACCATTCAATTTTCTGATGGTTCCCCAGCGACGCGAAGGCTTATTAAGCAAAAATGCTTTACCAAGGATGCCGGTTCAGGAAAAAATCGTTTACTTCTGGATGGTGTTATTGACCAAGTTCTAGATTTTTTTGATGCACATCGGACTTAAGTACTTGTGTTAGGGTGCTGGCCGGGTCAGATTCAAATTCTACCCCCCCCAACCAAAAATTAAACCAACTATGTCAATGATTTAGATGGTTTTTTGTTTACCTAAATTTAGCCCTAGACATCTTGCGATGTAAAATTGCCGCATTTATTGCCACTTTTTTCATTGCTAAGGCCAACCTGACAAGTGCCGAGTTGTGGCTTAGATGCTGTCTACTATCGACAACTCCTGTAAGGCCCCGTATCCCAGTGAAGATGGTTCCAATGATTTGCATCCCCATCAGGAGAAACGGATACCCTAAATCTGTTACAGGCTGCTGAAGCAACATCTCTCAGGAACTGGGACTTGGGTCCATCAATCTTCCAATCCCTTTTCACTGCAATTGACTGGCCATCTTTAAAAACAAGCCCGGACACATTTTTTGTGCTACACATTGCGAAGATTGGTGCCGACAAGAAATCGAAATTAAGAGCAAGGAAGTAACTGTTTCTGGCACTATCATTGGAAATGGGGTAACATTGAAATAAGGACACGAAGACATGCTGCAAAGGATAGCCTGGGAAACCGAGGTAATTGAGGATTCGACGAACAACGCGGCGGGAAAACATCCGTTCCACCCCCGCCGTAAATTATAGCTATGACAAATCGAGTGTCCAAGAAAACCAACCCAACCATCCCGACGATCGACGATCTCGCAAAGTTGGCAAACTACTCGCTCGTAGACACTCTCAACCGCGACCCTGACGCAAAAGAAAACGGTGCCGACCACGCACCGCGACAAGTCTTTACAGGCCACTATGTCCCCGTCAATCCCACGCCAATACAAAACCCCGAGTACGTCGTACACAGTAAAAACTTTTTTCACGAACTTGGCTTTGCCGACAACATGGCACAGTTGGCCGATTTCGTCCGGGTGTTCTCCGGCGACATTTCGCACGTACCGGAGCCGATGCGCAAAGTCGGTTGGGCGTGTGGGTACGCACTTTCGATCTTCGGCACCGAGTACGATCAGCAGTGCCCATTCCAAACTGGCAATGGATATGGCGACGGTCGCGCAATTTCCGTGCTTGAGGCCGTCATCAACGGTCGGCGCTGGGAAATGCAGCTAAAAGGTGGCGGCCGGACACCATACTGCCGTGGCGCGGATGGCCGCGCTGTCCTGCGGTCGAGTGTCCGAGAGTTCCTGGCACAGGAGCACATGCACGCGCTCGGAGTGCCAACGTCACGGTCTCTGAGTTTGTACGTTTCGAAAACGGAGAAGGTAGAGCGGCCGTGGTACTCGGAAGGCTCACGCTTGAAGAATCCCGATATGCTTATATCGGAGCCAGTCGCTATCTCGACACGCGTCGCACCCTCTTTTATTAGGGTCGGCCAACTCGAGCTTTTCGGTCGCCGTGCCCGCAAGAAGACACACCCGAGAGCGATGGAAGAGCTTGAGATGATTGTGTTGCACTTGATCGACCGTGAGTACGTTGACGTTATCGACCAGAAACTAATCACCGCCGAAAAAGTGGTATTGCTTGCGCGTTGGTTCCGCAGCCGCCTTAGCTCGCTTGTGGCAAACTGGATCCGCATCGGCTACTGCCAGGGCAACTTCAATAGCGATAACTGCGCGGTCGGTGGCTTCACACTCGACTACGGTCCATTCGGATTTTGCGAGGAATTTACCCCGCACTACCAGCCTTGGATAGGTGGCGGACATCATTTCTCGTTCCTGAACCAACCAGTGGCAGCGGAACGCAACTTCCACATGTTTTGTGCGGCGTTGAGGCCGTTGATGACGTCGCATAAGGACTGCCTACAACAGTTTGACGAGATCCGAAATGACTTTTCAAAAGTGATGCAAGAGCAAATGGAGAAGATGTGGGCTGCCAAACTTGGAATTTGTACTTTTCAACCGAAGTTGTTCAGTGAGCTCGTAACGCTCATGGTGCAAACTCCTGTCGATTACACCACCTTCTTTCGTGAGCTCTCGACGGTACCTGACGACATTGCCCCACTCAAAAAGAGCTTCTACAAAGACTCAAAGAGCGCAATGCCTTCAATGAATCCATCGTATAAGTCAGACCCTGACGGGATGGACAAGCGCTGGACAGAGTGGCTAACAAAATGGAAATTACTCATAAGCAACACCAGCACGACCGACGTAAATACTGCTCCGCCTAGCTCCCGTGAGGGGCTCTCTAGGCAGATGAAACTCGTCAACCCAAAATATATTTTACGAGAGTGGTTCGTGGCACCTGCTTACCAGCAAGCGGCCTTGGGAAACTACGCTCTGATTCAAGAGCTACAGGAAGTCATGACGCAGCCATACGCCGAGCAGTCGAGGAACGTGGAGGATAAATTCTATCGGCAGAAGCCGTCAGAGTTCTTTGATGCTGGTGGAATATCGTATTATAGCTGCTCGTCGTGATTCTTCATTAAGATTATTTTATGAATAGCCCTGCTTACCTCACTAAAAACCGATATATGAATGGTTTAACATGCACCAAAATGCTGTGGCTAGGGTCGCATGCGCCCGCTTCATATTCAGAGCCAAGGCAGGAATTTTCTCAAGATGCTGGGTCTGAGGTTGGCCTGCGCGCCCAACTTCTTTTCCCCGGGGGCGTATTAGTTGGCGAACCACCGTGGGAACACGGCCCTGCAGTTGAGTACACTCGCGACTTGATGGCAGACCCAGTGGTCGAGGCTATCTTTGAGGCTGCATATGAATTTGAAGATACCCGTATCCGAGTCGACATCATGGAACGTCTTGGTGATAATATCTGGGGCCTACGAGAAGTTAAATCCAGCTCACGCGTTAAGCGTTCCTATGTGAACGACGTCGCCGTTCAATTATATGTCCTCAAAGGCTTAGGTATTAAAGTGCCGTCAGTGGAGATATTACATATCAATAATGCTTACACACTAGGCGAGAAAGGCATCCATTGGCCTTCTTTATTTAATCGTGTTGACCTCACGCAGGAGGCCACTGATGCGTGCCATGGTGTAGACGAAACTTCGGCATATCTCTTAAATATTCTAGCTAATAAGAACCAGCCTGCCATTATTGCTGGGAAGCAGTGCCCATCGAATTGTAACTATTGGAGCTACTGTACTCAGGATATGCCTGAGGATTGGATCGACCGGTTGCCACAATTATCCAAGGTAAAATTCGAGGAACTGAGTGATCAAGGAGTTGGATCGATAAGGGAAATACCTGATGATTACAAACTCAACAAAATTCAGCAGCGGGTCCGCAAAGTCTGGCTTAATGAAAAGCCGTACATATCTTCAGGCCTGCCTGAAGCTCTAAGGGAACTGGCCCTTCCAGCCTCCTACCTTGACTTTGAGACTATGTCCCCAGCTATTCCACTTTATCCTGAGACACGGCCATTTCAGCAAACCCCGTTTCAATGGTCACTGCACCACGTAAATCAGGATGGCAAGGCCATGCACGAAGAGTTCCTGGCACTAGGGGATATCAATCCAAAACTCGAGTTTGTGACAACTTTAATCGATGCCCTTGCGGGAACCGACAGGCCAATTGTCGTCTACTCCAGTTTTGAAAAAAGTACACTTAACAATATTTCCGAACAGCTCCCAGATTTTGCTATCGACATACAGTCAATCATAGACCGGCTAGTCGACTTGTTGCCCGTCGTAAGAGAGAACACATATTTTCGTGATTACAATGGCTCTTTTTCCATTAAGTCTGTTACTCCGGTCCTGGCTCCCCATCTGAGCTACAAAAAGTTAGATCACGTGGCTGACGGACTGGCAGCATCTTCTGCATTTGGAAGGATTGCATCGGGTAAACTGTTGCCTGATGAGGATGCTGCTAGCTTGCGATCAGCTCTGCTTGAGTATTGTAAAATGGATACGCTGGCGATGGTGGAGATTCATAGGGCACTACTCAGCATGTGCTAGCAACCGTAACACCCTGATATAACTTTCAAAGAGGATAGGTTACATCCCTCACACTGGGCCAAAGACACAGGAAGATGTCAAGAGTATCCGCAAGACCCACTGGAAACATGGTCAACGATCAGCGGAGGCGATCAGACGACGGAAAGGGAAGTATAGATTGGCCAAATCATCGTCACCGCATTCAGGTGCAAATAGCGCTGGTTGCCAGCCCCCGCAACCACTTTTACCGAACTTTGATATACATCTGGAACAGCCGCTTCATTTGAAGCGGTCGATCGTGTTTGTGGGTTGGTCTCCGCCAATTCGATCATGTTGACAATATCGCCAATGAATTCGATCTCGAACTCACCTCGCCCCAAAGGCCGAACGTCGATACGCTCGATAATTCCACGAAGAATCTCCGCAGCTTCGGTGCGACTGTCGGGAGCGTTCAGGGCGTCGTGTAGGTCATCGACCTTGCGCCGATATAGTTCAGAAAGATTTGGATGAAGGATAGGCGAAAAGGGCCGCTGCTGACCCTAAGCAGAAACAAATGGATCTGTGGTACTGGTTTGGTTGCGGTTGCTTTGTTGGAAACGGGTTTAAAATAAACACCTAAATGACGACGGGGAAAAGAGGTTGATTGGCTATTCACATTCAAATCGAGCCCCCGCAGCCAATAAAATCAGTGACTTTGCCGCTCTCGGGGCGCCTTTTTTTTGTTTATTAAATAAAAGACTCGTCATTACGAATTCGACTAAGTAAAGTATGTAACCGGTTACATGTATTGTTTAGTCTAATTAAAATGATTTGTTGATGGGATATCAATTTCGATTGAGGGAACATATTGATAGCTACTATAAGAGACGTTGCAAAGAAGGCTAGTGTTTCTGTGGCCACGGTGTCGCGCTTTGTTAATGACACTGGCCGAGTTAGCAATGAAACGGCCTTTCGTGTCCGGGCCGCTATCAATGAGCTTGGTTTCCGCCCTAATGCAGTTGCGCGTAACCTATCCAAATCACATTCACGAACACTCGGTGTTGTAATACCCTCGCTTAACAACCCTGTGTTCGCTGACGCTGTTGCTGGGATTAATGCTGAGGCGCGTTCTTGTGGATATACACTGATGTTTACATCCACCGATTATAATCTAGAAGATGAAGTCCGAACGGTTAGTACTTTGCTCGATTACCGAGTTGATGGTCTAATCCTTACTGTTGCGGACTCTAATATCAGCTTAATACCAGACATGTTAAAAAACGCTGGAGTGCCATATGTGTTAATTTATAATCAGCCAAGCACCTACCAACACCCCACGATTACTGTAGATAATATTGGAGCTGGCTGGGAGGTCGCGCAAGCGCTAATTGGACTTGGGCACGAGCGACTAGGTATGGTTGCTGGCCAGTTTTTGGCATCTGACCGCGCTGATGCTCGTCGTGATGGTTTTATAAATGGCGCAGCCGAGCATGGCCTTAAGGAGCCAATCGTCATCGAAGTTGACTTTGTTTCACCACATTTGGAGAAGACGTTGGCCCCGATTTACGCTGAGCGTGAAACTGCGCCAAGTGCATTGTTCTGCTCAAACGACCTTCTGGCAATTTCAGTTATTGGTGCATTAGGTCGTTTGGGCTTAGATGTGCCAAAAGACGTTTCTGTTATCGGTTTTGATGGCATTGCTGTCGGAACCCATCTGCATCCCACCCTGGCTACGGTTATTCAACCGTCGTACGAGATGGGACGGGCGGCCACCAGGCAATTACTGGATCGCCTTGCCGGCAAGGATTGTCCAATGACAAAAATCTTGCCGCATACACTACGCATCGGAGAGTCGGCAGGGCCTGCAACTAAGTTAAGCCCTGCCTTTTTAATAAATTCAAACCAAAAGAAACAGTGGAGGCCTTCAAAATGATTGCTAAGAAATTAAAAACCCTAGTTTTAGGGGCATTATTACTAATGAATACTGGTGTTGGTTCAGCAAAAGCCGCCGACGCGATTTGCTACAACTGCCCGCCGCAATGGGCCGACTGGGCAAGTCAACTTAAAAGCATAAAAAAGCACTTGGGTTACGATATTCCACATGACAACAAAAACTCTGGTCAGACACTTTCTCAATTGTTAGCAGAAAAAAACAGTCCTGTTGCTGATGTTGCCTACTACGGCGTGTCATTTGGTATTCAGGCTGGACAAAAAGGTGTAGCAACTGCTTATAAGCCAAAACACTTTGATGAAATACCAGCTGGGCTTAAAGACCCTGAAGGTAAGTGGTTTACCATCCATTCAGGCACCTTAGGTTTCTTTGTAAACGTTGATGCACTTGATGGTAAACCGGTTCCACAATCCTGGAACGATCTCTTAAAGCCTGCTTATAAGGGCATGATTGGCTACCTTGATCCGTCATCTGCTTTCGTTGGATATGCAGGCGCAGTCGCTGTTAACCGCGCAATGGGCGGAACCCTTGATAATTTTGGTCCAGGTATAAAATTTTTCAAAGAGCTGGCCAAAAATGATCCTATTGTGCCAAAGCAGACTTCGTATGCTCGTGTTTTGTCTGGTGAAATTCCAATCCTTTTTGATTATGATTTTAATGCCTACCGTGGCAAATACAAAGATAAGGCTAACGTAGAGTTTGTCATCCCGAAGGAAGGTACCGTTGTCGTGCCTTATGTGATGAGCTTGGTTAAGAATGGTCCTAATCCGGAAAAGGGTAAGAAAATTCTTGATTTCATCATGTCAGATAACGGTCAAAAGGTCTGGGCTAACGCATACTTGCGTCCGATACGGGCCTCAGCTTTATCCAAAGAAGCAGCAGCTAAGTTTCTGCCAGCTTCTCATTACGAGCGTTCTAAGCCAGTAGATTATGGTAAAATGGCTAAAGTTCAAAAGAGTTTTACAAAACTTTATTTAAATGAAGTCAGATAATATTTTTTCTACTTAGTGATTGGGGGTGTCAAAGTTAGACATCCCCAATCATTATAATCACTTTGTGAGGTTGATCATGCAAAGCAGTGAATACCCGCGCCTTTTTTTGCTAATTTTCCCCGCTGCAATTATTTTCATCGCCTTCTTTGCAGTGCCAATGGCGCGTTTGGCGGTAGTAGGAACGACTGGTGAAGAAGGTTATGCAGCTTATCTAAGTATGGCAACGACCCCGCGCCATTTTGAAAGCATGGTGGCGACTGTTTTATTGTCCTTTGGAGTAACCATCACTGCATTAATAATTTCAACCATTGCGGGACTATTTCTTGTTCGCAATAGTTTTTTTGGGCGTGAAACATTGATCTCTATGTTAACCTTTCCACTTGCTTTTCCGGGGGTTGTCATCGGCTTTATGGTAATTCTTTTGGCCGGACGTCAAGGTTTAGTAGGAACTATCACAAATGCACTAAGTGGAGATAAATTGGTCTTTGCTTATTCTATGGCTGGTTTGTTCATCGGTTATCTGTATTTTTCAATACCTAGGGTTATTTTGACTATTATGGCAGCTGCTGAAAAACTCGATACCTCTCTTGAGGAAGCCGCCCAATCGCTTGGGGCTTCACCTTGGAGGGTGGTGTGTGATGTTATTCTACCGGCTTTGAAACCTGGATTGATTGCGTCGGGAGCCATTTGCTTTGCTACCTCAATGGGCGCTTTTGGCACAGCGTTCACATTGGCTACAAATATCGATGTCCTTCCGATGACCATCTATACTGAGTTCACGCTTAACGCCAATATTGCTGGGGCTGCCAGTTTGTCAATTATTCTCGGACTTGTAACTTGGGTGGCACTTTTTGTGGCTCGTAGTTTGTCAGGTTCATCTGTAGCAGCATCTGCATAGGGTGAATTTATGAAACATCGTGGTCTATTTATTAGTCAACTTGTCTTTACACTCTTTGTTTGTGCTTTTTTAATTGTACCGGTGATCCTGTCTGCGCTTGCGGGGGTTACGGAAAATTTCTTTTTGGGCATTAAAAGTGGTTTGACCTTTCGTTGGATTGGTGAGGTGTTAAACCTATATGTCGACACAATTTATTTGTCACTTATGATCGCGGTTGCATGTCTTGCTGTGACCCTAATAATAGGTTTGCCTGCAGCCTATGTACTATCAAAAATAGGCGGAAGGACCGCACGCTTCATTGAGGAGACTATTGTCCTGCCTGTCGCTGTGCCGGGGCTAGCAATCGCTTTGGCTTTGATAATAATGTATGGTGGTTTCCGTGATTTTAGGTCCAGTTGGGCGTTTATTCTTGTTGGACATGTGCTCTACACACTTCCATTTATGGTGCGCTCAGTGTTAGCTGTGTTGTCGAGTATGAACTTTCGTGAATTGGAAGAGGGTGCTGCCAGCTTAGGCGCATCATTTTGGCAACGCTTTTGGACAGTTGTCCTACCTAACGCCAAACCGGGCATTCTCGCTGGATCTTTGATGGTAGTGACACTTTCAGTTGGAGAATTTAACCTTACTTGGATGTTACACACACCTGTTACCAAAACCCTTCCTGTGGGCCTAGCAGATAGTTATGCGTCTATGCGTCTTGAGGTTGCCAGCGCGTATACTCTTGTATTCTTTGTTATGATTGTTCCATTGTTGATTGCAATGCAGATGCTATCGCGTGATTCAAAACAGAACCAAAAAGTTATGGAAGATTTACCGTCAGATAAAAACTTTCAAGTCTCTGATCGACCTAATATGAGGAACACTGAAGCATGAACTCTAATACTACATCCATAACTTTAAGTTCCTGCGCGAAGACCTTTAATGATGGAACCCGTGCGTTGGATCCAGTCAATCTAAAAGTTGAAGGCGGTGAGACGTTGGTGCTGCTTGGTCCCTCTGGATGCGGTAAGACTACTCTGCTTCGTATTATTGCGGGACTTGAGATGCCTGACTTTGGTGGAAGGGTGAAATTTAATGATGAGGATGTTACTGAAAGCCTAGTTGAAAATCGTAACGTTGGCATGGTGTTCCAATCATATGCGCTATTTCCAAATATGACAGTGGCGAAAAACATTGCATACGGGCTTCGTGTGCGGAAAATGGCGGCAGCTGATGTCAATGCGCGTGTTAATGAGATGTTAGACATGATGCATATTTCTGAACTCAGAAACCGGCGCATTGATCAACTTTCTGGTGGTCAATGCCAACGAGTTGCTTTAGCTCGAGCTATCGCTGTTCGGCCGCGCGTGCTTTTGTTGGATGAGCCATTAACAGCTCTGGACGCATTGTTACGTGACCGTTTACGTGTTGAAATTGACACTTTGCTTCGAAGTCTTGCAATCACCTCTATTTATGTAACACATGATCAATCTGAAGCTATGGCATTGGGTGATCGTATTGTAGTTATGAGCAAGGGGCGAATAGCACAAATAGGAACCCCCCGAGATATTTATCATCGCCCGACTAATGAATTTGTCGCGGACTTTATTGGCACCGTCAACCGGTTACCGGCTAATTTGCTTGCGGGTCTTCCCAAGGAACATGGTGCCGAAGTGCTCTTTCGCCCAGAGGACGCAGAAATCGTTGGCGTAGAAGATGCGCATTTTGTTGGTCGGGTGAATAGTTCATTCTTTCTTGGAGATCGGACCCGGCTCATCCTCGACGGTGGTGGTGAGACGCCTATAGTCATTGAAAGCACACTTCGCGAGTCAGTCGAAGTTGGGGAGGAAATTCCGATAAGAATCCGTTCAGATGGCTTTATGTCACTTGATGCAGGTGCTGGAAAGTCCTAAGCATGATTATTGCGCAAATTACTGATCCCCATGTCAAAGCAGGACGCCGAATTGCATACGGCTTAGTTGACACTGCAGCAATGCTGGAAGCTGCGGTTGCCCACGTAAACTCTATGCGGCCAATCGTTGACACTGTTATAGTTACAGGTGACCTCACGGACCGAGGAAAACCCGAGGAATATGTTTCTCTTCGATCTATTCTTGATAATTTATCCATGCCTTGGCATGTGGTACCAGGAAATCACGATGATCGAGATAATTTCCTGAAAGCTTTTTTTGATCATGAGTACCTAGCCAATAGCGCTGATTTTGTACATTATGCTATCGAAAATCAACCACTACGTTTAATCGGGGTAGATACCACAATTTCTGGTGAGCCACATGGATTTTTACCCCTTGAACGCATCAAATGGTTGGATACATGCTTAAGCTCGGCACCCTATAAGCCGACTATGCTCTTTATGCATCATCCACCCTTCGAAACAGGTATTCGTCACATGGACGTTCAAAACCTCCTAAACGCGGATGACTTATTTTCTATGTTGTCTGAGCATTCACAAGTTCTTCATGTGGCTTGTGGCCATGTTCACCGAGCCTCTGAGACATGCATTAATGGAATTGGCATCAGTATTGCGCCCAATGCTGCGCATTCATCAACCCTAGACTTTGATCCAGAAGGCCCCTCAAGTTTTACCATGGACCCCCCGGCAATTCGTCTTTTTCGTTTTTCCGATGACAATAAATTGGTGACCCATCTTAGTTATATTGGCAAGTTTGATGGCCCGCACCCATATTTTTCCGCTAATGGTGATTTGGTAGATTAATTTGCTTGGTGAGATTGGAGTTTTTTATAAATCTCTAGATCTTAAGTAATATTTATTCACGTTTTGTTGTACGCTTGAGAAACTTATAAAAAGAAAAATTATAATATATTAATCAAAGTCAGTATCTGAAATGGATTTTTACATGGAGCAGACATTATTCGTAGTGAGTTTTTTGGTAGCTTCAATGCTTTTTGGAGCAATGCTTTTTTTTTCTTTTCTTGTTGCACCAATAACTTTTATCAAGCTTGAGGCAAAACCAGCTGGTCAATTGATACGTTCAATCTTTCCACATTATTACCTGATAGTTATAGTTTTTTCTCTCATTCCAACAGTTTTGTTAACTCTTGCCAATCACACCTCAGCAATATTGATGCTTGTTATTGCACTATCTGGCTTATTTTCCCGACAAAGCCTTATACCCAAAATTAATAATTATAGAGATGCAGAAATTGCGGGTGATAAAAGTGCGAAATCTAAATTTGATCGTTTGCATCGTTTATCAGTGGGTATTAATGCTGGCCAAATAATTTTGCTAATTGTTTCAATAGTGAATATCTTTCAGACGGGTCTAAGGCACATTTAGTGATGTTAGCTTCAGCTGTCTACGTAACAACAGGTACACTTGAGGAAGCACAAAAAATTGCGCGGTCCGTGGTCGTTGAACGGCTTGCAGCTTGTGCAAATATATTAGGCAGCATTTCATCCGTTTACTTGTGGAATGGTGAAGTATGCGAAAGTTCTGAAACTGCATTTATGCTTAAGACACGCCCTGAGCTAATTACTCCGCTTATAGAACATATTAAAGAATTGCATAGTTATGATTGCCCCTCTATTTCTGTACTAAGCATAGTAGGTGGTAATCTTGATTACATTAAGTGGATTGAGAAAGAGACGAGGTTTTAGACAATCAAGACTTATCTTTGTTAAAGTATAGGAATGTTTAACCTAAATTTGGCGCGTAACTATTTTTCCACTAGTAATATTTCTAATTAACTTCACAGCGGAGTATTATCAGAAAAAACAAAAAAAAGTGGCACTGAATTTGTGGCTATTTTTTCTTTTTACACTACCAAACGAAGCCTGAAAAAGTGATTTTGTATTCTCGGCCAGCAGATGTTGAGTTTGGACAATACTTGTGGCATGGCCCAGAAGCTGATCGCTGCAGTCCCTCTTAGTGCCCACCACGTCAAGGAACCAAGTGTTTTTGAGTTTTTGGGTAGGAATGGTAGCCACCTACGACGTAGATTAACTAACTCTTCCGCCATCACCAAATTGGTGTAACCATAATTTCGCCGAACTTCCACGCTCAAATTACCCGCGCCATCAATGAGTTCATGGTACAGGCTTACGCTGCGGTAGATGGCCTGATACTCTCCCTGTGCCAAATATACACCCTCATGCAATGTTGACTCGCGGAGGATAATAGACCCACCCTCATTGAGGCGAGCTTTTAAGGCCTGAAGTAGCGCCTTAACATCGTCGTCATTGAGATACATGCATAGACCACCCAAAAAGATCATATCGAAGGGCCCATCTGGAAGGTCATAGCGACCATCCCCTTCCTGAATTTTAACGTTGGATAGGTGTGCTGTCCTCTCTTTGGCAGCCCTCAACATGAGACCACTTTGTTCGATACCTATGACAGCCTTATAGCGTTCGGCGAATATTTCTGACCACGTCCCAGCGCCACAACCAACATCAAGCACACTTCCAGTATGGTGTACTGCGGCCAACCAGTCATAGATTGTTTCAGACTCTTTGTGCAATCGATAGTTAGCCGCAGAGGGTGGTAAATTGAACTCGTGGGTCATCATGCTAATAGTGGCTGCGGTGCCAAACTGTGCATTGTCAAAATATTTTTTTACGGCTGTATTATTGATCTGCTGTTTGGCGTGGTCCTTATGAGTCATCACTTGATAATTCCTGCAGTTTTATTACTACGTGCTCCAAAGTTTGCAGCCATATATGATCGTTAAACCTATGACATAGGCAGCAAGAACATAAAACCACCTTTCTGAGAACTTCGGCGTTTTAATAGGCGCTACATTCAAGACGGCAATAGCAATAAAAATTATGTACACAGTGACTGAAAAAAAGGTGTGGCTAAAAATACCGTCAAAGAGAAATACAAACGCAATTATAATACCATTGTTGTCAACAGCCATACCCATATATGAGGAATCGTCATTAAGTCCGAAGACATTGAAATAACTCAAACGTATAGCGCAGGCAGCGACAACAATTAATGATCCCGGTAAAAACCATGGGCTGAATTCTCCAAAGCTCAAAAGAAGAACAGCAGGAAGAACTCCAAAACTTACAATGTCTATTAGGGAGTCAAGTTGTCCCCCGAAAGCTCGGGATTCATTGCTTCTCCCCTTTAACCGCCGGGCAATTATTCCGTCTCCCCAGTCAAACAGTGTGGCCCAAATCAGTGCAATCATTGTGGCAGGAAAATTACCCGTAGTCGCAAAAAAAATGCCGATGACCGCACATGACAGTCCTGCTAGGGAACAGATGTTAGGAAGGTCCCTTAGAAAAGATAGCATTGTTGGTTGATCGTATAGTTGGGGTTTGGAAGCTGTCATTAATTTACGTTTTGTCCCTTTGTTATGTCCATCACGTCAATTAAAGCCGAGACTAATTTGCAATTTTCTTCATGTGTACGGCTAGCAATTCTAAGGTAACGATCAGAATCGGGTTGAGTTTTACCGGAGCAGTCTTTTATGTAGATGTTATGTTCGATAAATAATTTTTTCATAATTTCGGGAGCGCTTGGCAGAGCGTTAGGTAGGCGACAGAAGATATAATTTGCAGTCGGCTTAAAAACTATCATGCCCTTTATTGCACAAAGCTTTGAGTAGAGCCTGTCTCTGTCGCTTCGGACCTTTTTACAGCTTTCAATAAATTTACCTTTGTAATCAGGTAAAACCCTTAAAAAATCTTCCGCAAAACCATTGATATTCCATATATGGATGCCGTTTTTTACCGCTTTCATAAATTTTGAATTGGTCGACAGCATGTAACCAATTCTGATTCCACATATACCGTAGGCTTTGCTCATGCTTTTTAAAATTGCTACATTTGGGTAATATTCTATTTCTTTTTCGATGCTTACTTTTTCAGGATTCTCGGCAAAGTCTATAAATGATTCATCAACAATTAGCATGCAGTTTTGAAGCTCAAGTTTTTTTGCAAGTCGAATGATGTCAGCTTTGGGGATTAACAGGGATGTTGGATTGTTTGGTGTAACCACAATACTAACATCAGCTTTTACTCTCAAGGCTTCAGCGGCAAATTTATCCACATCCAGCTCAAAGGATGGAAATTCAAGTGGAAACTCAACGAATTTTCCTGCTGGGGCAGCATTGGCATATTCATTAAAAGAAGGCACTGGTACGATTAATTTTTCAGCGATGTGACCAGATACTATTTTTATTAGTTCAGCCGCACCGTTTCCAACAACAATCCTTTCAGCTGGCTGGTTGATTATTTTGCTAACAAGCTCGGCAAGAGCGTCTTGTGCTACTGGGTAATTGAGAACCAAATCATAAATTTGATCTTTAAATCTTTTGAAGACAGCTTCTGGCGGGAAATAAAGATTATAAAGATAGGCGTGATCTATGAAATTATGTCGATAGTAACCGCCATGTTGCTTAGAGATGAATTCGTACTTTTCAGATTGGGTCTTGTATGGTTTTAGCAATTTTTAAGACTCCCGGTTCTTTTGGTGGTGCTGGCATAGCTTCTATTATGGGAATTTTAAAATTTGTTTTTAAAACAGAAATTTTTTTCTCAGAAAAATGACGATTGAGTGCAAATAGCTTTTCAGCTTCAGCAAGATCATCAATGGTATCTATTTCATACCAAGGCTTGTCGTCAAAAGAGACCATTGAAAGGTTTAGGCTGCCATCGGCAATCATTTCCGCAAAGATAGTTTCGTAATAATCATTTACTTTTCCCTCTGAAATTCGCCTGTTTAATAATTTGATAATTTTATTCCAGGACTTGAGTGAAAGGCTGTAAATATTAACAGTCTTGTATTTGGCGCCGCCAAGGGAGTCCGCATTGTTCGCCCAAAAGGCCTTAACCTTTTGAGATGGATTTACGGTCACACTAGTACCGTTCATCCACGGTTGCATTTTGGCTACAGCTATTCTGTCAGGATAAAGCATTTCGGCAAGGAGGGTTTCATCAAAAACAAGATCACTTTCGAGCAGAAGAAATGGTTCCTTAATCACTTCACGTGCCATCCAGAGAGAGTAAATATTATTGGTAGTTTTGTATAAGGGACTGAATATATATTCAATTTTGATATCGCCTGAATGATCTCCAAGAAAATCTCTAATGTGACTATCAAGATACCCTGTAACTATAATCAATCTTCTGAAGCCATTTATTCTCAGATTGGTGATCATCCGTTCAAGTATGGATATTCCTTTAACCAAAGTCAGGCATTTTGGTGCGTTCTGAGTAATTGGGTATAGGCGAGATCCTGTCCCGGCAGCGAGAAGTAAGGCTGTGTCCAACTTCTTATTTGCTTGGGTCCCAAGGTTCAAAACTAACCCTTCCTTCAATTGCTAAAGACTAAATCGCGTTTTTTGGAAAGAAATGACAAGCGGTCTCTTCGAGAATTACCAAGTAATTATCTACATTGAAAAATAAAGGCAGGGACTTGGGTCGCAGAACATTTGTGAGGCTATGATGACGTTCTAATAATTATATTAAATACCTTATAGCATAGGTGAGGTTAGAAAGATACGCCATTAAAGCCCCATGTTCTTCAGTATGCTAAATACCCACAATCCTAGGTTGGTAAAAAAGGTACGTAGGGGTTACAGGCTGATGCAGCACAAGAATTCATGTTGATGGCGCTGCTTATACATCTATGTCAGCTCAGGGTTAAAATCAGAAGAAATCACGGCCCTGCCTTAAACAACGTCCACTTTACCTCCTCAAATAAAACGTTCAAAAAAGGTGACGGTACCTGAGCACGGTACGTTACATGAGACACTATCGAAATGAGAGAGATGGCTTTGTTACAGTTTGCGTTTGCAGGAATAACGGCATAAGAGGTCTACTATCCAAAATAATACTTCTGCTGTATGCTGGGACTAACTCGTTTGTGTCGTAACTATCCTTTTAAATTTAACTTTATGGATTGACTTGATGCTTAAATGGTTCAGACGTCGCAACTATAGAATTGATGTTATGGCGGAAGTTATGACAATGACTCTTATGTTAGGTAAGGCAGGAGATCTTTTGCATAAGCACGAAGGGATCCAAAAAAGTATTCGTATTAATTTTGATGATAATACTCCTGAAGCCGAATGTGCGCTTTTTATAGCTTGCTCTCTTTTGCGCGATAGCCTCATTGAAGAAGGGGTAGACGTTGAGCGAAGCACGAAAATTATTAATGAATTAGATGAATTTGCTTCTCTTGATGTTGAGCAACAACGATTAATTAAACGGTCAATAGCAAACCATTCCTTCGATAAGGATTATTTTTTAGGACGCTGCATGTGGTTACTGATGTGGGGAAAAGACATGCTACTCGCAGATAGGATTAGCGCTCATCAATTTGGTTTTCTGAAAGACGAAATATACTGTGGACTCCGTGGGGAAGCTCCTAAAGACCTGCAGATAGAGCGCATAAATCGCAGTTAGATTGCTTGATTTTTCATAATCATATTCTGAAAAACCATTCTTTTTGGAGTGGCTTTGTTTTATGACTATCAATTTTTTTTGCGCTTGTTACGCAAGCAGAGCTTAGGAGTCACTGAATGCTGGTATTTATCTCGATTTTGCAACGTCTGGATAGATCTTTTTTTAGTATTGCGGTGGAGACTGAGTGGGTGGTCAAATTTTACAAACTATTGTTTTAATTCGATATTATATACACCAACCAAATCTACTAGTGCTATAATAAGTTGGCAAACATTTGAAAAATATATGCGGTGCTCGATTTCAGGGTATACTTAAGACTTACTTTTTCTAGAGGTTTGAGATGACTAAAATTGAACGTAAGGCAATTATCGGCCACAAAGTTCGCCGCTTTCGCCAGAATAAAGGAATTAGCCAAACAGATATGGCGGCTATGATCGACATCTCGCCAAGTTATTTGAACCTAATTGAGCATAATCAACGCCCTGTTACAGTATCGCTTCTGTTCAGCTTAGGCCAGGCATTTGACATCGACCTAAAGGAGTTCGCCGAGGACGACGACGCACGTTCCGTGGTTGAACTGGGTGAGGTATTTGCCGATCCTCTTTTTGAAGAAGAAGCTGTTGGCAACACCGAAATCCAAGAACTTGTTGCGTGCTCTCCCAAAGCTGCGCAATCGGTCGTGAAACTGTATCATTTGTACCGACAGTTATGGGAAACAGCTCAACATCAAGCTTACGCTAGTGGCTTGCGGGAGAATGCCATTTCTCCAGATCGCCATGCATCTTCTGTTGACCAAGTTCGCGACTTTGTGGAACAGCGCTCTAACCACTTTGAAGCTTTGGAAACTATTTCTGAGGGTCTTTGGGCCGATGGCACACTTAAAGAAGGAGAAATTTATCGCGGTCTGTCCGTCCATCTCAAAGAGGAATTGGGTGTCCAAACTAAAATCATGCCGGTTTCCGTTCTAGGCGATATCCTTCGCCAATACGACCACCACCGTAAACGTATTTTACTCTCCGAAGTCAACCTGCCAGAGGATCGCGCCTTCCAAATAGCGGTGCAATACTCTCTTTTAATGCATGGTAGTGTTTTAGACAAAATTGTTGACGAGGCGGATCTATCGTCAAATGAAGCGTGTGACTTGCTACGCTATGTTCTTGCCAATTATTTGGCGGGTGCGTTGATGATGCCCTACGAGCAATTTTTCGAAGCTGCTCAAGAATTACGCTATGACATTGTGTTACTCCGGCGCCGCTTTGGCGCCAGTTTTGAGCAAGTCTGTCACCGCCTCACCTCCATGCAGCGGTCTGGCATGCGGGGTGTGTCATTCTTCTTCTTGAGGGTTGACAACGCGGGCAACGTCTCCAAACGTTTAAGTGGTGGTGGGTTTCAATTCGCACGCTTCGGTGGGACATGTCCACGCTGGATGGTGCATGACGCGTTTTCTACTCCAGGTGAAATTCTAAGCCAGATTATTCGTATGCCAGACAATGCCACTTTTTTCACTATATCGCGCACCGTCAAACCAGGTGGAACTTCCACAACCAATCAAGTGCCATGGCACGCAGTGGCAGTGGGCTGCGATATTCGTGATGCTAAGGAACTAGTCTATAGTGACGGATTGGACTTTAACAATCCGGACAACCAGACCCCTACGGGGCTTAACTGTCAGTTATGCGACCGTTTTGAATGTGTACGTAGGGCGTATCCGCCAATCAATCGCCCACCAGTGATCGAAGAAAATGTGCGGCGCGCAGTGACCTTTACCTATTTAAGGTGACAGCCTTAAAGTGTGATAGAGAATGTAGCCATGATTTGAAGGTCGCAGGTTAAAGTACTGTCCCCAAGAAAAGAAAGTCCGTTAACTAGATGAGTTAGCCGACTTTTTTTATTTAGAGCTCTTGAGCTTAATCCTGAAATAGATCGTCATATAAATCTTTTCAATTTTTACAATCAAATTGATGGATATTTTACACTTTTTACAGTTTTACCTTTTTGCAGAAAGCAAGTTATGGACAACCTTCACAAAATACCTGAGAAGTCTCCACCACAAGTTGCAAAGTAAGAATCCGATCATAACGACGGACGAGAGCAACGAAACGACATTTGCACCTCTTTAATTATTTTGGGGCGTTAATGTTAACTGCACTACGACTGTCGTTGAAAGGTTGCGTGCTTAAATTAACTAGGGAAGGATGAAATAAAATGTTCATTACTAAATTATTGAAAGGTTTTGCAATTGTTTCTTTAGCAACCACAATACCTTTCGTTGCTTCGGCTGAATGGACGCCGAAAAAGCCTATTGATTTTGTTATTATGGCAGGCAAGGGTGGCGGAGCCGATAAAATGGCTCGATTGATGCAAAGTGTCATTACAAAAAACAAAATGTCACCTATGCCCCTAACTCCCATCAACAAGTCAGGTGGAACAGGTGCAGAGGCTTTGGTGCATCTGAAACAAAAAACCGGAGATGATCACACCATAATGGTCACTCTGAATAGCTTTTACACCACGCCCATGCGCCAATCCAAATTAGGCATTGACGTGATGACTTTTTCGCCTATTGGTCGTATGGCGGAAGACACATTTTTACTGTGGGTTAAATCCGACAGCGGCATCACAAATGTAGATGAATTTGTTGCCGCAGTTAAGGCCACTAAAGACGGTGAATGGTTGATGGGTGGAACTGGATCAGGTTCTGAAGACAATATTCTGACCGATTACTTGAACGAAACCTACGGACTGAAAATCAAATACATTCCCTACAAGGGCGGTGGAGCCGTGGCTAAGGCGTTGGCTGGTGGACACATCCAATCTACTGTTAACAATCCTTCCGAACAGGATGGTTTTTACAAAGCTGGTAAGACTAGACCATTGGCTGCCTTTACTGACAAGCGATTGGCAATGTATCCGGAAGCGCCCACTTTTAAAGAGTTGGGAAAGGACTTTTCTTACTTCATGCAGAGAAGTGTTGTTGGTGCCCCAGGCATGAGCAAAGAAGCAGCAGCTTATTATCAAAAGTTGTTTGCCGATGTCTATAAAACAGCCGAATGGCAGTCTTATAGGACAAAGAAAAGTTTACAAGGCGAGTTCCTTACTGGTGATGGACTGAAAAGTTATTGGTCAAACGCCATAAACGTACACAAAGGCTTGCTGAAAAAATAGTCACCTATGAACTGCCTAAATAGTTTTTTTAGGTAATCAAAGGTAAGAAGTAGATATAGAGACCCCCTCGGAGAAGGCCCCATCAATGAGACGAGCTGAACTAATAATGGCAACATTGATGGCGGCCTTCTCTCTTTATACTATGTGGAAGAGCGCAGAACTCGAAATCGGCTGGATTCCAAGTGAAGGTCCCGGTGGTGGTGCATTTCCTTTCTGGCTAGCTGTTGGTATGTTTATTTGTTGCATGCTTATATTCATTCGCCAATTCCGCCAGGCTGACGAGCCTATTAATTCCCTAAAAAACTATATGGATAGGCAAACCTTCGTTTTATTCGCTCTGGTCGCGGGTTCGTTGACCATTACTATCGGCTTAATTGATTTCGTAGGGGTCTATGTTGCCATACCACTTTTTATGATTTTTTATCTGCGCGTTATTGGGGACCATCGCTGGCTACTAACTGGAACGATTGCGACAGCAACACCATTGTTGCTATTTTTCTTTTTTGAAATTGCATTAAAAATTACGCTGCCAAAGGGGGTTACGGAACCCATGTTCTACCCTCTTTACAGTATGTTTCTCTAAAAAGGTCGAGGCATCCATGGAAATTGCAACACTTTTACTGGACGGGTTCTTTCTTGCGTTTGAGCCTCTTAATCTTCTACTTATTATTGGGGGTGTCGTCCTCGGTTTATTTATAGGTGCCATGCCGGGGTTGGGATCTGTTAACGGTGTAGCCATTTTGTTACCGATGACTTATTTAGTGCCACCGACTTCGGCGGTGATTTTTTTGGGTGCCATCTATTACGGTGCTATGTATGGTGGTGCCATAAGTTCTATTATGTTAGGCATTCCAGGCGCTTCAACAGCCGTCGCCACAACTTTTGACGGCCGCCCCATGGCTTTAAAAGGTGAGGCAGATAAGGCCTTGGTCGCAGCAGCCACTGCATCTTTCGTGGGGGGCTCTATTTCCGTGGTGCTGTTTACCCTATTTGCACCACCCTTGGCTGATGTTGCCTTGGCTTTTAGTGCACCTGAAGAATTTGCGCTGATGCTTTTGGCATTTGCCACCTTTGTAGGGCTTGGTGGTGACGATATTCCAAAGACATTTTTTTCTATCTTCATCGGCTTAGTCTTCAGCGCTGTTGGGCTGGACATCATCAGTGGCGAACCACGCCTTATTTTTATGGATTTACCTGGCTTTTTTCACGGCATTAACTTTTTGGTCTTGGCCATTGGCATATATGGCATCGGAGAAATGCTATGGACTATAGAAACCACCAAGGGCAAGGTAAAAATTTCTCAAGCTCATATTACTGTGCAGCGTATCTTGGATACTCTGATCAGCTTAAAAAACGGCATCAAGGTTATGATCATGGGGTCATTTCTGGGGTATTTTGTAGGTATCCTTCCGGCAGCTGGGGCCACTCCAGGGGCACTGATGGCCTATGGTGTAGCTAAGGGCATGTCGAAAGATCCAGAGAGTTTTGGCAAGGGCAATACGAACGGTGTCTTGGCTCCGGAAGCGGCTAATAACGCAGCCAGCACCGGTTCCATGCTACCAATGCTTACGCTTGGTATTCCGGGTTCGCCGACCACTGCCATATTACTCGGAGGTATGGTAATCTGGGGGCTTGATCCTGGGCCAATGTTATTTGTTGAGCACAAGGAATTTGTCTGGGGGCTGATCGCCAGCCTATATGCAGCAAACTTTTTCGCGGTCATCATTAATCTGGCCTTTATCCCAGCTTTTCTTTGGGTTTTGCGGATGCCTTTCACCATTCTAGCACCGATTATTTTTGTGTTATGCATTATTGGCGGCTACGCCCCGACCCAAGACATGCATGACGTATGGTTGATGCTGGTATTCGGCATTGTTGGTTATTTGATGCGAAAATTGGATTACCCGATGGCTCCTGCGGTGTTGGCAATTGTACTGGGGCCTTTGGCTGAAACATCAATGCGTCAATCATTACTTATGTCAAGTGGGTCGTTTGAAATATTTTTTTTCCGGCCAATTTCAGGTTCTATAATGGCAATAGCTATAACCTTGCTGTTCATGCCTCTGATAAATTCATTTAACAAAACGATGCGCCGTGAAATATCCAGCTGGCCGCTTTAATTCTAAGCGCTGACATCAAATATTAAGGAACAAAATGCCTAAAGCTCAAACGGTTCTCGATCTATTAAAAGCCGTTCAAAGTCCGGCTGCCGTCGCCTTATCTGCCCCAGATCGTCCCAACCTGACTTACAGAGGTTTATTGGACTTAATTGAGCGCAGCGTGGCTTCATTAAATGACTTGGGGGTAGGGCGAAACGATAGAGTAGCTATTGTGCTTGCCAACGGGCCCGAAATGGCTGCAGCCTTCATAGCATTTGCAGCTGCGGCAACTACGGCGCCGCTCAATCCCAATTATAGAAGCGAAGAATACCGTTTCTATCTTGCGGACCTGAAAGCCAAGGTGCTGGTTGTTGAAGAAGACAGTACTTCGCCATCTATCAAGGTTGCCTGTGATCTGGGTATCCCAGTAATACGACTGCATGTTGGTGCAACCATGGCTGCCGGTGAATTCGATATTGTTGCCAGTGAAGGCGCGCAAAACTCTGGTGCGCCTACTTCGGCTGGACTTGCTCAGGCTGATGATGTGGGACTTGTTTTACACACGTCAGGCACCACCTCTAAACCCAAGCTTGTCCCCTTGAGCCAGCGCAACTTGGTTGCTTCTGCTGTTAACATTGGTCGGGCATTGGCATTGGTTCCCGATGATCGCAGTTTGAACATCATGCCATTATTTCATATTCATGGGCTTATTGCTGTCGTCTTGTCGTCCCTAGCGTCCGGTGCCAGTGTTTACTGTACACCCGGTTTTAATGCCCTGAAGGCATTCAAGTGGCTGGCTGATTGCAAGCCAACCTGGTATTCCGCCGTGCCGACAATGCATCAAGCAATTCTAGGTCGGGCCAAGAAAAACGCCGATATTATATCCAATATGAACCTTCGTTTTGCCCGTTCCTCGTCCTCATCATTGCCGCCACAAGTTATGGCTGAATTGGAAGAAACCTTTGGTTGTCCTGTTATTGAAGCCTATGGCATGACTGAGGCGACCCATCAGATGGCATCGAACCCAATGCCGCCGGCTCCCCGTAAGCCCGGTACCGTTGGTATTGCTGCAGGGCCTGAGGTGGCTATTATGGGTGAGCAAGGGGAATTTCTTAAAGGCGGCGAGACTGGCGAGATTGTCATTAAGGGCGACAATGTGACTGCCGGGTATGAGAACAACCCTATAGCTAACGCCGAGAACTTTATTAACGGTTGGTTCCGCACTGGGGATCAGGGGATTTTAGATGATGAAGGCTATATTTCCATTACTGGCCGGCTCAAAGAAATTATTAATAGGGGTGGTGAAAAAATATCGCCGCGGGAAGTTGATGAAGTGTTGATGGATCACCCTGCTGTACAGCAGGTCGTTACCTTTGCGATCCCCCATAATAAACTTGGTGAAGATGTTGCCGCCGTTATAGTCCTTCGCGATGGTGAGCAGGCTAAAGAAAACGACATACGTGAATTTACTAAGCTACATTTGGCTGA
The DNA here is from genome assembly GCA_938092065.1 of uncultured Rhodospirillales bacterium. GTDB lineage: Bacteria > Pseudomonadota > Alphaproteobacteria > Rhodospirillales > JABHCV01 > JACNJU01. The sequence goes on from CALKND010000015.1 coordinate 25,122, forward strand.
TTTCAAAGTGCCTAGAAAAATTATCTTTATGGATGAAATTCCCAAAGGTGCGACTGGAAAACTGCAACGAATTGGCCTAGCTGAAAAACTGGGGCTTGTCTGATGAAGATATGTATATACGGAGCGGGAGCAATTGGCGGATATATGGGTGCGGAACTTGCACGTAGCGGTGCTGATGTCAGCCTGATTGCTCGTGGTCCACACTTGGCGGCGATGCGCAAAAACGGTCTTAAACTGAGAATTGGGGACGAAGAACATGTGACACATCCTGTCTGTACTGACAACCCAGCTGATCTAGGCCCCCAAGATTTCATTATTGTCACATTGAAGGCCCACTCGGTGCCCCATGTAGTGGATGCCATGCAGCCTTTGTTGGGAGACAGCACAGCAATGGTGACAGCGGTCAATGGGGTGCCTTGGTGGTATTTTTACAACCTTGGTGGAGCCTATGAGGGGAAGCGTGTTGAGGCGGTTGACCCTGGTAACGTTCAATGGGATGGAATTGGACCAGAACGCGCAATCGGCTGCGTTGTCTATCCGGCATGTGAAATAGTTGAGCCAGGGGTTGTTCAACACGTCAGCGGTAATAAATTCACTCTTGGCGAACCTAGTGGTGAGAAGACGCCTAGAATTGAAAGTCTCTCTCAAGCACTGATTGCTGCTAACATGAAAGCTCCGGTCCGTCCTCGTATTCGTGATGAAATATGGATAAAGCTTTGGGGCAATCTGAGTTTTAATCCGATCAGCTCACTTACATCTGCGACCCTTGAGGAAATTGCTGGAGACGAGGGAACTCGCTCTGTCGTCAGTGCTATGATGATCGAAGCCCAAGTGGTTGGTGAAGCCCTTGGAGTGAACTTTCCAGTGAGTGTTGAAAAACGTATTAATGGCGCCGGTGCGGTTGGTGCACACAAAACGTCTATGCTCCAGGACTTAGAGCTTGGACGCCCTATGGAAATAGATGCCCTGGTTGCGGCTGTCTCTGAAATGGGAACCTTGTTGGGGATAGAAACGCCGACCATAAATACTATTTTGGCGCTGGTCCGACAACGTGCGCGCGTAGCCGGATGTTACTAAATGTTGCGCCGGTGGTGACTTATAGTAGAAATCGAATGTGAGACGATCAGCGATTGCAAGATTGGATGCTTTTGCAATTTCAAGTGAATTTGAATTTTTGATAAGGAAAACAAATGACTCAGTGGTTGCGATTTTCACACGATAATTCCGTTGGTATAGGAACGTTGGACAGTGGGCTCATAAAAATTTTTTCTGGCGATTTATTCGGTGCACCCAAAGAGACTGGTGAAACTTGTAAGCTTGCAGATGTTGATGTTTTAACTCCCTGTGATCCGACAAAAATAGTGGCATTGTGGAATAACAACTTGGCTCTTGCTGACAAAATGGGACTATCAAAACCGGAACACCCACTTTATCTTTTAAAGGGTCCAAATACTTTTCTGGCTGCGGGTCAGTCGATCCAGCAACCCCCGTCATACGATGGTCGTGTTGTCTATGAGGCAGAATTGGGCGTAGTTATTGGCAAGGCGTGTTCCAACGTGACAGAGCAAGTCGCCACCGATTACATTTTTGGCTACACCTGCTTTAATGACGTGACTGCTCTATCACTACTAGATACGGACCCAACCTTTCCGCAATGGGTCAGGGCAAAGGGGTTTGACACCTTTGGCGTCTTTGGACCGGTTATTGACACTCAAGTGGATCCTAGCGAACTTACCATACGTGCCGAACTGAATGGACGCGAACGTCAGAATTATCCAGTCAGCGATTTGTTCTACTCCCCACGAGAACTCGTCAGTCATATTTCCAAAAATATGACACTTATGCCGGGTGACATTATTGCGTGTGGTACCGGTCCAGGTGCTTTACCGATGAAATCTGGCATGACTATCGATATTATCATTGACCCAATTGGACGGCTGAGCAACCCGTTCGAATAGAAAGTGAATTCTTGTGGTTTTTATTATTAGCTTTGTGCGACTGTTTGGTTTTTCCACATCGTGAAAACCTGTATATGCAAATTGTAGGCTTTCATGTAAATTGTGCAATCTAAAAGTACTATAAATAGTTAGCTAACGATCTCTGTAGGCAGTGATCTTTTTTTTATACTTTTAATTCTATCTAGAGAGAAGCTTATGACCAAATTTCCGCCTCTTGTTATACCAGACACTCTAGCTGCTGGTCCCGGACCAGGTAACACGGATCCTCGTGTTTTGGCTGCATTTAATAATTCCGGTATAGCGGACCATATGCATCCTGACGTAGTGCGTGGTATGCAGGAAAGCAAAGTCATGCTGCGCGAGTTGTTTGGCACCAAAAACACCTACACTTATGGAATTGCTGGAACAGGATGGAGCGGCTTAGACAGCTTACATAGTGCCATTCAACCTGGCGATAAAGTCGTTGCCTTTAACAATGGGACTTTTAGCGGCATTGACTGTCATACAATCCGAATGAAGGCATCTATGCCGGATGATTTTGCCGCAGACCCAATGCACCCGAAACCAGCAAACGTTGCAGTCATCGAAGTTGCGCATGGAACCTCCGTAACTGGTCAGATGGTTGATGAAGCCCTGGCTGGTAGTGGAGCAATGTGGGCGGCAATGACCCACTGGGAAACTGGGAGCGGCCGTATCAACGATATTCAGGGTTTTAGTGATGCTTGTGTAAAGCACGGTGTTATGGGACTTGTTGACTCAGTCTCAAGCCTTGGTATTGAGGATTTTAACACTGACGATTATCCGGGTGTGGTCGGCTGGGCATCATGTCCGCAGAAGGGCGTCTTAGCCCTGCCTTTGACTTATGCGCCAGTAACCTTCACGGACGCCTACATTAATGTTGTTGCCAAACGTGGATGTGCCAACTTTGTTAACCATCCAATTCTTAATGCGCGGCATTGGAGTATTGTTGATGGTGAAGATGTAGCTACAGCAGGTTATCATCAGACACATTCGTGTTATGCAGTTGCGTCTTTTCATGAAGCACTACGTATTATATTAGAGTATGGTCGTTCGAAAAAAGCAGCTGACTATGCATTTCATGAGAGCGTGCTGACTGAGGCAGTAACTGCCATGGGCTGCAAAGTGACATCTAATATGACCAGCCTTGTGGTCCTTAACCTGCCTGAAGCCCTTGCGGGTCGAGAAAAAGAACTTGTTCAGGATTGTCGTGCTGCTGGATTTGGAATTTGGCCAACGCTTTCTGAGCCCGTTCAGATACGCATTGGTATTCTTAATCAATTATCGGAAGACGCAATTAGCGATATCGTCGGTCGTTTTGCTGATGCCATGAAAGACAAGGGTGCTGGTGATATCGATAAAAATGCAATTTTGGCTCAAGTTAAATTGCGTTTTAATAACGTTAAATAGGCTTGAGGCAATGACCGTAAAGAAAGGTTTTTTCCGTGTCTGAGGCTAAGTCGTTGCCTGAGGGGAGACCATTAAATTCTATGGCATTGTAGACCTTTTAATTACACGACAATAATGTAACTGTTTCACTCGGGGTTGACATTTGTTTAGATTCAGGTTTTATGAAAAAGTTAGAAGTTTTAGTGCAATAACTCTGACATTACTTAAGTGTTTAAGTTGTTTTTAAGTGCGTTAACTATAATAAAATTATTTTTTAACGATACACGCAAAAAGAGAGAGGGAAGACTTATATGTATAAGAACTTAATAAAGACACTCGGTGCTACCGCCGCTGTGGCATTGCTCACAGTTGGAGCAACAGCCCCAGTCTCTGCAAAGGTAGGCTTTGGAAAACCCGGTGAGAAAGTTGATCTAGTAATTGGATATCAGCCTTATTACACTGAGTCATGGTCGGGTGTAGTGCTCAACGGAAAAAACATGTGGAAGAAGCATCTTCCAAAAGGTTCAACTGCTAAATTTGAGATTGGACTTCAGGGTTCGGTCATAGTTGGTAAGTTGCTCGGTGAAAAGAACCATATCGGTTACATGGGTGACATGCCTGCTATTGTATCTTCCATGAGAGAAAAACAGGTTGATCTTCGTATGATCTCTGTTTTGGGAACCTCAAAGCAACAGTGCAACATTTTCCTAGTCCCTAATAGTGCTCCCAAATTCAAGAATGGTATGGAAGCTGTTAAGTGGATGGATGGTAAGCTAATCGCAGCTCCGCACGGTGCCTGCACTGACCGATTTGCTCTGTTAGCTTTCGAGCAGGCTGGAATTAAGCCTTCTAAATATCTAAACCAGAACATCGAAAACATTACCAAAAACCTTGAAGCTGGAAAAATTGCAGGTGCAGCAATTTGGGAGCCAACTGCTTCAAAAATTGTAATGAAGGGTATCGCTCGTAGAGGAGCAACCGGTGCTGATTTTTCAGGAGATGATTCTGGAGATGCAGGTTTCTTGGTTATGATGAATGAAATCATTCAAGACCGTCCCGACGTACATAGGGGTTGGTTGGAAGCCGAATTGGACGCGCAACTTTTCCTTGCTGACTTGAGCAACGCAAGTGCCGTCGCTAAAATGGCTGATGACCAAACTGAAGGTATTGAACGCAAAATTCTGTGGGCCTCCCTCTATCAAGATGAAGGCGGCGTTAATAAGCTGACCCTTGATTTTGTTTTCAACAACAAAGTCAAAACCATGCTGAAAGCCTCTACTGCTTTCTTGGCTGGAAAGAAAAAGTTCGGTAAGCGCAAAGATCTGCGTGCAGAATCCGTATGGGATGACATGGCCCGTAAGGTGATGAAAGACCGTGGATTATCCAGTCCTCTGGGTAAAATTGATGGCGTTCCAATGTCACAATATAAGTAACATTAATTACGACTAACAATCAGGGTCCCGATTAAAAAAAATCGGGACCCTTTCTGTATTATTTGTTGGATTATCATAAATGAGCGAAACAAATTTAACACCCGCAAGAATTGAACGGCCAACAGGGTTGGCTATGACAATGCACAACTGGAAAACTGCTCTTAAGACGCAGACACCATACCTTATGACTTTTGGGATCGCCCTCTGGTTAGGTGCATATTACTTGTTTGTTGAGGGTTGGGAATTGCCGCGTTTTAATAAGTTGCCAGGACCTGTTGAGGTGATTACCGAGTGGCTGAACCCCGATCCAGATTGGGGAATGTCGCTATTTACCCCGGAATACTATGATCATGTCGTGGTTAGTTGTCGGCGTATTCTTATTTCATTTGGTATTGCCACTGGTGTTGGAGTCCCACTGGGGTTATTCATGGGCTGGTCAAAAATATTCCGTGATTACACCTTTCCAATTCTGGAGACACTACGTCCAATTCCAATTTTAGCCTGGGTGCCACTAGCTATTCTGATGTTTTCCGGATTCGAGACGCCGGTAATTTTCCTAGCTACCCTGGCTTCACTGTTTGTAACAACTCTGAATACTCTTTTAGGTGTTGATTCCATCGATGATGATTATTTTAGAGCTGCTAAAAGCCTCGGCTCAAAAAAACATCACATATTTTTTCACATTGTAGTGCCCGGTGCGCTGCCATTCATCTTTACTGGCTTGCAAATCAGCGTCGGTGTTGCATGGTTTTCACTGGTTGCTGCCGAGATGGTCTCTGGAGAATTTGGCCTCGGCTACTTGATCGTCGATTCATATATGAACATTACATATGTAACCATGGTCATAGGTATGTTGACACTGGGCTTTACCGGCTGGGCTTCGTCAGTCATCGTTAGAATGGTTGGTAATCGTATGATGCAGTGGCGTTTACGAGCGCTCGCCTTGGAGGGTCGTTAGATGTCAGACTCAGTAAATTCAAGAGGTGCGATTAGCATCCGTAACCTCACGAAAATATACGACCCTGATGGTGTTAACGTCATGGCTGTTGACAATTGTTCGTTGGAAATTGCTGCTGGAGAAGTGTGCATGATCGTTGGTCCTTCTGGGTGTGGTAAGACAACGTTACTCAATGGAATTGCTGGTTTTCACTCAGTTACAGAGGGTGAGATATACCTTGATGATGAATTGTTGTGTGGGCCATCTAAACCCAAGGCTGAACAAGGTGCCGATCGAATGGTGGTGTTCCAACACGGCGCTTTGTTTCCTTGGAAAACGCTTGCTGAGAATGTTGCTTATGGCCCCATGGTGCAGGGCGTATTAAAAAAGAATGAAGCCTTGGAAAAAGCTGGTCACATGCTAGCGGAGGCTGGACTTGGCGATGTTGGCCATAAATATCCTGGCGAGGTTTCATCAGGCATGGCCCGACGTGCTGAAATTGTCAGGGCGTTGATCAACGATCCTAAGGTGCTATTATTGGATGAACCATATCGTGCCATGGACTCACTCACTAAGTCGATCATGCATGAAGCACTATTAGAAGTGTATGACCGTACCAAAGTGACAATCTTTTTTATCACTCATGATCTCGAAGAAGCCATTTTTCTGGGTGATCGTGTAGCAATCATGACGACTCGACCAGCAACGATAAAGAAAATTGTCGACGTGAAAATTCCAAGACCCAGGAGCTACGAGACGTTGTCTTCGGAGGAATTTCGCAAGTTGGTTGATGAAACAAAAGAAGCAGTCCACGAAGAAGCTATTAAAGCTTTCGAGGCCGGTGAAAGGGAGTTGGCTTAAAATGGCTGATGTAGCTCAAAGCACAAACGTTGGGACGGTTCCTGTTAAACGATCTAAATTAATGAAAAAATTACAAAACAAATCACTCTGGCGTGGTGTCGTTGCGCTAGTTGGGTTTGTTCTTTTCTGGGAAGTTTGTTCTCAAAAACTTTATATGGGCGTTGATGTTCCCTGGATTGGCAAAATTCCCCCCCCGACTGAAGTTTATGATGAATGGAAGAAAATTTTCTTCTGGCCCGGTTACTGGGAAAGTTTTTACTTAAGTACAGCTAGGGTCTTTGCAGGGTTTGCAATGGCTCAGTTAATTGGCATCCCATTTGGTCTATTGCTTGCGATCAATCGGTATTTCCGGGATATATTTTTCCCACCGTTTGAAGTTCTGCGTCCCATTCCACCGTTGGCTTGGGTTCCCGCCTCGATTGTTTTCTGGCCAACGACAGAAATGTCTATCGCTTTCGTGACCTTCCTTGGGGCCTTCTTCACTATTGTTATTAATGTTCTAGGTGGCGCCCGAAACATCGACGTTCAGTACCTGCGAGCTGCCAAGTCAATGGGTGCAACCCAGTGGGACTTATTTACAAAGGTCATCTTGCCTGGAACCTTGCCATCGATCTTTACCGGTGCAGCAGTGGGTATGGGGATTACCTGGGAGGTCGTTTTGGCCGGTGAGATGCTTTCTGGCGGTGGTCAGCAAGGTGGAGGTGGACTTGGATTTTTCATCTGGAGCTCCTACATGGGCGGCACTGTTGCTCAGGTTATAGTTGGAATGATTTCAATCGGCATTGCCGGCTATCTTTCCAGTTCATTCATCCGTTATATCGGTGTTGTTTCAATGCCGTGGCGACGTCTTTTCTAGCGGGAGTTTGTAATGCAAACAGAGACAAATACATCAATTGAAAATGCCGAAAAGGCAACGATTGAAATGAAATCCGTTAGCCGGGGATATGGCGAAAAATGGGATCGCGAAGAAGTAATCACAAATTTCGACCTAACCGTTAATCCCGGTGAGTTAACAGTGTTGGTAGGGCCTTCGGGTTGTGGAAAAACAACGCTGGTTAATTTAATCGCGGGGTTTGATTTTCCTGAATCAGGAGAAATTTTGATTAATGGGAAGCCAATAACAGGCCCTGGACATGATCGCATGGTTGTGTTTCAGGAAACTGCTCTTATGCCTTGGTTGACATCCTATCAAAATGTCGTCTTTGGGCCTAAGCTTCGTGGTGACTTGACAGGGCAGGATTTAAAAAAGAAAGCTACTGATCTGCTCACCAAGGTTGGTTTATCAGAATTCATGGATAAATACCCGCTGCAATTGTCTGGTGGTATGCAGCGTCGGTGTGAATTAGCTCGCGCTATGATCAACGATCCACTGTTGATGATCATGGATGAACCTTTCCGAGGGCTTGACGCGATGTCTCGCGAATTGATGCAAGAATTCTTTGTTCGTTTATTCGAAGATGGTGGTCGTACAAACTTGTTTGTGACATCCGAAATTGAAGAGGCAATTTTCCTTGCTGATCGGCTAGTGGTGCTTTCTAATCGGCCTACATCAGTCCGAAAGATTATTGATATAAAGCTTCCTCGGCCAAGGAATTTCCACCAACTTACCTCCTCAGAAGCATTCGATTACAAGCGTGAAGCAATGGAGTTGTTGCACGAAGAAGCTCTTAAGGGCTTCGGGGCAGCAGCAGGAGAAAGCCAGAAGGCCTTTATGGAGTCCCTAACAAAAACCCCCAGTTAGTAACTGTTGGCTGGTTTTTGTAGATTTGGGTGCCTGCCATGGAAATTCTTGCCCCTATACTGCAACGTAATGTAATAATCTCCCTAGCTATATTAGGGGGAGTTGTAGCCACGTTGGGCAACTTCCTAGTGCAAAAAGAGCCAAATAATATCCCTAGGTTTTCGAGACTAATCTTGAAATCAGGTTACACTATAACTTGGTCTAGTATCGCACTGTTTATTGCTGCTGGATTCTTTGGTGAATGATCAACGGATGTTTATATTTACCACTTATGTTAGGTTAATAGCTATACTCAAATTATTATGATAGAGGCGAAAAACTTAACAAAAAATTTTGGGCCGCTGACAGCGGTAGATAACATTTCGTTCTCTATCGCCGCTGGAGAAGTTGTTGGTTTCCTGGGGCCTAATGGTGCTGGTAAGTCGACTACTATGCGGTTGCTGACTGGTTTTTTAGATGCTGATGGAGGTTCAGCCAGTATATGTAGCCATGATATGGCTACCGCCCGGAGAGAAGGCCAGTATTGTTTTGGTTATCTTCCTGAAGCTGCGGGAGGTTACCCCAACCTTACAGTGAGGGAATTCCTTGTTTATTGTGGGGAAAGCAGGCAACTATTCGGGGAGGAATTTAGGGTTGCCATCAACAAAGTTTGTTCGATGATTGACCTTGAGAGCGCTCTCGATAAACCTATGAAAACTCTTTCAAAGGGCTGGCGCCAACGCGCTTGGCTGGCTCAGGCAATCCTACATGATCCTCCTGTTCTTATATTGGATGAACCAACCGACGGACTCGATCCCATTCAAAAAGAACAAGTTCGCACCTTGATTCATTCAATCGCCCCTAGGAAGGCAATTATTCTTTCGACCCATATTCTTGAGGAAGCTGAAGTGATTTGCACTCGCGCTATAATCATTGCAAACGGAAGGGTAGTTGCCGATGACACTCCCCGAAACTTAGCTGATGACAAAGGGAGAATGGCTCACGCGTTCCACCGGCTTGCAGCAAACCCACTGCCTGATATGGCAAAGTTAACATGATTGGGTCAGTAGAAGTAGAAGTTAAAGGCATTAGGTCAAAGCCTTTTGAAGGTATAGGGGCAGTGTTTCGTCATGAGCTTAGGTTGTTGCTGTTTGCTCCCCTAAGCTACCTTTTCCAGATCGTTTTTTTAATTGTATTGGCAGCTTGTATTTTTTTAATTGCCGATTTTTATAATACAGATGAAGCTTCTGTGCAGACAATGCTCACATTTCTTCCTTGGGTATCGTTGATTTTAGTACCTGCACTTGCAATGAGGTCCTGGCTTGATGAGCACAGTGACCGAAGCGTCGAGTTAATGCTAACGCTTCCGGTCAGCTTAGGCGCAGTAGTGACCGGCAAGTTCCTCGCTGGGTATGCAATTCTACTTGTAACACTGATGTTTACACTACCCATGGTTGGGACAGTATACCACTTGGGAAACCCTGATACTGGCGTGCTGTTTGCTAGCTACCTTGCATCAGCTTTGATGCTAGCTGTTTACTATGCAATTTCACTTTTTGCTGCTTCTTTGTCTCGCGATCAGGTTGGCGCCTTTGTTATCAGCTTAGCTTTTCTTTTTATTCTGATGCTGCTTGGTTGGGATGTTTTTGGACGTTTACTGCAAGGTACGATACCGGTTGCTGTCGCCGATGTGTTGGCTTTTTACAGCCCAAATACTTGGTTAATACGGCTATCACGGGGTTTAATTGATTTTCCCAGCATATTTTACTCTATATCTGTATCTCTAGCTGCGCTAGCTGCTGCCGGAATTATAATTCGTCAGCGTTATCGTGGAGTTGTAACTGTTACTGCTTCAGGTGGAGTATGGGGTAAGATCGTTGGTGGCCTCATAGTGCTTGGATTACTGATACCACTATCTACTCGTGTACCAGTTGGACTTGATTTAACTGCTGAACAAGAATTTACTCTTCACGAGGGAACTATAGAAGTTCTAGAAAAGTTACCACCTGGCACCACAATCACTTTTTATTGGAGTGCGCTTGAAGCTAGCGTGCCACCTCAGATTAAGTCTCATGTGCGTCGAATTAGAGACCTTCTAGATACTTTGGTTTCTCGTTCCGGTGATCGACTAACTGTGCAAACTATTGACCCACAACCAGATACTGACGAGGAATTAAAAGCCTTAGCATCTGGTATCAAACGTATACCAATGTCGTCAGGAGATTATTTTTTTCTTGGAATGACTTTCCAATATGAAGGACGACGAAGTAATATACCCTACTTGGATATACGTCGAGACAGACTCTTAGAATATGATATCGCCTTGGGGTTAAATGGTTTAACCCACACCAAGGTTCCTTCAGTGGCAATTCTGAGTCCACTTCTCCCTCCAACGGCAGCGACTGGTAACCGGGAGGGAATGTCGTTCATGGCCGAACTTAGACGTGCCTATGACCTAGCCGTCATTCCTCATTTCAACGATAAACTTCCGACTTCCTTGGATGTCTTAGTGTTGATCGATGCGACTATTCTTAAGGAGAAAATGCTTTACGCCATCGACCAGTTTGTCATGAGGGGGGGCAGGCTCATAGTAATGATGGATCCCTATCTTCGCTTTAGCAGATCCAGCAATGTCATCAATCCATCTCCATCGTTGGAGATTAATGATATATCTGATGTCCTACAGAAGTATGGGGTTAAATACTTGGGGAAAGCTGTTGTTGGTGATGCGCAATTTGCTTCCGTGGTCTCCGATCAACAACAAGGCCGGATGAGTTTCCCATATTGGATGCGGGTTACCAAGCAAGGGCTATCACAATCTCATCCCGCGACGGCGGACTTAAATGAGGTCTTCATGGTCGAACCGGGAGCCTTGGAACTGTTTGAAGGAGTAAACGCCAAGGCACTAATAACGACAACGGAAAATAGTGGCGCCTCGGCGCGAAAAGACTTTTCTAATAAAACCCCACGTGAGTTGGCTCAGGCATTCAAAACCGACAAAGACCGCCGCACTCTAGCGGCAGTGCTCAATGGACCCTACAACAGTGCATTCTCCTCGCCACCTGAAGACGCCCTTCAAGACCAACATCTTAAGAAGACAAATGGCTTAGCTGGGCCCATTTTTGTAATAGCTGATGTCGACTGGTTATTTGATCCATTTTCCTTGCAAAAATCAACCGTCGGAGGTCAAGTGGTCGTGAGGCCTCTGAATGACAATCTGGCTTTCATGCTTAATATTATTGAATACGCTAGTGGAGAGCAGGCGCTGATTGCTATTCGTTCACGGGGCAAACTCAAACGTCCGTTCACTCGCGTCGCAAAACTCTTTCAGACTGCTGAACTCGAATTTCAGGAACGTGAGTCAGAGTTGGGCCAGAAGGTCGCAGAAATTGAGAGTAGAATTGCACAATATCTTGAAGATGCCAATGTGAGTGGTAATGGAACTTCATTAGAAAGGAATAAAAAAGAATTAGAAAAGTTTCGTTTAGAACTGTTACCGGCTCGAAAAGAGCTTCGTTCCGTGCGTCGAAAAATTCGTAACGAGGTCGACCTACTTGGTCGTCGTTTAACTTTTATTAATATTTTAGCGGGCCCGGTGCTTGTTGGTGTGTGGTACTTCGGAGTGACAGCATGGCGTAGACGCATACGCTACATTAACTAAGAGGAAGACAGGCTGCAACTAAGAGGAAGACAGGCTGCTAAGAAAATCCTGCTGTAACCCTGCTCCATGAAATTGTTTCTTAGCGTATCTTTATGCTTGAAAGGGTCCAACCTCCTAAAGAATGATCTAGGTGCACTTTTTTAGCGGTCGCTAAATCAATGCAATCATCTTGTATTTCCTGGCGGTTAATTCTTATAAGATGACTGCTGATAACTTTGGCTCGGCTTTTTATAACTATTTACTGTTTTTGGCCAAGAGCCGTAAGAGGGGAAAAACCTTATGGAACCATTATCTCTCGCACTTATTGGTTTTTTAAGCATCTTCGTTGGCATCCTAATTGGTGGGATTGGCATCGGTGGAATTTTACTTGTCCCGATGTTGACTTTTATTTTTGGGATGGGCGTCCACGAAGCAATCGGTGCAGCCATGTTTAGCTATATATTTAGCGGCCTTGTAGGAGCTGTTTTGTATGCCCGTGAGAGTTCAATACGTTGGAGTATGGCTTTCTGGCTTTTCGCAGGTGCAATCCCGGCGGCCTTTGCTGGTGCCTTTTTATCGTCGATAATACCTTCCTGGGGATTGGAATTTTTTATCGCACTGCTGATCATTTTCGCTGGAATTAATGCAGTTATATCTCAAGGAAACGCTGAAACTATGGAACGTAACCTGAAAAGAACGTCTTTGGTCGGGATCGGGACCATTACTGGTGTAGGATCAGCGCTTAGCGGTACAGGAGGGCCGTTAGTCTTGGTGCCAGTTTTGGTTTGGCTGAAGGTGCCAGTATTGACTGCCGTGGGTTTAAGCCAGGCTGTTCAACTGCCAATAGCTTCCTTAGCGACTGCAGGAAATCTCATATATGGATCTGTGAACATGATCGTCGGTGTTACTCTTGCAATTGCACTTATGATCGGTGCCACAATTGGAGCGCGAATTGCTCACTCTATTTCAAGAAATACGCTTAAGAACATAGTTGCTTGGGTTCTCGTACTTGTTGGTGTTTTTATGGTTGTCCGGTTGGCCCAGAATTGGCCTGGGGTGTAATATTAGTTAAGTAAAAACTGTTATCTATTTTGGTTCATCTATCAATAACTTAGGGCTTGTTCCTTAGGCGGGTTGGTATTAAAAACAGTTAGGCTTTCATAATAAATTTTATTTTCTACATGCGGGTAGGTGTGGAAATATGATAGTCATAAAAAAATATTTTTTTATCTCAAGGAAGGACATAAATATGGCAGATGCGCCTAAGAAACGAAAAAAAGTGACTACACGGACACTCGCAAAAAAAATGGCTGAGGGTGAACAAATAGTTGAAATGGCTATCTATGATTATCGTAGTGCCGTCATTGCCGACCGTGAGGATATCGATATCCTGTGCGTTTCTGATACTGGTGGTATGATCCTCTTTGGACACCAAAGCACAGTCACGGTTTCCTTTGATGAAGTGATGATGATGGCCAAAGCTATCGATCGCGGCAGCCAATACGGAATGCGTATGGTAGACATGCCTTACTGGAGCTATCACGTGTCACCAGAACAAGCCGTTGAAAACGCTGGACGTTTCGTTCATGAGGCTAATTCCGAAGTGATGAAGTGTGAGGGTAATGTTGAGCACGCTCGTAACATCGAAGCTATTGTCAAGGCAGGTATTCCTGTACAGGGACATGTTGGTGTCTGCCCAATGCGTTTGGCGCAAATGGGTGGGTTCTTCCTACAAGGCAAGACTGCGGAGAGCGCCATGTCTGTGATTGAAGATGCACATGCTTTCGTTGATGCTGGTTGTTTTTCTATTCTTTGCGAGGTCACAGCTCAAGAGGTGACACAATACCTGGCTGAAACCCTACCGGTTCCGGTAATTAGTCTTGGAGCTGGCAGTGGAGCTGATGGTGTACATATCATTACGTCTGACTTGTTCCATCTATGGGAAGAGCATGTCCCTAAGCACTCTAAGACCTATACTGACCTGATTCCTATTATGGAGGACGTCTTCACCAGTTATCGCGATGAAGTTCGTGATGGTATTTACCCTGGTCCAGAACACACTGGTTTTATGGCTGACGGCGAACTCGAAAAATTTGCAAAGAAAATGAATTGGGACAGCAAACTTGAAGAGCTAGAAAAGAAAAAAAGCGGTAGTTAAAATAAAAATCGCTTAGCGACTTTCTTACAGTCGACATTTCCGGAGGCGTCCTTAGTCAGGCGCCTCTTTTTTTGTTTTCGCTTATTGAAATTATTTTTTAAGCACACTTGTTACTAGCTATGTGGATTAGTAGATTTAAAAATCCACTATAGAGCTCAACGTCGCACAATTTTTTAACGTAAACCTAGAAAAAAACTAATCGAAGAAATCATCGTCGTCGTCATCATCTTCTTTGCCGTATTCATATAAAAGCTCTGCTTCAATATTAGCCATTACATCGCCGTCTTCACACTTTGTCTCATAGCTGAGTAAATCTCTCTCAGCTAAGCCCTGCATTTGACCAGTAAGCACATCCCATCCCCAAAGGTGCTTAGAGCAAGTTAACGTTTGACCCTCTATTATTGCCGTTTCATCAAGAGATTCTTCCATATGCGGGCACATTGGTGGGTACACTCTAAATTCTTCTCCACTCTTTACAACAATGACATTAAAATCATCGACTGCAAATTTCTTAACTGTATTTTCAGGTACATCAGAAGATGCACAAATTCGTTTCCAACTCATTTATTTTATCCATTGTGTTTTTATGGAACTAGAAGCTGACTAGCTTGTTTGTCTTTAAAAAATTTTTATAAAAAATAGTTAAATAATAAAACTAAAACGGCTTTTTGGCTTTTATTAAAATTGATAGATTTTTCGTAAGTAATATCAGTGCACTAGATTAAAAGATGTGTTCCTTTATCTAGTCTTCTAGTATCAAGTCTTACTTCTCGTTCGATTATAGAGGCATTGTCGCCACTAATTTTGAACTTGTCAAAATACCTTCCGACAAGGAACAATCTTGTTTCACCTGAGTCTATGTGCGAATTAATACCATCATGCATGTTCATGTATACAGCCAGTGACGTTACTGCTGTTGCTGTTTTTTTATCATCACTAACATCAACTGTGTAAATAGAAGCGTGCCTTCTTAACGGAGAATGGTCAGAGTTAAGCTTTGGGAGCATCTCAGTCAAAGATCCAAGTTCTTTTTTATTGTGAGAGAGATATATCATATGCTTACGTATTTCTGGGCTGTATGCTTTTATACTATACAACATTGATTTATCACAAAGATTAAGGAATTCTTCCCAATTACCTTCGTCTAAATAAAGACAAGCTCGATAGACAGTATCAGTCACTGCAGCAACAACTGCTGCTTTCTTAGCATCCATTTTAATTCCTAGATATCAACAGGCATTGCTTTTACTCAGCAGCCATACCTTTCAAGCTCTCATTTTGTTCATTCATTGGATCACTTGGATTTCTACCCATCCATTTTGACCATTCAGTATAGAAATGGCGCATACCAACTTCATCATGGATGAGATTGTTTTCATGGCGACCGTGAAGTATCCGTCTTGGTTCTGATCCAGTCTGCATACTTGCACCTTGACCTGTAATGCCGAGGAGATCCTCATGAAGGTTACGACCAAATGGTCCCCAAATTGAATTGTGATGCTCAATCCGAGTTTGACGATCTTTTTCTGAGTCACTTTTTAGCCCCAAGCCACGAAATTCTATCATTACTTGATTTGGCCCAAGTGGTGTCACTATGTCACAGCGCAAGGCTGACCCTCTTAGATTAAAATTCATGCCCGGGAACAAGTCTATCATATACCATTGATTTGGCGGAAAACCAGGGAATGAAAGATCTTCTCTCGACTCGCCCAATTCAAATTCACCGTACTGGACTGTGAAGCTATTTACATTTACGTGACCATTCTTAAAACCTTTATTTGTTCTCGCAAAATACTCATCATTAAAACCAGTTACACGGTTATGATAGTGCATATAGTCGTGATAAAATTCACTGTTTGTGTCGTGCCACAACTTATAATTACTATCAATAATAGCTTTGTGATAGTGAAATACTTCCAAAGGTTCAGTATCAATGGCGGAGCGAATACACTCAAAAGCACCATCAGCCCAAGTTTCTAACTTTTGTTCAACTTTGTCATTGAGAGTAACCCAAATAAAGCCACCAAACCGAACCTCACAACGTAAGCGACGAAGCCCTACGTCTTCTTTAGTAAGTCGTTCTTGGTATCCTTCTTTAGCACGAGGTATGTCAACACAATTACCCTTCATGTCAAATTGCCAGGCGTGGAACATGCAGGTCATATGTTTGGGATTACCTGAGGGTTGCCCTTCTATGAAATTTCCAGCTGTACGTCGCTCAAGTCTCATTCCTCGGTGAGGACAAACATTCAAAAAAGCTCGAACTTCGTTATCTGGTCCTCTTACAACAATTATTGGCTCTTTAGCAATTGATGTTGTGCGGAAATCATAAGCCTCTGGAACTTCTGATTCATGGCAGACGGGTATCCAAACTTGCTTGAATATTTTCTCCATCTCTTCATCAAAAATTGCCTGGTCTGAATATATCCGACTGTCTACGTAGTCGCCTTGCTCAAACGCTGGAACTTTCCATTGCTTATGATTCTTTGCTGGCATGTTCTCACTCCTAATCTAAATTCTTGTGATTCTAGCATCTCTTAATTGACCGGCATTAATTAAATGCATTTTATCTAATGAAATTGATTAAACAATCAGAATGACCACCTAGTTAACAACTTTTCACAATGTGGAAAGTCTTTCTCTGAAAACTTTTAACAAAGTGATGATACTCTGAAATAAATATTCATATTAATGAATACGAAGCCAATGTGAAAGCGGATCATATTTTCCTAAAATAGATAATGCCTAAAGCTGCTCATGCAATATTCCATGATTAAAAATACATTTATTTTTAAAATATTTCAAATACTACGTGAAGAAATATAGAAAAAGTTGCTGATTGAGAGAACCCAAAAATTTATGATTTAGAGGTAATGAATTAAATTAAACTGTCTATTGAAATAAATACTCTCATAGGTTCAGACAGGGATGCGACTGTTTTTTTATGTGATGACGGGCAATGTTAGGACAGAGATTGTTGAAAGGCTGACAACATTAGTGCTGGCAGGCTAGGGGGGATGCTTAATAATACCTATTAAATATACATCTATTTTATTAAAAACTTGGTTTTAATCCAGATATTCTTTGAAGGCTTGAGCTAGATCTTTTGAAATTGATGACCAATCTGTTTTATCTGATTGCCTAAATAAGCGTAACGAAGGGTACCATAAATTATTTTCAGATTTGTTTCCAAACCGCCAATCTACAATTGGCGAAGATATTCCCCATGTTGGAACACCTAAAGCGCATGCTAAGGCGGCTGTTGAATTCGTGAGAGTAATAACAAGGTCCATTGATGTAAGCTGAGATGCAAAACTATCCATGTTTTGCAATGGATCAACTTCTTTATCCTCTAAAATCTTGACACCAGTTCGTTGAAAGCTTGCCTCTAATTCAGCACTGTGTTCGCCATATTGAACACTAACGAATTGAACCCCAGGCACCTCTAAAAGTAAGTCAAAAGTCTCTAATGGAATATTATCCCACCCTTCCGTTAAGAAGCTTGTAGCCCATCCGATGCCAACTATTTTATTCATACCGTTCGTTCGGTAGCGGGAACGGAAAACTGATGATTCGTCGCGGTCAGCAAGCAAATATTTTTCATTAATTTCCCCCTTTTCAAATGGTGCCAATAGCCATTGAAGCAAACTACCTGACGGACTTTGATAGTTAATATTTGGATTTAGCAACTCTGGATCTGGTTCTTCTTTGCGCGGATAGACTTTTGCTAGAGGAAATGAACGTTTGAAAAGGTTTACCAACCGTGGTTGACACTCAATGTAACAATGTGCCCCCCGAGAAATTAATTCAGAGAAGAACAAGGCGTATAGAATTTCATCACCAATGCCTTGCTCTCCCCATATTAAAATTTTTTGACCCTGAAGGTTTGATCCATCCCAGAATGGTGGGGGAAAGAACCGTGTTCCAACTGATTCAACATCGTGAATTAATCTGTAATCAAACAAAGGCAGTCCATGTATGTAATCACCAGAACTTAATAACGAGAGGGACAAATAAAATTTTGTAGCAACGTTTTCCGGATCAATCTTAAGTGCTGTACTGTGACTTTGAATAGATTCATCGAGCATATTCATCTCTTGCAGAGCAACCCCAAGATTTTGATGTGCTTCAACGTATTCAGGCATAATAGTAATAGCTTTTTGATAAGATTCTAAAGCCTCTTCCAGCATGTTTTGCCGTTTCAAGACATGCCCAAGATTGTTATGTGCCTCAGCGTAATCTGGTTTTTTACTCAAAGCTGTTTTATAGCTTGAGACTGATTCATCCAGCCTGTTTAGCTTATTAAGCACAATACCAATATTGTTGTGCACTTCAGCGGAATTTGGGATTATTTTCAGTGCTTGGTGGAAGCTTGTGAGAGCATCATCAAATTTGTTTAAGTCTTTAAGCACATTCCCGAGGTTATTATGTGCATCTGAGTAATCAGGTTTGTTAATTAGAGCTTTCTTTATCAATTCAAAAGCAGCGTCAAAATCGCCCATTTGATGAGCGATAACACCCAGCAGATGTAATGCATGAGGTTGATCGGGTTCTGCCTGCAAAATTTGTCGGCATATATGCTCAGCCTGTGGCAAGTGACTTTCAAAGTAATGCTGGAGCGCGAGAGCATAAGATTGTTCGGCAGAATGCGATGATTGATACAATGAAGGGTTTTGAAGTTGTGCTATAGCGTTGTTTCTATCTGTGTTATTGGTCTTTTGTTGCGGATGATTTTTTTTAGCTCTTTTCATGGCTGAGCATTCTCCATATATATATTCAAACGAAAAGAGTACGAAATAAAGCTCTTTATATTCTAAATGGCGTAATATTAAGTCATTTACTCATTTTAATTTACCATAACACTCCGGGAGCTTTTCTAGCCTTATCTAAAACATAGTGTTTTGAAAGTCCATGTGATAGGGGTGCAAATGTTTCAACAATAATATGGCCAAACCATGCCATGGTTGGGTGTCTAGGAATCAAAATTTTACCGCGTTATTATCTCCAAACAGAATTTTGACAAGGGCATGTGATGAGGAAAGCTGGTAATAAAGACATAGATTCAATTAACAAAATAATAGAACTTTGTCTGTCTAATCGTCCAGTATCTGACCGAATAAAGAAACTCACGCTTTCGTCGCTTTTATTTAAACCGACTGACCTTGATTTTATGGCTATTTGGGTGGTTGGCGAACCGATAACTGGAGTGTTGGGGCTTCAAAAGATTAACGAGGGAATGCTTTTACATAGTATTTATGTTAATCCATCCAGTTCCAACCAAGGTATTGGGTGTGGACTTCTTGATCAGGCCTATCAGTATACTCTGATGAGCAATCAAAATAAGTTATTAGTTAAGGCTTTCTATGAATCAGTAGGTTTTTTCAAAAAGGCTGGTTTTGCCCCCTCCAACATTTTGGATTATCCGCACACACTGGAGTTGGCGGTCTAGATTTGCAGGTGTTCCTCAGGTGCCATGGGCAAATCTAGGATTAACTTTTAATCTGGCCATGAAAGGTGATACGTCACGAAAGTTCAATTGCAAATAATTATCGAACAGCCACTGGAGATACGTACATGCCCAATTACTATGAACCTGATTTAGCTGCTAACCCCAACGATCCGTTCGCGAGAGGTAAAGACGGGAAACTTGTCCGACGTGGTTTCTGGCTGGATATGGGTGACCGATCAGTGGTGCTTGCTATGAACCAAGGCGTGGGCGCAAGACTTCGCGGCGAGGAGAAACGGCTGCATCTTTCCGATATAGGCAGGGAGCATTTGATTGACGATGTTATTCAAGAAGTGTTGCCGCCTGAAAATTGAGTCTTATATACACATAACACCAAAGACTAATTGCGAAACGATTTTTTGCGCCAGTCCCAAGGTTTTATGAATTTGCCCTGCCAAATACCAAGTTTGTTATTTTTAGCAAGTTCTTCTTCGTCAACATAATCCTTAGAATAGCGTCTATAAGCAACAGCCCAGCCGCGCTTAACCATTTCTGCATTGATGTCATACGGGCCAGCATAACAGACTGAAATCCGGCGTTTATAGAGATCAATCATTTCTCCTTTGCAGGTGATCCAGTGTCTCCCAATAATTTTGGCTAAAACAAAGGTTGCCATCTCACCGCAACGGTATTCCGTGGCATCTGCTTTTTTACAGGTCTGTTTGCTTTCGGGTGCGTCAATACCATGCAGCCTGATTTTTTCAGGTCCTATCCATATAGTGTCACCATCAACGATTCGTGGTTTGCCCATGACATCCCCAGCATGGGAGACTCCTCTAACTGAAAACAGTGATAGGATGATGATAAGTAAAATAGAGAATATTTTCATTTTGCAAACATTACACGAGCTAACTTTTTAGATTTAAGCTTCCTATAGATAACATCAAAACCATTTTTAGCTGATATCTTACATATAATGATTTTTTAATTCTGATACAGTTAAGGGATTTTTATAATATGGAGCCTACTATGAAGGTTATGCTTTTAAGATTAGCTTTTGGACTGCTGCTTCTAATTGTGAGTGTTGGTAATAGCTCTTCAGCAGATCCGAAAAAAGCTTGGGCAGCTTACGACGCAGGAGATTTTGCAACTGCCCTGCAAGTGTTTAATGAACTAGCAGCACTAGGAGATTCGAGTGCTCAGTATAATCTTGGGATGATGTATGCTTTTGGCCAAGGTGTTGTTCAAAATAATGTCTATGCACATATGTGGTGGGGATTTGCAGCATTGTCGGGGGATTCTGATGCGGCAAGTTACAGAGACTTTCTAGCTAAGGATATGTCTTCTGAAGATATCTCCAGAGCGCAGGAACTAGCCCGTAAGTGTGTAAGAAAAAAATATACAGGGTGTTGATAAAAACACACTGCTTTCGAAAAATTTATTTCCTCCCTTAAATGGTAAAATGATGATATTTTTTTCTAACAAAGGTCGCTGTCACATTAAATTATGTCATCTTTAAGCTAACAATTGCAGTCCCCACCCACCAGCTGCGGTAAGTACAACAATTAACCAAGATGGAATTTTCCAAAACACCAGCAATGTGAACGCGCAAATCCCAAGAGCAAAATCGCCTGGTGAGAGTATTCCGCTTGTCCAAACTGGATTATATAATGCTGCGAGCAACAGTCCGACAACGACTGCGTTAATACCAGTTAATGCCCTTTGCACAGGACCTAATTGTCTGAGCGCATCCCAATATGGAAGCGCACCGACTACTAAAAAAAATGAGGGAAGAAAAATGGCTGCAAGACATATCAATCCGCCAAGCCAGCCGTTTGGATTCGGCCCTGCTACAGTCCCAAGATAGGCTGAAAAAGTGAACAGTGGACCAGGGACAGCTTGAGCCGCTCCATACCCTGCGAGAAAGGCGTCATTTGACATCCATCCAGAGGGTACAACCTCGGACTGAAGCAGAGGCAGTACAACGTGCCCACCACCAAATACCAGAGAGCCAGAGCGATAGAAGCTGTCGAAGAGCGATAAGCCTTGTGAGGGTATTGTGGCAGCAATTAAGGGAAGGCCAACCAATAACGCAAAAAACAACGCAATGGCCAATATGGCAACGCTGCGGCTTGTTTCAATTCCAAGAGAACTATTGTCATTGTGGCTGCTGCTTTGCAGAAAAATGAGTCCGGCTATGCCACCTATTGCAATTACAGCAACCTGCATGAGCGGGGTTGGCGAGGAGATTACCGCCACTGCTGCTATAACTGCAAGTGTAACACGTGGTGTATCTGGACAAAGGGTTCGTGCCATACCCCAGACAGCCTGTGCTACTACAGCAACGGCGACAACTTTGAGGCCATGCAAAACTCCAGTTGGGATCGTTTCTTGAAATTCAAGAATACCGTATCCAAAGATTATAAGTGCAAGCGCTGACGGCAAGGTGAAGCCAAGCCAAGCGGCAAAAGCTCCAGGTAACCCAGCTTTAGACAATCCAATTCCAATTCCGACTTGGCTTGACGCCGGTCCCGGTAAAAACTGACACAAGGCCACTAAATCAGCATAAGAACGTTCGTCAATCCAACGATGGCGTTCCACAAAAGCTTCTCTAAAATAGCCTAAATGTGCAACGGGACCTCCAAAAGATGTTAGCCCCAATTGTAAAAAGGTAAGGAATACAGTTATAGCCGACTGTTTTTGTGGTCGCGAATTGGGGGCGGGGCCAGATTTAGCCTCAGGCATCAAGTTTACTCCATTTAAAACTAAAAGGCTTATCGACTTAGGATATTCCAGTATAATTGGTCAAGCATTACAATATCGAAAGGCAACTTGGGCCAACAGCAAAAAGCGACATCGTTTATTAGGCAATAATCACCCCAAGTGACCTTGCCGTATCAACAAATGTTGCGCCTTTGGAACAAGATAAATACGTTCCAAGGGGCCAACTGATATTGAACAAAATGTGCGGGGTAGGCGGCAGTCTATACTTTTAATCAGTATTGTTTGCAGAGACTTAGAGGTAAAATTATTACTTATAATGCTCGCGACGAGTAGAAAATTCCCTTACTCTTCTTCTCCAAGCCTTATATGAACCAACCTTAAGGCTTGTCCGCATAAGCGTTTTGACATCTTTTTCTCGCAAGCCATATTGTTTTTTAATGTCCTGAAAGCTCACATGATCTGAGAGTGCCATTTCAATGATTTCACTTGTTTCACTTTCAGTGAGTTTCGTTGCCATAGTCAAATTGTCCTCGTTGCTCAAAATAGCACTAAATTAAATTCTAAATAGGCTACATAAACTTTAGTTTTGTTCCATTATACGCTCAACGACTAAACAAGCAGCTTTCTCTATATCTACAACTGAAGTTAGACAGTTTTCTTTGTCCGAGTGTTACGACATTTTTTGGAACAATACCTTACATCAGCCCAAACTTTTCTCCATTTCTTTCGCCAATTGAATGGACGTCCGCATATCAAGCATATTTTAGTTGGTAAGTCAGGTTGGTTCATTATTGCAAAGCATCCAAAAACTGTTGGCTGTCATGGCGTATAGCAGCTTTTTTACCCTCATCCATGCGGTCATAGGTTTTATACATCATACTAACCCGGTGATTGGATTGGAGCTGGTCACGATTACGAACCAGAAAGTCCCAATAGAGGAAGTTAAATGGGCAAGCATCGAGCCCATTTTTTTTTGTCACTTTATAGCTACAATTTTTACAGTAATTTGACATTTTATTGATGTAGTTAGCACCAGCAGCATAAGGCTTACTAGCTAAGTAACCGCCATCTGCAAAAAGTATCATTCCAGACACATTTGGTAGCTCCACCCACTCATGGGCATCAGCATAGACGATCAAGAACCACTCATTAACTTGAACTGGATCAATGCCTGAGATG
The DNA here is from genome assembly GCA_938092065.1 of uncultured Rhodospirillales bacterium. Classification (GTDB taxonomy): domain Bacteria; phylum Pseudomonadota; class Alphaproteobacteria; order Rhodospirillales; family JABHCV01; genus JACNJU01. Next base: position 48,585 of record CALKND010000015.1, read on the forward strand.
AGTGCAAAATTTCCCAAGACCATCAGACGCTGAATATGGTGTGCATAAGCATTCTTCTTTGTTTCTGAAACGCATTGGCGAACGCAGTTCATCTTTGTTTCTGCTGTCCAATAAAAGTCTGGAAGATTGCGCTTGGCACCAAAAAAATTTTCATTCGCATAATCAGGCATCTTCAACCAGTAGATGCCTCGAACATACTCGCGCCAACCAATAATTTGGCGAATAAAGCCTTCCACAGAATTAAGCGGGGCTTTGTCTCGATTGAATGCTTCTTCGGCAGCCTTCACGCACTCCATTGGCAAGAGCAATCCGCAGTTTAAATAAAAGCCAATATGTGAATGATACATCCACGGCTCCCCTTCAATCATGGCATCTTGAAAGCTCCCAAAATCTTTGAGACGGTGCTCAATAAACAAATGCAAAGATTGTAGTGCTTGGTCTCGAGTTACAGCAAAGTAGAATGGTTCGAGGTCCCCAAAATGGTCACTGAAGTGTTCTGCAACCATGTTTATTACCTCTTGTGAGATACCGTCTGCATCGCTCGAATAAGGTTTTGGAATTTTCAGACCAGATTTTGGTGGTTGCCGATTTTCAGAATCATAATTCCATTGACCGCCAACTGGGTCTGAACCATTCATTAAGATAGAATATTTTTTTCGCATCTCACGATAGAAGTTTTCCAATCTAAGTTGTTTTCTACCTTTAGCCCATTTGGCAAATTCGTCCGTAGTGCACAGAAAGCGGTCATCAGATTTAATCTTGACTGGTATCCCAAGATCCTGCTCCCAGCTTTGCATATCTTTAAGCACCCTGTATTCTCCTGGGTGCGTTACAACAATATGATCAAATTTGTGTTTTTTTACAGTACGTTCAACTTCAGTTTTAAAAAAACCTGTATTGTCTTTGTCGTTAAGTTTTACATATTCGACATTGTATCCACTTGCTTTGAGTTCTTCCGCAAAGTGACGCATGGCGGAAAACAAGAAAGCTATTTTCTTTTTGTGGTGTTTAACGTAAGTAGCCTCATTCCATATTTCACACATCAAAACTGTATCTTTAGATACTTCAACCCCATCAAGGCTAGAAATTTCTAGCGAGAGTTGATCTCCCAATATAATGCGTAATGTGCTCATAATGATTCTTCTTTCAGCAACTTAAATGCTTCCAGAGCTGCATCACGAGATATTTTTAAATCGATAATAGGCTTTGGATAGGTGCTACCCAGTTGTATGCCTGTTTCTTTTAAAATATCTTCAGGTGCCTCCCATGGGTTGAATAGATATTTATTTGGTAGCGATGCTATTTCAGGAATAAAATGCCGCACGTAGGTACCATCAGCGTCAAATTTTTGTCCCTGTATGACAGGGTTGAAAATTCTAAAGTAGGGTGCTGCATCAGCCCCACAGCCAGCCACCCACTGCCAACTTGAACTATTGTTTGCAAGATCGGCATCAACTAGGGTGTTCCAGAACCATCGTTCACCATGATGCCAGTGGAGACGTAAGTTCTTCACCAAAAAAGAACCAACAATCATCCGCACCCGGTTGTGCATGTAACCAGTTTGCCAAAGCTCCCGCATTCCTGCATCGACCATAGGTATTCCAGTCTTGCCTTTTTGCCATGATACAAGGAGTGTTGAATCATCTACCCATGGAAAGGTATCAAATTTTGACTGAAGGTTTTTAGTGGGTAATTCAGGATTAAAGAATAGTTGACTGTAAGAGAATTCACGCCAGCCTAACTCGCTACAAAAATGATCAACATGTTTATTATCTGCTAGGTTTCGCACTTTGTACCACAATTGATTTGGTGATATTTCTCCATGATGTAAGTAGGGAGAAATTCTAGAAACGTAGGGTTTCGTTGGTAAATTTCGTCCATCCTTGTAATGATCAAGACCCTCATTAATGAATTTCTGAAAACGAGTATGCGCCCCAGATTCTCCAATATCCCAGTGAGATGAAAGCTTTGTGCCCCACGGTTTTTTTGGCAACAGCCCCAGTTGGTTAATATCAAGAGCATTTTTTTTATCCTGTAAATATTTTTTATTTGTGGGCGGGGGTAATGGTTCACGGGGTGCTTGTGCTTGCATACATCCTTTTCTATAAAAGGGGGTGAATACTTTGTATGGGTTACCATTATCCTTTCTAATCGACCATGGTTCCCAGAGTAGTGAGCCGTTGGTGCTTTCAGCTTTTATACCCATATTTTTTAAATATGATTTTAATTTTGAATCACAGTCTATGCGCCAAGGCTCGTAGCATCGATTCCAATAAATAGCATTAACGTCGTGATTTCCTATTACCTTAGTTAAAACATCAATGGAGTTTCCTTGATAAACTGATAACTTGCCGCCAATTGACGCGTTTAGTGACTTTAATGAATGATAAAGCCACCAACGACTTGCTGCACCCATTACATGGTCACCAGCACGATCATCATCTAGGATATAAATGGGCAGAACATTGTTATGTCTTGAAGCTGCAATGAGTGCGGGATTGTCCGATAAACGCAAGTCTTGTCGAAACCACTGGATGGCAACATCGTTTGTCATAAATTAACTCTCTTTTGACAGATGTGATTTGTATTAAGCGTGAAACTACTAGAAAAATTCTTCAATGAAAACGACTAGGTCTAAAAGCTACTATTTTAAAATAATTATGACATTTTTATGTTCATCTCATATGAAGATGGGCAATGTAAATTTATAAAAGTCAATTATGCTACACAACCAAAAGCATCTAAAATTTAGGCAGGCTAAAAGGTGGCAAATTATTAAAAATGTTAAATCGAAGCTAGGATTAATCTTGTTGCTCTGGATTTTTTTAGTCACAGATATGGGGACGTCTTTTTCGGGTGCTGCCAAGGAAGACATGGTAGTCGGGGACTTTGGGGTGGGTAGCTTGATAGGCTGGCAAGAAAAGTCTTTTAAAAATACAACCCGTTACGAACTTGTGCAAGATGACTTGGGAATGGTCCTTAAGGCTGACAGCAATAACAGTGCTTCTGGCATGTATAGGGAAATAAAAATTGATCTGGTAGAAACACCCTGCGTCATATGGTCATGGAAGGTGGACAATGTACTCGACAACTTGGATGAGACAACCAAGAGCGGCGATGATTATCCTGCACGTTTATACGTGGTTTTTTCTGGAGGTCTATCATTTTGGAAAACGCATGCCTTGAATTATGTTTGGTCTAATGGGCGCCCAATAGGCTCAGCGTGGCCAAATGCTTATACAAAGAGTTCTATTAATATTGCCGTCCAGAGTGGCCCGAGCAAAGTCGGGCAGTGGACCCGGCAAAGCAGGAACGTACGCAATGATTACAAACACTTTATTGGAGGTGACGTCAAGCAAGCCGATGCAATTGCTATAATGACTGATACTGATAATTCTGGAAGTGTGGCCACGGCTTTCTACGGTGACGTTCGATTTTCCTCTAAATGCTAAATTCGGCCACAAGACTTTTGATCATCGTTTAAGAGAATGCAAAAATAAGTTGCTCTATTTCGCGTCTGTAAGTAGCCAGTAAATGTTAACTTCGACTGCCATATGTTTTTGATAAAAAAATTTAAATATGCCCGTACGACTACCCCGAAAAGAGAGTCTGATAATGACATTATATTCGAGCAACCTCTGAGTGACGAAGTTTAAACGATATTGTCGTAGGTTATGCTGTCCTGGGTAACATCGGCGACAGCAATTAAATCAAGCTCTGAAGATGTGATGCCCGTAGTGGTTGAGTCACCTGTAAATAAAAATAGTGCTGCTGTACTTGTAACATCCCCATTATCGTACATGATAAAGGCCAAACTGTCGCCGTTATAATGTTCGACAGTTGAAAGGGCTGTTGCTGCCCAACCTTCAATTGTTGATGCTGCAGTTTCGCCCACAAGAATATCATTGGCGCCTAAACTATCACCAGTAAACTCAAAAACGCCAATAGTGTCAGCTGCACCAGTAAGGCGAGTATCAGCAATTGTTCCGCTCAGATATTGAGAAGTTCCCATCCCAGAGGCACTGATTGTTGTACCATTATTGCTAAGGTCTGTTGTCCAGTCGTAAGTTGTGCCCCCTGAGCCAGCTGTTAAGGACAGGGTCTCGTAATCCAAGCTGCTTCCCGCTGCTGCTTCTGAATAATCATCGTAGTAAGAATCATAATAATAAGTGACAGTTTCGGCAAATCGTTGTCCCGCAAGAGGGTCAAAGGCAGCAAACATATCAGCACCACCGCCAAACATGTCACCGCCAGCACCGCCATACATATCACCTCCGCCGCCATACATGTCACCGCCAGCACTGCCATACATGTCACCGCCAGCACCGCCATACATGTCACCGCCACCACCGCCATACATATCACCGCCGCCACCGCCAAATACATCACCGCCACCACTAAATATATCAGGACCACCGCCAAACATACTACCGCCGCCAAATGGACTAGCACTGCCGCCAAATGGACTAGCATCGCCACCAAACCCGGGCGCATCGCCACCGAACCCGGGCGCGTCGCCACCGAACCCGGGCGCGTCGCCACCGAACCCGGGCGC
>CALKND010000016.1 GCA_938092065.1 uncultured Rhodospirillales bacterium
AATCTATAATTACTCATCTAACTTGGAGTAAAAAATAATAGATGGGGGGTGCTAAACCTCAACGACCCTTGCTTCCTTAACTGGAAAAAAAATACACCCCGATATTTTTTATGGGAACTGACCCTTACACACATTATCCAAGTGTTTATCTGCCTGACCCGAATAGAACCTCACACTAACCTATGAGGTTCCTTCTTCTCCTACTTCCACCAATTAACACCCTGCCTAACGACCACAGAGGGTCGCACAGACGCATTACTTTGCCAGGTGGTGCGATAGGGTCAGTTGGGGAAGATAATACTAGATTTGTCTATATTGTTAGTTCATCTACAAAATCTAATGTTTCTGTATCATCATAGAAAGTTTGTATCATTTGCACGCTGGTTCGTGCGTTCCTTGCTAAACTATGGATAGATAAGTTCTTCCCATATTTTAGACGGAAAGTGATGTAAGTATGCCGACAAGAATAAGGAACAAACTTCACTCCAAACTTATCTGTCTCCACTCCTGCCTCTTTGATGACGGAAGAGAAACCCTCACGGAAATCTTGGATTAACTTTCCGTTGGAGTTGCAGAAAATAAATCTATCACCAGTTGGTTCCTCATCTATTGAGATTAGATAATCTCTAAACCTCTCCAACGCTCTCCACGCAGTATATCTTCCAATCACCTTTGCAGAACGAGTGGAACCTTTATCAACTTTGGATAGGGTTTGGTCTATCTCAATCACGCAGACCTTTTCACCTAACTTATTCTTCGTAAAAGAAACATCACCCCAACGAATACTTCTTGCTTCACCAACTCGTAATCCTGTGTTGCAGAGAAACAAAATATAACACCTCAACATATGTCTATGACGCACAATCCTTTTGTCTGGTGCGCCATTATCTTTGTGTTTTCCTACACTAAGATATTTATTCGTTCTCATATACCGCACCAAAGTTCGGTATTGGTCTATTGAAAATGCTTCTCTGCGATTTTTGATTTTACCAGATGCTTTGTGTCTCCATTCGTGTGCTCCACCTTTGTAATAATCTCTTGCCGAACACCAACGAAGGAACTGACGAAAATAGTTTATTTCATTTTTGAGAGTAGAGTTTGCAACGCTGTCTTTGTAGTGTTGTCTATATTTGTTTTTTTTGCGTTTGGTGCTCTTTGCAAAATCTCGTCTAAACTCCTCATATCCCTCCATATCTCTATCGGTGATATTTTCTAAATCTTTGGAACCAACATACTCTCGCCAGTAAATGTCTATGCTCTTACGATAGTTGCGTAGGATGTTTTTAGAATATCCATTCATCTTTTTATGCATATTTTCCTCATAGTTTTTGAGGAACCTATCCATCGCTGATGCAACACTTACAGGTTTCACATTTTGACCCTGTTTTTGTCGTAACTCTATTTCTGCGTGTTTTTTGTATGCGAGGGGTTTTGCTTTGTCGTAATCATCAGTTCGTAAAGAACCAACAACTCTGCGTTGTTTGTTTGCCAGTTCTGGTTTGATGATACGAGATTTATGATAATAAATGCGTCTTTCATTTTGGAAAGTTCGCAAACAAAGTTCCAAAAGAATGTTGCCATTCTCGTCACTCTGTAAAGTTTCAATCTTTTCTTCTGTGTATCTCATCAGTAATCATAATAACATATGATACACCTTTGATACACCAATAATATCATTTTATGTAAGTATATGATTTATATGGTATTTTATTGCTTACTCAGTCAATCCAAAACTGCCATTTTTTCTCAGAAGTCAATGTTTCTAATACGTTTTCAGTTTTCAATCTTTTTACACCCATACTACAATAAACGTAGGTTTGGTGTTGATTTAGTAATTGTATGTTACCGCAAAATATAATTTTGATACACTTATAATATAGTAGTATCTGCCTTACTTTTAGAAGCGAACATCAATCGTATAAAATTGATAAATCATCTATTAGCCATAAGTTAACATTAGAAATAAATTAGTTGTAAACTTTCATCTATTTTAGAGTATTGGTTAGCTAATCCGACATGTCACCATCATACGTTAAGGGCCAATTACAGAAGATAGTGTAAAAAGACACATCGGTAGCGGGCCCCTTTGGGCTTTATAGCAAGCTCACAAAAATTTTTATCACTGGCTTTAGGGTTAGACACGAAAGAATGCTGTTTCTAAGCTGTAATATGTGATTAGGAGCTAAAAGATAAGATGTAAGACTTTGCTCATGGAGTGGCAGTTGTAGCCAAAAATCTTATACAGACTTGTTTAAACAGTCTGTTGCAGCTTATTTTGTACAAGGCTATTTGAAACTAAGATTAGGAAAATTAATGAGTGTCTGGGGCAAGGTTATTGGTGGTGTTGCCGGATTTGCACTTGTGGGGCCGCTGGGTGCACTGATTGGTATCTATGCGGGCCATAAAATGGACAAAGCTCGTGAGGGTGAGCCGAATTTTGTTGGTTCTAGTGATGCAGACCAGCAAACACGTCAAGTGGCTTTTACTATGGCAGTGATTGTTCTAAGCGCTAAGATGGCTAAGGCTGATGGTGTTGTTACCCGTGAAGAGGTCGAGGCTTTTAAGCGTGTTTTTCACATACCCCCTGAAGAAATGAGCAGCGTGGGCAAGTTGTTTGACGCGGCACGAGATGATTCGCAAGGCTTTGAGCCTTATGCGGAGCAGGTTGCCCAAATGTTTGCTCGTGAACCAGTAGTTCTGGAAGAACTACTGGGTGGGCTATTTCATATAGCCCGTGCTGATGGTGTTGTGCACCCAGCGGAACTGGATTTTCTAGCCAGAGTATCAGTAATTTTTGGTTTCTCCGAACGAGACTTTGAACGTCTACGCGCCAGTTATAACACCAAGGGAAAAACCAATTCTTATGAAATCCTTGGTGTTCAGTCCGATGCCACAGATAGTGAGGTAAAAAAGGCCTATCGTAAGTTAATAGTTGAAAATCACCCTGACAAATTGATGGCGCAGGGCCTGCCTCAGGAATTCATCGATCTAGCCAATGAGAAAATGGTGGCTATCAACTCTGCTTATGGCACTATTAAGAAGAAACGTGGATTAAAATAAGTGGAATATTGTGCATCTACAAACCATGACGAGAGGCCGCCGGGGACTGTCATAGATATGCTAGTGCTCCATTATACTGGAATGGAAAGTGCCAACGATGCCATAAAAAGGCTATGTGATCCTCAAGCAAAAGTAAGCGCCCATTATTTGGTGCATAAAGATGGCCGCATAATACAACTGGTAGGAGAAGAGCGCAGAGCATGGCATGCGGGTGTTGCCTTTTGGCGGGGTTATACAGATATCAATTCACGTTCTATTGGGGTCGAGATAGTTAACTCCGGACATGAATTTGGACTAAAGCCATTTCCTGAAAAACAGATGGCTTCTCTGGAAACACTGGTTTTAGATATTCTTAAGCGCCATCCTATCCCAAAGCGCAATGTAGTTGGTCATTCAGATGTAGCCCCCCGCCGCAAAACGGATCCGGGTGAATTGTTCGATTGGTTCCGGTTGTATAAATGCGGTATTGGCATTTGGCCTAAAAATGGGATGGCTAAAAGTATGAATGATCAACAAGCAGGAATTTTACTGCGAGACTTTGGTTATGAGATTGATGACTTGGGTAAAACCCTGGAAGCTTTTCAACGCCGTTTTCGGCCGATTGAAATCAATGGCAAGCTTGATAGTGAGACAGTGCAATTATTAAGTGGTCTTCAGAAGTAACTTTTTACTAAAGATAAAGAAATTTTTTTGAAAACATCCTGATGTTTTAAACGCCAAAATAGGCCTGAATCTTTGATAGAATGCAGGTGTTTTTAGAGCAAGCATCTGCAGCTATCAATTAAACATCCATAACTTTGCGCTCTGGCTTGCAATTAATGAAAAGACTGGTCGTTCTATCGGGCTTGCTCGGCTATGAATTGTGCTAAGCTTTAACTTGCAAATTGATTAATAGGTAATTAGTACACGGATAAATCATTTAGGTTTTGCATTCGTGTTAAATTCATCACACATTAACTTAGCCGCAGACGGGGGACTTGACCGCTTGTTTATTGTCATGGGATAAATGTGGGGCCAGATGGTTGGATGGTTGCGGTTCAGAAAATGAATCGAGGAAAGTCCGGGCTCCATGGAAACACGGTGCCGGTTAATGGCCGGCGGGGGCAACCCCAGGGAAAGTGCCACAGAAAGAAAACCGCCTACCCATAAAGGCAGGTAAGGGTGAAAGGGTGCGGTAAGAGCGCACCGCGTTTCCGGTAACGGGAATGGCATGGTAAACCCCACTGGGAGCAAGACCAAGTAGGGACGGCCAGTGGCTTTGGGCCACAAGCGGGTTTTCGCGCTGCCGTCCGGGTGTGTCGCATGAGGCGTTCGGTAACGGGCGTCCCAGATGAATAACCATCTATCGCAAGTTAGCTTGCGGGGACAGAACCCGGCTTATAGACCGTCTGGCATCTTCTTCTTCAGAAATTTTCTCGATTTTCCAATAGTGAATTAAAGTAGTATAAAAAGAAATTTATGAAGGAACATTGTGCATGGCTCGAAACTGGGAAAAAAGAGCTAATAAGGCCAAGCAAAAAAATAAAAGTTCAAAGGAAGTCTTGCAAAACGTCCCTGAGAAACTTCAGGCTCTGCTATCACAGGCAATGAGAGACCATCAGGTTGGTCTGCTCGATCAGGCGATAATATCCTACCGGCAAATTCTTAACTTGATGCCCAGCTATGCCGATGCCAATCATTTGCTTGGTGTCGCACTGCATCAAAGCGGTGAGCTTGAAGAGGGCGTGAGCCTGATTAAGAAAGCCATAAAGTATGTTCCTAGCAGACCCGCTTTCCATAGTAATCTTGGCAACGTCCTCAAAGATATGGAATGTTGGGAGGAAGCCATTGGCAGCTTTCGTAAGGCACTCGTTCTGGACCCTCAATACGTAAGCGCTCATATAAATATTGGTAATGTCTTGAACCAGATGGGTCGCTACGATGAGTCTGGCCCACACTTACTCAAGTCGTTAAAGTTGAATCCTAATTTACCAGAGGTCCACAATAATCTCGGCCTGATGTACCATGAAGGAAAAAATCTTCTGGACGAGGCAATTGAAAGTTTTACTAGGGCACTTTCTTTATCCCCAAATTTCTCGGAGGCTCATTACAACCTAGGTAATGCCTATAGCGCGCAGGGCCGCCTGGATGAGGCCTTGGCTAGTTATAGCGAGGCCTTACACATTAACCCAAATTACGTTACAGCTCATGGCAATCTGGGTAATGTTTATAAAAAGCAAAACCGCTTTAAAGATGCTCTCGACTGCTACAATAAAGCCCTGAGTATTGATCCTACTTTTGAAAAAATCTACTACAACATGGGTCTCTTGCATTTGAGCAATGGGCAAGCAACTGATGCATTTAATTGCTTGCGACGTGCAGCTAAAAGTAGCCCTGAGGATGGCCTCTTGTGGACAGCTTGGGCAGATAGTCTTGTCTCCTACACTTTTGATACATTAGATGAAGATCTGCTCGATGATTTGAACAAACTTCTTGACCATGTAATGGTATCGCCAAGGGGACTTGCCTCCTCAATACTAAGGGTGCTGAAACATTTGCCTGAATTTCTTAGGGTAATGGCGTTGACTCTTGAGGACCCCGAAGTGAAATCACTAATCTACAAGGAATTAGCGGGAAGCCTGTCAAAAATACCTTTGCTGATCAAATTAATGGGCTTGTGCACTTTTGATGATTTTAATACTGAGAGAATTTTCACGAACCTGCGTAAGGCGATGATCCTGCAATTGCCAGATTGCGACGTAAATAGCTTACCCTTTAGTGCAGCACTGGCTCTTAATTGCTTTACTAACGAATACGTTTTTATTTGTACCGATGAAGAAAAATATGCCGTTGGAGAGCTTGAAACAAAGATCGCAAAAGTGCTTGAGGATGGAAACCCTGTGCCCGCACTCTGGGTTGCTGCTCTGGGAGCTTATCGAGCTCTGCACACATACCCTTGGGTAGATAGCTTGTTGAAGTGCGAATGGTCAGAAGAAATCAATATTCTGCTCAACCGTCAAGTAACACAGCCAAGAGAAGAGCAAGTTTTGGCAGCAAAGATGCTCTCGCTCAGCAACATCACTGATGGCGTATCTATAGCTGTTCGTGAACAGTACGAATCCAACCCTTATCCGCGTTGGATAAAGTTGGGAAGCCCTCAAAAAGGACAGCCCATTGACCAAGTGATGCGGGATATTCAGTTGCCTGTGATTCCAGACAAAGGTGATTTTCAGAAAAATCCTGAAATTCTTATTGCCGGTTGTGGTACCGGCCAACAATCGATCACTGCCGCTCTCAGATTCGCTAATTCAAAAGTCACAGCTGTTGATTTAAGTCTGACTAGCTTGGCCTATGCAGCAAGAAAAACTTATGAATTAGGGGTCAAAAATATTGATTATGCCCAAGGTGATATTCTTGAGCTGGAAACTATGGAACGCCAATTTGATGTTATTGAATGCACTGGGGTGCTTCACCATCTCCACGATCCTATAGCGGGTTGGCGGGTTCTACTTAACCTCTTGCGCCCAGGCGGCTTATTGAAAGTTGCACTTTATAGCCAGATTGCTCGTCGTTCAGTAACCTTGGCCCGGGCCATAATCAGCGAGAAGAACTATCCTACAACTGGCGACGGCATACGTGATTGCCGCCGTGAACTTGCCAGCATGCCAAAAAGTGCAAGTTTAGATTTTTCCGGAATCCTAAAGTCAAGCGACTTCTATTCCATGAGTGGATGTCGTGACCTTCTATTTCACGTAAAAGAACACCAATTTACTATACCACAGATAGAAGATAACTTGCGTGATCTTGGTCTTGAATTTTTGGGGTTTGAAATAGCCGATCAGACGATTTTAAGGAAATTTAGGACAAATTCTCCAAAATACGAGTCACTAGCATCCCTAAGCTCATGGCACCACTTCGAACTGGCCAACCCAGATACCTTCGGTGGCATGTATCAGTTCTGGTGTCGCAAAAAAGCCTAACAAACTTGTACTTGTCTATTTATTCTACTAGAGAGCGTTTTTAATTCCCTCCTGAGCAATTTAAGACATCTCATGGCTTTGCTATTTGGCAAGCAACTGTAATTCATAGTCAAAAAAAAGCCCGCTTGTTCAAGAGATAAATTCTAGAAGCATTTTTTTTATATGTTTCTTCCCACGTAAACACTTTGTTAAGCCTATAAAACCCATAATCTGCCATTGCTTCCCACATATTCCCATGGTATCCCATGAGATCCCGTCAAGAGCTATGGGAAAATCTTGGTTTTTGTGTGTTCGGATATTTGAACCTTTTGACAAACTGGGCAGGTTAAAATCTCAGGGAATATGTCGAGTAGGAAAGTAAAACGTTAGCGGGGGTCGAAGATGACGCTCTTGATAGGCAGATACGTTAATAAAATTGACAAAAAAGGGCGAATTTCCGTTCCTAAACCTTTTCGTGATATTTTCGTACACGAGAACTTTTGTGGTGTGTATGTCTATCCTTCCATCCGTTTTAATAACATTGAAGCCTGTGGTGAAAGCTATTTTCGGGCGTTAACCCAACGCCTTGATGATAGTCTTGAAAAATTTTCCCCCGAACAGGATGATCTATTGATCGCTATTTTAGATAATGCTCACGCCCTTCCTTTCGACCCTGAAGGGCGTGTTGTGATTCCTACTGAACTGCTTGAAATGGGTAATATTTCAGAAGAGGCTCGCTTCGTTGGACGTGCGGATTATTTTCAGATATGGGATCCCAAGTCACATGAAGAACACCGCCATCATGGTTTGAGTCAAGCCCGCGCCCGGGCTGTCACCCTTCCAGCTCGGCGTGGTCCTGAGGGTAAAACCTGATTATGGCTGTTCCTACCAAAACTTTTACCCACACTCCTGTTTTACTCCGCGAGGTGCTTGAAGCCCTTGGTCCCCGCGATGGCGCAATTTATGTGGATGGTACTTTTGGAGCTGGTGGCTACTCAACAGCCATCCTGGAAGCTGCTGATTGTCATGTCTTTGGTATCGACCGTGACCCAATGGCACTCAAAACTGGCAAAGAGCTGGCAAAGAGGTTTCCGGGTCGTCTTTGTATTTTGGGTGGTTGTTATGGCGATATGGTCAATTTGTTAGCTAAAAGAGGTATAGACAAGGTCGACGGTGTCGCGTTGGATATTGGTGTTTCGTCAATGCAAATAGATGATGCCGAGCGTGGTTTTTCCTTTCGCACCAACGGTCCTTTAGATATGCGAATGGGCATGCATGCGGACGCCACTGCTGCTGATGTGGTCAACACAATGAATGAGGATGACCTTACCCATATTATTTATGCATATGGAGATGAACGCGCATCGAGACGTATTGCCGCAGCTATTGTGAAGGATAGAGTTCGTGAGCCATTCACCACAACTAGCCAGTTGGCTGGCCTGATCCGTCGCATTGTTAAAAAATCTAAGGATGGAGTAGATCCTGCTACCAGAACTTTTCAGGCCTTGCGTATTTATGTTAATGACGAACTGGGTGAGCTTTCCCGGGGCCTTACGGCGGCGGAAAAACTTCTTAGCCCATGCGGACGCCTTGCTGTGGTTTCATTCCATTCCGGAGAAGATCGTAAGGTTAAGAAATTTTTACATAGCCGTTCAGGTCATGGGCCGCGTCAGTCGAGACATTTGCCAGAAGCAGCCTTTAGCGAACTGCCCCCGAGCTTTAGTTTGCTGAAGCGTGGCATCATCAAACCCTGCAAAGAAGAGATTGAAATTAATCCACGCGCACGATCGGCCAGGCTCAGGGCAGCGGAACGAAATGGTTCCCCATCTTGGCCTGGAGATTTTTCTGAAATAGCCGCTTAAAAAAGAGGGAGGAAAAACATGCGCCATACAACATTATTATTCCTGCTTATCGCGGGCGCCATCAGTATCGCTCTATTTTCAGTCAAATATCAGGTTCAAGATTTGGAAGATGATCTGAGGAGTTTGAATAGGTCAATCACTATGGAACGGCAGTCAATTCATGTTTTAAATGCAGAATGGAGCCACCTGAATAATCCAGAAAGGTTAGGAAAACTGGCTCGGTGGCATCTTGGTATGCAACCAATTGATCCAGCTCAGATGACAAATTTCAAGGGCATGGAACGCCTTACATTAGCTCCCCGCTTTAGAACAAAAGTTAATTCATCTGTTGTCGCCCCACCTACTTACAGTGATGGGCAGGCAAAACCATGAGTCAAAATTATAATTTTGAAACATCTTCCGAGGTTCCCCCCCCTCGAGGAATGCCCGTGAATGAGACTATCAGCCTAGAGGGGAATCTGAAACAAGCTCTAGAAACTGGGCGTAATCGTTTGCTGGTGACGGGCGTCATGTTTATAATTGCGTTTGTTGCCATTGGCGTTCGTCTTGTTGAGCTGAGCGCTTTTGGTGTTAGTGGACAAGAACGTTTTGCCCACCGAATTCCACTAGCTAGTATCGCGGTTGGACGTCCAGATATTATTGATCGCAATGGTGTCGTTCTGGCGACATCATTGCCGACAGCCTCACTTTACGCAGATCCAAAAGATATTATGAATCCCAAGGAAGCAGCAGTCAAATTGGCAGGGATATTCCCTGAAATCAACTCCAATGAATTACTCTTAAAGCTGGAGTCGAAATCACGTTTTGTCTGGATTAATCGTAACCTAACCCCGAAGCAACAGTATGCCGTTAACGCGCTCGGTCTTCCTGGAGTTTTATTTCGACGGGGTGAGCAGCGGGTTTATCCCCATGGTCGTGAAGCAGCGCACATTCTGGGTCTGACAGATATTGATGGTAAGGGCATTGCAGGAATAGAGAAGTATTTCGCTTCGAGCTTAATCAAGGGTGGGGAACCTTTGCAGTTGTCCATCGACGTCCGTGTTCAGAGCATGCTTAGGCAAGAATTGAGTTCAGCCATGGAGGAGTTTCAGGCCCTTGGCGCCGCAGGTGTGGTTCTTGATGCAAACACTGGTGAGATTGTCTCCATGGTTTCATTGCCGGACTTTGACCCAAATACCCCTGATAGCTTGCTTGGTACGGTTGGCTTTAACCGGGTGACTAAGGGTGTTTATGAAATGGGATCTGCCTTTAAGCTGTTCACAGCGGCCATGGCTTTGGACAGTGGTACAGTTGGTATGGAAGATGGCTATGATGCATCTAAACCAATCAAAATTGCGCGTTTCACTATTAAAGACTACCACGGCAAAAACCGATGGCTATCTGTGCCGGAAATTCTCATTTACTCATCAAACATAGGCGCTGCAAAGATGTCGATGGATGTGGGAGCGAAAGCACAGAAATTCTATCTCGATCAATTAGGCTTGTTGCAGCCCTCAAGAGTTGAGTTGCCTGAGGTTGGCAAGCCCCAATATCCCGACCGCTGGGGTGATATATCAACCATGACCATATCGTATGGCCACGGTATATCTGTAAGCCCTCTGCAGTTGGCCGGTGCAGTAGGAGCCTTGGTCAATGGTGGCAAGCGAATACCATTGAGCTTGCTCAAACATCCCTCATCAAAGCCGCCTATTGGAACAAGAGTGCTCTCTGAGAAAACATCTCAGCAAATGCGCGAACTTATGCGTCTGGCTGTAACAAATGGCACTGGCAAGAAAGCTGCCGCACAGGGATACCTAGTAGGTGGAAAAACTGGCACAGCTGAAAAACAAGTAAATGGTGGCTATGTAAAAAAATCTTTAATGTCTTCTTTTGTAGGTGCATTCCCAATAGACAAACCTCGCTATGTTATTCTGACCATGCTTGATGAGCCAAAGGGAACTGAGCGAACATTCAATTATGCAACTGGTGGCTGGGTTGCGGCCCCCATTGTTAGTCGCTTGGTTTCGCGAATGGCTTCCTTGTTGGGAATTTTGCCACGCTCAAAAGAAGCCCCAAATATTGAATTGAAAGCAATTAAACCTCGCTTAGCATCGCTAGGTTTAAAACCTTTAAGCGGTGAGGGTCGATAAATTGCGCCTTATTGATTTATTGGATGGAGACCTGAACAAATTGAGTAATGGTGTGGTCATCAAAGATTTGGAGATAACTGGACTAACGTGCGATTCACGCAAAGTTAATCCTGGCTTCCTTTTTGTTGCCATTCCTGGTTCTTGTAGAGATGGCCGTGATTATATTGATGACGCTTTTAAACGCGGAGCCAGCGCTGCTCTGGCCCCGATAGGAACCTCGGGTTACGGAGATATAGTGGTTTTTACTTCTGAAAATACCCGGAAAAGCTACGCCCAAATGGCTGCACGATTTTTTAACCAGCAGCCCCCAAGAATAGCCGCTGTTACCGGCACAAACGGTAAAACTTCAGTTGTATCATTCGTCCGTCAAATTTGGGAAAGCCTTGGCAGTCAAGCGGCCAGTTTAGGCACCCTAGGAATCGACGCGCCCGGCTATCAAACTAGCAAGGGGCTAACAACGCTTGATCCTGTAGATCTGCATGAATGTCTTGCTCTTTTGAGAAAACGTGGCATTGAAACTCTAGCCTTGGAGGCGTCTTCACATGGCCTCGACCAGTATCGACTCGACGGCGTTAATGTTTCCATCGCCGGTTTCACTAATCTAGGCCGCGATCACATGGATTACCATGGCTCTAAAGAAAAATATCTGAGTGCCAAGAAACGGCTATTCAGTGAAGTACTGGCAGACGATGGGGTATCTGTATTAAATGCAGATAGTGAAGCCTATTTAATTTTATTAGAATCGGCTCGTGGTCGTGTCGTCAGTTATGGCCGCAAAGGAACAGATATTCGCCTTGACAATATACAGGTTTTTGAGGGTGGACAGCGCCTTTTGTTAAGTGTCATGGGAAATACATATAAAATTACTTTACCGTTATCAGGCTTTTTCCAAGTAGAAAATGCTATGTGCGCTCTTGGTATTGTAATTGCCGATGGTGCGGATATAGCAAAAGCCGTAAAGACATTAGAGAATTTGCAAGGGGTACCAGGTCGTTTGCAACATGTTGGAAACAGCCCTGATGGTGCAACCATTTATGTGGATTTTGCCCACACACCTGATGCCTTAGCGGCCATTTTAAAAACATTACGCCCGTATGCTGAGAGAAATCTAAATTTAGTTTTTGGCTGTGGTGGCGAACGGGATGCTGGCAAGCGCCGAGATATGGGACGTATTGCCAGTAAGCTGGCTGACAAAATTATTGTTACTGATGACAACCCGCGAAGTGAGGATGCCGCTAATATCCGTGCTCAATCTCTTGCAGCCTGCCCGGCAGCTTTGGAAATTGGTGATCGAGCACAAGCTATCAGGCGGGCCATTGCTCAGTTGCAAAAGGGGGACATTCTTGTCATTGCAGGAAAGGGGCATGAGACAGGTCAGCTTATAAAAGGCGTTGAATACCCATTTAATGACGCTGAAGAAATTCGTGCTGTTCTCAAGGAGATTGGATCATGATGCCCCTTTGGACTTCAGCCCAAGTAGAGCATGTAACACAAGGACGCGCTTCTGGTGAATGGATTGCGGGTGGTGTTTCCATAGATAGTCGTACTCTTGAAGAGGGTGACCTTTTCGTTGCTCTGCATGGCCCTAACTTTGATGGTCATGATTTTGTTTCTGATGCTCTTTCAAAAGGAGCTGTTGCTGCGATTGTTGATAAAGACAACGAAGGTTCTGTACTTAAGGTGGAAGACACATTGATCGCTCTTGAGGCCCTTGGTCGGGCAGCGCGTGAAAGAACCAGTGCGACAATCATTGCAGTTACTGGCAGCGTAGGAAAGACAGGATCAAAAGATGCTTTGAAATTTGCACTTTCCCGTCAGGCCAAAACATCTGCAAATACGGGTAGTTTAAACAATCACTGGGGGGTTCCCCTAAGCCTGTCGCGTATGCCATCCAAGACGACCTACGGAATTTTTGAATTGGGGATGAATCACTCAGGTGAGATTAATCTCTTATCAAAAATGGTGCGGCCCCACGTTGTGCTGATCACCACAGTTGAGGCTGTTCATAGTGAATATTTTGATAGTGATGAAGCTATTGCCGATGCTAAAGCCGAAATTTTTGCTGGCTTGGAGTTGGATGGGGTTGCTGTTCTTAACTGTGATAATAAACATTTTCATCGGTTGGCGGCAACTGCCAAGGCTATGGGTATCACCAAGATAATTGGTTTTGGAGCTTGGGGTGGAGCTGACTTTAGATTGCTCGAGGCAGTGCCAGACAATGGTGGCACTGTGGTGAAGGCTGATCTTGCAGGAACAGAATTGATTTATCGTCTGGCTGTTTCTGGACGCCACTGGGTGCTTAACTCTTTGGGTGTGCTTGCTGCTATTGCCGCTGCTGGTGGAGATATTAGAATCGCCGCCGCTGCCCTTGGCGAAATGGAAGCAGGAAAAGGCCGTGGAGCATTTCATATGCTGCAAACTGTAAATGGAGAATTTACCCTGATAGATGAAAGCTATAACGCAAGCCCTGTTTCCATGAAGGCGGCCATTGAAGTTCTCGGGGCGACCAAACTAGGCAGCGGTGGACGCCGTATTGCTGTGCTTGGTGATATGCTGGAACTAGGACAGGGTTCTACTCGGCTTCACGCTGGGCTTGCTAGCGTGTTGGAAAAGGAAGCGATTGATCTTGTTTTTACGGCAGGAGACCAAATGGCATATTTAGCAAAGGCACTTGATCCAGTAATGAGTGCGGGTCACGCCAAAAATACGAGTATCCTTAGGTCAATGGTCCTTAAAGAAATTCAGCCCGGAGACGTAGTTGTTGTCAAAGGATCAGCAGGAAGTAATACAGGCATCATAGTTCAGGCTTTACTGGATCTTAATCAAAAACCTTCTGATAGGGGGTGCCAAAAGTAATGCTTTATCACTTTCTTTACCCCATGGCCGATCAATTTGCGATTTTGAACGTTTTCAAGTATCTGACTTTTCGCACTGGTGGTGCTGTTCTTACAGCTTTGATTATTAGTTTTCTGGTTGGGCCGGTATTAATAGACACTTTGCGTGCGCGGCAAAAAGGAGGCCAGCCAATCCGTGATGATGGACCCGAAGGCCATCTTCTTTCCAAACAGGGGACGCCGACCATGGGAGGCTTTATGATCCTGCTAGCGTTTGGTTTGTCGACCTTACTATGGGCTAATTTAGATAATGGTTATATCTGGGCGGCTATGGGTGTGACCATGGCTTATGGATTTATCGGATTTATTGATGACTATCTGAAAATTCTGAGGAGGGACAGTAATGGACTATCAGGTCGTGTAAAAATTATTTTACAAGCATTGACAGCTTTTATAGCGACCCTATGGATCATGCAGTTGCTGCCTGGAGATCTTACAACCACTCTGGCCGTGCCTTTCTTCAAGAATTTTCTTATTGATATTGGTAATTGGTTCCTACTCCTCGCAATTGTTGTAATGGTCGGTGCCTCTAATGCGGTGAACTTGACCGATGGGTTGGATGGCCTAGCTATTGGCCCAGTGATGATTGCTGCTGCAGTTTTTGCTTTGATTGCGTACTTGATAGGTCACTCCGGGTTTTCATCCTATTTGCAAATTCATCATGTTCCAGGCGCTGGCGAGCTAGCTGTGTTTTGCGGAGCATTGATCGGGGGTGGCCTTGGTTTTCTCTGGTTCAATGCGCCTCCAGCAAAAGTATTTATGGGCGATACAGGATCTCTAGCTCTAGGAGGTGCGTTGGGCGTGGTCAGCGTAATCACTAAACATGAACTGGTTCTTGCAATCGTAGGTGGATTATTTGTTTTGGAGACCATTTCGGTGATTGTCCAGGTAGCCTCATTCAAACTGACGGGAAAACGTATCTTTGCCATGGCCCCCTTGCATCATCATTTTGAGAAAAAAGGATGGGCGGAATCAACTATTGTAATTCGCTTCTGGATAATTGCGCTGATACTGGCGCTAGTTGGTCTTTCAACGTTGAAGCTCAGGTAGTGGGAGTTTTGTTAGTATGATCAACATTTCTTCTTTTTCTAGGCTGCCAGTTTGTGTCTTTGGACTTGGCTGCTCAGGCTTTTCCAGTGCCCTCGCATTAAAATATAGTGGTGCCCTTGTTTCCGTCTGGGATGATAGTGAAATTGCTCGCCTCCAAGCCTTGGAGGCTGGCCTTGAACTGGTTGATTTGTATAGGGCTGATTGGAGTGCCTACAGTGCGTTGGTATTGTCTCCTGGCGTCGCCCTTAATCACCCTGAGCCTCATATTATTGTTCAGCGTGCTCGAGAAAATGGAATAGAAATTATTGGTGATATTGAACTGCTTGCGCGAAGCAACCTTAAGGCGCGGGTAATAGGTATTACCGGAACCAACGGCAAATCAACCACAACGGCTTTAATTGGACATCTCCTACATAACGCCGGGCATAGGGTTCAGGTAGGGGGAAATTTAGGCGTTCCTGTACTGGATTTAGATCCTATGGATGAAGTGGGTAATTACGTACTTGAGATGTCGTCCTACCAATTGGATTTAACCCATTCCCTCGCCTTTGATGTAGCTTTGTTGCTTAATTTAAGCGCGGATCACCTTGAGCGACATGGTGGCATGGATGGTTACATTTCTTCCAAAAAAAGAATTTTTGCTAAACAAGGTAACAGCCATACAGCTATTGTTGGCCTAGATGATACCTCCTCTAGGAATGTTCATGAAGAACTAAAAAAGGTTGGAGTGAAAAATATCATTGGCATCTCTGGAGAACAGCCTGTCCCAGGAGGTGTTTATGTCCATTCGGGAATACTGTATGATTGTATTGAAGAAGGAATGGCTGTAGCTGTAATCAATCTTACTCAAATGCCAAATTTGCCTGGTGTTCATAATGCGCAGAATATCGCTGCAGCGTATGCGGCTGTCCGGACTTGTGGACTTAAACGTGAAGCAATTATATCTGGTATGGTGTCATTCAAAGGCCTTGCCCACCGTCAGGAACTGCTCGCCGTTATTGATGGTGTAGCTTATGTCAATGACAGCAAAGCTACTAATGGTGAGTCAGCGGCTCGAGCTCTTTCCTGCTATGGCAACGTTTATTGGATTGCAGGAGGCCGCGCCAAGGATGGAGGAATAGAAGCGGCTAGGCCGTACCTTGATAGAGTTCGCCATGTGTATTTAATTGGGGAAGCTGCTAACAATTTTGCCCGAAATTTGGAGAGTGAGATACCGGTTACAGTTTCTGGTAAACTGCAAAGTGCCGTCGGAGAAGCACGTGAAAGTGCCTTGGCTGAAACTGGTGATGGTGCTGTCGTATTGTTTTCTCCGGCTTGCGCATCATTTGATCAATTTGATAATTTTGAATCTCGTGGGGAAGCTTTTCGTGATCTTGTCGATGCCCTTCCAGGGAACCGCACGGGGGTGGGCGCATGACGACACTCCCACGAACTGATACAAGCTTGTTTGGCCGATGGTGGTGGACTGTTGATCGATGGATGTTGATGGCAATTTTTGCTATATCCGCTATTGGGGCATTATTGACCCTCGCTGCTTCGCCTGCGGTTGCAGAGCATTACGGCTTTGACACCTATCACTTTGTCCACCGTCAGTTCGTTTTTCTGCCGGTATCACTTTTGGTTATGGTTTTGGTCTCTTTGATGACCCCGAGGGGTATTAGAAGACTAGCAGTTGGCTGCGCTGGAATTGCTCTTTTAGGAATGATAGCAACACTTTTTGTTGGTGAAGAAATAAAGGGAGCAAGTCGTTGGCTTCATATTGCCAGCTTTTCATTGCAACCCTCAGAATTTATCAAGCCGGCTTTCGCAGTTATTGCTGCCTGGCTATTCGCTGAGAGTCGAGAAAATTCTAGTTTACCGGGTAATAAACTCGCAACTTTTCTATTTATGATCATTGTGGTGCTCTTGTTGTTGCAGCCAGATGTGGGTATGACGTCAGTCGTTGCTGCCATTTGGGGAATAGAGTTTTTCCTTGCTGGCTTGCCACTTTTTCTGGTGGTGGCAGTGGCGTTTTTGTTTATGGGTGGAATTGTTGGTGCGTACTTTACTTTTGGTCATGTGCAAATTCGGGTTGATCGTTTTTTAGACCCCGCCACTGGAGAGGGCTATCAGGTGACCCGCGCATTGGAAGCATTTCGTAATGGTGGACTTTTTGGGCGCGGACCTGGAGAGGGTCGCGTTAAAGAGGTGCTGCCTGACGCTCATGCAGATTTTATATTTGCTGTCGCTGGTGAAGAATTCGGCCTGATTGCCTGTTTGGTAATGCTTGGCCTGTTTGCCTCAATTGTACTCAGGGGGTTTTCACGTGCATTACAAGAAGGCGATCTTTTCATTATGTTGGCCTCAGCGGGGCTTATCGTCCAGTTTGGCTTGCAGGTGATCATTAATCTCGCCTCCACATTGAATATGATTCCACCAAAAGGAATGACCTTGCCCTTTGTTTCTTATGGTGGGTCTTCGACTTTAGCTTTGGCTATTGGTATGGGAATGATGTTGGCTCTGACCCGTGAACGATCTGGAGGCGTGGGTTTAAAGCGTATGCGTTCTTCCAAGGTCTCAGGAGCGGGACTGCTTGAAAAACTAGCACCAGGGGGTGTTAGATAATGGTTTTGTCAGAAAATGTAATAGTTCTAGCTGCTGGCGGCACCGGTGGGCACGTCTTCCCTGCCGAAGCGTTGGCTGCGGAACTGACCAGACGTGGTTACAAACTTAGACTGATCACGGATAGTCGTGGTTGTGCATTGGGTAATCTTGAAACCCATAGGATTCGTGCGGGAGGTGTTGCTGGAAAAAACTTCACTTCACTTCTCCGTAGTGGGCCAGAACTTGCCATAGGCACTATGCAATCCTGGTCACTTTTAAAAAAACTAAAGCCTAGGGCCGTTATTGGATTTGGTGGATATGCATCTGTACCTACAATGCTAGCTGCAACATTTGGTAGCTACAATTCCATCATACACGAACAAAATGCGGTTTTAGGCCGTGCCAATAGATTTCTTGCAAGCCGTGTGAACCGAATTGCTACCTCATTTAAAGGCACGCGTTTAGTCCCAAAGTCTGCATTAAGTAAAGTTGTGTACACAGGCATGCCAGTCCGGCCTGAGGTTGCAGCTGTAAGAAATCTTCCTTACCCTGAATTGGACAATAATGGCGAACTCTGCCTGCTGGTTCTTGGCGGCTCTCAAGGGGCCCACATTCTTAGTAAAGTAATTCCTGAAGCTATTGCCCGTCTTGGCACAGATCTTAAATCGCGCCTTTTTATAAGCCAACAATGTCGGCCAGAAGATTTGGACAGCGCTCGTAATTCTTTTAAGCGCATAGCTGTTAATGTGAAGTTAGAGAGTTTTTTTAATGACATTCCAGAACTTTTTGCGCGTAGCCATTTGTTGCTATGTAGGTCGGGCGCTTCGACGGTGTCAGAAGCTATGACCGTTGGCAGGCCTGCAATACTGGTCCCTTACCCCCACGCAGTTGACGACCATCAAACATTCAATGCACATGCGCTTGACGAAGTGGGAGGGGGCTGGTTAATGCCTCAGGAAAGTTTTACTCCCGACGGATTGGCTGAACGGCTTGGCTCATTGCTTACTGTACCTAGAATTCTTAAACGGGCAGCTGAGTGTTCAAGAAGTTCGGGTCAACCAGATGCAGCGGTTAGGCTCGCTGATGCAGTCTGTGATCTGATAGGCAATGATGAAAATGAAAGGAGAGCTGCATGAGGGCGCTATCTCTTTCAATTGGTACCATTCATTTTGTTGGTATTGGTGGCATAGGCATGAGCGGCATTGCCGAAATATTGCATAATCTTGGATATTCGGTGCAAGGCAGCGATATGTCTGACAGTGCTAATGTCAAACGACTACAGGAAATGGGCATTAAAGTGGCTATTGGCCATAATGAATATAACCTTGGCAACGCACAGGTTGTGGTTGTTTCATCTGCAGTTAAAGATGAGAACCCAGAAGTCATGGTTGCTCGAAGTAAGCTGCTTCCTGTTGTACGCCGTGCTGAAATGCTGGGTGAGCTAATGCGTTTAAAATGGTCTATTGCAGTTGGCGGCACCCATGGAAAAACGACAACGACATCCCTGATCGCAGCAATTCTAGAAGCAGCAGACATGGATCCGACAGTGATAAATGGGGGTATCATAAATGCCCTTGGAACCAATGCAAAGTTGGGTGATGGCGACTGGATGGTAGCTGAAGCTGATGAGTCTGACGGCACCTTCCTAAAGCTTCCAGCCACTATTGCCGTGGTCACCAACATTGATCCTGAGCATCTTGACCATTACGGCGATTTCGATACTTTGCGTTCAGCCTTTGACGCCTTTGTACAAAACATTCCGTTTTATGGCTTTGCTGCTCTTTGTATTGATCATATAGAGGTTCAAGCGATGATCCCCAGAGTTTCTGATCGTAAGGTTGTGACTTATGGCTTTAGTCCGCAGGCAGATGTGCGTGCAGTCAACGTCAAACGAGCGAAGGATGGTATCTGTATGGATGTGGTTATTAATGACCGCAAGGCGATTTCGACGCGCACACTCCAGGCTGTCAATCTGCCAATGTTCGGTGACCATAATATTCAAAATGCCTTAGCCGCTATAGCTATCGCTAGCGAAATGGGTATCGAAGATGATATTTTGCAGGGAGGTCTAGCTAATTTTGAGGGGGTTAAAAGGCGATTTACAAAAACTGGTGAAGTTGATGGAGTCACAGTGATTGATGATTATGGTCATCATCCTGTCGAAATCTTGGCAGTTCTTGCCGCTGCCCGCGAAGCCAGTGAAGGCCAAGTTATTGCTGTCATGCAACCGCACAGGTACACTCGATTACGTGATTTATTTGAGGATTTCTGCACTTGTTTCAATGATGCGGATGCAGTTCTGGTCACCGATGTCTTCGCTGCTGGTGAAGCACCAATTAAAGGCATTGACCGTGACGCTCTTGTCAGAGGTTTGCGTGAACGCGGCCATCGAACTGTGATGCCACTACTAGATAGTGCGCATCTGCCCGGTATAATAAATGACTTAAGCGGGCCCGGGGATATGGTTGTTTGTCTTGGTGCAGGTAGTATTACCCAACTTGCTAATGCGCTTCCTGAAAAGCTTCGTATGTTGCGTTACGGGTCTGAAGAGAACGACGAATGACGGCAGCCAATCAAATCCCCAAAGATCTTATTAGTCGTCTTCCCAGAGTGCGTGGAAGCTACGTTGCAAATGCACCTTTGCACAAAGTTACTTGGCTGAAAGTTGGCGGCCCGGCTGAGGTAATGTTTCGTCCAGCAGATGAAAATGATTTGAAATTTTTTTTATCGGCCCGTCCGTTTGATGTTCCTATCACCATTATAGGTGTCGGCTCAAATCTTTTAGTGCGCGACGGTGGCGTGCCAGGTGTTGTTATTCGTTTAGGTAGAGAGTTTGCTTTCATTAATAAAGATGATCATCTTCTAAGAGTAGGTGCTGGTGCGTTAGACATTAATGTTGCGCGGGTCGCAGAACAAGCTGGTCTTGGAGGTCTTGAATTCTTGACTGGGATCCCTGGCACTATTGGTGGTGGTTTAAGAATGAATGGGGGTGCCTACGGATCAGAATTCAAGGATGTTTTTGTTAGCGCCAGAGCTGTTGACAATCATGGTGAGATACATGAGCTTTTCGCTGACGATATGGGTTTTGGTTATCGAAAAACAATTGTCCGGGAAGATTGGCTATTTGTTGACGCAGTTCTCAAGGGGGTTCCGGAGGCAAAATTAACAATTTCCCAACGCATGAATAAAATCAAGGCAACACGAGAGAAATCCCAACCTGTGCGGTCACCTACAGGCGGCTCGACTTTTGCTAATCCAACTGATGCTAAAGCGTGGGAGCTGATCAATGCGGCTGGTTGTCGCGGGCTGGTTCGGGGTGATGCAATGATGTCAGAAAAACATTGCAACTTTCTGATTAACAAAGGGAATGCCACTGCAGCAGATCTTGAAGGTCTTGGAGAAGATGTTCGAAGATGTGTTCTTGAGAAAAGCGGGATCACTCTTGAATGGGAAATTCGGCGTATAGGGATCCCCCTCCAAAGTTTGATGGAGGAGGGCAGGCAATGAGAAAAAAAGTTGCAATCCTGATGGGAGGCTGGTCCACTGAACGTGAAGTCTCGCTTGTTAGCGGTGCGGCTGTATCCAAGAGCCTGAGACAGGCTGGTTATCAGGTTACATTAATTGATGTGCAGCGCGATGTGGGTTCTTTGCTAGCCCAGCTTTTACCAAAACCTGATGTTGTTTTTAACGCCCTTCATGGACGTTTTGGTGAAGATGGTACTATTCAGGCGTTACTTGATATTCTTGATATTCCTTACACCTATTCCGGCCTAATGGCTTCGGCAATTGCTATGGATAAACCAATGTCAAAGAGTTTATTCGAAAAAGCAGGTCTTTTTGTAGCAGAACACATCATCATCAGTCGTAAAGATGTCCTCGCTGGTGATTTCATGTCCCCACCATATGTCATTAAACCTACTAACGAAGGGTCTAGTGTCGGTGTTCATGTAGTGAAAAGTGAGAGAAATAAAGTAGTGCTTGCTAATGGTATCTGGCCTTACGGTGAAAAGGTTATGGTTGAAGCATATATTGAGGGCCGGGAGCTAACGGTTTCTGTGATGGGAGATCAAGCGCTGGCAGTGACTGAAATAACGACGGATCATGGCTTTTATAATTATTCGGCAAAATATGAAAAGGCCGGGTCTCGTCATGTGATCCCCGCCAAAATAGAGAAGTCAGTTTATGATCAAGCTATGCAAATGGCAGTTACGGCACATCAGGCCCTTGGGTGCCGAGGTGTCTCAAGAACAGACTTCCGATACGATGGTAAAACTCTTTACATCCTTGAAGTAAATACCCAGCCAGGCATGACGCCAATGTCACTGGTTCCCGAACAGGCTGCATACGCGGGTATTTCATTTGAGGATTTAGTTATCTGGATGGTAGAAAATGCGGAGTGCGACCCGTGAGATTATTTAATAGGTTTATAAAAAAAGAGAAAGTTTCACAACAACGTGGAGAACCTCTAAAGCGTGTCATTCCTGTTTGGCGTAGTTTTGGCAGTCTGGCAGCACTCGCTGTAATTTTTATAGTTGGAATGGGTACCGCCGGCGTGTGGAGCTGGAACAATGGAATGGTTAAACGCGCCTTTGATCAGACAAAATGGAACCTAATTACTTTTTCTGGAACATTGGGTTTTACGGCTGAGGATGTGCTCGTAGTTGGTCGTTCGCAAACGGCAAAGGATGATCTTTTGAAAGCAGTTCGCTTGGCCCGCGGTGCTCCGATCCTAGCCTATGACCTTAATAAAGCACGGCAACGTGTTGAATCGCTGCCTTGGATCTCAAGTGCGACTGTTGAAAGAATGTTGCCCAATACTATTTTACTAAGTGTGAGTGAACGTCACCCCCTAGCCCTTTGGCAGAGAAAAGGTAGATTTGAGCTTATCGACCGCACGGGCAAAATAATATTAGGGCAAAGCATTGAAAAATTTTCTGATCTTCTAGTTGTGGTTGGCAAGGATGCTCCAGAGAACGCTTCTGCTTTACTTGGAATTCTAGAGACGCAGCCACAATTGATGAATCTGGCAACATCTGCAGTGCGCGTTGGTGGCAGGCGATGGAATATACAGCTCAAGGGTGAAATAGATATACGACTACCTGCCGAACAGGCCAGAGCCGCCTGGTCTCGACTTGCTGAATATGAAAGCCGACATGGGATTTTAAATAGCGATGTAAGGATGCTCGACCTTAGGCTTCCAGACCGTGTGATTGTTCAAAAAAATCCAAGCGG
The DNA here is from genome assembly GCA_938092065.1 of uncultured Rhodospirillales bacterium. Classification (GTDB taxonomy): domain Bacteria; phylum Pseudomonadota; class Alphaproteobacteria; order Rhodospirillales; family JABHCV01; genus JACNJU01. The sequence continues at coordinate 22,749 of CALKND010000016.1, forward strand.
ATCAGAAATTAAGTTAAAATCTGGAAGGAAAACCTGATCCGTGGCGAATGCTCAAACAAAAAAATTTTCCAATAGTGTTGTTTCTAACAAAGTCCGTTCTGGCCTTGTAGCAGCGCTTGACCTGGGAACAACCAAAGCTTGCTGTCTAATCGCCAAGCCTCTAGCTGAGGGTGGTTTTGAAATCAATGGGATTGGTCACCAGATTTCGCATGGGCTCCGTTCTGGAACAATTATTGACATGGAACGAACAGAATCAACTATTCGATCTACAATAGAAGCAGCGGAAAAAATGGCAGGTGAAAACATACGCAACGTCATTGTTAATGTCTCCTGCGGTGATCCTATGTCCCGCCTAATTGCCTATGAGGTCGCCATTGCCGGTCACGAAATAGGTGACGGTGATTTACGTCGTTTACTTGATCCAGCAGGATTGGTTGAAAGCAAAAACTCTGAACGTGAACTTATTCATTTAATACCCGTTGGTTACAGCGTTGACGGGAACAAGGGAGTACGCGATCCACGGGGGCTTCACGGCCAATCTTTAGGTGTTAATATGCATATTGTCACTGCCGCAAGTGGCCCAATGCGAAATCTTGAGCAAGGTATATCTCGCTGTCATTTAAATATTTGCGGTAAGGCTATTACGCCCTACGCTTCTGCACTTGCATGTGTTTTGCAAGACGAGGCAAACTTGGGCGTTACCTGTATTGATATGGGCGGTGGCACGACCACCATATCGGTTTTCTTTGATGGTGAACTTGTCTATGTCGACTCTATTCCTGTTGGCGGTGTACATGTGACAAACGATATAGCACGTGGGCTTTCAACACCATTTGTTCATGCAGAGCGCATGAAAACGCTCTATGGTAGTGCTATTCCGACACCCTCTGACAATAACGAAATCATTAAGGTGCCATTGATTGGTGAGGAAGAAACTGGAGAAACCAATCAGGTCCCTCGATCGGTCTTGATTGGAATTATCCGCCCCCGTATTGAAGAAACACTTGAGTTGGTCCAGAACAGATTGGCTGATGCCGGCTTCGATAAGGTTGCTGGGCGCCGCATAGTTCTTACTGGAGGTGCTTCCCAGCTTTCCGGAGCAAAGGAAATGGCTGGAGCAATTCTTGACAAACAAGTTCGCCACGGCAGACCACACAGTGTTGCTGGTCTTGCCGAATCTGTCTCTGGCCCAGCATTTTCTACTTCAGTCGGGCTTTTACATTTCGTTTTTAACAACCCAGCAAGAGAAGCAAACAATGCTTATAGACCGGCTGATGAGCCAAATAGCAGTTTTGCCCGCTTTGGTCAGTGGTTAAAGGAGAGTTTTTAATGATTTTTCAATAATTTAGGGGAATTATATAATAAGTAAGAATAGGAATTTATGACAAATGAGATACACCTTGGCAATTACCCACATATCGCCATACGAAACTGGAGGCTGACATGAGCATTAATTTGACAATACCCAACAGTAACATACCCCAACTTAAGCCCCGAATAACCGTTATTGGTGTTGGTGGCGCCGGCGGGAATGCAGTCAATAATATGATAGATAAGCGACTGGAGGGTGTAGATTTTGTTGTCGCTAATACGGATGCCCAGGCGTTATCTTTATCAAAAACGGAAAGCAGGGTTCAATTAGGCGCAAACGTCACTGAGGGCCTAGGTGCAGGTTCCAAACCAGAGGTCGGAAGAGCAGCAGCGGAAGAATCCTTGGCAGATATTGAAGAGCAAATTAAGGATTCGCACATGGTCTTTATTGCTGCTGGCATGGGTGGGGGCACAGGAACTGGCGCTGCGCCTGTTGTTGCCAGAGCAGCTAAGGAGAGAGGTATTCTTACCGTTGGTGTGATCACTAAACCGTTCCAATTTGAGGGAATGCACCGATATAACATTGCCGAAGCAGGTATAGAAGACCTTGAACAGTTTGTGGATACACTTATTGTTATTCCAAATCAGAACCTATTCAGGGTTGCCAATGAACAAACGACTTTCGCTGATGCTTTTAACATGGCTGACGAAGTGCTGTATTCTGGTGTTCGAGGTGTCACTGACTTGATGGTTATGCCAGGCCTTATTAACCTCGACTTCGCTGATATTCGTTCGGTGATAAGTGAAATGGGTAAGGCGATGATGGGAACTGGTGAGGCTGAGGGAGAACGCCGAGCCCTAGATGCAGCTGAGGCTGCTATCTCAAATCCTCTTCTTGACGATTGTTCCATGGACGGTGCCAAGGGTGTGCTGATCAATATTACTGGTGGACAAGATATGACATTGTTTGAAGCTGATGAAGCGGCAAACAGAATTAGATCAGAGGTTGACGTCGATGCCTATATTATATTTGGCTCAACTTTTGATGATAGTCTCGCTGGAAAAATTAGGGTTTCAGTCGTCGCTACAGGTATGGATCGTGAGGCTATAGCTGCTCCGGCACCGACATTCTTGTCCGTGTCATCGCCAGTGGCCCATCCCAAAGAAGCAAAACCTCTTCCTGTAGTTGAAACCCCTGAGCAAATAAAAACTGATGTTTCTGCTGGTACTGAGGTTGTTGGATTGATGAATGTTTCCAAGGTGGCTCATGTTAGTGTACAAGATATAGAAGAAGTCGATATTGAAATTCCAAGTGCTGGGTCAGTCCGAGAAGCCATGAAAAATGCTGCTGCAGAAGAAGTCAAAGCAGAGGAGGTTGAATCAGAAAAGGCTGTGATTGAGCAGGTGCTGCCTGCGATTGATGCTGAAGCCAGTATCATGGTTAAAGAGGAAGCCGAACAGATCAAAGAAGTCGTGATTGACCGAGGTGAACCAGCACCTGCAACCCCTGGAAAAAATACTGACGACGCTTTTATTCCTGAAGCACCCATATGTTCTACTGGTGAACAAGCTCCAGAGTTAGCAGATCCGTTTGCGGCAGCGGCGATGACTAATGGCAGCAAAAGTAGCGAAATAAAACTGAAAGCTAGTGAGCTTAAGGCTAAAAAACAAAGCTTATTTGAACGGGTTACTGGTTTGGCAGGTGGTGCTGGTGATGTGGCTGAAACTGTTGCTTTCGAGCCAAAAGCTGCAATTCCACCTCTGGCTCCTAAGTCTAAATCAACCCCTGACTCTGCTGAGGCCGAAGAGAAGACACAACTGGGTGGTATGGATGAAGCAGAACGTATTGCTTCGTCTCAAGGAGAAGCAGACCTGCTTGATATTCCAGCTTTTTTACGCCGTCAGGCTAATTAAAAGCCACGATAAACAGTTACGAAGTTTTAGATCAAGAAAAACCACATTTATATAAATGTTTTGTATGTTTGAAAGGCTCTTATTGGATTTGTTTTTTTAAATTACATTCAATTCTTCAAAAATTACTTATGATTAAGAAACATTGTCCGAAATTTTATTTAGGTCATTGAAACAACGTTTATAAATCTGGTGTAACACAGCGTAACAAAGTGTTATTTGAAAGCCTCGGGTGGGGTTGCTAAAAAGTAATTGTAATTTTACTTAAAGTTTTCATAAGATTTTTTGTGAAGAAATACTCCGTTAAACGTCAAGTGATGATGAAAAATGATTAAGCAAAAGACTCTTAAGAACTCTATTGGCTGCATTGGTGTAGCTCTTCATTCAGGTCAAAAAGTCTCTATGACTCTTAAACCCGGTCAACCTGACAGCGGTATTGTTTTCAGGCGCACTGACATTCCCGGTAGCGGTGGCCTTATTAAGGCCACGTGGGATAATGTTGTAGAAACCACCCTGTGCACCACGCTTGGAAATGATGACGGCGTTACCATTGCTACTGTCGAACATCTGATGGCAGCTTTATCCGCTTGTAGCATTGACAATGCCGTGATTGAGGTTAGTGGTACCGAAGTCCCTGTTATGGATGGTAGCGCAGCTCCTTTCATTTTTTTGGTCGAATGTGCGGGTATAGTTGAACAAGATAGACCCCGTCTATATATCCGTGTCCTTAAAGCCATATCAATTGGCGATGATCACAAGTCTGTTAGTATAGTTCCTTCTAACGGCTTTACGGTTGACTTTGATATTGATTTTGAAAGTGCTGCTGTTTCGCATCAATCTTACTCTATGTGTATGGCTGGAGAGAACTTCAAAAACGAAGTTTCTCGTGCACGCACATTTGGTTTTCTGCACGAAGTTGAAGCTCTGCGTGCAGCCGGTCTTGCTAAAGGTGGTTCTTTAGAAAATGCCGTTGTCGTGAGCGGAGATAAGATAATTAATGAAGATGGCTTGCGTTATGATGATGAATTTGTACGGCATAAAGTTCTTGATGCCGTAGGTGATCTTTATCTAGCAGGTGGTGCCATTCTTGGCCACTTCCATGGTGTGTGCTCCGGACATGAGGCTACCAATCATCTTCTCAGGGCTCTGTTCGCTGATAAAGACGCTTGGTGCTACGATGACATGTCAGTACCCAAGGTTGTTGTCAATAAGCCGGCACATGCCTGGTCGGTTGACGTTGCGGGCTCTGAAATCACCGCAACTGCCTAATTTCCCTTGAAGGGTTAAAGTTCAGTGAAAAAAGACAAGACGGGAGATCCCCGTCTTTTTTTATGGAATATTTCTTGCCTAGTTAACGCCCTTGGTGTTTCACAATCGCCCCCTGAGCGTGATATAGTTATATTGAATATTTATCTGAAGGCACAAGAATGAAACGTAATAAAAATATTTTCAACAAACTTAAATGGATTTGGATTAAATCCAAAATTATCCCACTTGTGATACCTTTGATTTTTGTAGCATCATGTACGCAAGAAGCCCCTGTAGCTGGGTATGTAGAACGCCCCGTGGAAGAAATCTACAATGAAGCCCTAGCTGTGCTTGAACAGAGGGATTATGAAGAAGCAGCCTACCTGTTTGATGAAGTTGAACGTCAACACCCATATTCTAAATGGGCGACCAAGGCGCAATTAATGTCAGCTTATAGTTTTTACCAAGATGATGCTTTTGATAGCGCCGTTATTGCTTTAGACAGATTTATCCAGTTACACCCAACAAGCCCAGATGCACCCTACGCGTATTATCTGAAGGCATTATGTTACTACGAGCAAATTTCTAATGTTACGCGAGATCAAAACATGACGGAGGTTGCTTCAAAAATTCTAAAAGAAATAATTACACGTTTTCCAAAATCGAAATATGCCAAGGATGCAAAGTTAAAGCTGGACCTGACTCGTGACCATCTCGCAGGCAAGGAAATGGAGATCGGTCGCTACTATCTTAAACAGGGTCAATATCTGGCAGCTATCAACCGTTTTAAAAACGTTGCAGTTAAGTTTCAAAGCACTACCCATGTACCCGAAGCCTTGCATCGGTTAGCAGAGACTTACGTTGCCATTGGTATCAAGCTGGAAGCGCAAAAAGTTGCCGCTGTATTGGGTCATAATTTCCCCGGTAGCCCGTGGTATACAGATTCCTACGCTTTAGTTGAAGGAAAACTGATCAAGCCAAAGGAAGATGATCCTTGGTATAAGTTGTGGTAATAGAAGATTAATGCTGCAATCCCTATCAATCCGTGATGTCGTCTTGATCGAACATCTTGAATTGTCTTTTGACGAAGGTCTGGGCGTTCTCACAGGCGAAACCGGTGCAGGAAAGTCTATTCTTCTGGATGCACTTGGCCTGACTCTTGGCGCACGAGCTGAAGCACGCCTTGTGCGGCATGGTGCCAAACAGGCTGTGGTAACGGCAACCTTTGATTTAGTAGCTGAAAGTGGTGTTGGTGAAATTCTTAACGAGCAAGGAATTGAAGCCAATGACGGCGAGTTAATTCTGCGAAGAGTTCTCACCCCTGATGGTAGATCACGCTCTTTCGTTAATGATCAACCCATCAGCGTCGCTTTGCTCAAACGTATGGGCGAGGCTTTGGTTGAGGTGCATGGCCAGTTTGAAAGTCAACGTCTTATTAATACGTCCAATCATTGTGGATTATTGGACTCATATGGAGGTTTAAAACAGGACCAAGCGATTGTATCTTCCCTCTGGTCTTCTTGGCACAAGGCGATATTGGCCCGTGATCAAGCAGAAAATGACATGATTGAAGTGCGGCGGGACCAGGAGTATCTAATTTATGCTGTGAACGAGTTAGAAACACTAGCTCCACAGAAAGGAGAAGATGCACTGTTGGCTAACCAGCGCACTATGATGATGCACGGTGAGCACTTGATCGACGCTATGAAGAAGGCTCTGGAAGAGTTAACCGGATCTGATGGTATGGAAGAAAGGCTACGCAAAGCGGGGCATCGCTTGGAACTTGTCGCGGGTAAGGCCAACGGTCGTTTAGATGAGGCCGTTGCAGCTCTCGACAGGGCTGCTATTGAAGCTGCTGAGGGCCAAGCACTATTGGAAAAAGCCTACTCAGAAATTGACCTAGATCCGAAAAAGTTGGAGGCTATCGAGGAACGATTATTTGCTCTACGTGCCCAAGCCCGTAAGCATAATGTTGTTGTGGATGATTTAGAGGGTCTGCTCGTTAATATAAAATCTAAACTTACGGATTTTGAAGATGGTGGAGCTAGATTAGTAAAACTAGAAACTGAAGCTAATGAAGCCAGAGAATCCTACGTTTCACATGCAAAAGTACTTTCCGCAGCACGTATTAAGATGGCAGCTATACTAGACAGGGGCGTTTGCGGGCAACTTGCACCCTTAAAGATGGATAAAGCCACCTTTGTTACTCAAATTGTAGAGTTGGAAGAATCTTCATGGGGTGCTTTTGGTTGTGATCAGGTTACCTTTCAGGTGTCCACTAACCCTGGTGCTAAGGCGGGGCCTTTAAACAAGATAGCTTCTGGCGGTGAGATTTCGCGTTTTATGCTGGCGTTGAAAGCTGTGCTTGCAGCATCCGATGCAATCCCGACTATTATATTCGATGAGGTCGATTCTGGCATTGGTGGTGCAGTTGCTGCTGCTGTTGGCGAGCGATTATCCGCTTTAGCTGAAAATGCTCAGGTTCTGGTTGTCACTCATTCACCACAGGTGGCTTCTCGCGGTGCGCACCACTGGCGAGTATTCAAATCAGATGGTGAGCATCAAGTCATAACTAGCATAGAAGTCTTGGGTCCAGATGCTAGAAAAGAAGAAATAGCCCGCATGTTAGCTGGGGCAGAAGTAACGGAGGAAGCACGAGCCGCAGCTCATAGCCTGTTGCAGGGTACGAGCTCGTGAGTGGCGCCTTGCGCGATATGCCCGTTGAAGAATTAACGGGGCTAGATGTAGTCGTTGAACTAGCCGATCTTGCAAGAGAGATCGCGGAACATGATCTTGCCTATCATCAGAAAGACGCCCCTAAAATCAACGACGCAGAATATGACGCCTTGAAACTGCGTAATAGTGCCATAGAAGCCAAGTTTCCTAACCAAATTCGTGCTGATAGCCCCTCAAAGCGTGTTGGTGCGCCAGTGGCAGGGGGGTTTTCAAAGGTCACGCACGCTCAGCCCATGCTATCGCTTAGCAATGTATTTAATGAAAGTGACTATCGGGAATTTATTGAGGGGGTCAGACGGTTCCTAAAAGAGCTTGCCGATGATCCATCCTTACCCCTAGAAATGGTTTCTGAGCCCAAGATTGACGGCCTGTCTATTTCCCTGCGCTATGAAAAAGGCATTTTTGTGCAAGGGGCGACCCGGGGCGATGGCGCGATGGGGGAAGATGTCACGACCAATGTGCGAACCCTGAAAAATTTCAATGAAACTTTACCCAGTGATGTACCTGACGTACTGGAAGTGCGCGGTGAGGTTTACATGTCAAAAAAGGACTTCATGGCCCTGAACACGGCTCAGGAAGCTGCGGGTAAGAAAGTCTTCGCCAATCCGCGTAACGCTGCCGCTGGCAGCCTGCGCCAGCTCGATAGTATAATAACTGCTAGACGCCCTTTGTCATTTTTCGCCTATGCCCTTGGTCAAGTGTCGACCCCCATATCGGATACTCATTGGGGAATTCTGAAAAGGCTGAAAGACTGGGGTTTCCCAGTTAATGCAGAAACTAAACTCTGCCCTGATATCGCGACCGTACTGGCGTTTTATGATCGCCTAAACGAGGGCCGGGCGGGATTAGGCTATGACGTCGACGGCATCGTTTACAAGGTCAATCGACTTGATTATCAGGAGCGTCTGGGCTTTGTCTCACGAGCCCCGCGCTGGTCCATTGCCCACAAGTTCCCAGCAGAAAAAGCGACCACCATTATAAATACTATTGATATTCAGGTTGGTCGCACCGGCTCATTAACCCCGGTTGCACGGCTGGAGCCGGTTACCGTCGGCGGCGTTGTGGTTTCAAACGCAACGTTGCATAACGAAGATGAGATCGCCCGCAAGGATGTTCGCGTTGGTGACACGGTGATTATCCAACGCGCAGGGGATGTCATCCCGCAAGTACTCAAGGTTGTTATGGATAAACGCTCATCCGCCAGCCAAACCTATCAATTTCCCCATACGTGTCCTGAATGTGGTAGCCGTGCCGTGCAGGAAGAAGGCGAAGTTCGACGACGTTGCACAGGGGGCCTCTTTTGTCCGGCCCAAGCCGTTGAACGCTTGAAGCATTTCGTGTCGCGCAATGCCTTTGATATAGAAGGCATTGGCGGCAAGCATATTGAAAGCTTTATCAGGGAAGGATTGATCAAAACCCCCGCAGATATCTTTCGGCTCGAGGATCATGTTGAGGCGATCTCGAATAAAGAAGGCTGGGGCGGCAAGTCTGTAGAAAACTTGATTGCCTCTATTAATGACAAACGCGCTATTCCCCTTGAACGCTTTATATATTCTCTTGGCATTTCCCAGGTAGGGCAGGCTACGGCCCGGCTTCTGGCCAAGCAGTATGGCTCACTTGGTGCGTGGCGCGGTGCCATGGCGGCAGCTAAGGTCAGTGGATCGGCAGCCTTTGGTGATCTGACCAATATTGATGGTATCGGCCCGTCAGTGGCTAAAGATCTGATTGAGTTTTTCCATGAAGAACATAACCGTGACGTGATCGATGACTTGGAAGAACAACTAACTATTAAAGACTTCACCACTCCTGATATTTTAGCATCCCCCTTGGCTGGGAAAACTATGGTCTTTACAGGTTCCATGGAAACCATGAGCCGCGGCGAGGCCAAGGCTAAGGCAGAAAGTTTGGGTGCCAAGGTGGCCGGGTCAGTATCGAGAAAGACTGATTATGTGGTTATAGGGGCGGATGCCGGATCAAAGGCTCGCAAGGCCGAGGAGTTGGGCGTCAGAACCTTAAGCGAGCCAGAATGGCTGGATATGGCTGGGGCATAAAAGAGTGGTACCGTAAAGGATCCTGTTTTTTTATATGGACTTGAAATCTACTACAGCAGCGACGGTAAGTCCTTGATGGCGGCATCGATAAGGGCATCCCCTTTTTTACCTGAAACTTTATCAGTTAGAATACGGCGACTGGCTTCTAGGGCAACGTCAATAGTAGCTGTAAGGATTTCCTCGCGAGCTGCAATTTCAGCCTGGGCAATACGATCTTTGGCTTGCCGTTTCCGCCGATCAATCAATGCATTCATATCAGTGGTTGCTTTCTCGATCAGGTATTCAGCTTCTTTCTTGGCTCGTTCGATGATTTCCTTGGCTTCGTTTGCTGCGTCTCGCTGTTTGCGTTCGTAGGAAGCTAATAAGTCTTGGGCATCTTCACGCAGGCGAATGGCTTCTTCGATGTTTCTACGTATCCCCTCGCTTCGTTCATCAAGAGCAACAGAAATCTTCTGGTAGACGGTCTTACCAATCAATGCAATCGTAATAACAAAGGCAACTAGCACGAGAAATTGTGAATCCTCGTAAAAAGCAACGTGAGTTGCAGCTGCCACTGTTTCGGATGCATTGGCTGTGGCAATCACTGGCGTTCCTCCAAGATGTTAGTAATTACCTTGCTGATATCTTTTTTGTTCAAGGCTTCACCAGAAATTTTTTCAGTTGTGCTCAGGGCTACTTCAGTGGCAACGTCAGCTATAACTGCCATAGCAATTACCTTGGCATCAATGATACTCCCTTCGGCAGCCTTAATTTCTGCTTCCAGTTCCTCAGCTAATTCAGCCTGCTTGGTGGCCATATTATCAGTAATTTGAGTGTGGGTTTCCATTATGATTGCGTGAGCTTCTTCTCGCACCTCTGCTTGAGCTTTTGTGTAGGCTTCTGCTGCAATTTCTGCTTCTTCTTTGAAGGAAACCGCTTTTTTCAAGTTGTCGTCAATCTTGTGCTGACGTTCTTCAAGGACCTGAGATATTCGAGGCAAAGAAATACGTGACATCATCATAAAGAGTGCGGCAAAAGTTATTACCAACCAAATCAATTGTGAAGGAAATGTAGTTATATCCAACTGTGGCAAACCGGCTGCCTGAACAGATGTACTAAAAACACACGTTAAGAGGGCCAGAATTGAAATCGACAAGATTGCAATTTTTAACTTCCACATGAACTGCTCCTGAAGCTCATACGCTTAAATATTAAAATTGAACATCAAAAAGGTCTGTCACTTAAACTTTATGTAAACAAAATCAGGAATGAGATCAGCAACGCGTAAAGTGCAACAGCTTCAACTAGTGCAAACCCAAGCATGGCAAGGCCAAAAACCTGGCCACGAGAAGCAGGGTTCCGTGCAATAGAGCTGATTAGTGATGCGAAGATGCTACCTATACCAGCACCAACCCCACCAAGACCTATAACAGCTAGGCCGGCACCAATCATTTTTGCGGCATCAATTTCCATAGTCAGAATTCCTTAGTTTCTAATTTTTACAAGTTATCTTTGAGCTAATGATCGTCGTTTCAAATAAGTGTCTAATGCAGGTGAATGGCATCGTTTAGATAAAGGCATGTTAATACTGTAAAGACATATGCTTGAAGGAACGCCACCAGAAATTCAAAGGCCGTAAGGGCAACATCAACTGTTAGTGGGGCCCAGCCACCAAGTATACCTAATGGTATAATGAAGCCTGCGAAGACCTTCATCATTGTATGCCCAGCCATCATGTTAGCAAACAGTCGAATTGATAAGCTAATAGGACGTGATAGATATGAAAGAATCTCGATCGGGACTAGCACTGGGGCCATCACTTTTGGGACGCCAGTGGGTAAGAAGAAGGTAAAGAAGTGAAGTCCGTGGCGCGCAATAGCAATTATGGTAACGCCGAGGAATACAACAACTGCCATCGCAAAGGTTACGGCAATGTGACTTGTGAAGGTAAAGGCATAAGGAATTAAGCCAATTAAATTTCCAAAAAGAATGAACATGAAAAGGGAAAAAACGAAGGGAAAGTACTTGCGACCTTCAGAGCCAACATTATCACGTATCATGCAAGCAATAAATTCATAACTGATTTCGGCGAGAGATTGCCAACGGCCTGGAACCAGCAATCGTTGGCGCATGCCAATGGTAAGGAAAAGTGAAATAGCAGCAACTGTTAGAACCATGAAAAGCCCAGAGTTTGTAAGAGATGCGTCAACTTCACCAAGTGGAATTGGAATAAGAGTTTTGATTGTGAATTGTTCTAGAGGGTTAGCCACTTTATTTGCTGCCTATTTCCTTTTTTTTTCGCTCGCATCTTTATCAGGTGCTTCTTTCCGTTTAACCAAGGAAACTACACCGCCGGTTGGTTCTGTATATCTAGGGGCTACACCAAGGCCTCTTGCCGCTCGGTAAACATTTAAAGTCCCGGCACCGGCCCCTAAAAAAAAGAATACTACCAAAAACAAAGGCTTTGTTTCCAGCCAGTTATCCAGAGAATACCCAATTCCCACGCCAACAATCAGAGCTGCTACCATTTCGGTACCTATGCGAACAGCCATGCTATAACCGTAGGTTTGCTCTTTACCAATCGAGGATATCGATTGTTTATTAGCGCTGCTTTTTTCGCGTGCTTGATTTAGGCGTTTATCTAAGTCTTTAAGATTCTCCTGAGGGGAATTATCGCTCATAGTCATCAGCGCTTTTTCAACATTCCCATCTAGTTGAAACAATAAGTTATGTAAAAATAAAATTAGAACTCTGCCGAGAGCGTGTCAACCCAATGAGGATAGATAAGCGCATGATAATATTAAATAAAACATATGAAAATTCTTAATTCTGAATATGCAACAGTGGGTTAGGCGGTCTTTTGAAGCTTTTCTGCGAATTCAAGGTCGACTGAAACAAGCTTTGAGACTCCCCTTTCTGACATGGTAACTCCAAAAAGACGGTCCATTTTGGCCATAGTCAGGCGGTGATGGGTGATCACTAGGAATCGTGTGGTTCCCGAAGCAGCCATTTCATTGAGCATGGTACAAAATCTGTCGACGTTCGAGTCATCTAACGGTGCGTCAACCTCGTCGAGCACACAAATAGGTGCAGGGTTGGTCAAAAAAACACCAAACAAAAGCGCCAGGGCGGTCAGGGCCTGTTCACCACCTGAGAGCAAAGATAGGCTTTGCAGGCTTTTACCCGGCGGGCTTGCCAAGATTTCCAGTCCAGCTTCAAGGGGGTCGTCTGAGTCAACCAGACTCAGGTGTGCACGACCGCCACCGAATAGGCGCATAAATAATTTCTGAAAATGCTTATCTACTTCATGGAAAGATTTTAGAAGGCGTTGACGGCCTTCTTTATTTAACTCAGAGATGCCCTTTCGAAGTTTTGCAATAGCTTCGATCAAATCTTCTCGCTCATTCTCGAGTGATTGAATTTGATCTGTTAATTCCTGTGTTTCCTTTTCTGCACGCAGATTGACAGGCCCCATAGTGTCGCGCTCATTAATCAGACGATCAACTTTGCGTTCGCAATCGTTAAGCTCGGGTAGAGCTTTTTCTTTGTCAAGGCTGGCAATATTAAATAACTGGTCAGGGCTCACATCTAGTTTATCGAGAACCCTCTCCATAATACTTTTAGCGGCTTGCTCAGCCTGTTCAACTAAGCCTTGTGACCGGACTCTATTTTCCCTTGCTTTGGCCAGCGTTGTTTCGGCATTGCGCAGGACTTTGTCAGCGTCGGACAATCGAGTTTCTGCTTCGGCCAGTTTGTCGGCAGCTTCTGTGCGTGTCTTTTCTGACTGGTGAATTTTTTCCACTAAAACTTCGCGGCGTTGCTCTATTACTTCTGGCATGGCACCGAGGCGTAAAATCTCAGCGGTTTCAACGCTCTGACGTTCGCTCAACTGGTTGATTTGGTCGCTTGCACTCGTATGACGCCCGCGCCAGTTCGCTAGCTCATTTTCAATGCTGCCCAGACGACGGCAGCGTTCTTCAGCAGCTTGAACAAGCGAATCAAATGCGCTTTGGCTTTCAACCTGAACAGCTCTGCGTTCTGCAAGGTCGGCACGAAGGGTTGTGATTTTACTCTGAGCCACATCTGTATTGGGGAGTTCTGCGAGAGACTGGCGAGCTTGAACTGCACGGGCATCGGATTCTTCAAGATCAGCGCTGATTGCCCCAGCTGTTTCAACAAGAGCTGAAATTCTAGATGAATGGTGAGCCGCTTTTTCCTTGATGTCAGTCAGGGTGTCCCGGGCCTGATCATAGGCGCTATCCGCAGTGTTGGCATCTACACGGGCTTTACGCTCTGCGATTTGCGCCTTGGTTGCTATATTTCTGGCTTTCTCGACGCCTGCATCGGCATCGGCCACATCGGCGCGGGCACTGACCAGGGTATCACGAATGATGTTTAAGCGATTCCGTTGTTGAAGGCGTGCAGCAGCTGCGGTTTCAGCCCCAGCGGAGACTGTATAGCCGTCCCAGCGCCACATGGCCCCATTTTGCGAGACTAGGGACTGGCCCTGCTTAAGGCTTTCAGCAAGGCGTTCACCATCAGCTTCATTGTAAACGATGCCGATCTGGCTCAGGCAACGAGTAAGAGCAGCAGGTCCAGAAACGAATTGGCCCAGAGGTTCAGTACCTTGTGGCAGCTCGGTGGTTTGTCTATAAGGCAGCATGGTGCGCCAGGTGATTGGAGCCAACTCATAGCTTGAAGCAGACAGGTCTTCGCCTAGGACAGCGCCCAAAGCTGCCTCGAAGCCTAGTTTAACTGTCACTTCGTCAATCATGGCTGGCCACTCATCACTGTCACCAACTTTCAAAACATCTGACAGTGCTTGTTCCTCTGCAAGAAGCCGGGTTAGCGTGGATTGGGAAGAATGTTGTTGGTTCACAGATTGAGAAATAGCTTCAGTTGTTTCTATGAAGACCTGATTTGCAGCTTCGGCCCGATTGCGGAGATTGTTACGGGCTTTATGAAGTCTTTCAAGGCTGTCTTCTGCCTCGCTCAGATTATTGGGAACAATGCTTTCACCTTCTATGCGGGCTCTTTGTTCAGTGGTTTCAGCGTAGCGGGCTTTTAGGCGTTCGCTACGGCTTGTTAGCTCATCTATAGTACGGTTAAGGCTGGAGCGGTGGGCTTCACTTTTGGCAAACTGATCGCTTAAGCCGTTCAACTCGGTGTCTAAAACATTTACCTCTTTATTGGTTTTGCTCAAATTTTCACCAGCAATTTTGCGGTTGTCTTCGTCACCCAAGCGAGTGGTTTCAATACCTTGGCGTTCTTCATCTAGGGTGGTGATTGCCTTAGTTGCGTCTTCGGCTAGCGACTTCTCACGTTGGATATCTGCGGTAATTTGTATTGTGCGCCTTTTGGTTTCTTCTTGAGCTTCAGCAATGCGTTCTTTTTCTTCGTCTAGGCTATTACGAGCAACGCTCAGGCTGTGTAGTTCTGCTGCTGCTTTGGCCTCCATTTGGCGTAATTCAGGAAGGTTTGTGGCTGCATCAATCTGCTTGTTTGAGGCGGAAGCAGTCAGGCGGGTCAGTTCCTCAACCTCGAAACCAGAGGTTCTGAGGTTGCCCTGATATTGCTCAAGATCCTCAGAGGCTGTCTTCCAGCGCAGATAATAAAGCGTCGCCTCTGCCTTACGGATATGATCAGATAAATTACGATATCTGTTAGCTTGCCGACTCTGTTTTTTCAGGCCCTGCAATTGCGCTTCAAGGGTACTGAGAATGTCTTCAAGGCGATCAAGATTAGTTTCGGCCCCACGTAAGCGTAACTCAGCCTCGTGCCGACGAGAATGCAGTCCAGTTATGCCGGCAGCTTCTTCCAATAGCGCACGTCGTTGGGAGGGTTTGGCCCGAATTACAGCACCAATTCGACCTTGAGAAACCATTGCGGTTGACCGCGCGCCAGTGGATGAGTCCGCAAAGAGAAGTTGCACATCTTTGGCCCGCATTTCAATACCATTGACCCTGTAGATGGAGCCCTTCTCGCGTTCAATGCGGCGACTAACGTCAAGTTCTTCAAATTCGTTGAATTGGGCCGGGGCGGAGCGTTCTGAATTGTCCAGATTAAGGACCACTTCAGCAATGTTACGGGCTGGGCGGTCTGTGGTGCCGCCAAAAATGACATCTTCCATACCGGAGCCACGCATTTGCTTTGCAGAGGACTCGCCCATAACCCAGCGCAAGGCCTCAACTAGGTTTGATTTGCCACAGCCGTTTGGCCCAACAACACCGGTCAGGCCGGGTTTGATGTGCAGTTCGGTAGGGTCAACGAATGACTTAAAACCTGTCAGCCTAAGTTTTGAAAAGTAGAGCAAAATATAACTTCCTAGTTGGCCTTAAAGCTTTTTGGCCAAGGCTTTGTCCAGAAGATTCTTAAATTCGCTATAAGATAGGTTCCCGGGTACAATTTCGCCCTCAATGAAAAATGTAGGGGTTGATTTTACGCCTAAGAGATTTTCAGCTTCTTTTGCTTTTGCCTGTATAGCCGCCAGCAACTCACTATCATTTAGGCAAGCCTCTATATCATCGATACTCATACCACTAAGCCTTGCGATTCCTGCAATAGCATCAAAGGGAGCGTCGCTCTGGGCCCAAGTTTCTTGCGAGAGGAATAGGGCACTGGTCATAGGCACGTAATTATCCTGACCTGAGCAGCGTGCAATCATGGTAGCTGCTAAAGCTAGGTTTCCGAGGGGAAAATCCCAGAACACTAAACGTAATTTACCGGTGTCGATATAATCCTTTTTGATACTGGGTAGGGTATCAGTGTGGAACGCTGCACAATGAGAGCAGGTCAGGGATGAATATTCGATCATAGTAATTGGCGCATCTGGGTTGCCAATTGATTTTTCAGCCATTGCCTCGTTTAATGAGACTTTTTGGGCAAAGGAAGTGGTGGCTGTAAATAGCATAAGTGATATTGCTATCCCTAGTATGATACGGGGCACATGACTCTCCTTAAATACAATATATGGTTGAACTATAGAATTGCACCCACCATAGAGTCGACTCATTTTCATTGGTCTGGACGGACTTTTTACAAATTCTTTCTAAGCATCTACTGTATATAGGTTTTTTTCAGTTTAAAGGGGAGTACATTAGTAGGTAATTAGGGTAATTCTTTAGAAGTCTTACTCATGATAGCCCTACCCAGACGCTCAAGAGCGTGGTGTAAGTCATCATCATTAATATCGCGCAGGCAATTAAATAGTCTTCGTTCTTCTATTTTTGATAAAAGTCGAGGCGAGGAAAATTTATTCTCGGTGGTTTTCGGGAGAGGGCCCTGAGTAATTCGTATGCTCTCAACTGCGCCAAATCCGAAATAAGCATTTATGCGCTCGATGAGAACGGCTTCGAGGTGCTGCAACTGTATAGCTAGACCGCCATTATCAATCCGTAGATGCAGAGTTCCTTTACTTTTCTTACCATGACTATAGTGTATTTTCTCTGGCGCACAATGTTTTGCCAGATATTCACCTGCTATTTCCTGCCAGTCATTAACAATAGCTGAATCAGTAAACCCCCGCTCACCGAATATTGGTTTGATAAGCTTACCAACTTGACTAGCTAGCGTTTTCGGCGCGCTGCCTCTTTTATTATTTCCCTTAAGTACCATCTATATATGATAAACCCATGATGAATAATGAACAACAGCGACTGCAAACTAGCTTGCTTAATTGGTATGACAGTCATGGCCGTACATTGCCCTGGCGGGACAGAAACGGACTTGGTGATCCATATAAGGTTTGGCTTTCAGAAGTCATGCTACAGCAAACGACAGTGGCCACTGTCCAGCCTTATTTTACAGAATTTATCAGGCGTTGGCCCTCTCTTGTGGCCTTGGCAGGGGCAGAACTTGATGATGTGCTTCATGCCTGGCAGGGGCTAGGATACTATTCCCGTGCTCGTAATCTGCATAAGTGCGCGCGGTTAATTTTGGAGAAATATAAAGGGAAATTTCCTGATAATGAAAAAGACTTGCTTCGCCTTCCTGGTATAGGTCCGTATACTGCCGCAGCGATTTCAGCTATTGCATTCGGACGCCCTAGTGCACCCGTCGATGGCAATATAGCAAGGGTTGTATCGCGTTTAATGAACTTGCAGACTCCCTTACCTGCCCTGCAACTTGAAGTCATTAGTTTGTTTGCACCCATTGTGCCAAGAGATAGACCCGGTGATTTTGTGCAGGCAATTATGGACCTTGGCGCAACGACTTGCATGCCACGTAATTTAAAATGTAATCAATGCCCATGGTTTAAGTTTTGTGCAGCTAAGAAATACGGTAATGCAGAAAATTTGCCTGTCAGGGCACCAAAGAAAAAGAAACCAACACGCCGTGGTGTTGTTTTTTGGCTGGAAAATGAAGGTGGAAAAATTTTACTGCAGCGGCGTCCTGAAAAAGGCTTGCTTGGCGGTATGATGGAATTCCCTTCTACTGACTGGCGTGATAGAACCTGGGCCGTGGCAGAGGCTATAAAAATGGCACCCTTCAAAGCAAAATGGAAGCCATTATCAGGAACGGTTCATCATACTTTCACCCATTTCCACTTAGAACTGTCAGTATTTTTGGGCCATGCGGGCTTAAGAGAGGAAGAGTTAGATGTTTGGTGCAGACCCGAATGTTTTGCAGATTACGCCTTGCCAACCTTGATGAAGAAAGTAGCAAAACATGTCACTCTCATTTCATGATGCAACTCTCTTGTAAACTGGTCAAATATATATAATCCTGGTTCCACAAATGTCAAAAGCACATTTACTCGCCATAGATGGCAAGGGCCTCAAAGGGAACCCCTTTAAGCTTCTCCCGCCCATTCAGAAAATCCAATTCAATTATGCATGCAGTGCCAACGACTTTGGCACCTATTTTTTCAAATAGGTTGATAGAAGCACCCATAGTACCCCCTGTCGCCAAAAGATCATCTAAAATGACAACGCGCTGGCCCTTCTCGACTGCGTCATCTTGAATTTCTATGACATCTGAACCGTATTCCAGATCATATTCATAAGAAATCAAATTACCTGGTAACTTGCCCTTTTTGCGGACCATAGTGAAGCCGCAACCAAGCTTAAGCGCCAAAGGGGCTGCGACGAGGAAGCCGCGGGCTTCAATTCCAGCTAGGGTATCGGGTTGAAAGCGACTTATTATTTTGGACAGTCGCTCCACTGCAACCTGCCAAGCGTCTGAATGGGCCAAAAGGGTTGAGATGTCATAATAAAGTATTCCAGGTTTTGGAAAGTCGGGAATAGCACGAATGTGGTCTTTAATATCCATTATTATAAATATTTCATACAGTTGTTGAAAAGAAATTAAACCAACAAAGTCAGGTCGTATGTTAATTTTGTTATGCTAGCTATCAATTTCCCCTTTTGTCCTTTAATACTAAAAAAATGAGTTACGGTCAAAGTTACTGGCGGGCCAACTCATCCCAGACAGCATATTCCTTCCTGAAATCACTTAAGGAACGCCATACTTCTTTAAATTTGGTATCCATAGAGGATTGTTCTATTGCAACTTCCCTCCAGGCATCTTCAAGTGCCGATAATATTGCTACTGGCCAGCGCTTTATTGTCACACCTTTTGCTGTTAATTCCTTCAGCGCGTCGTATTGTAGGGCTTCACCCTCAGCCAGGCCGTATCTAATATTATCTCCACATACAGCCTTGATCTGTGCTTGGCCGGTTATTGTTAACGCGTCCCAACTATCTTTATTAATGAGTAATTCAAAAAAGCTTGAGGGCTGATGCCAACCCGGAAAGTAGTAATGACCAGCTAGGTGATAAAATCCCAGTTTAAGATCAATGGCAGGCATTGAAAACTCAGCGCCATCAATTTCTCCATTATCCAAGGCAAGAAATATATCCTCATCCTGTAATGTAAGGGTTTTAACGCCCAGTTTATTTAGCACTTTGCTACCTAGGCCGGATGCATGCATTTTCAAACCCATCAGGTCCTCAGGCGTTGTATAAGAGTGTCGAAACCAGCCAGATGCCTCTGATGCAATCATGCCGCAAAGGACACTTTGGATGCCATGAGGATTATAGATTTCGTTAAGTAACTCTTGGCCTCCATCAAAGTAGACCCAAGCTAAATATTCGCCCGAGGACGGTCCAAATGGAACACCTGAAAAAAGTTGAAGTGCGGGCTCTTTATCTGCCCAAGACCCAGGAGAGGAGTATGCAGCGTCAATGGCACCGGATGCAACGGCAGCGAACATTTCCGATGATGGAACGAGGGCGCCAGGTCCGAAGAACTTAATTTCAATCTCACCGTTTGAAATCTTCCAAATATTTTGGCTAGCGCGTTTTGCTAATGATCCCAATTGGGGTAAATCGCCCGAATAGGCACTGGCCATGCGCCATACGATTTTCGGTCTACCGGGTTTGGCACGGGTTAAGTCTAGATTAGACGTTTCTGTGATTGGCACGTCTTTTGGTTTTTTCTCTAAGCTGGTTTGCGAAGCCTCAGTATTTAATTGCTTTGTAGATTGGTCTAGTCTTGGCGCAATGATGTTTGTTCCAAGCATCACACCAATGACACCACCTATGACAATACCAACAATAATGTATCGCATTAACTGACGTGCTCTAAATTTCTGTCAAAACAAGGGCTCAAATATTTTGTTTACTGAAAGAAATAATATAAACGTAAAAGAGGACTTCATCAATGTTCTTAGTTAGAGGTTGTCCTTCTGTATATATAAAAAAATCCCCGGGAGCAGTTAGCTTCCGGGGATTTAATTATTAGTAGAAATTAAAAGAAATTCTACTTCATTTTGAGAAATGATTTCTTTAGAAGGTAACCACTGCACCCATAAAGAAGCCATTGATGTCATCAAAGTTTGAAGCCGTGGTGTCGTAGCTTAAGTTGCTGTAGCCACCATAAACGGTAGTACCGTAATCAGAAAGGCTCTGTTGGAATAAAAGACTAATATTCTCAAATTCGTCACCAGTCGTTGATTGGTCTTCAGACTTTTTGTACATTAAGGCAATGTTTGTGCCGCCCAGGTCACTTAAACCAGTCATTTTGTAACCGACTTTAGTCATCCAGTTGTTGCCATCAGGAGCAGTATTTGCAGAGTTCTTTTCTTCTTCCCTGAAGCTCGAGGAGATGTTTAAACCATTTGGAAGTTCAATCCCAACACCGCCGCCATGAACGCTATCTTGCGCAGCAGTCTTTGCCGTACCAGAAGCCGTAGCCATGTTCGCATACGAATAACCAGCAGAAACTTTAACACCGTTGAAGTCTCCACCATATTTTACGTTGTATGCGCCTGATGCATCAGTTCGGTGAGAAACCATTGCAGTGAAACCGTTAAACTTAGGCGTGGTATAACTTATACCATTGTCACGTCCAGCGCCATAACCACCACCTTGTGCGGTTTCAACTGATACACCAGCAGCTGCAGAACCAGCGGTTGAGGATGTATCATTGAAGAGAACGTCTGCATAAGGTGTTGCACTATGACTAGTAGCGAAGGTAGTTCCAGATACGTCTGAAACTAAATAAGCTTCTCCTGCATGAGAAGTATGGCCCATAGTAACTTTGCCCATACTGTTTTCCACATAAAGCACGCTGTGACGAACGGAGAAGCTTTCTCCGCCTGAAGCAGATTGAGATGCGTTATCGCCGTCTGTTAATCCAATCTCAATAGTTGCACCTACTGTCATGGCATCAGACTTGGCCGAAGCCTTAATTCTACCTCTTGTTTGTCCGACACTTACGGGGTCACTATGTGATATGAAGTTATTTTCTCCGTCATCACCAGTAATTATAACGCGGTTAACAAAGCCGCTCCATGCCATTTTCTTTTCGACATCAGCTGCAGAAGCTGATGAAACTGTCAAAAGACCCAAAGCTGCTGTACTCAGAAGCATTGTACGAAAGTTAGTCATTGTAATATTCCCTCTCTCAAAAAATGGGGGTAGTAAAAAAACTTATAAAACCTGCGAAACCTTAAGAACGCAACTTTCAACTGAATATGTTTTATGTTAGGACACTTGCTCTGTCAAACCCTTTGCCGGCCTTTTAATATAAATGCCACAAGTTTGTTGCATAAAGGCAACACTTCCTAAGGCGAGTAATTTTAAAACTGTCAAAGCGGCTAAATTTTTTTGCCTATTAATATATAAAAACATTAGAATCCTTGAACTTTTTTAGCATATATTTTTGAATAATATAAAGCATTATGCGAAAAATTGACGGCTTAGTGCAAGCGGATACAAATGAGAAAGCGGTCTAGCGGCGTTTTCGTCTCTTCTTCCTCGTGTTGCCAAAGACGAACTCGCCTGCTTTACCAGAGAACAAACCTGGCTCCGGTGGTGGTTCTGCTAATGGCCGAGGCCTCTGACATCCATTTGCGACCAAAGCAACTATAAAGAGTAATAATGGAAATACAAAGAAGGATGTTTTTATATTTATCTTCATTTTTTATTTGCCTTGCTAAAATGTAATTTTGTTTGAGCCCCAGTCGACGGTGACCTTTTCAAACTTTGTTCAATTGTATCACAGGAGGCATTTGTCATACTACCTTTGATGTGGTGTCGGTAGTGAGGTGGTAATTGAAATCACTAGGATGTTGTTGAATTTTAGATACCCTTGTAGTCATTACTGTTATCAACAGAGAGCTAAGGCTTGCAAAAATGCAAATACACTGCTTAACATATTATGCTGTCTAAGCCACATTCTGTCTTATATCAGATCACTTAGGTTTGATTTTTAAATTATGATAAATAGTCAGTTTTAAGTGTTAAAATACCAAGGAAAATTCTATGCGGGTAATGATCGTTGGTGGCAACCAATTAAAATATGCCGCATCGCGTTTTTATGATTATGCAAACAAACTTGGCAATGGTTTTATCAGAAATAAACATACTGTATTGCGTTTTTTTGATCGGGACGTTGCTCGATTGAGCAATGTTTTCCGTTCCCGTAAAATGGGGGTCTCCGGAGCGAACAAAATTTTGTTGCGACAAGCCCATTCGTTCGCGCCAGATCTCGTTATTTTTATACATGCTGATGTAATTAAGTCAGATACACTTAGCCAGTTAAGAAAAAATCACCCAGATGTAAAACTCGCCCAACTCTCTATAGATCCGCTTTTTATTCCTGGCACAATTTTGCGCCTGAACCAAAAAAGTGCTTTGCTAGATGCGACTTTTATTACCACTGCCGGCAAAGGCTTAAGTAGAATTTCAGGTGGTCAGGCAGCCTACTACATTCCCAATATTATCGATTCGTCAATGGAAACAGGACGTGCTTTCGAGATCAATGGTGATGTTGACCTTATCTTTGCCTGTGGCTCTTTCGACAGAGGAGGGGGAGACCCGCGGAGGACAACGGTTGATCTGATCCGTCAGCGTTTGCCTCAGATTAAATTTCCAGAACATGTGTCTTTTGAAACCGGTGGGCTATGGGGTGCTGACTATGTGAAAACTTTGGCGCGTAGCAAGTGTGGGCTTAATTTGTCGCGAGAGCGAGAAGGGCCCTTAAATATTGCTACTCCTGATGATTTGTACGTTTATTCATCTGATCGAATCTCCCATTTAACGGGAAACGGTGTCCTGACGTTTTCTCATAGAAAATATAATATTGAAAAATTATATAGTGATGACGAAATGGTATATTATGAGAATGATGAAGACCTAGTCAGCAAGATCTCCTATTTTCTTGAAAACGACGATATGCGGAGAAAAATTGCCAAAAAAGGTTGGGAAAAGGCACACCTTCATCTCAATGAGTGCCTAGGGGCTCAATTCATCACAGATGTTCTCAATAATAACAAACTTTCTCACCCCTATATTTGGCCGACTGAGAAAATTGTTTAGCTTTACGCTAGTATTTTTTCAAATTGCCGACTGATATATTTGCGTCGGAACCCGTTTTTTGACGAAATTTTCCTAACAATACACCTGCTAGCTGTCAGGAAACCCCAAAAACTGTTCCAGCCCATTGACAGATTGCTTCTCAACTCTTATTTTCCGCCTCTGCTACACCCTTTGATTGGGGAAACCAAGGATATATACCATGAAAGTAAGAAACTCCCTTAAGTCAGCAAAATTGAGAGATAAGAATTGCCGGGTCGTGCGCCGCAAAGGTAGAGTTTACGTGATCAATAAAGCAAATCCGCGCTTTAAGGCGCGTCAAGGCTAGCTCAAATAAAAGACTTTGATTTTTTCCGTACAGTGGGAAAGATATAAAAACCGTGCTGCCAAGCGCGGTTTTTCTTTTATACAGCCTCCATTACCCTTACTCTATAATCAATGATAAATGTTAAGGGCTATGCAGCATGAAGATGCCGATACCAGACATTGAGATTATTTCTCGGCGTTCAAAAATCATTATCGCTTTATCCAGTTTTGTTCCCAACGAAAATGTCATTTCTAACGAGGATGAACTGCGTGTTTATGAATGCGATGGTCTATCCGCCTATCGTCAAATACCTATGGCCGTCGTGTTGCCAGAAACGACGGAACAAGTTTCGGCTATTCTCAAGTATTGTTTCCATGAAGGCATTAAGGTAGTGCCACGAGGAGCTGGCACATCCTTGTCTGGAGGTGCTTTGCCTTTGGCAGATGCGATAGTATTGGGATTGGGTAAGTTCAATCGTATCCTTGATGTAGATTATGAGAATCGGGCTGTCGTCGCCCAATCTGGTGTAACCAACCTAGCAATCTCTGATATTGTTGCAGACAAGGGTTTCTATTACGCACCCGATCCTTCAAGTCAAATAGCATGTTCAATTGGTGGTAATGTTGCCGAAAATTCAGGTGGCGTACACTCTTTGAAATACGGCCTTACAACCAATAATCTTCTCGGCATCGAAGTGGTAAATATAAATGGTGATATCATACGTTTGGGCGGTAAGCATCTTGATAGTGAAGGGTATGACTTGCTTGGCTTGATAACTGGGTCCGAGGGGTTGCTCGGGGTTGTCACCGAAGTTACTGTCCGAATTTTGAAGAAACCGGAAACTGCTCGGGCTGTGCTTGTGGGTTTTCCTTCCAACGAGCAAGCTGGGGACTGTGTCAACGCCATTATCTCCGCAGGCATTATCCCTGGTGGTATGGAAATGATGGATAAACTGGCAGTTCAGGCGGCGGAAGGTTTTGTACACGTCGGTTATCCTCTGGATGTTGAGGCCATACTTATTATTGAACTTGATGGTCCCGAGGCTGAGGTTTCTTTCTTGATTGAACGAGTCTACATTTTAGCGATGGAAGCAGGGTCTAGCTATTCCCGGATTAGTGAGAGTGAAGTTGAAAGAATTTCTTTTTGGGCTGGACGTAAATCTGCTTTTCCGGCTGTTGGTCGCATTTCTCCTGATTATTACTGCATGGACGGCACTATCCCGCGTGGGCGTTTGCCTGAAGTGTTATCGCGCATGTCCAAGATGTCTGACAAATATAATCTGCGAGTCGCCAATGTATTCCACGCGGGGGACGGTAATTTACACCCGTTGATCCTCTACGATTCAAATATTCCTGGCCAGCTGGAAAAGGCAGAGGAATTTGGCGCTGAAATTTTAAAACTATGTGTTGAGGTTGGTGGTGTGTTGACTGGCGAGCACGGAGTGGGAGTTGAAAAGCGTGATCTCATGGGTGTTATGTTTACCGAAGCTGATCTAAAACAACAGCAACGAGTTAAATGCGCGTTTGATCCAGATGGGCTTCTTAATCCGGGCAAGGTGTATCCTACTTTGCACCGCTGCGCCGAGCTTGGCCGGGTCCATGTCCATGACAACAAGGTACGTTTTACTGATCTTCCAAGGTTCTAATAAATTATGGGCGAAACCTTTAAAGCTTCGTGTCCTGAACAAATCCTTGATGTGATTCAGTGGGCAGTTTCTGAGGAACAGGCCTTGGATGTTTGTGGTCTTGCAACCAAGCGTGATTACGGATGCCCGCCTGGCCCGGATGTAAACGTCCTAGATATTTCAGGTGTTAGCGGCATTGATCTTTATGAACCTGGTGAACTGGTCATGAGTGCGGCCGCTGCTACACCAATGAGTGAGATACTAGCGGCCCTTGATGAACACAAACAGCGGCTCTCATTTGAGCCGCCTAATTTGGGGCCTCTGCTTGGCTCCGGTATTTGCGCGGGAAGTATAGGTGGCGTGTTTGCTTGCAACCTGGCCGGGCCGCGCCGCGTAACAGCAGGTAGTGCGCGCGATCATATTCTCGGTTTCCATGCCATCAGCGGTCGCGGAGAAAAGTTTAAATCTGGGGGTCGCGTTGTCAAGAACGTAACTGGCTTTGATTTATCAAAATTAATGGCTGGCTCTTTTGGAACCTTAGGAGTGATGAGTGATGTTACGTTCAGAGTATTGCCCAAGTCTGAAAAATCAAGGACCATCTTGGTCATGACAAAAGATAGCGCAAGTGGCATCAAGGCTTTAACTTCAGCTCTGCAAAGTTCCTGCGAAGTTTCCGCTGCTGCCCATCTGCCCGCGGATATTACGACTGGGTCAGTTGTTCCATATGTTGCTGGGGCGCAAAGTGCCTTGAGCGCAATTCGCGTCGAAGGGCCAGGTCCATCAGTAGAGTACCGGACCAAGACCTTAAGGCAGTTATTATCTGAATTTGGAGAAACTGAGGAACTGCATACCTTTCACACCATTAGCCTTTGGCGCGAAGTGTGTGATATTAATTACTTTGTCTTGGGTGGGGAGCAAATTTGGCGACTGTCTGTTCCCCCTGCAGACGGTGCCAAGGTCGCGCAAAAGATATTGGATATTATTGGCGGACGCGTTTTTTTTGATTGGGGTGGGGGCTTGATCTGGTTGGCCATTGAAGCGCGTCCTGATGGAGCCTATCGGGAGGTTAGGAATGCCCTCAAAAAATCAGGCGGTCACGCTACGTTACTTCGTGCGGCTGTGGATGTGCGGTCTCAGGTGCCTGTGTTTCAGCCCCAAGCGGATGCTCAGGTACGAATTTCTGCAAGGGTCAAAAATAGTTTTGATCCCAAAGGGCTACTTTGCCCTGGGCGAATGAATTAGTCATGCAGACAAACTTCAGTCGTGATCAAATGAGCCAACCAACGATTTCAATCGCCAATAATATTCTGCGTAAGTGTGTACATTGTGGTTTCTGTACGGCGACCTGTCCAACTTATGTTTTGTTGGGCGATGAACGTGATAGCCCACGCGGCCGAATATACATGATTAAGCAAATGCTTGAGAGTGCGAAGCCTGCCCCTGCGTCGGTAGTCAAGCATATTGACAGGTGCCTGAGTTGTCTGTCCTGCTCTAGCACTTGTCCGTCAGGTGTCGATTACATGCATCTGATTGACCACGCTAGAGTCTATGTGGAAAAAACCTACTCACGTCCTTTGGGGGACCGGCTTTTACGTATGTTGTTGGCCTGGGTTTTGCCAAACCCGGCGATTTTCCGCTTGTCGCTTATTGCTGCAAAACTTGCGCTGCCTTTTAAAAAATTAATGCCGGGTCGCCTAAAGGGAATTATCGCCATGGCGCCAGATAAAATCTCAAGTCAGTCAAACTATGATGTCCCTCAGGTTTTCGAAGCTATTGGTAAAAAAAGAATGCGTGTTGCTCTGATGACGGGCTGCGCACAGAAAGTGCTGCGTCCGTCTATTAATGAGGCGACAGTGCGCCTGCTGACCCGTCACGGTTGTGAAGTTGTGGTTGCTGCAAATGCCAGTTGTTGTGGCGCCTTAGTCCATCATCTAGGCAATGAAGCCGCAGCAATTGAGGCGGCTCGCAACAATGTTGCTGCTTGGATGGTAGAAGTGGAGAGAGATGGGCTGGATGCTATTGTGATTAACACCTCTGGTTGTGGCACGACGCTTAAGGATTATGGCTTCATGCTCCAAGGGGACGGGGTCTGGGCTAAAAAAGCAGCAAAGATAGCCTCATTATGTAAGGATGTAAGTGAAATTATGTCTCTTCTTGGCTTAGGTGACATCAAAGTACGTGACCAGCCGGTTATAGTTTATCATTCGGCTTGCTCAATGCAGCATGGGCAGGAATTACATGACGAGCCCAAAGAGTTGCTTAAGAGTGCTGGTTTTGATGTTCGTGATCCGGTGGAAGGTCACTTATGCTGTGGCTCTGCTGGGACTTATAATTTGTTGCAGCCTGAAATCTCCGAGCGCCTAAAAACCCGTAAGGCTAAAAATTTAGAAGCACAGAATGCTGATATTATCGCCACCGGTAACATTGGTTGTATGGTTCAAATTTCAAGTGTTACTAAAGTTCCTGTTATACATACGGTTGAGTTGCTGGATTGGGTTACAGGCGGTCCTGCCCCAGATGATTTTATTCATCTAATCAAGAGTACATAGTAAGGTCATAATAATACATATATACCTGCATCACTAGGCGAGGACTGCAACGAAAAACTGTGCGTCAAGGTTAGCGCAAGGCTTATTAACCGGCGATCTATGTGCGCGGAAACATTACGATGCTTTATTTGCTCGACTAGCGCAGAGAATTTAATGTACATCAATAAATAGAACCTTCGCTTGCCTTATTTCAGGGGTAGTGGCCGTTCAAGTGGAGCATCAAAGTGTGAATAAATTTCTACTCATCATAACAAGTATAGTGGGTTTGCTCGTTGCTGCCATCCTTGTCGGCCCAAGCATGATCAACTGGAATAACTATAAAACTGATCTGACAAACGGGGTAGAACGACTTACTGGGCGGAAGCTTGTGATCAATGGTGATATTGAAATTTCCATTTTTCCCGCTCCGGCAGTTGTTGCCAATGATGTCTATCTTTCCAACAGCGATAGGGCCAGTGCCAAAAACATGCTCAGCCTAAAATCTCTTGAAATTCGTGTTGCTCTTGGCCCGCTTCTTAGTGGTCAGGTGAAAATCCAGACAGTACATATGATTGATCCTGTTATAGAACTGCAACGTTTTGCTGATGGCCATACCAACATGGATTTTCTCTTTATCGAAGAAGATTTGGAAGTAAAAAAACCTGAAGTGCAGATTGGCAAAACTTCACTTGTAGAAGCATCAAAAGATATGCAGTTTGATGAGAGTGCGTCTACGTTTAGTTTGGATAATTTTTCTGTTGAAAATGCCATCGTGACTTACCGAGATGACAGGTTGGAAAGAATTGAAACGATTGAAAAATTCGACGCAACTTTTGCGGCTGCGTCCCCTGCAGGACCATTTGCTAGTGCAGGCAACATGGTTGTTGGCGGGTTTCCACTGGAGTATACAATTTCTATCGACAGGATTATTGAAGAGCGCACGGCCCCTGTCAGTTTAACCATCTCATTCAATCCGGGACAGACAAAGACATCTTTTTCGGGCGCTATCATTGGACTGGACGAGACCCCAAGATTTGAAGGATTGGTTAAGACAACGGGAAAAAATTTAGCTGAGCTTGTTCAGTTTGCTCACCCTAAATCGTCGCTTCCAGGACTTTTGGGTCAAGAGTTCGGCTTTGAGGCTAAAGTAGCCGCCTCAGCAGAGGCCGCTGATATTTCAGAACTAAGTGTTAACCTAGGTAACGCCGTTGCAAAAGGTTCTGCTGGTTTAATTATGAAGGGAACCCCAAACGTCAATATAAGTCTGGCACTTGATAGTGTAGACTTGGACAAGTGGCTGGCTTTTCCAAAAATTAGAGCAGCCATGACAGGCGTATCGAAAAATAATCAAATAAAAATTGAAGACAATGAGTCCAGATCTAAAGTGAGTTTAAATGTGCCTGACAAGGCAGGCGCATCAGCACCTGATGGGTCAACTGAGCTGGCAGATTTTATGGACGTCACATTTAATATTACGGCAAAGTCTCTTGCTTTTAACAATGGGTTGGTTCGTCAGGCCCGTTTGAGTGCGGAGCTATCTGGTGGGGAGGTCACTATCAGTCATGCTTCGGCCAAGTTGCCTGGAAATGCAGGTGTGGCTCTGTTTGGTTTTGTTCTGACAGACGAGGCTTTGCCACGCTTTGATGGTAAAATAGAAGTTTCTGTCGAAAACGTTCGCGGAATGATGGATTGGCTTGATGCGCCTATGCCACCTGTGCCCGCCGACCGTCTTCTCAAAGTGGTCCTGTCAGGTGATCTGCAGGCAACCCAGAATATGATTTCTGTGAGTCAGTTGGACTTGCAGTTTGATAGCTCTCGTCTAACAGGGAGTGTTGCAGTTAAACTTTCTGAACGCTTATCTGTTGATGCGGACTTAGTCCTAGATAGGCTTAATCTTGATGCCTATTTGAGTAGTTCTAGAGCTAGGCCTAAATCTGCAACCAAACTAGATATTCAGAATTCTGCGCCGAAAGCCACAACAAAGGTCAAGCCTAGTGAAGGGATCAGCATAGCCCCTCTAGCTGCTTTGAAAAACTTTGATGCAAATTTTAAAAGTAGAATTAATACAGTTGTATATGGAAGTGCCCAAGTCAAGAATATTAACCTTGATCTTTCGTTACTAGACGGCATTATTAATGTCCAAGATCTAAGTGTTGCAAAGTTGGCAGGCTCATCCTTTAAAGCAAGAGGTTCCTTTAGCAACATCGCAGGTATCCCAAAAATGGAAGGCGTTCGTATTGATGCCAATTTCAGTGATCTTTCCAGGCTTTCTCGTTTGCTTAGAGTTAATATACCACAGATCTTTAAAGCCATGGGAACAGTTACTCTTGCAGGAAAAATTGACGGCCCTGTCCTAAACCCGCTTGTTGAACTGGAATTGGAAGGGGCAGGGGCAAATATCATGACCAATGGCAAAATGTCGCTTCTTCCTCTCGTTGGCGGTTTTGACGGCAATTTGAAAGTTGTTCATGGTGATTCGGTTGGGATGCTAAAGTCCCTAGGAAGCAATCATCAATTTGGTGGTAAACTGGGCGGGTTTGATCTGGACAGTACCATAAAAGCTGATAAAACAGGATTGACGCTTGGCAATCTAAAAGCTCAGTTAGGGCAGACGCTTGTCAACGGCAGAGTCAAAATTCTACTGGGTGGCCCAAAGCCAAAGGTAGAGGCTGATTTGAATTCTGGCAAAATTGACGTTAATCAATTTTTGCCAGTGTCTGCAGATGCTTTGCTGGAAGGAAAAGCCCCGGGTTTTGCCCCTGCAGGGCTTACCCCTGGGCGGTCGCTTGGAGAGCCGACCCTCAAAGGGTTAGCAGGTTTTTCACCGGGGCGCTGGCCAACAAATCCTATTGATTTATCCTATCTGGAGATTTTTGATGCGGATATAAAGCTCAGATCTAAATCTTTGATTCATAAAAAGTATAGCATCAATAACTGTGTTTTAGAAGCAACTATAAACACTGGCGTTCTGCAGATTGATAAACTGAGTGGTGACCTTTTTGGTGGGACTGTTAATGCCACGGCGACGGCAAAGGCGGCGTCTCCTTTGACAATTGAAAGCAGGGTATCGTTAAATAATTTAAGTCTGGAAAAGGGCTTGTTAGCTGCAATTGGTGAGAGCTCAGCGAAAGGCCGAGTAGGAATGGACATTAAATTAGCCTCAAGTGGCTACACGGTGTCTGATCTAGTGGCTGGGCTTGAAGGTGGTGGGTCAATTGGACTTGAGGAAATAAACGTAAGTAGGAGTGACAAAGGAACGTTTTTGTCATCAGTTCTGGGCCTTCTTTCTGAATTAAATAATGTTGGAGGCAGGCTATCTGGAAAAAAAGCGAATGCGGGTCTTGCCGATATTACGGGCACTTTTAAGGTTAGCAAGGGCATAGCCCAATCTGGCGATCTGACGCTGGTATCATCTATGGGTAACGGGCAGGCGCAAGGAAAAGTTGACCTGTCGCGCTGGTTGGTTAATGTCGGCGGACAATTTGAAATGTCACAAAATTTCATAGGAAAGATTCTTAATAATGGTGCCTTGGCTACATCAAAGCTGCCATTTTTAATTCGGGGTGATTTGGACGCCCCTAATATTAAAGTGGATACCTCCAAGCTTCTCAGTGGTGGCCTTATCATTAGGGGGCTGGACAGCATATTGAAGAAAAAGGGCGTTGGCAGTTTTCTGCAAAATATTGTTCCGGGCTTAGGTGGAACGAGCATGAGTTCCCAACCTTCTTCAAAGTCAACGGCTGGTGAGGGTAGCGTTCCCCCGCCATCGCCACCCCAACCCTCACAAAATCAGCAACGATTGCCCCCTAAGGATTTTCTTAAGGGTCTTCTTAATGGGTTGAACCGCTAGTCCTTCGTGTGTCGTAGCACATAAAGGCGGATTGCGCTTGACAGGTTGCCACTACGGCTACTGTCAATTTTTGCAACAAGGTCGTTTATGGAGAGGTTTTGCTCACGGGCAATGCTGCGCAAGTCATCCCAGAAAGCATTTTCCATGGAAACACTAGTTTCATGGCCTGCGACAAGTACGGAGTGTTTGCGTATAAATGTAGGGTCATTCACCATGGGCGTTTCAGTACAGACTTCCTATAAAACAAATGAAGGCATCAAGTGCTTCGTTCAAGTTCTGTTGCTCTGTGCGACCTGATTTCTTGCGTGGCTTAAAGCTGTGATCTCCGTCTTCCAACCAATGTAAACTAATATTATGCGAGACTATATAGCCTCCAATTTCATCTTTGTTCCCAAAGTTATCACGATCACCTTGCAAGAAAAGTGATGGAGTTTTAAGTTTTTGCAAGTGATCAATACGAAGTTTATCCGGCCTGCCATGCGGATGAAATGGATAACCAAGGCAGACTAGTCCTTTGATGCCAGCCTCGTCTGCAACCATGGAAGCAATCCTTCCACCCATGGATTTGCCACCAATGATAAGATTTTCAGCACCTAGTTCAGCAATTACTTGGTGCCAAGTATAAAGGAGCAACCTCACCGTATTAGGCGGACGTTTTTTACCAGATCTGCGCTGTTCCAACATATAAGGAAACTCAAAACGCGCAACTCTAGTGCCTTGCCGGGCAAGTCCTTCAGCGAAGAATGTCATGAAGTGGGTATCCATAGGGGCTCCTGCACCGTGGGCCAGTGCAACTAAAAAAGGGGAGTTTTTCGGTCCATTAAAAATTATATTTGTCATCGGCTTGCCAAGTCTAAAACATACAAGGCAATTAAACATTCGTGTTACATGCCCCGGTAACCTCAACTATTAAACACTAGTAGATACTTTGTATGGATGGTTTTTATGATTTTATAAACTTCTAAAGATTAAGTGCACTCATAATGCCGAATTTAAAAAAGGCCAATAAGCTGGCTCCTAAAGCTTGCCAATCAAATCCTTGGTCAAGTAGATATATTTTTACTTATAGCCATTCAGGATTATGTCTAGGCCCAGTCAACTACGAACGACTTATTCATTCAAAAGGTGGAGAGCCACAGCTTGATAGCGTTTGTGGCAAAGTGATGATCACAGATGCTCTCATGCTATTTCAATAACGCCTAACACCTAAAACCTGCAAAGAAATCATTACCTTTATCATCAACAATAATGAAGGCAGGAAAATTAACCACGTCAATGCGCCAGATTGCTTCCATTCCAAGTTCTTCGTAGTCCTGAACTTCTACTTTCTTAATGCAATCCACCGCTAGTCTTGCTGCTGGGCCACCAATAGAGCCTAAGTAGAAACCTCCATATTTCTTGCAGGCAGCAGTCACCTGGGCCGAACGATTTCCCTTTGCTAGCATAATTAAGGATCCTCCAGCTGCCTGAAGTTGTTCGACATATGAATCCATGCGTCCTGCAGTAGTTGGGCCAAAAGATCCAGAGGCATAGCCCTCAGGAGTTTTTGCAGGGCCCGCGTAATATATAGGATGGTCCTTGAAATATTGCGGCAGCTCTTCTCCTGCATCCATACGCTCTTTGAGTTTGGCATGAGCACTATCTCGAGCAACAATCAAGGTGCCACTGAGAGACAGTCTGGTTTTAACTGGTTGCATAGAGAGTTTGCCAAGCGTTTTTCCCATGGGCTGGTTAAGGTCAACATTGACAACGCTCTCGGACAGGAGATCATCAGATATGCTGGGCAGGTATTTTGCTGGGTCGCGTTCTAATGCTTCAATGAAGACACCTTTAGATGTTATTTTACCCTCACACTGGCGGTCAGCCGAGCATGAAACACCAATGCCAACCGGGCATGACGCGCCGTGACGGGGCAAGCGAATGACGCGGACATCATGGCAGAAATACTTACCGCCAAACTGAGCACCAATTCCCATGCTTTGGGTCATTTTGTGGATTAATGCCTCTATTTCCAAATCGCGAAAGGCTTGTCCTTTTTTGTTACCCATGATTGGCAAAGTATCTAGATATTTTGTTGAGGCAAGTTTGACTGTTTTTAAATTAGCCTCGGCAGAGGTGCCGCCAATAACAACAGCTAAGTGGTAGGGCGGACAAGCGGCTGTTCCGAGAGTCCGAATTTTATCATCCAAAAAAGTCATAAGGCTATCTATGTTCAGCAAGGCTTTAGTTTGCTGATAAAGAAACGTCTTGTTGGCTGAACCACCGCCTTTGGCCATAAATAGGAATTGGTATTCATCCCCCTCAGTAGCGTAGATGTCAATCTGAGCTGGTAGGTTGTTGCCTGTGTTAGTCTCATTGAACATATCTAAGGGAGCAACCTGTGAATAGCGAAAGTTGCTTTCATTAAAAGTTTTTAAAACTCCTTCGCTAAGCGCTGCTTCATCATCACTGTCTGTCCATACTTGCTGGCCCTTTTTGCCTAAGATAATAGCTGTGCCTGTATCCTGACACATGGGGAGTACGCCACCTGCAGCAATATTAGCATTTTTCAATAAATCCAGTGCCACAAAACGATCATTGTCTGATGCCTCATTATCATCAAGAATATTCCGAAGTTGTTTTAGATGCCCAGACCTGAGAAGGTGGGAGATGTCACGCATGGCCTCACTACAAAGCAAGGTCAGTGCCTTTGGCGCGACTTTGAGCATGGCTTTGCCTTCAAATTCAATAACGCTGACGTATTCACTAGTGATTAGCCGCCACGGCGTATTGTTATTTGCTAAGGGGAACATCGTTTGATGAACGTAATTGCTCATGCAATAAAGTTCCTATTTTTTACGAAAATTGTCCAATGCGATCACTTTGCCCATTTTATCATCTTTTCTGTCGTTGTCATCATCCATAGAGATTTGCGCCTTTTTACCTTCTGGACTTGGCAGGTCAGACAAGACACCAATAGCAGCGGCATTTTCCGGGTAGACTGAAGTGTTTTCAGTAACTTCAATATTCTTTTCTGCCATTTTTAATTGTAGAACGAAATTGACGGTCGGGTCAGCAAAGGTGACGATGGCTGAGTAGGGTACTTGCAAATGACACAGTCGACCGCCAAAACTTAATGATACACTAAATCCAACATCACTGACATCAAGATCATTAAACTGATGCTGCAGAACAATGGTCATTTCTTTAGGGTGTTCGGCCCGTAGGTGGGCAGGAATTTTAACATCAGCTTGACCAGTTAAAAAAGTGATAAAAAAATGATGGTCGCCGAGCAAGCCATTAAGCATCGTCTGTTCAAGGGCACGCTTAATTACGACACGAAGGGCTTCCTCTACCCATTTTTCATAACTCAAAGGTTCTTCATTCATAATATCGCCTTGCTACTCCGGTTCTGCGCCTTTTGAAAAGCTCTATGTTTTCTGTTTGGCAATGCTAAAGAATGCCAAGTGGGGAGCTTCTGTTGCCAGGTGCCCCCCGAACCCCGTAGTAAGAGCCGTTAGGCTGCTACTGCAAATGCCTCATTATCGTTGGCATTTCTTTGTTTGGCCCGATAACGGTGGATACCATGCCGAACGAAAGCTGAACCTTTACCACGCACGTCGATCCTGTTTCGCCCCCATTGCATATCCTTTGTGGGGATAAGAAGATTTGGTGGAGGCGCCGGGCACTGCCCCCGGGTCCGTAACGATTATTCCGTACAGTGTTTATCGTTATAGTCGGTTACCCGACATTTTTAATATAAGCTGAAAGAAACACTATTGGAAGGGGCGGGGATGGGGTATTTTTAGCTTAATAGAATCGTTTAAGGAAATTTACTTGTGAAACAATATCTCGCTTTGATGGCCCAAGTTCGCCATAAAGGTATATTGAAGGAAGATCGGACTGGTACCGGCACACTTAGCCTATTTGGTGCTCAATTGCGTTTTGATTTGAATGCTGGTTTTCCTGTGTTGACCACCAAGAAACTTCACATGAAGTCAATCATACACGAACTTCTGTGGTTCCTAGCAGGCGATACCAACATCAAATACCTTAAAGATAATGGCGTCAGGATCTGGGATGAGTGGGCCGATGAAAAAGGACATTTAGGGCCAGTTTATGGCTCTCAGTGGCGTTCTTGGCCAACACCAGATGGTAGTAAAGTCGACCAAATTTCCAACTTGATTGAGCAGATCAAGTATAAACCCGATTCTCGCCGGTTGATTGTTAGTGCATGGAATGTTGCCGATATTGAAAACATGGCCCTGCCGCCGTGTCATTGTTTGTTCCAATTTTATGTGGCAGGTGGCCGCTTGTCCTGTCAGCTTTATCAACGTAGTGCGGATTTATTTTTAGGCGTACCCTTTAACATTGCTTCCTACGCGCTGCTGACCATGATGGTTGCTCAGGTATGCGGACTTAAACTAGGTGATTTTGTCCATACCTTTGGTGACGTGCATCTATACTCCAATCATTTAGAACAGACAGATCTGCAACTATCGCGCACACCGAAGATGCTGCCAGATTTGAAGATCAACCCCAATGTAAAAGATATTTTTTCGTTCTCCTTTAATGATTTTGAGCTTCAAGGCTATAATAGCGATCCACATATATATGCTCCGGTGGCTGTTTGATGATTATCTCAATGGTTGTCGCCATAGGGGAAAATCGCGTAATTGGCCGGGATGGTGGGCTGCCTTGGCATATTCCCAGTGATCTGAAACTATTTAAGCAAACAACTATGGGCAAACCTATCGTCATGGGCCGTAAGACGTGGGAATCTCTCGGCCGACCCCTACCAGGGCGTCCACATGTTGTAATAACCCGAGACAGGAGCTACGAAGCCTTAGGTGCTAGTGTTGTCCACGATCTGGATCAAGCTCTATCTGTTGCCTATGGCATGGCGGTTGCCCTGAAAGAGGAAGAGATCATGATTATTGGCGGGGCAGAAATATATAGGTTGGCCATGGCAAAGGCTGATCGGCTATATCTGACTGAGGTGGGACTTAGCCCCCATGGCGATGCCTTTTTTCCAGAATTTGATGTCGACCAGTGGCAAGAAATATCGCGTACGGCGTTCCCATCTTCAGATGGCGCGCCATCCTATTCATTTGTGATTAGGGAAAAATGTAGCCATTAATTGCAGCCCAAATTAGTGAGCGCCTTGGATAGGCATTTGGCATGTACAAAATTCACAAATCACCAGCCTATTTATGCAACCTTTTGGTGTTGCCTTGATTTAGTGGTACGGCAATACGTTAAAATCTTGGAAAATTTCAATAAACTGATTTGAATCAATGTATTATGGGCACCAAAAAAGTTGTCTAGTAAGATAATGCAAACTTTTCATTCTTCCAAAATTGCCTCAATAAAAACCATTTTTTTACTGAATAACAATGCGTGGTGCTTCAGCCTCTCCTTTTGCCAGTGACGCTTGTGTTTTTTTCCAAACTTCCTTCGCCATAATACGGTAAGCTTTTGCGTGATCGCTATCGGGTTGGGAAACGACGATGGGGTTGCCACCATCTGAAGTTTCTCGAATGTCTATTGACAGGGGTATCTCACCCAGAAAGTCCATACTTAGTAATTTTGCCTCAGCTCTTGCACCGCCATGACTGAATATTTCAGAGCGCTCTCCACAATGTGGGCATGAGAAGTAGCTCATATTTTCAACAATGCCGAAGACTGGAACATCAACCTTGCGGAACATATTCAGGCCACGTCTAGCGTCTGCTAGGGCAATATCTTGGGGTGTTGAAACAATGACCGAACCAGTCAACGGAACCTGTTGGGCCATGGTCAGTTGTACATCACCTGTTCCTGGGGGCATATCGACGACAAGTATATCAAGGTCGCCCCAGTTGATGTCGCGCATCATTTGTTGTAGCGCAGTTTGTGCCATCGGACCCCGCCAGATCACTGGGGTTTCCTCTTCAATCAGAAAGCCCATAGACATACATTTGATGCCATGGCCTTCCATTGGATCTAGATTCTTGCCATTGCTTGATGAAGGTTCCCCACTAACGCCCAACATACGCGGCACGGAAGGGCCGTAAATATCTGCATCCAGAATGCCTACTTTAAGGCCATCAGCGGCAAGGGCTAGGGCTAAATTGACTGACGTGGTAGACTTTCCAACTCCACCCTTGCCGGATGCAACTGCGACGATTGATTTGACGCCAGGCATGCTAATTGCATCAGGGCCGGTGCCAGCTGGGTTGTGTTGAGCTGGCGCTGGTGCATTGGGAGTGCTGCCGCCAGTTTCAGCTGTCAAAACAACACTTACGGATAATACCCCATCAAGGGCGTGAACTGTCTTTTCAGCTTCCTTGCGAAGGGGTTCCATTTTGCTGCCGCGGGCAGGATCAACTTCTATGGCAAAGACAACATGACCATCCTTTATTTGCAAGCCGCTAATCATGCCAGCGCTGACAATATCTTCTTTCCCGTCCTTTACTGAGCCAAGAGCATTTAAAATTTGTTCCTCATTAATCACCGACATACTTGAAATCTCCAAAATTTAAGCCGATATCTATCCGGTCTAGTATTGCCGGGATTGTTTAGCTGTCCTATAAGACATTCAATATTCGTTAAAGATCAAACCACTTTTAATTTAATTAATTTGATTGTAGAAAAATTGAGTAGTTTTTGTGATGCTATAGGAAATTATTTACGTACAGACAACGTAGAACGAATTAGAAGTAGGGCTACAAACAAATAATACAAGCCCGACCTTAATTCAATTTTGAAAAGGACTTAAATTTAATGGCACGGAATCCACAAGGCCCATGGGGAAATGGCCCCGGAACGCCTCCTCCCGATGTTGAAGAGCTTTTGCGTCGTTCTCAGGATAAGTTTAAAAGCATGATGCCTGGGGGGGTGGGATCGTCCCGTGGCTTAATTTTGATAGTCATTGGTATTATTACAATATGGTTGTTCAGTGGCTTTTATCGTGTCCAGCCAGGAGAGCAGGGTGTCGAACTATTATTCGGCAAGTTTGTAAAAGTGACCCCCCCGGGGCTGAACTACTGGCCTCCGGCACCAATTGGACAGATTTTCAAACCCAATGTAGAACTAACCAACCAGATCACCATTGGTTATAGGACAAATGGTGATGGCCGGTCCTCGGGCTCTCGTGATGTTCCCCAAGAGAGTTTGATGCTTACGGGCGACCAGAACATCATTGATGTGGACTTTGTCGTGCAGTGGCGCATCAAGAACGCTGCTGATTATCTTTTCAACATTCGCAATCCTGATGCCACAGTCAAATTGGCTGCTGAAAGTGCCATCAGAGAAGTAATTGGTCAGACAACTCTCGAAGATGCCTTAACTGTCAAACGTGGAGAAGTTGAAGCTGCAACCAAGGAACTTCTGCAATCAATTTTGGATAGCTATGGCGCCGGAGTTTTTATAGTTGAAATAAAACAACAGAAGGTAGATCCGCCCTCGGAGGTTATTGATGCCTTTAACGACGTCCAACGTGCCAAGCAGGATCAAGAACGGAGCGTTAACGAAGCTGTTGCATACAGAAATGGCATTGTTCCCAGAGCTAAAGGTGAGGCTGCTGTTATGATTCAAGAAGCTCTTGCCTACAAAGAAAAGGTGACTAAGGAAGCAGAAGGCGAAGCCGAACGTTTCCTGTCCGTTTATGAAGCATATAAAACGGGCAAAGAAGTTACCATTGAACGTTTGTACATAGAACGTATGCAAAGTGTTTTGCAAAACTCTGAAAAAATCATTCTCGACAACAAGGGAGGAACGGGAGTTGTTCCTTACCTGCCGTTGCCTGAATTGAACAAGAAAAAGGTGGAGGCAAGCCAATGAATAAAATATTTCTCGCGATTATCGGCGTTGTTTTTGTTATTTCTGCTATTGTTGCCAACAGCACCTTATTTACAGTTCATCAGGCATCGCAAGCCCTTGTTCTTCAATTTGGCAAACCGGTCAGAGTTGAACGCGACCCTGGGCTAAAATTTAAAGTACCTTTTGTTCAGAATGTTGAATACTTTGATCGGCGTATTCTTGATCTAGATCCTCAACCGCAGGAAGTTATTCTGCAGGATCAAAAGCGTGTGAACGTAGACAGTTTTGCCCGTTATCGTATTGTTGATCCTCTTGAATTTCGCAAGAAGGTCTCAACAGATTTGGAGTTTCGTGCCGTTTTTGGCGGACGCTTAAACTCCGCAGTTCGAGCTGAAGTTGGCAAAGTGCTGCTTGGTGATATGCTGACTGCAAAGAGGGCCGATGTTATGTATCTAATTAGTGAACAGTTAAAATCACAGGGTGCTGATTTTGGTGTTGAGGTAATTGATGTTCGAATTGGGCGCACTGACCTGCCAGAGACTACATCCCAGGCAGTGTACACTAGAATGCGCTCTTCGCGAGTGGCTCAGGCCGCAGAGCTAAGAGCTAAAGGTGAAGAGGAAAAGTCGAAAATTCAGGCTGGTGCCGACCGTGAACGTACTATCATTGTTGCCAACGCCCAGAAAGATGCGGAAATCGCACGTGGTCAAGGTGAGGGCGCGCGGACGATTATCCTTAATAATGCCTTCGGTAGGGATGCTGGGTTCTTTGCTTTTTATCGATCAATGGAAGCATACGAAAAGGCCTTCGGTGAGGGGACCTCATTGGTGCTATCGCCGGACAGTGACTTTATGCGCTTCTTTGGTGCGGCCTCTGGTGACAAGAGAAGGTAAATTTCAAACGGGGTGGCAATAAGATAATGGATTTTTTAGATCTATTTGCCGCCCTCGGGTTGGCCTTAGTTCTTGAGGGAGCGGCTTATACGTTGTTTCCAGTTGCCATGCGAAAAATGATGGAACAAATTCTCGCATTGCCTGTTGCCAATGTCCGTACCATTGGTCTATTCACTGCATTTGCAGGATTTGCTCTTATCTGGCTCGTCAGGAGCTAGGAGTGAAGTGTAAGTACCGACTAAAGTTGCCATAATGTCACCCTATTCATCTTACACAATGATACATACTATGGTGCATTTCAGGAGATATCCAAAGTGAACGTTTTTTCAAAACGAATGCTCGTAAGCTATTACAGTTGCATGACATGGTTGACAGCAGCCCTGTTTGCCTTATTGATGATGGCCTCAGCTGTAGCAAAAGCAGAATCTTTCCCGGGCAGTTTTGCAAATCTAGCTGAAAAACTTCTTCCCGCCGTCGTTAATATTTCCACTACACAAGTAATTAAGGGACGTAGTGGCCCAACAATGCCCCAGTTGCCACCAGGTTCACCCTTCGAAGAGTTTTTTAGGGAATTTATGGATCGTAATCAACAGCAAGGTGAGCCGCGTCGTCAGCGAAATGCGACATCGCTTGGTTCTGGTTTTGTTGTCAACATAGGTAAAAATGGTGATGCTTATGTTATTACAAATAATCACGTCATTGAAGGCGCTGATGAAATAACAGTAATTCTGCAGGACAATGATCGTTTAAAAGCAGAATTGGTTGGCAGGGACGAGAAAACAGATATTGCTGTTCTCAGGGTCAAATCAAACGATAAAATGGTCGCTGTCAGTTTTGGAAATTCAGACGATGCTAGGGTAGGTGACTGGGTCATGGCTATCGGAAATCCGTTCGGTCTGGGCGGCACGGTGACAGCCGGAATTATTTCTGCTCGTGGTCGGGACATCCAGTCTGGCCCATATGATAACTTTATTCAAACAGACGCGTCAATTAATCGGGGCAATTCGGGCGGTCCTCTTTTTGATATGGATGGCAAGGTAATTGGTATCAATTCTGCAATCTATTCACCCAGCGGTGGCAGTGTTGGGATTGGTTTCTCTATTCCTTCTTCCGGAGCCCAACCTATAATTATGCAACTAATTAAATTCGGTGTTGTCAAACGCGGCTGGCTTGGAGTTCATATTCAAGTTGTAACTGAAGAAATTGCAGAAACTCTTGGCCTAAAGAAAGCTAGAGGTGCGTTGGTGGCTAGTCTGATTGATGATGGCCCTGCAAAGAAATCAGGTATCAAGACCGGTGACATAATCCTTGAATTTGACGGTAAGCCTGTTCCTAGAATGCGTAAACTTCCTCGTATTGTTGCCGAAACTGAAGTAGACAAACCAGTTAAGGTGTTAGTCTGGCGGAATGGCAGGGAAGTTAATATTGATGTCACTATTGGTGTGCTTGATGAAGCGAAAATGGCTTCTGCCAGCTCCGGTAAAGAAAAAAAACAGCCTGAAACTAGTGATGAGATGTTTAGCACATTGGGTATGACGCTTGGAGTAGTGACCCCACCTATTCGTGAACGTTTCAAACTTGACGCTGCTGCCCGTGGTGTTGTTGTGACAGAAGTTGCGGATGATGGTGTTGCCTTTAAAAAAGGAGTTCGATCTGGTGATTTGATCGTCGAGGTTTCTCAGCAAGAGGTAACAACGCCTGCTCAGGTTGTCGCTAAAGTTGAAGCCGCTCGTAAAAATGGTGATAAGCGTATTCTTCTGCTCGTAGAGAGCCAGTCTGGCTTGCGTTTCGTTGCACTTGGCATAATAAAAAAATAAGCATTACTGATGTTGATTTGAGTATAAAATTGCTGGCATGTAGAGAACTTAGGCGCTAATCATTCCACTGCTAAAGGCAAGGTGTCTCCGCAGAGTAGGAGACCATTCAAGTCTTTTTAAAAAGAACTGATTGTGAAATACAACAAAGCTAGTTCAATTTTGTGAATTTTTTTACAAAAAGTCAGTTCAAATAATTTTTAAGTGATGAATTCTTCTGCTCGATAGCCCTGTATATATAGCAGGGCAGTAAGATCTCCGTGATTGATGCTGACACGCGCTAATTTTGAGACTGCAGGTTTGGCGTGATAAGCAACCCCAATGTCGGCTGCCATGAGCATGGGGAGATCATTGGCCCCGTCGCCAGCGGCAATAATGTCTATTTCGGCAATGCCATATTCAGCCGCAAAGTTTTTTAGGATTACAAGCTTGGCGTTTTTGTCAATAATTGGCTCCAAAACTTGTCCTGTTAGTTTAGCGTCATTAATTTCAAAATTGTTGCCTTTGGCCTTATCAAAGCCAATCATGTCACGAACTCGGTCTGTAAAATAGGTGAACCCACCTGAGATAAGCATGGTTACTGCACCATTTGCCTTCATAGTCTGAACAAGTGCTCTGCCGCCTGGTGTTGGTTCAATTCCTGCCATGGTTTTTTCCAGATTGTCCTGGGATAGGCCCTCCAAGAG
Source organism: uncultured Rhodospirillales bacterium (assembly GCA_938092065.1). GTDB lineage: Bacteria > Pseudomonadota > Alphaproteobacteria > Rhodospirillales > JABHCV01 > JACNJU01. The sequence goes on from CALKND010000016.1 coordinate 65,289, forward strand.
TTTGATTCGTTGCTTCAGCGCGTCGACAAAGCGCAATTCACCATTCATGGCAAGGCGAGTGATAGAGGCTACTTCATTCCTGTACCCAGCGAACTCTGCTAGGTCATCTAGCGTCTCGCCTATAATCATGGTCGAGTCCATATCGGCTACTAAAAGTTTTTTTCGGCGGTTTGCGCTTTTTTGTGCGATGATATCAACTGGCATTCCTTGAAACTTGTGTTGCATGTTTGCCTCTGCGTCTTTTAGGTCCAGCCCACAAAAAGGTATGTCGCAGGCAATACCATGAGCTAGCCAGTATGCATCTGCAGTTTCTGCCCCTAGCTCCTTCAGGCAAGAGGTAGCCATTGTCTGAGCCTCATCACTAAGAATGGCTGTGCGGGGGTTGCAAATCAATGTCAGTATATGGTTCATGATGGCCTTAAAGGAGCAAAACGTGGTTCAAAGAGTTCTCATTATTGCGGGTCCGACGGCTAGTGGCAAATCTGCATTAGCTATCGCGGTAGCGAAAGAGTTCTCTGGAATCATTATCAACGCTGATTCCATGCAAGTATACAAACAAATGAATGTCTTGACTGCGCGCCCACCTGCCAAAGATTTGGCCAAAGCTGTGCATCGTTTATACGGTATTCTGAACGTTGATGACCCATGTTCCGTGGGCCGCTGGCTCGATTTGGCAGTAGTTGAAATTCAAACGGCCTGGCTTGATGGAAAGTTGCCAATTATTGTCGGTGGGACTGGTATGTATTTGAAGGCATTACTTGAAGGTTTGGCTCCGATTCCAAAAGTTCCTCTCAAGACACGCACAAAGGCGACGAGTCTCCATAAAAAGCTTGGTGGTGAGGTGTTTCGTCAGGAACTGGCTGTAATTGACCCTGAATCTGCCGTAAGGATACCTGCTGGTGATACCCAACGCTTGATCCGAGCCTATGAAGTAGCGGATGCTACTGGTCGGCCCTTAAGTGATTGGCAAAAAGATCATCCTAATAAGCCACCACTGGATGCCTTATATGGTGTCATAACATTGCTTCCTGAGCGGGGTATTCTCTACGACGGGGTCAATAAACGTTTTGACTGGATGATGGAAAACGGTGCGATGACTGAGGTGCGTACACTTGATAGCTTGTGTCTTGACCCTGCTCTGCCTGCAATGAAAGCGGTAGGTGTGCCAGAATTACGTGCAACAATTAGAGGTGAGAAAGACCTCAAGACTGCTAAAGACGACGCCAAAAGAGCAACTCGTCAGTTTGCCAAGCGCCAAATGACGTGGTTGCGCAATCAGCTAGAGACGGACTTACCTTTATTTGCGCAATATTCGGAAAGATTAGACGTGGATATCTTTTCATTTATTGACCAATTTGTGTTGACCAAGGGTTCTTGAAAGACTACTTTTATCTACTTACATAATCGGAATCGCTAGTAACTCAGTGCGAATCTAAACAGTCAGTATTTCAAGGCCGCCCTTTGGCGGCCCTACTTTATTGTGGCTATGGAAAAAAGGGTAAAACCATGTCAAAAAACCAATTAAGCGGAGCACAAATACTATTGAAAGCATTGAACGATCAGGGTGTAGATGTAATATTTGGTTATCCCGGTGGCGCTGTCTTGCCGATCTACGATGAGCTTTTTAAGCAGAATAAGATCAAGCATATTCTGGTCCGCCAGGAAGGTGGAGCAGTTCATGCTGCGGAAGGTTACGCCCGATCTACTGGAAAAGTTGGAGTTGTTCTGGTTACCTCAGGCCCGGGCGCGACAAATGCGGTGACCGGACTGCTGGATGCCATGATGGACAGCATCCCCCTTGTATGCATCTGTGGCCAAGTGCCAACCCACTTGATAGGCAATGATGCCTTTCAAGAGGCAGATACAACAGGCATCACGCGACCATGTACCAAACATAACTATCTTGCAAAGGATATTGATATCCTTGCGCGGCAAATTCACGAAGCTTTCCTTGTTGCTAAAAGCGGACGCCCAGGCCCGGTTGTTATAGACCTGCCAAAAGATGTGATGATGGCCCAAGGAGATTATATTTCTTCGGCCAAGGTAATTCACAAAAGTTACAGGCCGCAAATAAAAGGCGACATCAGTAAGATTGAAGAGGCCGTTAAGGTCATTGCTGGTGCAAAAAAACCAATCATCTATGCAGGTGGTGGTGTTATTAATTCGGGCCCTCAGGCATCGCAGTTACTTAACCAACTAGTTCAGATGACAGACTTTCCGTGCACGCTGACGCTGATGGGTCTGGGCGCACTGCCAGCGTCTGATAAGCATTTTCTTGGCATGCTTGGTATGCATGGGACTTATGAAGCAAATATGGCCATGCATGACTGTGATGTCATGTTGTGCGTTGGGGCACGTTTTGATGATAGAGTTACTGGACGTACTGATGCGTTCTCACCAAACTCAACTAAAATTCATATTGATATTGATCCCTCATCTATCAACAAAACCATTAACGTTGATATAGGTATTGTTGGCGATGTCGGCCATGTTTTGGAGGATATGATTAAGGTTTGGAAGTCAGGCCAAAACAGGTGCGATGAAAAGTCTATTAAGTCTTGGTGGAAGACTATTAATAAATGGCGCGAGCGTAAAAGTTTGAGTTATGACAAAGATGCAACGGTCATCAAGCCACAGTATGCCATTGAACGCCTTTACGAGCTGAGCAAGAAGCACAATGAGGTCTACATAACGACAGAGGTTGGACAGCACCAAATGTGGGCGGCCCAGCATTTCCATTTTGAGCACCCTAATCGTTGGATGACCTCGGGAGGGTTAGGCACAATGGGCTACGGCTTGCCCGCTGCTATAGGAGTACAGCTTGCGCACCCCAAGGCACTTGTTGTTGATATTGCCGGGGAGGCATCAATATTGATGAATATGCAGGAGATGTCGACCCTAGTGCAGCATAATTTGCCAGTGAAGGTCTTTATCCTTAATAATGAATGTATGGGAATGGTTAAGCAATGGCAGGAGCTATTACACGGCGGGCGCTGTGCAGAAAGTTATATGCAGGCGTTGCCTGACTTTGTCAAACTGGCGGAAGCCTACGGTGGTGTCGGCTTACGTGCGACCAAAAAAGAACAACTAGACAGTGTTATTGGCGAAATGATTGCCAGTGACCGCCCTGTGATTGCGGATATTGCTGTAGATCCTAAGGAAAACTGCTTTCCAATGATCCCTTCAGGTGCAGCCCATAATGAAATACTGTTTAGCGCTGCAGATAAATTGGGCGCAGAAGTGTCTGAAGATGGTATGGTAATGGTTTAAAATTAACACACGAATAATTGAGATTAAGATGGTGACACAAATAGCCGACATAGAAAATGCCCATACCATGTGTGTGCTTGTTGATAACGAGCCGGGTGTACTGGCACGTGTTATTGGCCTGTTCGCAGGGCGGGGCTACAATATTGAAAGCCTTACCGTTGCTGAGGTCAATATAGTAGACAATCTCTCACGCATTAACATTGTCACTTCGGGCACTCCAATGGTTATAGAGCAGATCAAGGCACAGCTTGAAAGATTAGTGCCAGTACATAGGGTCAGTGACCTTACTGTTGAGGGACCACATGTGAAACGTGAGGTAGCTTTGGTTAAAGTACACAGTAGCGGTGAAAAAAGAGTTGAATCCCTGCGTATAGCCGATATCTTTCGTGCACGTACTGTTGACAGCACCAATGTCTCGTTTGTTTTCGAAATTGTTGGCGATACGGGTAAGCTTGACGCATTTATTAACCTTATGGTGCCCCTAGGATTAATTGATGTATCGCGGACTGGTGTTGCGGCCATAGCCCGTGGGGTCACGGTTTTAGAACATGAATAGAGATTAAAATTATTTACTAGAGGAAACCCCAAGAATGCGTGTTTATTATGATCGTGATGCTGACGTAAACCTGATCAAAGCGAAAAAAGTCGCCATAGTTGGCTACGGCAGTCAAGGGCATGCCCATGCACTTAACCTTCGTGACAGTGGGGTCAAGGAAGTTTGTGTTGCCCTTCGTGAAGGCTCGCCAAGCGCTAAAAAGGCAGAAAATGAAGGCCTTCAGGTTATGTCTGTCGCTGCTGCAGCCGGTTGGGCAGATGTCATTATGATGTTGTGTCCCGACGAGCTTCAGTCGGATATATATTATGGCCACATTCAAGAAAATATCAAACCAGGAGCAGCACTTGCGTTCGCTCATGGACTCAACATCCACTTTAATTTAATAGAAGCCCGTGATGATATTGATGTCTTCATGATAGCCCCCAAAGGTCCCGGCCATACAGTTCGCGGTGAATATCAGAAAGGTGGTGGTGTTCCCTGCTTGGTTGCAGTTGAGCACGATCCCACAGGCAATGCCCTTGAAGTAGCTCTATCTTACGCATCTGGCATTGGTGGCGGACGTTCCGGTATCATTGAAACCACCTTTAAAGAAGAATGTGAGACAGACCTGTTTGGCGAGCAGGTTGTCCTATGCGGCGGTTTGATGGAGCTTATTAAAAATGGCTTTGAAACCTTGGTTGAAGCTGGCTATGCGTCGGAAATGGCCTATTTTGAGTGTCTGCATGAAGTGAAGTTAATCGTCGACCTCATGTATGAAGGTGGAATGGCTAACATGCGTTATTCCATCTCTAATACGGCGGAATATGGGGATTACTCCACTGGCCCGCGCATTATCACCAGTGAAACTAAGGCTGAAATGAAACGTGTTCTTGACGACATTCAATCCGGCCGCTTTACCCGCGACTGGATGCTCGAATGTAAAGCTGGGCAACCCTCCTTTAAGGCAACCCGTCGTCTTAACGCCGAACATCCTATAGAGGAAATAGGCACTAAGCTTAGAGCCATGATGCCCTGGATCGCCCAAAATCAATTGGTTGACAAGGATAAAAATTAGATGGTGCATTCAAGTAATCAATAAACGAAAAGCTTAGAGGCATAATTTGATGAAGAAGTTGGCTGCTAAATTTCAAAATATTTCAGCCTACATATACAGAGCTGAATTTCTGCTTGGACTTCTAGATCTGCGTGGGAGCATACGATATATGTGCCCTTGAAATATATGTCTTGCATTTTAACAACCTAATATGTCCGGCTTTCAGAGGAAGCTAACTCTGAATTTATTTGATTGCACATATAAAAAGAGTGAGGATTATGGCCCCTTGAGTGACATCGAAACAGACCGAATTATTATTTTTGATACTACTTTGCGTGATGGTGAGCAATCTCCGGGTGCTTCCATGAATATGGACGAGAAATTGCGAATAGCAAAAATTCTTGAGGCCATGGGGGTAGACATCATTGAAGCCGGTTTTCCCATAGCCTCTGATGGAGATTTCGAGGCTGTTAGCGAGATCGCCAAGACGATTAAAAACTCGACGGTTTGCGGGCTGGCCCGTGCTACCAAGATGGATATAGAACGCTGCGCAGATGCTATCAAGCATGCATCGAGAGGACGGATCCATACCTTCATTTCAACATCTCCTTTGCATATGGAGTTCAAATTACAGATGGAGCCAGGGGCTGTTTTAGAAAAGGTTAAAGAAAGTGTCACTCTAGCTCGGAACCTGTGCGGAGATGTGGAATGGTCGGCCGAAGACGGATCGCGAACGGAACACGATTTCTTGTGCCGCTGTGTAGAAACTGCCATTGATTGCGGTGCGACGACCATAAATATTCCTGATACAGTTGGTTACGCCGTTCCTAATGAGTATGCTGATCTGTTCACGATGCTTTTCGACAGGGTGCCCAATGTTGATAAGGCTGTTTTTTCAGTGCATTGTCACAATGATCTAGGATTAGCTGTTGCCAATTCCCTAGCCGCTGTTCAAGTTGGCGCACGCCAAATAGAGTGTGCGATGAATGGTTTAGGAGAACGAGCTGGAAATGCCGCTCTTGAAGAAATAACCATGGCCTTAAAAACACGCAGTGACTACATGCCCTTCACAACCAATATAGATACGACGTTGATAACAAAAGCTTCGAAGCTGGTTTCTACTATTACTGGTTTTAGCATTCAGCCAAATAAGGCTATTGTTGGAGCTAATGCTTTTGCCCATGAATCTGGAATTCATCAAGATGGTATGCTCAAGCATGCTAGTACTTATGAAATTATGAGTCCGGAATCAGTGGGTTTAGGTCAGTCGAAGCTAGTTTTGGGCAAGCATTCGGGCAAGCATGCGTTTTCAGTAAAACTGAAGGAACTTGGTTATGACTTGGGTGATGATGCCATCAAAAATGCTTTTAAGCGTTTCAAGGATCTGGCTGACTTAAAAAAAGATGTTTTTGACGAGGATATTGTTGCGCTGGTCGATGACCAAGTGGTGCGGGTTAACGATCGTCTAAAACTGAAATCTTTGGAAATTAATTGTGGAACAGTGCATTGCCCGCCGAGGGCTGTGTTGGAGCTTGAAATTGATGGCGACAGCAAAACCTGCGATTCAACTGGTGACGGTCCTGTTGACGCTGCTTTTAATGCAATCAAAGAATTATTCCCCCACCGGGCTCATTTGCAGCTCTATCAAGTGCATGCGGTGACCGGCGGCACTGATGCTCAGGCTGAGGTAACGGTCCGCTTAGCCGAAGACGGTAAGTCCGTAAATGGTCAAAGTGCAGACACTGATACTATGGTCGCGTCCGTAAAAGCTTATCTTAATGCAATTAATAAGCTATTGGTGAAGCGTGAAAAAACTGCCCCTTCTGCGCTTTCCGCCTAGTAATGCTTGCCATGCTATTTTAAAAGAGATGTAGGGGATTCTTCTTGTGGACTGATTTCGCGTAGCCGCAAGATTTTTTTTAAAACATAAGGACATGTGAAAAAGATGTTTGCTAGACTTTTCGGGTTCCTTTCTGCTGATATGGCCATTGATTTGGGGACGGCCAACACCCTTGTTTATGTTAAGGGCAGGGGCATCGTGTTGAATGAACCTTCAGTTGTCGCCATTGCAGAAGTAAAGGGAAAGAAACGGGTTCTCGCCGTTGGCGAAGAAGCCAAGCGTATGCTTGGCCGTACGCCTGGTAATATTCGCGCTGTTCGGCCCCTTAGAGATGGTGTCATAGCCGATTTCGAAGTGGCTGAGGAAATGATCAAGTATTTTATCCGCAAAGTTCATAATCGGCGCAGTTTTGCAAGCCCTATGGTTATTGTTTGTGTGCCTTCTGGTTCAACCGCTGTTGAACGTCGCGCTATTCAAGAATCTGCTGAAAGTGCTGGAGCGCGGCGGGTCCTTTTGATTGAAGAGCCCATGGCCGCAGCAATCGGTGCAGGCCTTCCGGTGACTGAGCCAACTGGATCAATGGTTGTCGACATTGGTGGCGGTACGACGGAAGTTGCGGTGCTTTCGCTTGGAGGTATTGTTTATGCTCGTTCAGTACGTGTCGGAGGCGACAAGATGGATGAGGCTATTATTGCCTATATAAGACGCAACCACAACCTTCTAGTCGGTGAAGGGAGTGCAGCGCGCATCAAGGAAGAAATTGGCTCTGCATGTCCGCCTGATGAAGGCGAGGGACGGACCATGGAAATTAAGGGACGTGATCTGATGAATGGCGTTCCTAAGGAGCTCATTATTTCAGAACGCCAGATAGCTGAAAGTCTCGCTGAACCAGTAGGGGCCATCATAGAAGCGGTCAAGGTTGCTTTAGAGCATACCGAGCCAGAATTAGCGGCTGACATCGTCGATAAAGGTATTGTTCTTACTGGCGGTGGGGGTCTGCTTTCAAATCTTGATTTTGTTCTACGGCATGCTACAGGATTGCCGGTCTCTTTAGCGGATGATCCCCTGAGTTGCGTTGTACTCGGAACTGGGCGAGCTCTTGAGGAAATGAAACGTTTGAAAGACGTACTGACTTCTATGTATTAGAACTTGTGGATTCCTTAAAAGTTCATTTTACTGGCCCTCTGAAAAGAATATATTAATACTTATTTTATAAAACAAAGTCGCTTTGTAATCTTATTTGTATGGGCAAACATGTTTTAAGGAGCTAACGTGGAGGATCGTTCACGTTTTACTTATCGTTTTACTACCCCACTTTCTGGGCTGGCCCAACGATTTACCTTTTTGGGATTACTCATCGTAGCGTTTGCCCTAATGCTTATTGCTAAGGCGGATGTTGCCGTGATGGAGCGGTTGCGCGCCCAAGTTACAGATTCAGTGTCGCCGATAATTGATATTATGTCCCGACCTATATCAATTGTTAACGATGCTATTGTTCAGATCAACTCCCTTGCGACGGTCCACGAAAGAAATGAAAATCTACGTCAGGACAAGGAACGCCTTATGCATTGGCAATCAGTGGCACGCATGCTTGAGGCTGAAAACCAGGCTCTTCGTGCACAACTAAATTATATACCAGGGCCTCAGGCTAGTTACGTCAGCGCTCGGGTTATTGCAGATACAGGTGGTGCTTTTGTACACTCAGTGTTACTTAACATCGGCTATCAGCCGGGTGTCGACAAGGGACACGCAGTAGTCACCGGTGAGGGCCTCATTGGCCGGGTTGAGAGCGTTGGAGGCCGTGCCACACGAGTGTTGTTGATTTCTGACTTAAACTCGCGTATCCCGGTGCTAATTGAAGCGACTAGGACTCGCGCTATTTTAGCTGGCAATAACAGCAATCGACCTCGTTTAATTCACTTGGTGCCCGGTGCGACGGTATCGCCGGGTGACCGTATCGTAACATCTGGTCACGGCGGAGTTTTTCCTGTTGGTCTTCCAGTTGGCTTGGTCGATGCCGTTAATGAAGGTGGTATTTCAGTACTACCCTTTGTGCCGCGCGACCGACTTGAGTACGTTCGTATTCTGGATTTTGGCCTGAAGGGGATCATTAATGATGACGGTTTGGACAAATAATTATGAAGCCGGCACTTTGGTCACGTCTGGATATGATTGCACGCTGCATCACACCATTTGGGCTTACTGTTCTGTTGGTGCTAATTAACGTCCTACCCCTGCAAGTCCCTGGCTTGTCCCGGATTATGCCCCTGTTCCCTCTGATGTCCATTTATCTTTGGGCAGTCCATCACCCGAATCTGATGCCAACGTATGCAGTTTTCTTTATTGGCTTTTTGCAGGATACTCTGATCGGCACACCTATAGGTGTTCACATCATTACATATCTAATGGTTTATGGCACCGTCGTCTGGCAAAGGCGTTTTTTAGTTGGAAAACCGTTTGCGGTGATTTGGGTAGGCTTCTCGCTGGTGGCAGCGGGGGCGACGATTGCCAATTGGTTATTGGTCTCGCTTTATTATCTTATTCTCATTAAGCCTGAGGCCTTGGTCTTTCAATACCTTTTGTCCCTCGGAGCTTTTCCACTTCTGTCTTGGCTTTTTATGCGATGGCAACTTGCCTTCCTATCTGAGTTAGGACATTAAATGCAGAGGGACAATGAACGCCATAAAAATTTTTCTCGCCGGGCAGCTATGCTGGCGGGTGGTAAGGCAGTATTGATTTCAGCACTTGTTGGGCGTATGTATTTCTTACAGGTTGTCGAGTCTAAACGTTATAAGACACTGGCTGATGAAAATCGGGTCAACTTTAGACTTTTGGCACCACTCCGTGGGCGTATAGTTGATCGTTTCGGGGTGCCTATTGCGGACAATCAGCAGAATTACCGTGTTCTACTCATTCCTGAACAAACTGACGATATTGAGAAAACCCTTTTGCGGCTTGGAGGTCTCATCCCAATCAGCAAAAGCGAGAAGAGATACATCATGCGGGAGGTCCGTCGTAAACGAAGTTTTGTTCCAGTGACCTTGCGAGAAAACTTGAGTTGGGAAGACGTAGCCCGTATTGAAGTCAATTCGCCTGATCTGCCCGGAATTATGATTGATGTGGGGCAAAGCCGTTTTTATCCCCATGCCATTGAGACGGCACACATTCTGGGCTATGTGGCTGCTGTCTCCGAAGGTGAGGTGACTGGTGATCCATTGCTAGAACTGCCCGGTTTTCGTATTGGAAAATCAGGCATAGAAAAAGTCTATGATAGGGTTCTCAGGGGTGCCAGTGGAAGTTTGCAAGTGGAAGTTAACGCCTACGGGCGAGTAATCCGTGAGTTGGAGCGTAATGAAGGGCAACCAGGCACACGCCTTCATCTGACCATTGATACTCAATTACAAAAACTAGCATCTGAAAAGCTTCGCGGTGAAAGCGGCTCAGTGGTTGTAATGGATATTTACAGTGGTGATGTGCTAGCTATGGTTTCGACGCCGGGTTTCGACCCCAACGCTTTCAACAAGGGCTTGAGCACCTCTGAATGGAATGCCCTTGTCAGCAACGATAGATCCCCACTAATTAACAAGTCTATTGGTGGTCATTATGCACCAGGCTCTACCTTCAAGATGGTTGTTGCTCTGGCAGCTCTGGAAAAGGGTGTTATTTCGTCTGAGAGCGAGGTTTATTGTTCTGGTGAAACAAAACTGGGCAATGCTACATTTCATTGTTGGAAGAGGGGTGGTCACGGTACCACTGACTTAAAAAAGGGTATTTCACAATCTTGTGATGTTTACTTCTATGAAATTGCAAAACGTACTGGCATTGAACGCATCGCTGAAATGGCTCGAAGACTTGGTTTTGGAGCACGCCTCGGCCTCGATTTGCCTGGTGAAAAACCGGGGCTTATTCCCTCTGATGAATGGAAGAGATTAGTCATTGGCTCGCCTTGGCAGCAGGGTGAGACATTGCTAGCAGGCATTGGACAAGGGTATGTGCTTACTACACCCTTGCAACTGGCGGTGATGACAGCAAGGCTTGTCAATGGCGGGGTTGCAGTGACCCCACATCTGACCCGGGATATTATTTCTATGGATAGCATTGTCCGAAGGAATAAAGTAGAGAACAGGGACATCGGTCTTATTCCTAGCCATCTGGCTCTTGTGCGTGACGCCATGAATTCGGTTGTTAATGTGCCAAGTGGAACGGCGTTTAATTCACGCATAAAAAAGCCTGAATTTCGCATGGGAGGAAAAACTGGTACCGCCCAAGTGCGCCGTATTTCTAAGCAAGAGCGAGAAAACCGTGTACTGAAAAATAACGAATTACCATGGAAAGAGCGCGACCATGCTCTTTTTGTTGGCTTTGCACCTGTTGATTCCCCGCGCTACGCAATTTCTGTTGTTGTCGAACATGGTGGTGGCGGCTCTAAGGTTGCAGCACCTATCGCTCGGGATGTGTTGGAAATGGTACAGCGGCGTAATGTCGCGTGGGCAAGGAATAAACAATCCTCAGGTGAACCTGCAATATCAAATGTAATAATTTCAGATAGTAACGACAAAAGTAGGCGAGGGGAATTTGGCCATGGCGATTGAATACCTCAATAAATCAGATTTGAGTCTAAGCCAAAAGTTGTGGCGTCTGAACTGGCTATTTGTATTGGTCTTGTTGGCCACGGCCTCTGTTGGTTTTGCTATGCTTTATTCAGCGGCTAACGGTTCACTTGAGCCTTGGGCAGGGCGACAAATTCTTCGTTTTTCCATTGGTATTGGCCTCATGCTTCTTGTTGCCATGACTAATCTCAGAATTTGGTTGAAGTACTCCTATGTATTGTATTTGGTTGCGCTAGTGCTTCTTGGAGCTGTTGAGTTGGGGGGTACCATTGGAATGGGGGCGCAGCGTTGGATTGATTTAGGGGCAGTCAACTTGCAACCATCTGAGTTGATGAAAGTTGCTTTAGTTCTGGCTCTCGCCAGGTATTTTCATGGCAGTAATATTGAAGAGATTGGAAGGCCACTGTTTCTTCTTCCGCCTATGCTAATGGTTGCTGCCCCAACAATGCTTGTGCTTCGCCAACCGGACTTAGGCACCGCAGTTATGCTAGTTATTGGCAGTGGAGCAATCTTTTTTGTTGCCGGGGTTAGGATATGGAAATTTGCTGTTTTGTTAGTGGCAACCCTTATTTCAGCCCCTATCAGTTGGCAATTTCTCAGGGAGTACCAGAAGCAGCGGGTGCTTACCTTCTTGAATCCAGAAAGTGATCCTCTGGGCTCTGGCTATCATATTATTCAATCTAAGATAGCACTTGGTTCTGGCGGTTTGTTTGGCAAAGGGTTCATGCAGGGGTCACAGAGTCATTTGAGTTTTTTGCCTGAGAAACAAACGGATTTTATATTTACCATGTTAGCCGAGGAATTCGGCCTTATAGGGGGTCTTGTCTTGCTTGGGCTATACATATTGATCTTGGCATATGGCTTTAGCATTGCTAACAGCAGCCGTAATCATTTTGGTCGGCTAGTCAGTATGGGGGTTACTACGACCTTCTTTCTCTATGTCTTCATCAACATTGCTATGGTGATGGGTCTAATCCCAGTTGTGGGCGTGCCATTACCACTTGTCTCATACGGTGGAACGGCGATGATGACTTTGCTGTTCGGTTTTGGCTTGCTGCTTTCCGTCCACATTAATCGCGATGAGCCTATCGGAAGACGAGGCGCCGCCGATGATTTTTGAATCGGATTGTGGTATGTTATCAAGTGCCATTAGCTCGGGCAGGTGGCCTACCACAATAGCCCTAGGCCTCGTGAGTACAGTAAGTAGATCATCAAATATTTTGATATATGCTTAAATCAAACGCGTTGTGCCAATTATCTAAGCGAACAAGGCAGACTGAGCCGGCTGCTCTTCTTTAAACCTAAGTGAATAGTCACCATTGGGCACGAGGTGCTTGGCGACAGCTTTAATGGGAGTTTGCGCATCGAGCCATTTATTCCCAGCCTCTGGTGTAAGAATTACCGGTATCCGGTTGTGGATATGCGCGATTCTTGCTATTGCCTCACAGGTGATGATCGTGAAGTGACTATCAGTAGCTAATCCCGCGAAATTACCATGCAAGAGACCAGTTTAAGGAAATTCAGTTATGATACTTATATGATGTGAGCGACGAATAATTTGATTGATCTCTGCGTGGATTTGGCTCCATCAACATCCTTTGTATTGTTTCTCCAAACATTCAAGTTTTAATTGTTGAGCTTTAGATATCTCCGCATTGGTCATTTTTTTTTCTACAATATCTATATTCTCCAATGTATTTTTATCTCCTGTAGAAGCGGAAATATTCCACCACATATGTGCATAAACATTGTCTTTAGTGACAACGTCACCATTAAAGTACATCAAGCCTAGGTTAACCTGCGCAGGTGCATATCCTTGCTCCGCAGCCTTGCGATACCACTTCAAAGCTTTTTTTTTATCTTGCGAAGTGCCTTCGCCTTTTGCATACATCACCCCAAGGTTATTCTGAGCCCTCGCTAAACCCTGTTCCGCAGCTTTAAGATACCACTTTACTGCTTCCTTTTTACCTTGATTGACACCCTCACCTTTTTCCTGTTTGAAGCTCAAACCTAGATCTTTTCTATGTCTGTAAATCAAACCAAGATTATACTGCGCTAATGCTAGACCCGATTCCGCTGCCTTGCGGTGCCACTTCAGAGCTTCTTTGTAATCTTGCTTAACCCCAGCACCTTTTTTATACATCAAGCCTAAATTTAGCTGTGCACGCGTGTACCCTTGCTCCGCTGCTTTGCGATACCATTTTGCTGCTTCTTCTTGATCTTGCTTGGTGCCTTTTCCGTTTTGATACATGTTACCCAAATTGAATTGCGCAACTGCATGCATTTGATCAGCAGCCTTGTGATACCATTTCGAAGCTTCTGTATAGCTTTGCTTGATCCCTTTCCCTTCAGCGTGCATTAAACCTAGTCTGACTTGTGCATCAGCATTCCCTTGTTCTGCAGCTTTGCGATACCACTTAGCTGCTTCTATATAGTCTTGGTCAACGCCCTTACCTTTGTCGTACATTGCCCCCAGATTTTTTTGCGCATTTGCATGGCCTTGCTCTGCCGCCCTGCTATACCATCTCAACGCTTTTTTATGATTTTTCTTAACTCCCTTGCCGTAATCATACATCAACCCCAGGTTCATTTGCGCATTTTCATGTCCTTGTTCGGCTAACTCACGCCATACACGTCTGGCAGTTACAAAATCTCTTGCATCGTAAGCCTCCAGCCCTTTACTAAAGGTGGCGGCATAACTATTTCCGCCACACAAAAAAACTAGGCTTGTTGCAAATATTAATGCTGAAAGTATGTTTCTCATCTGTCTATCAACTGAAAAGTTAAAGAATAGAAATCGCTTCTTTTAATAGTAAGAAAGCTACACATAATTGCTCTGCTAAAACCCAATCTAGTGATTGCTTGCATTTTCTTCCCATTCATCAATAACTTCCCTTGAGTAACGTTTTTAAGCAACCGCCTGGCGGCGTCGATCCAACCTGATATTGGCATTTTAAAGCCCAGCCTAAGAGGTGACAACAAGCTGCTTGCAACGTTTTATAGTCTCGCCCTTAAAAGTAACCCGTTTGGGTTCGATTATTCCCAACTAGCAAGTTTATAGAATGAATATTACTTCTTTTTTTGGCAAGCATGAAAATAGATGGCATGCACAAAAGCCAGTTATCAAGGTGGGAGATGATTATGATTTATGTGATATATTTTATTTATGGCTAGATGACTGTTTTATTCAATAGTCACTGCCCAAAGTAATTGCGAGAAACGGTCTCTTCTTTCCCCCCGCTTGGCCGGCAAGGAGCCTTTTTGAGGGCTGCCCAATCGGGTCAGATCTATTGGAAACATTACATTATAAGAGATGGCTAGGTCATCTATTCGTCTTTGAGTAGCCTACGTCCAAATTTGATTTCCGTGTGGCTATACCAAATTGCAGTGCTGCAAACTGCGCGTAAAGTGGACTGGAAATAAGTAGCTCCTTGTGGGTGCCGATGGCCACGATGTGCCCATGTTCAACAACTGCAATTCTGTCAGCATTGACCACAGTTGCAAGCCGGTGGGCAATAACCAGTATGGTTCGTCCAGCTTTGAGTGTTTCTAGAGCTTCTTGAACTAGTCGTTCACTTTCTGCATCCAAAGCGCTGGTAGCTTCATCCAGCAATAGGACAGAAGGGTTACGTAAAATTGCACGGGCAAGAGAAATGCGTTGTCGCTGACCACCAGAGAGGCGGGTACCTTTTTCACCCAGGAATGTCGAAAATCCATCTGGTAATTCATCTAGAAATTTTGCTGCCTCTGCAGCCTCTGCAGCTTTTCTTACCATGGCATCATCAGCTTTGGGCCGACTGTAGCGGATGTTTTCCCACCCGCTAGCCCCAAACAATACGGGGTTTTGTGGCACGAGAGAAAATCGCTCACGCACCGCTTTGGGATCAGCGTCACGGACATTAATTCCATCTAGTTTCACCGTTCCGCTATCAGGGTCATAAAAACGCAATAGTAGCTGGAACACGGTTGATTTACCCGACCCGGAAGGCCCAACTAGGGCTACAGTTTCCCCAGGTTTTACGTTGAGGGTGAAATCTTTTAGAGCGGCTTGGTTTGGCCGAGATGGATAATGAAAAGTAACGTTTTCGAGGCTTACCCTGCCCTGACTTTTTTTGGGAAGGATAAGGGGGTTATCAGGCGCCTTGATTTCTGTCTCAGTAACTAATAATTCTATAAGTCGTTCTGTAGCTCCAGCTGCCCGCTGTAGTTCGCCGTAAATCTCACTCATTGCGCCGACAGAAAAGGCAACGAGAGAGGAGTAATAAATAAAAGCTGCCAGTTCGCCACTACTAATCTCACCTGCAAGCATCTGGCGTCCGCCAGTCCATAGAATGATGCCAATAGCGCCAAATACTAGAAAAATTACAGTTGCCATAAGAAACCCGCGCATTCGAATGCGAATTACTGCTGTGTCAAACGCGTTTGTGACTTCAATACAAAATCGGTCTCGATCCACGTCTTCGTGGCTAAATGCCTGGACCGTGGACATAGCGTTGATGGTTTCTTCGGCAAATGCACCAACGTCAGCAACACGATCTTGACTAGCTCGAGATAATCTACGTACGCGCCGGCCAAATATTAAAATTGGCAATACCACAACAGGCATGACCAATAGAACCATAGTTGTTAAACTAGGATTGGTAATAAACATCATGATGATCCCACCCACAAGATTAAGCATACTACGCAGCGCAATAGAAGCAGAGGAACCTATAACTGATTGTAGTAGAGTCGTATCTGTGGTGAGACGCGACAGGACCTCGCCTGTTTTAGTGATTTCAAAAAAACCTGTATGAAAAGATAGAATACGGTCAAACACGGCTTGGCGTAAATCAGCCACGACCCGCTCACCCAGCCATGAAACAAAATAAAAACGTGCGAAGGTGCCACCTGCCATAATCAAAGACAAAACTAGAAGTATTAAGAGTGCATTGTTGAGTGCGTCTGGATTACTATTGGTAAAGCCGCTATCAATAAGCACTTTCAAGCCTTGACCTAAGCCGAGGACTGAAAAACCTGTTACTGCTAATGCTGTAACAGCAGCCACGACAAGCCAAGAGTAGGGTTTCAAAAAGCCGACTGTACGGCGAAGATACCTCAAGTCTTGACCTTTAGGCCGATCAAGTAAAGCAGAGTTACGTGCCAACTTAGTTTTCTCCGAAGACTAAAGATGCGGTAAATATGAGGGCTATATTAGAATATTAGAATTGGGCTATTTTGATTGTGCTGTTGTGGGCTGTTCCTTCCTAAATTGCTCCTTGGTGTTTTTGGCTTTAAGGCAAGTTTAATCTTTTATTATTCCAGGCCATTCGCAATGACTTGCCGGCATGAACCAGAGCGTCATTACCCTGATTAATAACCCCAGCCATATTAAGAAAGGCATGCACCATAGTGTCATATTGCAAATATTCTGACTTAACACCTGAGTCTAATAGGCGCGTATGATAGTCATAAGCCTCGTCGCGCAAGGGGTCAAATCCAGCTGTGATAATCAAGGCAGGTGGCTGACCGTAGAGGTCAGTTTGTTCGCTTGGCGACAAACGGGGGTCCTCCCTTTGGGCTTTAAAATCCTCAGTATATTGCTCTAAAAACCAGTCGATCTTCTCGCGAGTTAAAAAAAACCCACTCTTAAATACGGTGTGTGAATGGCTTGATAAACGCCCATCTAGTGCTGGGTAAAACAGTAATTGGAACATTGGACATGTATCCTTGGGCGTTTGCTGGCAGAGCACGGCTGCGAGGTTGCCCCCTGAAGAATCGCCACCCACAGCAATAAGTCTGGGATCTGCATTAAGCTCCTTGGCGTGAACTTTAACCCATGTAAAGGCGGTAAGACAATCATTGACGGCGGCTGGGAATTTGTTCTCAGGCGCAAGTGCATAATCAACTGAAAAAACCAAGCCACCAGAGTATAGAGCAAGAAGGCGGCAAATAGTATCGTGGGTTTCAATGCTGCCCTGCACCCAGCCGCCACCATGAAAATACAAAAGGGCAGGCAAGGGTTCTGCGCTTTGTTTGAAGGGGCTGTAGATACGTACGGGTATGCTATTTTTGGGTCCTGGAATATTTCGGTCTGTTATATTGTTGAGCGGAACCTCACCAGCGCCGAACAGTTTAGAAAACTTATTTATCTGCTGACGGCTTAGTTCGGGGGTCAGTCCGTCAATTGGCGGTGTGCGTATGCTATCTGCAAATTTACACAGTAGTTGCACCTTGGCGTTAAGGGTCAGCCCGTCTTTTTTGACCCGCCTCCCCAAATACCACAAGGCTGAAACCCAAGCAGGCATTTTTAGGACTAGCAATCTTGTCAATGTAAGAAGTTTTGCCATGCTTAGCTCTTAATATTTGTATGCTTAATGATAGCTAACCACATCAAAATAGCACTACTCATATTTCTAAATAAACTAAATTTCTACCTAAATCAGACTGGTTTTTGAAAAAGAATCTTTAGCTTAGTCAAACGCTTATGTGTTTCTCATCTTGTGTGAAGGGGAGGAATATGGTTTTCTTAAGAAATATTTGGCCTGGTAACTGAAAGAGTTAGTCTCTTTCAGTTATTTTTCTCTCAGGCCCTGGTGGATACTTTCAAGGTAATTGTCAGCTCATGATGCGGTGTTTTTTAACAACTCTGGTGGCCACTTTAATTTGTGTCCAGATTTCTTTGCATGAAGCTAATGCAGGCCCTATCTATGATATGTCTGCCATCTTGTCGCAGCCCCACCCATTTGATACACCAACTGTAAATAACTCGACGTCTGGACCTTTGATAATGCCGAGCCGTACCTCTGAGGGTCGGGGCTATGTTCAGCCTATACCAGTGAACGGAACCCCACTTAACGGAACCTCGCTATCCCAGCCAGCTAATGATAGCCAAGATGATAGTGGTGTATGGCGTTTCGAGGTGCAAAATGAGGATGCTCTCAAGGTTGACCTCTTCGAAAAGCCTATGGATAAGTTTTTCAAGGAAAAGGTTGAGTCTGGTCACTTAACTTGGGGATGGCACCTCTCCTATACTCCTAATGCTCCAGACCCAGATTGGCTTGAAAATTTCAGAGATGATTTTTTTTGGCCCTCTGATCTATGGAAGGCACGGGTCAGTTATTCTCTTCAGCAAAGCGCTTACACGCCAAATACGTACACCAAAGAAGAAGGTCTTGCAGACCGTCCCTGGGCGGGTTACTTGCTGGCTAATGCAAGATTTAACCTAGAGCAGGATTTTAATGGAAATACTCAGTATATAGATAGGGTGAATATAGGGCTGGGTGTCGTTGGTCCTCCATCCGGGGGAGAGAAAATGCATAAAATCTTCCACGACGGTGTTAGCAGGTCTTCTAGAGAATGGGATGAAGTCAACGCCGAGCCTGTAGTTGTCGTGCAATATGACACAGGCAAGCGTTGGGTCTGGGAAGAGAATACTTTTGGCTTTGGTGTTGAAGCCTATCCCTATACGGGCGTCACACTTGGCAACGCTTATACATATGCGTCCCTAGGTTTTAGCACCAGAATTGGCTCAAACCTGAAGGAAGACAGTGGCCCGTTGCGAACCAACATGATTTTGTCTGGCACTAACTTTCCGCAAACTGGTGACTACTTGTCTTGGAACCTATTTGCTGGCGTTGAAGGTAAGTATGTGGGGCGCAATATTTTTGTTGATGGTAACACTTTCTCCGATACCTCAGACGTATCCTCAAAAAGTAAAGTTATAGATGTCCAGCTAGGCGGGGAAATGGGTTGGGGTGAAAAACGGCTTAGTCTTATTCATGTTTTTCGTACAGAAGAATTTGCGGGCCAGATCAGTCCCGACCAGTTCATGCGGATAGGGCTTTCGTCTGACCTTTCTAAGCTTAATTTCAGTAAGTCTAAACCAAAAGAAGGACCTATTTGGGATGCAGTTTCAGAGGTTCGGTTGGGTCTGTTGAGCCATGATATACACTTCCCCAATAGAAAAAAGTTTCGGGCTCCTAATCCTTTTGAAAACCGATACGAAAGTGGTGTTAACATAAATCCGGAAGTCGTATTTGTTTCCCCGGATATTCTGGATGTTTTATGGGCCCCGCGTCCTCATGTGGGCGTATCAGCAAATGCGAATTCTGATACTAGTTATGCGTATTCTGGCTTCGGTTGGGATACAAGTTGGGCGAACGACGTCTTCCTTGAGGGTTTTTGGGGGCTTGCCGTTCATGATGGAAAGCTGACCGATGGAAATCCGGACAAAATTGAATTTGGATCGAAGGTCCTTTTCCGCCTAGGGGGAGAACTTGGATGGCGTTGGGATGGCCATAATGGCGTTTCTGTCATTTGGGAACACATGTCTAACGCAGGTGTAATAGATGAAAAAAACCAAGGAATTGACAGCATGGGAGTTCGTTACAGTTATCGTTTTAATTAGAGCAAGGAGTAGGCTGGGAGTAAGTCAGGAATACTTACTTATAAAACTGTAGCATCTGGGTTTGATTTTGTTGCAATTATACCACACTAGAAGAAATTAATAGTAATGACAGTGCAAATTTGATTGCTAAGCCTCTCAAAAATAAATACTGTCTCACCAACATAACAGATTCAACTACACAAAAACGTACATAAAAGTTCAATGAAGATAGGATTTTCCGCAATGTTTACAAGAAAATTTAGTACAGCAACAGCAGTAGGCCTTGCAGCCCTTCTTTCAGCAAGCGTTGCCAGTGCAATGGATAATAACTTCAATGCTAAAGAGCTAAATGGACGTAGCAGTTATATTGGTGTGGCTATATCCAATGGAGATCTTGGAGATATATCTTTCAGGGAAACAAGAAATGCAACGACCTCTGAAGGTAGAAACGGAAAGAAAATCAAATTTGATGATCCTGACGGACTACTTGTTACCCTTGGTAATGATTATGGTTACGCCCGCCTTGAAACAGAGTTTGGTTACCGTGAAGCAGATGTTGCAAGTATGACTGGTGTTGATAATGCATCCTACACTGGTGTTGATGGTACAGCTCACATTGGTACAGCTATGGTTAACTTGGCATTTGAATATTCTGTCGACCCAAGTGCACTATCTGGAGGTAGCAGTAGTGGTTTCACAGTAACACCTTTCATAACAGCTGGTGGTGGTGCCTTGGGTGCTGCTGGTAACTTGTTTTATAAGAGAATTGATTTGGGTGCTGCACAAGAATCAATAGATGC
>CALKND010000017.1 GCA_938092065.1 uncultured Rhodospirillales bacterium
TTAGAAAAAGGTTTTCAGTTTTGAGGGGGGTGGGTTCTGTGCTATATAATTCTCAACATCAACCTTAACAATATCTACGAATTTCACCTTTTTGAAACTTGACGAAACCCACCCAAAGGTGGGTTTCTGCGTTTAGGTCTGATTATCCAGACTACAAACTACGACTATTTATGATTATCAAAATATTTCTGCTAAACTTCATAAATAGATAATACCACTTGTTAGTATGAAGTCTCGATTTTGATATTAGTCTGTTCTCGGTTTAATCTGGATCTGTCAATATTATGAAAAAGGAAGTTTAAAATGAAAAAAACTCAAATATTTTTAATAATACTCTGTTTTGCAGTAATTTACTCTTTTTCACACACAACTTTCGCTCAAAACTTTCCAATGAAATCAGGGACCTTCTATAACACCATCGGTAATTCTACATTTGGGTCGGATGGTTCAAGTAGTACCACAATTGGAAATACAACGTTTGGTTCCAATGGAAAAAGTTGTACGAGGATAGGTAATTCGACATTTTGCAACTGAATATCCTAATCGATTTTGCCCGTGAATGTGTCCGTAAAAAATACAAAGGGAGTTTAGTTGATGTTTTGCAGAGATTAACCCAGAAAGTTAGCAATGCCCTTCACCGTCGAGTAGTTAACTAGAGTGATTTAATTTCACAATCTGATAACAATGTATCTGACAACAGTGAATTAAAATCACATAAAACTGAACATCTTATTCTCTGTGTCTACGCTTCATTTTTTGTTCCAGGATGCATCTTCACCATAGTCTCGATGAAGGCACTTTTCGTGACCTCACCTCTTTTATTGGGTTCAAGATCATCAAACGACTTAATCATTTTTGCCATAGGTGATGCCTCAAATTCTGCCCTAGTAATAATTTCATCGCTATTTGCATCCATCTGGTTGAAATAATCGGACGCCATTTCTTGAATATTGTGAGCGTGGTTTCCTCCACCACAATTTCCTGCATAAGCAGGGGAAAGAGCAAAAAGTACGGACAAAATGACCGCAGGGATGATATATTTCATAGATATAACTCCAAATTAATTTATTACACTCATTACGGAGAAAACGCCTGTTCAGACCAGTGTTTCCTCCAATAAGATCAAAAATGTTCAGTGCCCTCTAAGTCCTGATTATCCAGACTACCAACTATCACCATCTATGAATCTTCAATAATTCTGCCAAGCTTTCTTTATGAAATCTCTACACGCTACATTCTGCCTGACGATTGCCGTGCTTCTTGGAAGTGTGGATTTCCATTTTTATTGTTATAAAGTATGTAACATACTCAAACTTATTCACAAAGACACCGCCCATCTCCAATATATGATTCTCAAAAAACATAAGGAAAGAGAGGAGATATTAGAATGCATCCATCGAGAATATGAACCAGAGTGGGGAAAGATGGAAGTTAGGTCGTAGAAGAGTTGAAGATTTTCTAATTTTTCTACTAATCCTTCTTTATTAAATAAAAAATTTACCTAACATATCTACACTCATTTTCACTTTATGGTTTTCAAATGGTAAGTTTTAAAAAATAAAGTTAATTGTGCCAATTTTTCTTAAGGAACTAGATTATGAAGAAAATTCTACTTTTGCTTCCCATTCTATTTTTGGTCGCATGTACAGGAAGTGGGATGGATAGTGTTTTGCTTCTGCAAGAAATAAATACTGACGAAACACAAGTATTTGTCAAAAGAGATACCGGTTTTGCTGTGCCGCCAGCACTAGTCAGAGTAACCCTAAATGGCAATAGCATTGGGGAATTGGGGAATGGGGAAAGAATAAGTGCCATTGCAAAGGGAGACACAGGGGTTGTCTCTGCGAATTTCACAAGTATTGCATCGTACTTATCATCAAGTGACACAAAGAAGTTTAATATTAATAAAGGAGAGAAGTTATTTTTTGTTATCAAACTAGAGTTTGGCATGATGTTGCCAAAAATATCCATTAATCAGACGGATAAAAATGACTTTTTCTCAAATTAATTAGTTGTGAGGCATTCAGCATCTTGTTGTTTGTGGTCATTCAAATTAAATCACAGTATTATTGTTGGTATGCTTAGTTGGTTAGAAAAATAAAAACAAATTCTAGCAAGCAATCCTTGTCCATAAGATACACGAAGAGTGCTGAGGGCAGTTTTTGAAAGTTTTTTAGTTTGGCAAATAACCATCCCTAAATGAAGTTTTCTTTTGGGTAATCGTGGTAATGATATTTCATCACTTAAAACTACTTCGTCACCGTGGAATGACTCTCTAATGGGGTAATGTTAGACTTACCAGTGTTGTCCATCAATGGAATTTTGACAACGGTTTCTTATTTATCTTCTGAGACTCAATAACCCCAACTAGTGTGCTCTCTCATAGGTGCTTGAAAAAATATGTGTGTATGAAACAATATGAGAGAACGAAATAAAAATTGCTTCAAGTGAAATGAACAACCGAACGTCCTCTATCGGTGTCGGTACGAAAACCTAAAAGTTGGGTGTTTCTGTGTGACCCATTTCTACAAGAGATCAAGAAATTACACTCAGAAACTTACAGGTATGGTTGAACTTGGAAGAGTAAGAAGAGTGAGACCTCTACCATTCCAAACAATTTCTGCTAATCTTTCTCTATGAAAATACTACTCATCACCCTCTGTCTGACGATTACCGTGCTTCTTGGAAGTGTGTGGGAGAGTTGGGGTG
The DNA here is from genome assembly GCA_938092065.1 of uncultured Rhodospirillales bacterium. GTDB lineage: Bacteria > Pseudomonadota > Alphaproteobacteria > Rhodospirillales > JABHCV01 > JACNJU01. Next base: position 2,710 of record CALKND010000017.1, read on the forward strand.
CTGATTATCCAAAGGGATATGCTGCTGCTCAAAGTGGTGACTTTGCAACTGCTCTACGTGAATGGACTCCTCTTGCTGAACAGGGGCATGCTCTTGCCCAGAACAATCTAGGCGCTATGTATGAAAAAGGACAAGGTGTCTCACAGGACTATAAGACTGCAGTGAAGTGGTACACACTTGCTGCCGAACAGGGGAATACCTCTGCCCAGTACAGACTGGGTTTTATGTACGATGTAGGAAGAGGTGTTCCACAGGATTACAAGACTGCAGTGAAGTGGTGGAAACCACTTGCTGAACAGGGGAATGCCCATGCCCAGACTAATCTGGGTGGAATGTACAATAAAGGGCAGGGTGTTCAACAGGACTACAAGATGGCGTTTAAATGGTGGACACTTGCTGCTGAACAGGGGAATGCCTCTGCTCAGTACAATATGGGTTGGATGTACCAGAAAGGAGATGGTGTTCCACAAGATATCAAGACTGCAATAAAGTGGTACAAACTTTCTGCCAATCAGGGGTTTGAGGGTGCCCATTTTAATCTTTCAAGACTTCAAAAAGAGATAGCAAAAACTATAAATACTCCAACTGTAACTGCCAAGAAACCATCACCAAATTACAGTGATTGGGAATACATAGGTGAGAGTATTGAAAACAACACATCGTACGTAGATTTTAAGAGAATACAAAAAATTGACGGGTTCGTTTATTATTGGTTTTTAGTCGATATGTTGAAACCAATGAAGGATAGGTATCTGTCTTTCAAACATTACACACTAGGTGACTGTAAGTTGTTTCGAAATAAAATTTTAAGTGGACATTTTCACAGCAAACCAATGGGCAAAGGATCTGGTGATATGTCACCAGTACCCCAACATCTTAAGGATTGGACATATCCCACACCCAATTCAATGGATGAAGAGAGTTTAAAACGAGTTTGCAATAAATGACTTGAAAAATGAAAACACTAGTCATGCCACTCCACTGGCCCATCTTTTTTCATATTTTGTATTTTCACAATCGGGACAGATAGTGTGAAAGCAAAAACTTTACCTGGTTTTAAGTGTATGCCGGAACAACTTCAAACACCTAAACAGAAAGGACTTGAAATCCATGGAGAATTATCTGGTTTTGATCCTTGCAATCAAACAGTAGAGTTCAAAGTTCCTTCATCATCCTCAAAACCTGGTTTAATTATCAGTGTTCATGGAGGAGGTGGAAAGAAGGATGCTGCAAAAATAACAAATGAATTTTATAAGATTGGGTACGCAACTTTAATATTTGATGCCTACGATATGAATAGCATTCCACTTGGCAGGATAGGGAATGCATATCGACAGATGGTGTTACTGAAAACAAGTTATGCCGCTTACGAATGGGTCCTAAATAGATCAGAAATAGACAACTCTAAAATATTTTTTTATGGAATATCTAATGGTGCCTCTACGGTTTTAAATCTTGCCGGATTGGTAGACTCATTTCATGTTCGTGGTGTCATCTATGAAGCACCTAATTCAATAGGAATTGGTTACCCGAATGTAGTTAAAGCACCTGTTCAAATCATTTTTGGTAAATTAGATGATTTATCTGCTCGTGTTGGTAAAAAGGGATGGGAGATATCTGCGCAATGTTTTCTCAACAGAAGGTTTGATTTTGCCCCAATTGGTTTTGCGGAAGATTGTAGAAAAGAAAAAAAATTAAAATGCCCACCACATTAGAATGGGCAGATACTGTTCTAAAAGAAAACGATTCACAAATTGAAATAAGATATATAGAAAATATGGCGCACGGTGGATTCACGAAACCGCTGAATGTAAGTACAAGGGATTTTGGCAGGGGGACTATAGGAGTGTCCAGCGTTCTCAGCGCAGTATGAAGGAGAGTTTGAGATGAAGGTCTTGAAGGTATTGGAGAATGCAGAGGTCATAATTGCAGACTTAGAGGTTAACCTTGGTGACAAGACACGCTCTTCACCCACACTCTGTGTTCGATATGAAGGAAGCATCATTCCTCTTAATACACCAGATGGTCTTCCTATTCTGATGAATTCAGAAAATGCGATTAAAATCTTATAAATAAGAATTAAAAAAAAGATGGTCTAAAATAGATCCAAAAGACCCACCTCCCAAAACTGACAAACTGACGAGAAGAAAGATCTTATTATTAGTCTGGCAGAACAAGTAATAGGGAAAATTATGGATAGAGACATTACCAAAAAAATACTTGAATGGTTTGGAGTTGCTGCCGCTATAGCATATTCATTGTTAATTGCTTTAAATCTAGGCTATGTAGTGCTTGGTTTTTCACTACTTTTTATTTCTGCTTTGGCAATTGGGATGTGGGCAGTCATCTGTAAGCATTATGGGATTCTTTTCCTTCAGTTTTTTTACGCGTCTGCTGGTGTTATTGGAGTGGTAAGATGGTTTTGATTGATCAAACGCTGGAAAAAGCACAAGACCTGGCCGTGAATGTGCCCGTGAGAAATACATAGGGTGTTGAGTTGACGTTTTGCAGGGATAAACCTAGAAATCTAGCAACAATGGTAACAGTGGAATAGTCATGTGGGTATGCAAGATTGATATATAATTCATAAAAACCCCGCCCATCTCTGCCATCTTTGATTTTCAGAACATTTTTGCTAAACTTTCCTTATGAAAACTCTACTCTTTACACTCTGCCTGACGATTACCGTGCTTCTTGGAAGTGAGGGGGCGAGTTTTAGTGCTGATTACCAGAAGGGATTAGCTGCGGCTCGAAGTGGTAACCACGCAACTGCTCTGCGTGAGTTTCGTGCGTTAGCAGAACAAGGGCATGCGAGCGCGCAGTACAATCTGGGTCTGATGTATGATAATGGTAGGGGTGTCACACAAGATTATAAAGAGTCAGCGAAGTGGTATCGCAAGAGTGTTGAGCAAGGGCATGCGGAAGCGCAGTATAATCTAGGTGTGTTGTACGGAAATGGTAATGGTGTTCGACAGGATAATGTCTATGCGCATATGTGGTTTGATATCGTAGCATCAAATGGGGATGCTAATGGGGCGGTGAACAGAGACATCGTTGTAAAGAGGATGACGAAAGAGCAACTCGAAGAAGCTCAGCAACTCGCACGAGAATGTGTGCTGAAGAAATATAAAGGGTGTTGATTGGAGACTGCCCCCACCCTTAAAACTACAAACAAAAATCTAATCTATAAGGCCGGTTGGCTGTTTAAGAAAGAAGTCTAGTTATTTCATTCAATCACTGAAGAAATATGTCAACAACGAAAACCCCAAGAACAATAGAGAACCACACAACCATGGAAACGAAACCAGAAAGGATATTATACAAATCTCTATGATATGGTCTAAGCTTCTATCATCTGGCGCTGTTGGAAAAATGAAGTCCCAAACTATTTTGAGTGCAGCAAAACCCCAAATAAGTGCAAATATTCCTCCTATTGCCATTAACATAATTGGTTTACCCTATTACAGATGTGAAGTTTTGTTCTTCCTTAACGACCCTTGCTTACTCAACTGGTCAAGCACTCAGTCTCTTCATTATAATGACCCGTCGTTTGTCACTATAAATTGATCACTCGCGTATTTCTTTAGTTGTTCTTCTACAAACTTCACACACGTTATTGGCATCGATACGGCAAACAGATACACAGGGACTTAAAAATTTTTTCTTCTTCATCAGTAATTACGCTTAAAGGGGAACACTGGTCAAACTATCGTGCTGGGTTTCTCACAGTTTCACAGTGGTGAAGTTCGTAGACTTTATTAAGAGGTAAAAATCTATGATTTTTTATTTAACACAAAATACTCCCACTTTGAAACTACAAATGAAAGTTTAACTTACAAAAGTAGGGTTTAACCCAACGAGAAATATCAACTAACCCCTTTAGTGCTCAGAGACATACAAGACATTTTCTATACCCCTTTTAACATTTTCTGTTTAATGTTGAAGGAATGAAAACTCTACTAACCATATTCGCACTCTTATTCACTCTGTTGTTCTCATCCAATAGTTTTGCTGATTGGACTAAGGTGAATGAAAGTGAGATTGGAAACCACTATGTGGATTTTGGCAAAATCAGAAAACAAGATGGTTTTGTTTATTTTTGGACTTTGTTTGATTTATTGAAATCAGACTCAGATGGGGATTTGTCATACAAAAACTATAAACAAGGTGATTGTAAGTTATTTCGGTTTAAGAGTTTGATTTTCTCCTTTCACAAGGAACCAATGGGTGGTGGGACCGGTGAAACAGGAAATCCTGAAAATTCAGAATGGAATTATCCTTCTCTTAACTCTGGAGACAGAATGACTTTAAAATTTGCCTGTAGTCGGTGAATTGAACGGTATAATTGTGGGACTAGGATATTTTACAGGTCAAAACCACTCAGTCACTGTGGAGTATTTTCGAACGTGGGTGTTATTCCTCCCCCCCCTATGATGTTGATATTTCCTTCTGTTCCGAACGTTCAAATAACCCAATATTTGGAATATCAAAAATTTCTTTACGATAAGATTAAAGAACTTCATGAAAGTGAAAAAAGGGTAACGCCGCACTGCCCAATGGTTGGGTGAAAAAGGATATAAGACCGTTCGAGGTAAAAGGCTCTTTGCTAATCACGTATACTCAATCTTAAAACGCAAACGCGAGGGGGATATTAAACAGAACCATGAGGTTCAGACTGAGTACCGCAACTTCTTTCTGGAATTTGTTGAGTGTAAACTGATCAATTTAGACTAGAATTCTATCCTCTACCCTATTCTTCATAATTTCTGCTAATGTTTGGGAATGAAAACTCTACTCATTTTTTGGGCTATCTTTTTATTCTTTCACCGAGAGTGGTGTTAAGTGTCAGATAACCTAGAGTACAAAATTACGTGCCATTTCTGCTTTGAGGAATTTGAAATCAATATAGAAACCCAAGAAGATTTTACGGGACATAATACAGAGATTTATGACTGCGTCGTGTGCTGTAACCCGAACAAGCTATCCTATGAAATCTATAATGGCGAAATCAGTTGTCTAACTGTTAGTGATGGTAACGAATAGTTTCTCCACCCATGCCCGAATACAACTTGTCCATTCCTGATATTTCGTCCAAAACTTTCCATATGAAAACAATACTTTCTACATTCTGCCTAACAATTACCGTGCTTCTCGGAAGTATGGGGGTTGGATACGCAGATAAACTCTGGAGTGCGTTGAAGTCAGGTAATCATTTTGTCTTGATCTGTCACGCTCTTGCACCAGGATTTAGCGATCCTGACTATTTTAATGTTAAAGATTGCAAAACACAGCGTGTCTTGAGTCACAAAGGACGTTACCAATAAAAAAAATTTGAGACCTCATTCGGATGAATAGGATAGGTAAGGCAGTAGTATATTCTAGTCAGTCGTGCAGATGTTTAGATACTGCGAGGCTGTTAGACCTTGGTGAGATTTCAGAATTGCCTCCCCTCAATTTATTTTTCGAAAATTTCGACCAAGAAAAAATCCGAACCGAGCAAACAATGCAATGGCTTCAAAATGCGCCCTTGGACACCCCTACAGTTCTTGTCAGTCATCAAGTTAATATCTCTGCCTTGACGGAATACTCTCCCGCGTCAGGAGAGATTGTTTTCCTCCGAAGAACGAATGACGGTTCAATTTCGGTAACTGGAAGCATTCAAACTCTAAATTGAATTAAAAAATAATTTCAAAAGGGACCAATATTTTGGTTTCTAGCAGATAATTTAAAAGACACGTAATTGTTATAAAAATAAAAAATAAGCATTCAACTAGTTACATGTCCTAATTTGGGCGTGAGTTAACATAATGAGGTTCATCTGTGAGCACATAGGAATTTGCTATGAGGTATTAAAAATCTGATTGTTTGTAATTATTTAATAAATTTTTTTATGCGCTATAAAGCAAGTAATCCAGTAATGACTTCTATTTTTTAATTAGCCGAATTCTTACTAAAAACCGTTTTTGAATTTTTTTAAAGTAATCAAATTGCCCAAATATTGATCCAACTACAATCAGTAAAACTTGATAAACTATTAGTATAACTAAAATTCTTAATAGCATATGGACAGCGACGTAGTTTGTAATTTCGTCTAACTTTAAGTAATTTAGGATTGGTTCAGAGAGCACAACAGACGAACTTCCTGTAATACCAAAGACTATAAAAATTATTATTAAATGTGAAAGTGAGTCAGCTTTAAAAACTTTTATAAATTTTTCTAACATTTGCATACTGTATTGTATTTTTGGGTAAAGTCAGCATATTTAATTCTCATGAAAGTTATTTGAAGCCGGTGAGTTGGAAAATTACTAGCTCTAGAATTCGTCAGCTCCCATACTAGTAGAGTAGCCGCATTGTCTCCTAGCGATAGCAGAATAGATTATCTTCTAACCTCAGTGTTCCAAATTAGGGTCATATTACTGACATTATTCACTATTGTTAATTTACTAATATTTTTAAAAGTTGCTTCAGCGGAAACTATTCAAATTGAGTTTACAGAAAATGACTCGTACAGCATTGAAGTTGCCAGCATTAATGTTGGGGATACCATAGAATGGTTGCCAAAGAATGAGGGGCACAATGTAGAGTTTCTTAAAGGTCCTAAAATGAACTCGCTGCCAACAAGTTCAAAGATAGACGAGGTTCACTCCGTCGTTTTTAAGTTTCCTGGTGTTTATTTGTATGGTTGCACACCGCATGGTAACATGGGCATGTTAGGCTTAATTATAGTTGGTAATGATTATCACAATTTGGAAGAATTAAAAGAGCTTCAGTTGTCTCGCGTTGCAACTTCATTTTTGAAACGATTGATTCAAATTGCACATACGTATCCCAAGTCATCCCAATTACAATAAACAGTAACGCACATAGGCAAACAAATGTTTTCCAGAAATGTTCATTGTGAGTACTAAAAACCGAAAAATTCAGGGTTTTAAGTAATCGCATTAATGGTCGTTAGATAAAAAAGTCAGAGTTAACTGGTGAAAAAAATCAGTTGCGTATTAGGGAACAGGTACTGTTATCCAATGAAACACGCTCCGTTGCTAAGGAGTAGTTGGTGAGCATGGATTTCGTACACGTGTCCGTAGAAAATACAAAGTGTGTTTGATAAGATGTCCAATCCAAAAATGATTAAAACAAGTTGTGGAATTGAAAAATACCACCAATTACAAAAAGACACATCTTTGTGGGGTAAACTAAGATTTATATGGTTTGTGGTGATTGCCACCCTGAGGGATTTTAATAAATGATGATAAAAGAAGGCGCTAACAATCAGCAAAACTTAACAGATCCTGAACTAACGAAAACTGATGTTATTGATTGCTGACATCGTTCTAGTTTTTCATTTCTTCGTTGTGATTTTTGTCACCTTTGGTTTTTTTCTTATACCTATTGGTTACAAGCATGGTTGGGATTGGATTAAAAATAGAAAATTAAGAATATTACATTGTGGATTGATGATATTCATCACGTTAGAAATATTATTGGGAATAACCTGCCCACTTACTTCGATTGAAAATAGTTTACGTGGAATTAATCAACACAAATCATTTATTGCATATTGGATTAAGCAAATAATTTACTGGGATTTTCCGACCCAATTTTTTTTTGTATTGTATTGTATATTTTTAGGATGGACATTTTTAATGTGGAAACTTTGCCCACCAACAAAAATAAAGGGAATTAGTTGAATAAAAACTTTATTCATCATATCTACCATAATGCTCTCATCCATCAGTTTAGGAAAAGAGAAAGTATATTTGCGAAGATTGTACTCATGGTGACATCTCTGAGAATACTGAAAAAGTCAGATACTGTTGGGTTGTAAGTAATTTAAAATATTATTCGTTCTAAAGTCTCTTTGTAGTTGGTGAGTTTTCCACATGTCTCTAACAAACCCAATCAACCTTAGAAACTAATATCATTTTAAAGGTAGAGTGGGACACAAATGGGATGTAATTTTATATATATAATAGTAGCTTATAATTTTTTATTAATCCAAACTTATTAAATAAACTACACAGGAGAATTTTTCGATGCCGTTAAAGACGACAACAATTGGCGCCTTCCCAAAGCCAGAGTCAACGCCAGTTGGCGATTGGTTCTTGGCGAATAAAAGTAAAGAAGAAAAAAAAGCCTCTAAGGGGCTCCTAGAAAATTGGACGCCAGGGCAGTATGAAGATGCTTTACAGGAAGCTGGAGTTGGTGCTGAAAAGAGATTTCTTCAAGCTACGGAAGAGTTAATTAATGATCAAGTAAATGCTGGAATTGACGTCCCCACTGATGGAGAGGTTAGGAGAGAAAACTACATACACTATCAATGCCGTAGATTGGTTGGGGTTAGTTTTCAAGATGTCACCCATCGTGCAGTTCGTGATGATGCATATGAGGCGGATTTGCCAACTATTGTATCGCCGATAAGTCTTAATGAAACCAGATTGGACACAGACTGGAAAGTTGCTCAACAGTTTACAAAAAAGCCTGTAAAGATAACTTTGCCGGGACCAATGACTATAGCTGATTCAATAGCGAATAATTATTATTCAGATGACAAAATTATGGGTGCTGATTTAGCAGCGGCATTAAATAAAGAAGTGAAGGCGCTCGCTGACGCTGGATGTAAATATATTCAGATTGACGAACCTGTTTTTGCACGTAAACCTGAAGAAGCTCTTGAATATGGTTTTGAAAACCTTGAGAGAACACTCCATGGGATTCCCGAAGAAATTAACCGCGTTGTTCATATGTGCTGTGGGTATCCAAGTTCCCTTGATGCAGAGGATTATAAAAAAGCTGATAGAGACGCTTATTTAAAGATTGTTGATGCGATTGAAGATTCCTCTATAGACGAAGTTTCAATTGAAGATGCCCATCGGCACAATGATCTTATGATTCTTGAAAAATTTTCAAAAACAAAAGTGATACTGGGCGTTGTTGACATTGCTCGTAGCAGAATGGAAAGCGTTGAAGAAGTTAGGGCTAGATTACTCAAGGCACTAGAACATATTGATCGAGATAGATTAATAGCTGGACCCGATTGCGGCCTTGGTTTTTTCACTCGGGAGCAAGCAATTGATAAAATGAAAATTATGTCTGAAGCAGCACATTCCATATAAAAAAATAGGATTTTTTTGGTTTGTAAACGTGATGCTAATAGTAAAAATATTATGTATCACTTTTGTACAAACTTAAAAAGCATGCTGGACGCAAACTTTTTTGCGGACATGAAAAGGTTCCACTCAGAAAAATAAATCAATTTTTGTCTATTTCAACTATTGAATGGACTTATTACTACACACATCTATTTGAGTCTCTGACGTCCTGCAAAATTAATACTAGTGAGGCTGTATTGGAAATAAATGATTTATCCTTATTTAGGGATCAGTGTTATGTGGATGGTCAATGGGCCACTGCGGACAATGGTGCGACCTTTGGTGTCTATAATCCAGCAGATGGTTCAAAGCTGGGAGAAGTCCCGCAAATGGGTCAAGCTGAAACAGCCCGCGCTATTGATGCCGCCGCTGCTGCTCTACCCGCCTGGGCGTCAAGAACTGCCAAAGAAAGATCAAGAATCCTGAGGCGCTGGTACGAACTTATTTTGGAAAATCAGCAAGATTTGGCGACTATTATGACTTCGGAAATGGGAAAGCCGATAGCTGAGGCATTGGGTGAGATTGTCTATGGTGCATCCTTCATCGAGTGGTTTGCAGAAGAAACTAAACGTATTTATGGAGACACAATACCAGCGGCTTCTGCAGATCGGCGTATTGTCGTAATTAAGCAACCTATAGGTGTTGTTGCTTCGATCACACCATGGAATTTCCCTAACGCGATGATTACCCGCAAATGTTCTCCTGCTCTTGCTGCTGGTTGCTCTGTCGTTATAAAACCTGCAGAAGATACCCCATTTTCAGCACTAGCCTTGGCTGAACTGGCCGAGCGCGCAGGTATGCCCAAGGGGGTCATTAATATTGTTACTGGTTTTCCAGTGGAAATTGGAAAGGAAATGACATCTAACCCTAAGGTTCGCAAGCTGTCGTTCACGGGCTCTACTCCGGTTGGCAAGTTGCTTATGAAACAGTGTGCAGATACGGTTAAGAAAGTGTCTATGGAACTCGGCGGAAATGCACCGTTTATTGTTTTTGATGATGCTGACCTAGATGCAGCTGTTGTGGGTGCTATGGCCTCGAAATTCCGTAACACAGGCCAGACCTGTGTTTGCGCCAATCGTTTTCTTGTGCAAGATGATGTTTATGAAGAATTCACCAGAAAACTAGCCAAGGCTATTGGCAAATTGAGTCTAGGTCCAGGCTTGGCCCATGATTCAACACAGGGACCATTAATAAATAAAAAAGCACTGGAAAAGGTAGAAACCTTAGTCGATGATGCCATCGATAAAGGAGCTATAGTCATTCTTGGCGGTAAGCGAAGTGATCTAGGTCATACTTTTTATGAGCCGACGGTCATAACCAACATGGATACTTCTATGCACATGGCGTCAGAGGAAATATTTGGACCAGTTGCGCCCCTCTACCGTTTTAAAACTGAAGAGGAAGCGGTCACAATGGCCAATGATACACCTTTCGGATTAGCTGCTTATTTTTATTCACGGGATATTGGCCGAGTTTGGCGAGTTTCTGAAGTCTTAGAATATGGCATGGTTGGCGCAAATGAAGGCACTATTTCATCTGAAGTTGCCCCATTTGGCGGCATCAAAGAATCTGGTGTAGGTCGCGAAGGCTCAAAGTATGGCATTGAGGAATTTCTTGAAATTAAATACATGTGCTTTGGCGGCCTGTAAACAAGCCTAGGATTTATATATGTCCCAATTTGATTATGATCTGATAACTATTGGAGCCGGTTCTGGGGGGGTTCGCGCCTCGCGGATGGCTGCGCAAACGGGTGCACGTGTTGCAATTGTTGAGGAGAGTAGAGTTGGTGGCACATGCGTGCTTCGCGGTTGTGTGCCCAAGAAGCTACTTGTGTATGCGGGTCACTTTGCTGATGATTTTGAAGATTCTCAAGGATATGGCTGGACACTACCCAAGCCTAGTTTCGACTGGGCAAAACTGATCGCCGCAAAAGACAAGGAGCTTGATCGCCTAAATAGCATTTACCAGCGAATCCTTCGCGATAATAATGTAGACTTACTAAATGGTCGAGGGGTGATCGTTGACAAAAATACAGTTCAGGTTGCTGGTAAAAATTATAATGCAAAGCATATTCTTGTTGCCGTCGGTGGCTGGCCTTCTATGCCCGATGTTCCAGGAATTGAACATGTTATCAGCTCCAATGAGGCCCTAAACCTCAGAGTTTTACCAAAGAAAATTATTATCGTCGGGGCTGGCTACATCGCTGTAGAATTTGCTGGTATATTTCAGAGCCTTGGCGTTGATGTAACACTTGTGTTGCGCGCCGATAAGATTCTTCGCGGGTTTGATGAAGACGTGCGGGTTTGTTTGGCCGCCGAGATGAGAAAGCGTGGCATTACTCTTAAGGCCGAGTCTGTTGTGCATAGCATTGAAAAGCGTAATGATAGCTATTCCATGAGTCTTGTTGGCGGAGATGTTCTTGATGCGGATCAGGTCATGTATGCTACGGGACGTAAGCCCAACACAACGGGGTTGGGGCTCAAAGAAATAGGTGTCGAAATTAACCAGGACGGCGCTATCGTCGTTGATGAATATTCGGAGACGTGTGTTGGGGGAGTTTGGGCCGTAGGAGATGTTACAGATCGTAGCAATCTCACACCTGTCGCTATCGCCGAAGGGGCGGCTTTTGTCCAAACAGTATTCAATGACAACCCAACCAAAGTTGATTACGATAATATACCTTCTGCCGTCTTTTCTTCCCCCCCCATTGGCACTGTTGGGCTTAGTGAAGAGCAGGCCCGTGCCCAATACAAAGATGTTGATGTATATGTGTCGAGCTTTCGCCCCATGAAGCACACCATATCGGGTCGGGATGAGCAGACTTTCATGAAGCTGGTCGTCGATCAAAAAACTGATGTAGTTGTTGGGTGTCATATGATGGGCTTGGATGCTCCTGAAATAGTACAAGGTCTGGGGATCGCTCTAAAATGTGGTGCGACAAAGTTGCAATTTGATGCCACAGTTGGTATTCACCCCTCAGCAGCTGAAGAGTTCGTAACCATGAGCGAGAAGCGGCTTTGCTAAAATAGCCACATTGATGATTAAAAAAGCTCGGTTTTGCTGGAAAAATGTCTCTGACAAGGGTATAGGCTTGTCTTTGAACATTTTTATAAATGCCTAAGGATTGAAAATGACCAAAAAGTGGTCGCCGGATAGCTGGCGTTCAAAACAAGCCTTGCAAATGCCAACTTATCCGGACGCTGCAGTTGCTCGCACAGTTGAGGAGCGCTTGCGTAGCTTTCCACCATTGGTATTCGCCGGGGAGGCACGCCAGCTGAAACGTGTACTTGCCCAAGCTGCTGAAGGTAAAGCGTTCCTTCTACAAGGTGGGGATTGTGCGGAGAGCTTTGCTGAATTCCATCCTGACAATATCAGGGATACATTTCGTGTTTTGCTGCAAATGGCGGTAGTTTTGACGTACGGAGCAGCCTGCCCTGTCGTTAAAGTTGGTCGTATGGCTGGACAATTTGCCAAGCCTCGTTCTGGAGAGGAAGAAACTGTTGATGGTGTAACTTTACCTAGCTACCGCGGTGATATGGTCAATGGTATGGAATTCACGTATGAGGCTCGTACTCCTGATCCTGCTCGTCTGGAACGTGTCTACAATCAGGCAGCGGCGACGTTGAATTTACTCAGGGCCTTCGCTCAAGGCGGTTATGCAGATCTTCACAAGGTTCATAAGTGGACTTTGGATTTTGTTAGCGATAGTCAATATGGAGAGCGTTACAGTGATTTAGCCAGTCGTCTAGGTGAAGCTTTAGCTTTCATGGCGGCTTGTGGGTTGACGTCGGAGACAACACCGCAAATTCGTGAAACTGACTTCTTTACTTCCCACGAGGCGTTACTGCTTAACTACGAGCAGTCAATGACACGTGTCGATAGTATTTCAGGTGATTGGTATGACACCTCCGCTCATATGCTTTGGGTTGGCGATCGCACCCGCCAGCTCGATGGCGCTCATATTGAATTTCTGAGTGGTATTGCTAATCCCGTGGGGGTTAAGGTTGGCCCAACTATGCAGCCTAATGAACTAATTAAATTGATTGACGTGCTGAACCCAAAAAATGAATCTGGTCATTTGACGCTTATTGTCCGTTTAGGTGCGGACAAGGTTGAGAGTGATTTGCCGCGATTGATTAGAACTATTCAGAGGGAAGGACGTTCTGTAGTTTGGGCTTGTGACCCCATGCATGCCAACACAGTTAAAAGTTCAAATGGCTATAAAACTCGTCCTGTAGATAAAATACTCAAGGAAGTCCGTGGCTTCTTTGCCGTTCACAAGGCAGAAGGGACTCACGCTGGGGGCGTTCATTTTGAAATGACAGGACAAGATGTAACTGAATGTGTCGGGGGTGGCCAAGCTATTACGGAGAGTGATTTAGGCGCTAGATACCACACTCATTGTGACCCGCGCCTTAACGCAAACCAATCCCTTGAGCTGGCTTTTTTGATTGCCGAATCTCTCAAGGAAGATCGCTTTGGAGCTTCCATATAGAAAACCTACGTTCGGGTGAATATGATATTTATCATTTAGACTACCTTGACCGTCACTTCGAAAATGTAACGGCTGATAAACACTAGGCGGCCGCCTTAATTTTACAAGTATCAGACAGCTCCAATAAATTAGCAAATATTATAAGTAAACAACATATAGCAGGGGGCGTTGACAGGTTATATGTTGGCACCTAGGCTCCGCTCTCCAAAAACGGAAATATTTTTAATGACTGACACACTGAATATTGCTTTGGCCCAGCTGAATCCTACGCTGGGGAACATTGAAAGAAATTTGAATCTGCTTCGCGGTGCGCGTACTAAGGCTCAAGGGTCGGACCTAATGGTCAGTGGTGAGTTGATGGTCAGTGGTTATCCACCGGAAGATTTAGTCTTGAAACCAGCATTTTTGGATGCGATTGAGCAACAGGTTAGGGTGTTCGCTAGTGAAACTGCTGATAGCGGGCCTGCGGTGCTAATTGGAACGCCATGGCGTGAAAGTGGAAATCTTTATAATGCTGCACTACTTCTTGTGGAAGGAAAGATAGAAGCAACTTACTATAAACATGAGCTTCCCAATTACGGTGTGTTCGATGAAAAGCGGGTATTTAGTGCTGGTAGAGATTTTCAGCCTATGGAATTCCGTGGCGTAAAGCTTGGGGTCATGATCTGCGAGGATATGTGGCGTGATAAGGTTTCCATGGGGCTGGCGTCCGCTGGTGCAGATCTTTTTGTGGTTCTTAATGGTTCTCCCTTTGATGTAGAAAAGAAAACTGCCCGTTTTGATTATGCCAGTGCTCGCACCAAGGAGACTGGGCTAGATTTAGTTTATGTCAATTTGGTTGGCGGTCAGGATGAACTAGTGTTCGATGGGGATAGTTTTGTCATGGGGGATGGTGGCGTATTTGTTCACCGCGCGTGCTCGTGGCAAGACAGCGTAATGGAGACAAGCTGGAAGCTGAGTAAAAACAGGTGGTGTTGCAAAAATAGCGGTGAGACAGCACAAGTTGGTGAAATAGAGGAAATATACAGGGCTATTACTCTTGGTTTACGTGATTACGTTGACAAGAATGATTTCCCTGGTGTCCTGATTGGTTTGTCCGGCGGAATCGATAGTGCCCTAAGTGCTGCTGTCGCCGTTGATGCTATTGGTCCTGATCGCGTTCATTGCGTGATGATGCCATCGCCTTATACCTCACAGGAGAGCCTCGATGACGCGGTTGAGATTGCAGATTTGCTAGGCTGTCGCTTGGATAGTATTTCCATTGAACCTGCCATGGTGGCTTTTGAGGAGATGCTTAAACCTTCGTTTGAGGATCAATGCTCCGATACCACAGAGGAAAATATACAGTCCCGCTCCCGTGGTCTTTCCTTGATGGCCTTGTCCAACAAATTCGGTTACATGGTGCTCTCAACAGGGAATAAATCGGAAATGTCTGTTGGTTATGCAACCTTATATGGTGATATGTGTGGAGGTTATTCAGTATTGAAGGACATATATAAAACAACGGTGTTTGCTTTGTCTGAGTGGCGCAACTCTAATATCCCTTCTGGTGTTCTTGGCCCGGCAGGTCCTGTTATGGGAGCGCGGGTTATAACCAAGCCGCCCTCAGCGGAACTGAAACCGGACCAAAAGGATGAAGACAGCCTACCGCCCTATGAGGAACTTGATGATATCTTGCACGGTTTGATCGAAGCTGAATTATCTGCAACTGAAATTGCGGCCACGGGTCATGATGCTGAAACGGTTGATAAGGTATGGCGTATGCTGGACAGGGCAGAATACAAACGTCGTCAGGCTCCTCCTGGTGTTAAGATATCGTCGCGTGCTTTTGGCCGTGATCGCCGCTATCCAATCACCAATGGGTTTACCGGTTATAAGCCAAAAGGAAACGAATTATGACCGTTGTTCGTTTTGCCCCTAGCCCAACAGGATATTTGCATGTTGGAAATATCCGCATGGCCTTAGCTAATTGGCTGCACGCCAGATCATCAAACGGTCGCTTTATCCTGCGTCTGGATGATACGGATAAGGAGCGCTCAACGCATGAATATGCAACTTCTATCGAAGAAGACCTAAAATGGCTTGGTCTTGAATGGGACCAACTCGAGCGCCAATCGGCCAGACTGGATCGTTATCGAGAAACCCTTGAGAAATTGAAGACAGCAGGGCGCGTCTATGCCTGTTACGAGACCTCAGAAGAACTTGATTACAAGCGGAAACGTCAGCGTTCTCAGGGTAAGCCACCAATATACGATCGCTCTGGCCTTGAGCTTGACGCTGCAAAGCTAAGAGAATACGAAGCCGAGGGACGTAAGCCCCATTGGCGCTTTAAACTGGATCATAACGATATTAAATTTGACGACCTTGTGCGCGGCCCAGTTCATTTTCACGGCAGTAATTTAAGTGATCCTGTTTTGGTGCGCGGCGATGGGACGTACCTGTACATGCTACCATCTGCTGTTGACGATGTTGATATGGCAGTGACTGACGTTATTCGTGGTGAAGACCATGTTGCTAACACCGCTGTTCAGATTCAGCTTTTTGAGGCGCTTGGAGCGCTACCGCCGACTTTTGCCCATACACCCTTGCTGACAGATATCAGCGGCAAGGGTCTCTCTAAACGTCTGGGCTCTATGACGGTAAACTCCATGCGTGAAGACGGCGTCGAGGCGATGGCGCTAAACAGCTATTTGGCTAGAATTGGAACCTCTGATTCTATAATGCCGTGCATCAGCCTAGATGACTTGGCTGTAGATTTTGATATAAGCCATACGGGACGTGGAACGCCAAAGTTTGACCCAGAGCAACTAAAAACCCTCAATGCCGCTTTGCTGCATGCAACGCCCATTGAAGATGTTTATGCAAGAATGCTTGGGTTGGGTTTGCATCGTGCCAACGCAGATTTCTGGATGGCTGTTAGGTCTAATCTAGAACGCTTTGAGGATGTAATCTTATGGCACAAGGTTTGTTTCGATGATATTGAAACGGTAATAGAAGATGTTTCCTTCGGCAAGGCCGTGGCTGATTTGTTGCCTGTAGAGCCATGGGACGAGACGACGTGGAAAAAATGGATTGAGAAAATCAAGGAAAAAAAGGGCTACAAGGGTAAGAATTTGTTCCTGCCGTTACGATTAGCACTGAGCGGACTTGACCATGGTCCGGAACTTAAAATGCTACTGCCTTTGATTGGACGAGCACGTGTTATGCAACGTTTGGAAGGAAAGAAAGATGGGAATGTATAAAACTTATGCACTCATCTCTGTAGTCTTATTAGCGGTGCCGTCTCAGTCTAGCAAAAATGCATTCAGTGTTTACAGCTTTGGTATGGTTAAGGCGATAACTAATTTTGGAAATATTAATGTTGCACTCACTGCTAACGAGGGCAGCAACAGTACTTTTGTGGAGAAAACCTCAACGAGGACCGGGCCGCTTTTGCAGTTAGTAGGTATGGACTTAACTGATAATAATATGCTGGCGTTGTCCTGCAAGGCCAAAGTAACCAGATACACACAAACGGTTTCTTGATCAAAAGGATCCTAGATGCTGTACCTTCATAACACTCTGACCCGAAAAAAAGAAAGATTCGAGCCATTAGATAAAAAACATATTCGGATGTACGTTTGTGGACCGACGGTTTATGACTTGGCACATATTGGCAATGCCCGTCCCGTTGTTGTATTTGATGTTTTGTATCGTCTGCTCAAAACGATCTACCCAAAAGTTACCTATGTTCGCAATATCACTGACGTAGATGATAAGATTAACGCTAGGGCTAGAGAAACTGGTGTGAGTATTCGCTCTATTACGGAGCGAACCACTAATATTTTTCATAAAGACATGTCGTCCCTGAATGCACTTGAACCTGGGATTGAGCCACGCGCAACAGATCACATCCCAGAAATGATCTCTATGATCAAAACTCTAATTGAAAAAGAGCATGCATACGAAGTTGAAGGCCATGTCTTGTTCTCTGTTTCTTCATGGGATGGCTATGGTAAGTTGTCTGGCCATAATCGCGATGAAATCATTGCCGGTGCAAGGGTCGAGATAGCTCCATACAAAAGAGATGCTACAGACTTCGTGCTTTGGAAGCCCTCAAGCAACTTAGAGCCTGGTTGGGATAGTCCGTGGGGGTTTGGAAGGCCTGGCTGGCACATGGAATGCTCTGCAATGAGCAACAAGTATCTTGGCAAAGAATTTGATATCCATGGTGGTGGTCAAGATTTGATTTTCCCTCATCACGAAAATGAAATTGCCCAAAGCCGATGTAGCCATGGAACGGAAAGCATGGCCAAAGTATGGATGCACAATGGCTACCTGATGGTAGAAGGCCGGAAGATGTCCAAAAGCATAGGTAACTTTTACACGGTCAACAGTCTACTGGAAGAATTTCCTGGCGAAGCGATCAGATTAGCATTGCTTTCAACCCACTACCGTCAACCAATGAATTTTACCAAAGCTGGCATCGCCGAGGCGAAACGAAAACTTGATGGTTGGTACAGGCTAATAAGCGGCCTAACTGATGGGCAAGATATTTGTAAATCTGTATTCCTTGCATTGTTTGATGACATCAACACGCCTCAGGTCATTGCTGAAATGGATAACCTTGCCAATCAGGCCCGCACTGGCGATAGCGCCGCTAGGTCAGGTCTTATGGCTGCTGCAAATATGTTAGGCCTGTTGCAACAGGCCCCAAGCGTTTGGTTCAGAGGTGCTGGAGATGAATCTGCTATTGATGCCCTTATTGCACGGCGTCTTAAAGCACGTAAAAATAAAGATTTTGCCGAATCAGACCGAATTCGTGACAAGCTCATGGGTCAGGGGATTGTTCTTGAAGATGGACCGCAAGGTACCACCTGGCGACGGCAATAGTCTTGCCTAATCAGTAAATTGATTTTACCTTATTCCATAGTGTTGGTGCTGCGGGTAATGAACTTGCGTTATCTCCCTTCAAATTCTGGCTAATACCAGAGAGAGCTGGCGCGGTTTCGATCATCAAAACTATATATTTCACTAAGTCACCGATCACTTTTTTGGCGCTGACTGATGGTGGCGATTATCCGGTCAATTTGTGAATTAGTCTGCTCAAAATATTAAAAGAGGATCAGATTTTTCACTCAGATGCCCATCCTGTCAAAGCCTACTCTCCACCTTCGCAATCAGGTGGATAAGCCCCAAATCAGCGTGACCGGACTTTGACGCTATTTACAACTGTGGCAGTCTAGCTCTGGGACTGTGCCTTGGTGGAAATCGAGAATATAAACTCACGAAAATACTCTCTGTCTTTAACAGGGCAGGGTAAATGTGCGCTTAGGTTCTTGAAAATTGTGCAGCATTAGCGCCTGCCAAACAGCTTCTCAATATCGATAAGTTTCAATTCCACATAAGTCGGGCGACCATGGGAACACTGGCCTGAATGAGGCGTTGCCTCCATCTCACGCAACAAGGCGTTCATTTCTGTCGCGTTCAGGCGTCTTCCTGCTCGCACTGAACCATGGCAGGCCATTTTTGCTGTAATGTCGCCGAGGCGGTCTTTAAGAGCTAACGTTTCGTCACTCTCAGCCAAGCCGTCGGCAAGGTCGCGTACCAAGCCCTGAATGTCGCAGTTTCCTAATAACGCCGGGACTTCGCGTACCACCACCGCGCCTGGCCCAAATTTCTCTATGGCCAAGCCTAGTTCCAAAAGTTCATCACATCTTTTGTTGAGTAGCTCGGCAGATGTTGTGCCCAGTTCAACAACTTCTGGAATCAATAACCCTTGTCTTTTGACGCCTCTTGTCTCCAACGATTTCTTGATACGTTCATGGACAAGGCGCTCATGGGCCGCATGTTGATCAACAATTACGATTCCATCACCAGTTTGGGCAACAATATAAGTCTCATGTAACTGGGCTCGGGCCACCCCTAGGGGATAGTTTTCTTGATCTTCGTCATTAAAAACACTTACGCCAAACCCCTCTCCAACATCTGGAGCGACCAAGGGCGCATCAAAGCCACTGTTTGGGGCAAAAAAACTTTGTGCACGATCTGCGAGGCCGTAGGGGACACTCCCGCTACCGCCAGCGCTAGAGTAGCCAGCATTGCCGCGCCCTAAAGGTAAGGATCCCGATTGAACGGCGGCTAAAGCACTATTGGCAACGGTAGTCGATGCGCGATGACCAGCTTCAGCCAGACCGTGCTTGACAGCTCCAACAATCAGGCCACGAACTAGTGCTGCATCACTAAAACGGACTTCAGTTTTCGCTGGATGCACGTTGACATCGAGTTTTTCTGCAGGCACGTCAAGAAACAGAGCAACCATGGGATAACGGTCCGAGGCGAGAAAATCCCGATAGGCCCCCCGTAATGCACCATAAAAAAGCTTATCGCGAACTGGGCGACCATTGACGAAAAGAAATTGCATTTGGGCGTTTCCACGGTTCAGGGTCGGTAGCCCTGCGTAACCGGTCAAAACTATACCTTCGCGTTCAGCATTAATGGAAATGGCATTGTTGGCAAAATCCCGCCCCATGATCGCACCAAGTCTTTCCAAGCAACTGTCAAGAAAATCACCCTGCGCAGGTGCTAGTCGAAGCAAATCGCGATCACCATCGTTGAGCTTAAAACCTATATCTGGATGGGCCATGGCCAGTCGTTTGATTGCCTCAGTAACGTGACCAAGTTCCGTGCGTGGGGTTTTGAGAAACTTAAGACGGGCCGGGGTTGCAAAAAACAAATCCTTGATTTCAAGGCGCGTCCCGGGAGGATGTGCCGCCGGCAGTGTTGTGCCCAACTTGCCCCCTTCAACATCAAGCGTCCATGCCTCATCATCGTCTGAGCGCCTACTGGTTAGTTTTAAACGGCTGACTGCACTTATAGAGGCCAAGGCCTCCCCCCTGAAGCCAAGACTGGAAATATTAATTAGGTCATCATTAGGAAGTTTTGATGTCGCATGGCGCTCGACAGCCAACGAAAGTTCCTCGCGAGACATACCACAACCATTATCTGTAATGATGACCTGAGTACGCCCACCATCGCGCACGAGGACATCGACTTGGTTAGCACCTGCGTCTATGGAATTTTCAACCAGTTCTTTAACTGCCGAGGCCGGCCGCTCAACAACTTCACCAGCGGCGATGCGATTGACCAGGGTTTTAGGCAATTGTCGAATAGTCACTTGTCGACATCCATTTCAGACAAAAAGTTTCGTGTGAGCCGTTTCCCCTCCTCAACCGCAGGCTGATCAAATGGGTTAACACCAAGTAGATGCGCTGAAATAATTGTTTCCAACATAAAATGCATAAGCAGTGCTCCAAGAATTTCTTCATTCAGTTCACTAACTTGAAAAACACGGATTGGGCAACCATGATCCGCTAGGGTAGTCAGAGTGGCTTTCTGTTCGGCAGAAAGAAGGTCGCCCATGGAGCGTCCATTAAGATATGCAAGTGAGGAATCACTGGTGTTTGCGGCGCAGACTGGGCGCCCCGTATTTGCTACGTCGAGGGTTAGTAAAGTGAACATCTTGTCTTTAGGGCCATCCAAATAAAGTTGCATCTGACTGTGTTGATCACGGGTGCCAAGTGCGCGTATCGGAGTTGTCCCGGTGCCATCTTTACCGAGACTTTCTGCCCATAACTGCTGAAACCATAGTCCAAAATTAGATAGTCTATCGGCATAGGGCATGATTACTGTTAAGGTCGCACCTTTGTCTCGAAATAGAGTTATGCTAATTGCTGCTCCTGCTGCTGCCTCACACTCCGCCGGGGATTTAGCTTCAAGTGCGGACCTAAGCACTCGGGTAGCCCCAGCCCGAATGGCAATGGGATCAAGGCCAGAAATCATTGCGGGTAACAAACCAACATTTGATAAAACGGAAAAACGCCCACCCACGCCGGGGTCATGGTCAAGGGTGGACAAGTTTCTGCTATTGGCAATACGACGCAGGGGATTGTCACCTGGCTCTGCAATTATTAAAACATGGTCGGTAGCCTTCTCTTCTCCGACGCATTGGTCAATGGCATCCAAACAGACAATAAATTGAGCAATTGTTTCTGCGGTCCCGCCAGATTTTGAAATGACAATAAACCCAGTGCGCTTTAATTCAATGCGACTGAATAAGGTCTCAAAGGTATTAGGGTCAACATTATCAATAAAGTATAGGCGTGGAGACCCATCCTGTGGGCCAAATCCGACATCAGCCAAGGAACATAGTGTTTGACCGCCGAGGCTTGAACCGCCAGTTCCCAAAATAATCATAGTATCAAAATCACGACGGCATCTTTCAACAACTGGCCTCAGGCTTTCAATATCGCTAGTCGCTTCGGGTAAGCCAAGCAAAGGAATGCTGTTGTCTTTATAGGCCTTGCGTAAGGCATCAAGCGCTACACTGGTTTCTTCTAAGACAGCAGAATAGGAGTCTACATCTAGTCCCCTGTCGCCAATAGCTTCGGCGAAGCATCTTCTTTTATCGTGGTGGTAAAGCATAAGTTTGAGAACCTTTTAGTGGTCCGAATCTACCACAAATATTACCATAATTTCAGGAAAGTTAATCTCCTTAAGGTGTCGAGGTGACTCCTTCGGGAGTGCCGACAACCACGATAACTAGATTATCAGGATCGAGCAATTTTTTGGCTGTGGCGTTAATATCCTCTAGACTGATGTTGGAAATTATTGAATTACGCTGATCAAGAAAATTAATACCTAGGTCTTCAAGCTGCATAGAAACCAGGATCGCCGCTATGTTCCCACTCGATGTAAAGCGCAGCGGATATGACCCAATCAGATAGGTCTTGGCATCAATAAGGGTTTTAGCATCAACACCTTTATTGGCCATTAGCCTCCATTCTTTTTTTAAGACCGTTAAGGTTTCACCAACTCGCTTGTTAGCAGTTCCACCGTAGCCCTGCAGGAGCCCTGCGTGCCTTCTAGGATACAAGTAACTGCCAATTGAATATGCTAGACCACGTTTTTCTCTGATTTCGTTGTATAGGCGTGAAGTAAAACCGCCCCCACCCAGAATATGGTTCAGCACATAAGCTTTATAAAAATCTGGGTCAACTCGCTTAAGACCTTTCTGAGCAAAAACTATGGCGCTTTGCGGCACTGCCATTTGAATTACCTTTGTGCGACCCGAAATTTGAGGTTGGGCTTCTTTGATGTTTGTGGCTTTTGAGGTTGCAGGTAAATCTAGAAATATCTGATCTAGCCGACGCCCTAACTCGTCAGGTTTTATGTCACCGACTACCCCAATAATAAGATTGTCACGGGCCAAACGCTCATGTTTAAAGACTTTCAAATCAGTTCTAGTAATAGCCTTGATGCTTTTGGTCGTCCCTTTAACCGAGCGGCCATAAGGATGATTGGGGAACAAATCCTTGACTAAAGTTAGACTGGCAACCGTTTCTGGGACTTGTGAGGAGCGACGCAACCCAGCCAATATTTGTGAGCGAATACGATATATAGTTTTTTCATCAAAACGGGGCTGTACAATGGCTGCTCTGAGCATTGTGAATGCTTGGTCTCTATTTTTACTTAATGTTTTGAGGCGACCTCGGAAGGTGTCACGATTGGCATCAAAGCGAAGGACGATTGATAAATCTTCAAGACGGCGTTGAAATGATTGGCTATCCAGATCACCAGCGCCTTCATCAAGCAAGCCTGAAACCATGTAGGCAAGTCCCTCTTTGCCGTCTGGATCCAGCGCCGCACCACCGCGAAAAGCAAAGTGCATGTTGATGATCGGGTTTAGATGATCGCTGACTAACCAAGCCTCAATGCCACTTGGGCTCAGAACCTTGACAACATTAATCTTATGACCTGGTTTATGGTTGGCCTCTGCCACCCCACAAGGCCATAGCCCCACAATAAAACTAAAAAAGAGCATTAAATTGAAAAATTTCATTTTTCATCCTCCCTTTGTAGCAGGGCGGTGACGTTGGGGCGGTTTTTAAGAACGGCGTGAGCCGCCGCATTAACCTGATCTACTGTGACATTTGCGATCAGGTGGGGCCATGTTTCAACATCTGTAATACTTTTCCCTGATGATAGCGCCGAGCCTATCGTCATGGCTCCGGTTGAGAGAGAATCTCGTGCATAAACAGCCTGTGCAAACATTGATTTTTTTACACGCGCGATCTCTTCTTCAGCAATCCCATCCTTTAGTAAAGTCTCTATTTCTCTTTCCATAGCCTTTTCTAAAGTTTTCATACTTACCCCAAGGGTTGGCGAGGCATAAAATGTAAATTGAGATGGACCTTGAGGATCAGAATTGTAGCCAGTGCCTGCTGATACTGCTAATTTCTGATCAACAACCAGTGACCGGTATATCTGACTAGTCGTGCCACCACCAATCACAGCAGAGAGAACCTCGAGGGCGTAGCTGTGCTCTTGCCCTGCACCACCCGATATGGACGTCGTCTGACTTGGGGCGAGAAAAGATCTACTCCACGACGCCTGACGGACTCTGGCATCTTTTAAAACTACCTGTCGGGATGCTTTTTGCGGCGGTTCCGACGGGCGATCTCTTTGGATTGTTGCAGATGATGGTATTTTTCCATAAGTCCTCTCGGCCATGGGTTTTAAGAGTGCAAGCGTAATGTCACCCGCGACTACAAGGACGGCGTTTCCTGGATTATACCATTTGTCATAAAAAGCTTGAAGATCATTAACATTCAGATCTTGTATCTCGTGTTTCCAACCAATAATTGGACGGCGGTAGGGATGATTCAGAAATAATACACTACTTACATGTTCACGCAACACGGCACTCGGATTGTTGTCAGTACGTTGAGATCGCTCTTCAAGAACTACTAATCTTTCAGTTTCGACCTCTCTTGGGTCAAACACCAGATTTTTCATCCGATCTGCTTCCATTCTCATCATAGTTTCTAGATGTTCAACGGCAACATTTTGATAATAACCAGTGTAATCTAAAGATGTGAAAGCATTTTCAGAACCACCAACACGAGCAACCGTTTTTGAGAACTCGCCAGAGGGAAGCTTGTGTGTACCTTTGAACATCAAATGCTCAAGAAAATGTGCCACCCCGCTTTTGCCAGGTAATTCGTCAGCCGATCCAGCCTTGTACCATACCATATGGGACACCACAGGCACCCTGTGGTTGGAAATAACTACCACCTGCATGCCATTTGAAAGGGTAAATGTTTTTGGATTAAAAACGCCATGATCAGCCTTGACGCTGACAGGCGAGATCAGGACAGCTAATGCCGTAAAAGTGAGAGAATTTGCGAGGAATCTGAAAACTGAATTAATCGAAAAGACTCCCCCAGAAGCTCTTTTCATCTTTGTTTCTGGCATTAGAGCTACCGTCATTAGGACGACGGATCGTCGGTGCGGTGCCTTCTTCGATAACAGCACCCTCTGATATTGTACGTCTCATGCGGCGTTGTTCCGTAGCTGGGTCAATGATTGCACCCTTTAGGCCTTTATCGTTTTTACGCCAAAATAGAATGCTTTCCGCAATGCTTCCATCCGCACCGTTGGATAGGCTGGATGTTTCTGAATTAACAAGTTCACGGATATTTGGAATCGCTTGCGTGGCGCCGGTATTATTCAACAAAGTAGTAATTCCTGGTGTTTGATTAGCATCAGATTGTAAGTTATCGCCTTGTGGTTTATTTAAAGCTGGTGTGCTACCACGTGATAAAAGCGCATCCCTAGCCTGATTTCGTGAGACAATTGTCTGTGGACGAGTGGCGCCAGGTTTAGGTGGTCGTAGTCCAAAGTCGGGTGGCATGCTTAGTGGCGCACGGGAATAAACTGTGAACTCGTCCGGAGCGCTTTTCTCTTCACCAAACACGTTGCTCCTCTTAGATGTGCAGCCGCTTACCAGCAACGAGCCAGCGACTGTAAATGAAATTAAGATTAAAAATTTATGTGTCATCTTTGCCAATATCTTAACCATCATCGTCTTTTTTATCTGTTTCAGAACCAACAAAAAAAGACTCTAGCACTAAAACGATTACACCGATAGTGATCCCTGCATCTGCAACATTAAAAGCTGGCCAGTGAAAGTTTCCAACATAAAAGTCAAGGAAGTCGGCAACGGCTCCGTGATGAATTCTATCCATAACGTTCCCAAGAGCGCCCCCAATAATCATACCCAGCGCAACTGAAATAAGACGGCTATCAGCACGTTTCAACCAAACCAATAAAACCGCGACAATTATGAGGGCAAGACCAATTAACAGCCACTGATTTGGAGGGGACGCAGTGTCAAATATGCCGAAGCTGATACCTTTGTTCCAACCCATAACCAAATTAAAAGAAGGGAAAACAGGTATAAACCTTGGTGGGTTCATGACCTCGGTTACTATCCACCACTTAGTGGCTTGATCTAGAGTAAAAACAAGAAACACAATTATTAATCCAAGTGAGAACAGCCCTTTTCCTTGATTGTCACTCATTCAACTGGTCCTGGATTATGATCTGCAGCGTTTGCGCATCTTGGGCAAGCCTTTGGGTGACTTAAAATGGACCCAACGTCATCAAGGATTTTCCAACAACGCTCACACTTCTTGCCAAGGGCCAATTCTGGGATAACGGATACGCCAGGAACGTCTTCCAGTGTAAAGGCGTCTGCGGGGCTTTTGCCACTTGAAAATATGACTCCCGATGTGATGAATAAATCAGCCAGCTCACTAGCATCCATGGACTTGAGGGCTTCTTGATAGTCTGCATTTGTATAAACAATTGGGGCAGATTGCAGGCTGGAACCGATTCTTTTTTCTGTCCGCTCAATTTCTAACGCACCTGTTACCACACGGCGCAAGCGGCGAATTTTAGACCATTTCCTCGACAAAGCATCATCACGCCAACTTTCAGAAACTTCTGGAAACAAGCGCAAGTGGACACTTTCCTTGTCGCCCTGATTTCGCATTAGCCAGGCTTCCTCCGCCGTGAAACAAATGAACGGTGCCAACCAAGCAGTCAAACAGTTAAAAATTTCATCAAGTACAGTACGCGTGCCGCGCCGGGTGGTGGAATTGGCGCGATCGCAATACAGACTATCCTTACGAATATCAAAATAGAAAGCAGACAGGTCAATGGAACAGAAGTTATGCAACTCGGTAAATAACATATGGAATTGGAAATCCTCACAGGACTTCCTCATCAAGGAATCCATTTCCCATAAGCGATGTAGCATCCAGCGCTCTAACTCTGGCATCTGGGTCTTGGGCAGTCTTTCACTCTCTTTGAAGTCGTTGAGATTTCCTAGTAGAAATCGCAATGTATTTCTAAGACGACGATAAATATCTGTGTGACTTTTTATGATTTCTGGACCGATGCGCAGATCCTCAGAATAGTCTGAGCCAACGACCCACAAACGTAAAATATCTGCTCCGTTAACATCAATAACATCCTGTGGTGAAACAATGTTACCAAGGGACTTTGACATCTTGTGTCCATCGCCGCCCATGACGAAGCCATGGGTTAGTAATGCATCGTAAGGTGCGCGGCCCCGGGTGCCACAGGATTCAAGCAAGGAGGAGTGGAACCAGCCCCGATGCTGGTCGGACCCTTCTAGATACAGTGAGGCTGGCCACTGAAGATCGTCACGTTCTTCAAGTACAAAGCTATGGGTTGATCCAGAATCAAACCATACATCAAGAATGTCTGTGACCTGATCGAAATCTTCTGTTGAATAGTCTTCACCGAGAAAGCGTGACGCATCAGAGATAAACCAGGCATCTGCCCCTTCTTCTTCAACCGCCTTGACAATACGTTCCAAAACATTTTCATCACGCAAGGGCTCGCCGGTCTTTTTGTTAACAAAAACGGTAATTGGAACACCCCATGCGCGTTGGCGCGACACGCACCAGTCAGGCCGGGTCTCGATCATTCCACTGAGGCGGTTGCGTCCGGTTTCGGGAATGAAACGAATCTCGTTTATGGCCCTCAGAGCTGTATCACGCAAGTCGTTCTTTTCCATAGAAATAAACCACTGGGGTGTATTGCGGTAAATAAGTGGGGCTTTTGAGCGCCAAGAATGGGGGTAACTGTGGATCAATTTGTCTAAGGCCAATAGGCCATTGGCTTCACCTAGTTTTTCAATTACGGCTTTGTTCCCAGGGTAATAAAGCTTGTTCTTGGTGCCCATAGCCATGACTTTAATACCGGCAAACAGGCCAACATGGTCAAAAAAGGCACCATCTGCATCCACCGTATCAGGAACAGCAATGTCGTTGGCAACTCCCAACTCCCAGTCATCTGAACCATGGCCGGGGGCAACATGGACAAAGCCTGAACCCGTATCTAACTCAACAAAATCAGCAGCTAGAAGAGGGACATCGAACCCATAATAATCATCCAGATTGTGTAGAGGGTGGCGACAAATAGTTGCAGCAAGATCGGCCCCTTTAAGGGGGTGGACGATTTTGTGAGATTCAATGCCCGTCGCCTTGCATACCTCTTCAACCAGTGCTTTAGCTACAACTATAGTTTCTCCAATCTGAGCCATAGATGCTTCAGCTAACTTGATAACCTTGATGGCAACATAATCTATATCCTCCCCGAAAGCGATTGCACGATTACCTGGAATTGTCCAAGGTGTCGTCGTCCAGATCACAATTCTAGCACCGGAGAGCTTGCTTACAGAGGTTTTAACAACGGGGAAGCCAACAAAAATAGTTGTTGAGGTGTGGTTGTGGTATTCCACCTCGGCTTCAGCTAGTGCGGTCTTTTCGACGACAGACCACATTACCGGTTTCGCTCCTTTGTAAAGGGAGCCATCCATTAAAAACTTGCCGAGTTCGCGCACGATCTGTGCCTCTGCGGCAAAGGCCATGGTGGTATATGGATTATCCCAATCACCAACGATGCCCATACGCTTAAATTCCTCGCTCTGGATGTTTATCCACTTATTAGCGAATTCACGGCATTCCTCTCGAAACTTGACAACAGGCACATCGTCTTTATCCTTGCCCGCGGCACGATACTTTTCTTCAATCTTCCATTCGATGGGTAGACCGTGACAGTCCCAGCCAGGGACATAGTTGGCATCTTTTCCCATCATTTGTTGGGAGCGTGAGATCACGTCTTTCAAAATCTTATTAAGAGCATGGCCAATATGTAGGTGACCGTTAGCGTAGGGCGGTCCATCGTGAAGAATGAACTTCTTGAGGCCCTTACCGGCTTTACGCTGGCGTGTATAAATATCCATGTCCTGCCAGCGCTTAAGAATCACCGGCTCGCGCTGAGCCAATCCTGCCTTCATTTTGAAATCAGTCTTGGGAAGGTAAAGTGTTGATTTGTAGTCAATGGTCATTCAATATTTGCCTTGCTTTATCGCAATCGATGGCGATTTGTGCCTTTAAATCATCAAGTCCGTTAAACTTCTTTTCTTCGCGCAAAAAATCAATTAATGCGACACGCAATTGATTACCATACAGGTCACCATCAAATTCAAAAAGATGTGCTTCAAAAATAGTGTCTTTTTTGTCGAAGGTCGGTCTGCTTCCGTAATTGGCTACTCCGTTTAGCCATTTGGTATTTGCGCCATCATTAATACCTGCCCTGATTGCATAAACACCGTGCGCCGGGTTTAAATGTTCTCCTAAAAAGAGGTTTGCTGTTGGAAAGCCAATAGTTTGCCCGCGTTTATCACCGTGTTCAACCCGACCATCAATTTCAAACGGTCTGCCCAGTAACTTTGCGGCAGCGAGAGGATTTCCTTTCCTCAAGTAATCCCTGATTCTAGTCGAAGAATAGACAATTTCTCCATTATCGACTGCACTAACGCAAGTAAAGTCAAACCCTTGATTCTTACCCTTCTGAAGTAAAAGCCCACAGTTGCCAGCCCTTTTGTTGCCAAACACAAAATCATAGCCGGAAACAACATGACGTGCATCCAATCCTTCGACTAGAACCTTCATAACAAAATCATCCGCGCTCAGAGCAGCAAAATTTTTGTCAAAATGGAGTACAATTAGGTTATCAACTCCCAGTTCCTCAATATGGTGTGCTTTGGTTCTAAATGGAGTTAAACGGAAAGCTTCATTATTAGGGCTGAAGAACGTGCGTGGGTGGGGCTCAAAGCTTAGAACTGTCCACGGTATGCCTTGACCATGAGCGATCCGCCCAGCCTCGCCAATAACTGCACGATGGCCAAGATGGACACCATCGAAGTTTCCGATGGCAATTGATGACCCTCGAACTTCATCTGGTAGATTTTCGTAATGTCTAAATACTTGCATGGCGAGGGGAAGATGTCCGGCAGACCCCTCTGGGTCAAGGGGAAAGAAACTTTTTTAGGCTATTTTAAAACAATTATTCTGTGCAGCTTTTTCTTGTAACCATCCCAATTGTCTCATAGGCAATGACAAAATTACACTGAAATCTTCAAATTGTTTTTTAGTTGGACAAGTTTAATTCCTGAAAGAGTTCTATAACGGCATTTAGATTGAGGACATTAGCACCAGCCCTAACTGGCAAAATAAAATAAATGAGTTTACGTTTTATTTTTTAGTGACAGTCACGTTGAAAATCAGGCCTGCCATCAATATAACGCCTTATAATGTAATCTCACTGGCGGACTGGACCAATATTATCAGAAATAACTTTATGCTAGAATTAATGTCTCCATCGGTGTTGCCTGCATGTTTATAATGACTTCATCTAAATTTTCAAAATAATAGCTACAAACTTCGTAGCATAAGGAAGCGCCTTGATTGATTTTATTGATTGTATTTTGATCTATGGCTATTTTTTTACAGAGCATTATTTCTGTAGGGCGTAACATACGGCCCTAGTGATTTTATGATAAAAAGTTGCTATGAGTTAGTGATGGAAAAACGAAAAAGAAGTGTGATTGAAGCCAGCTTGAAAGCCCTGTCAGCTAATGTAATTGGTGGGCTGCTTTTCCTAATTGCCAACACAGCGTATGGCCAGGAAGATTTTAAACTAGAAATGCCAATTCGCTGTAAGCAAAATTCAGACTGCTGGATCGTCAATTATGTCGATATGGATCCAACAAATGGTATCTCAGACTATACCTGTGGAACCACCACCTATGATCAACACAAAGGAACAGATTTTGCCATTATGAACGTGGATGTCATGCGGCAGGGAGTTGAGGTCTTGGCGTCAGCTAATGGAATCGTCAGGGGCACCCGAAATAATATGCGGGACATTAACGTCAATATGGGTGGAGGTGCGGCTTCGGTTGAGGGCAAGGAGTGTGGAAATGGCGTCTTGATTGATCATGGCGGGGGCTGGACTACTCAGTACTGTCATTTGTTACGTGAAAGTGTCCGCGTAAAAACGGGGGATACTGTAGAGACTGGACAGACGATAGGTTTGGTTGGACTTTCAGGAAAAACCGAATTTCCACATCTTCACATTCAGGTCAAGTATAATGAAAAGGTTGTTGACCCCTTTGCCGGACTAATGCGCAAGAAAAAATGTGGTGTTGGGGAAGCCCCATTATGGAAGACCAATGCTTTACTCTCCATGTTGTATGAGCCGTCAGCGCTTTACAATGCCGGTTTTTCTTCGACCACACCAAACAAACGGATCGCCCGTGAAGGTCTGTATGGTGGTGAAGTCTTGTTTAAAAAATCACCAGTGATTGCCTTATGGGTAGACATGTTTTGGGTCAAACCAGGAGACAAACTGTTGTTCATAATTACAGACCCTAAAGGAAAAACGTTGATGGCACATAATACTACTATAAAAGAAAGAAGGCCACGTCGCTTTGCTTTTGCTGGTATTAACAGAAAAAAAGAAAAGCCTTGGGCCAAAGGTGCTTACACCGGCGAAATTCGACTTATACGTCTGGGTGATGATGAAGAATACAGCATTGTTAAAACAATCAACGTTAACTAGGGCGTGGTTTGCGACGAACTAGCTTCGGTGTCAAGCGCATAGCCTTAAATACCCTTTTCGTTGGACGGTTTTTTGTATCTTTATCACTTGGTGGTTTTTGGGATTGTTTCTCGATAAGCCCGTCATTCATGAAGTCATCATCAAACAAGGCTGATCTGTTATGCCGGTTGGAGATAGACCTTTCAATCATAGCTAAGGTCCTCCTGACCATGGGATGGCGTTCTGGATCATAATGACCAGCGATCAAGTGCCTGCGTGCAATTGCCTTAGTGATGGCGACTATGGTTGCATAATCATGTCGGGGTTCGCACCATCGTATATAAGCTGCCAGCGTCCAGGCATGGGTGGGTATGGAATTCAGGCCACGTACTTGGCACCACTTGACGAACTCATTCCATGATTTTCCGTGGGTGCGCGTTGTCATAAAGTGGGTATCCAAAAATTAGTCAGGCCCCTAAAATAGCTATTTCTGGGTATTGGACAACCCAAGACGTTGCACGCTTGTTCGCGGGAGTGTTCTTGTTCAAATTAGCATTTAGTTATGCGTTTTCCTAAATTTTCCTGCGTTTCAGCGGGCTTGAGCCGGGCTCGCTGTTTCTTGTGCCATTGCCACCAGAAGCAGCGAACTGGCTTTGGTAAGCTTTTTTATTTTTATCCAGCTTTTTTTTGTTCTTTTTTTTCACCTTCTTTCCACTTTTTGGTTTTTTGGCCCAAGCAGTATCATGACGTTTTTCTGCAAACTCTTTCTTGCCCTTGAATACCTTACGCCCACGTAGTTTTTGCTCATCCTTGGAGGCTTGTGGTGGACCGTCCATACGGGTCAAGGTCACGTTCTTCTCGACCTTCCCGCTCGGGCCTATGGCTTTAAGAAAGCCTTCCACGCTCTCGGACGTTAGTTCCACATGGGTTTCTGTTTGATGGATTCTGATCGCACCAATTTCGTCCTTGGTGATGTGACCTGCACGGCACAACATGGGGAGCAGCCAGCGCGGCTCAGCATTTTGCTCGCGACCGACAGAGAGTGAAAACCAGATCCCACCTGTGAAGTTGTTACGTTCTTTCCTTGGGCGTTCTGTTGGGACTGTGTCAATCAGTTCTTCTGGCGCGGTGCGTTCGGCAAAGTTTTGGCGTACAAAAGCTGCGGCAATTTGCTCTGAACTGTAGCGCTCTATAATTTCATTTACAAAGCTTTGCTCGAACTCGTTCATGGGATTGTGAAAAACTGGGTCTTCAAGTATTCGCTGGCGGTCCCGCTGCATGATCTCTTCGGCGGAGGGCGGCTTTGCCCAAGTTGCCTCAACATTGGCGCTGCTGAGCAGACGTTCTGTGCGCTTGCGCGAGTTATGCGGCACGATAAGGGCGCAAACACCTTTTCGTCCGGCCCGACCTGTGCGGCCACTGCGGTGCAGCAGACTTTCACGGCTTTTTGGCATGTCGGCATGGATTACCAATTCTAGGTTAGGAAGATCAATACCACGAGCGGCTACGTCTGTTGCGACACAGACCCTGGCGCGGCCATCGCGCATGGCCTGCAAAGCATGGGTGCGCTCGTTTTGGCTCAGCTCTCCAGACAAGGCAACAACAGAAAAACCACGGTTGTTGAAACGACTTGTCATGTGGTTGACGGTGGCCCGGGTCGAGCAAAAAATTAGGGCATTTTTGGCCTCGAAATACCTGAGCACATTAACAATTGCATTCTCTCGATCATTGGGAGCAACAGTAAGCGCGCGGTATTCAATATCAAGATGCTGTTCACGTTCTGCCGTGGTCGTGACACGCACGGCGTTGCGCTGGTATCGCTTAGCCAAATTAGCAATAGAACGTGGCACGGTAGCTGAGAACATCAAGGTGCGGCGTTTCTTGGGCGTGGCGTCCAGAATATACTCAAGGTCATCCCGAAACCCAAGATCGAGCATTTCGTCAGCTTCATCAAGAACCACAGCCTTGAGTTCCTTGGTATCAAATGAGCCACGTTCGATATGATCGCGCAAACGGCCCGGTGTTCCGACCACAACGTGGGGGTTATGAAATAAGTTGCGGCGTTCTGTTCGCATGTCCATGCCGCCAACGCACGAGACAACAATAGCCCCGGCCATTTCATACAGCCATTCCAACTCGCGCTTGACCTGCAAGGCGAGCTCGCGGGTTGGCGCGACCACTAGGGCCACTGGTGCCTTGGCATGGCCGAAGTGGTCTGTGTCATCCAGCAACGTAGTTGCAATGGTTAATCCGAAGGCGACGGTCTTGCCAGAACCTGTTTGCGCTGAAACAAGAGCATCTGCTTGCTGCAATTCTGGGGCAAGAACAGCTTTCTGGACGGGGGTCAGTTGGTTGTAGCCGCGCTTTTTTAGAGCTTGGCAAAGCGTGGAAACTATGCCTCCAAATTCGCTCATATTTATTTCTTCCGGGATATGATTTTTTTATGCTTGAACTTATTAAAAGTCAAAACACAAATTAAAAGTCAAAACACAATAAAAATTTCCGTGTCGTATAGTGCCGGCGCCACTGCAGCAACTGGCTATTCCAAATAGAAATTTCACAGGCTTATTCATTATGAGGAACGTTTTGCGTTTGATGATCATTAAAGTAAAACAATTCCCATTTTACCGTAATAAATTTTACATTCCAATTGTGGTTTTTTGTCAGAATAGTAATATCATTTATGTCTCGTGATGATTGGGGGGGAGCGGAACTAATCAAGTGGTTGCTTCAGAGTGTAAAAGATATGTTCATGTTGTTTGTTGTTACAATTCAGCTTACGTGTCCCTTAGCAAGGTAACTTTATTTATTTGGGTCTGTATTAATAGCTTGAGCGGCGAAGACTTTAACTGGAAAAAACATACAACATCTTTTTCTTATTAATAGTTTTCTAATAACTATCGTAAAGGGATTTAATAAAAAACAGTAAAGCATTTAGATGTAAAATATAAATTAATTAGAGCTTATTTGATAGGCACACGTAAGAGCAAGCTTTGTCATAGTGCATTAGAAATATCGTAGCACTAAAAGTTCCGGTATTTGGCCCTTTAAAACGCAAATAATGTGTTTGCACGTCTACAACAACCAATTCCTCTGTGGTAATATTGTTTTTTATCATTCTACAAAGGGTGATTTAGAGCAATTTAAAAACTTTTTTAATAGTTAAAAGTAGGAATGTTAAAATGAGTACTTCGGGTTCCTTGCTCTTTGAAAAATGGAAAAAGCAGCAAGCTGCGGTTGAACAGATGATCCCGTTGATTGGCTCGTTATACCGAGATCACGGGGTGACAATAAGTTTTTTTGGGCGTCGGCTCCTTAACAACTCCGCCATCGATATTATCAAGGCTCATCGTTACGCTATACAGATGGTCGGTGAAGAGCTTGAAGCAAGCAAGAGTCTTACTCTGACAAAAGCCATGATTAACATGAGCTTAGCACCGGTTCAGGTGGACTTGGGTAAGCTCTGTTATAGATTTATGCGAGTGGGAGGCGATCCCAAGGCTTTTCTTAAAGAACCTCTAGCGAGCGTGAATACGGGTAAGGGTAGCATCTTGAAGGAGCCTCAAGATATCGTGCTTTATGGCTTTGGTCGAATTGGTCGTCTTCTAGCTAGAATGTTGATTGAACGAGCTGGTTCTGGTAACAAGATGCGCTTGCGGGCTATTGTAGTGCGAGGCGTGGACAAGGGTGACTTGAGAAAACGCGCAAGCTTGCTACGCCGTGATTCTGTCCATGGGGCCTTTAGTGGTTCCATTACAGTAGACGAAGCAGAAAATGCCATTATAGCCAATGGCGTTTATATCAAGGTAATTTATGCTAATTCCCCATCAGAAGTTGATTATACGAAATATGATATCAATAATGCCTTGGTGATAGACAACACTGGTTTATGGCGTGACATGGATGAACTCGGACAGCATACCAAGTGTCCCGGCGCTTCCAAGGTAATCCTTACTGCACCGGGCAAGGGTACTGTTAAAAATATTGTTTATGGCGTAAATCATCAGGACATAGAACCTTCTGACACTATTCTTAGCGCTGCATCATGCACAACTAATGCTATATCACCAGTGCTAAAGGCCATAAATAACGAGTTCGGTATAGTCAGTGGCCACATGGAGACGATTCACTCTTATACCAACGATCAAAATTTGATAGATAATTATCATAAGGGTGATCGACGAGGTAGAAGCGCCCCTTTGAATATGGTACTTACCAGTACTGGTGCTGCCGAAGCCGTGACCAAGTGCCTGCCTGAGTTGAAGGGCAAACTTACTGGCAATGCCTTACGTGTCCCAACACCCAACGTTTCTCTTGCAATTATAAACCTCAACCTGAGACTGGAAATTAGCAAGGATGAGGTAAATAATTATCTGAGAAAAATGGCCCTAAATTCTCCAATGCAGGATCAAATCGATTATACCACTTCTTCCGAACTAGTTTCCTCAGACTTAGTAGGCACCACACATGCAGGTGTTGTAGACTCACTTGCGACTATTGCAGATGGAAACCGTTTGGTACTCTATGTGTGGTATGATAACGAATACGGCTATAGTAGCCAGGTTATTCGTTTGATGCTGGATGTGGTTGGTCTAAAGAAGCTTGTGGTACCAGAGACTTGAGCCAATTAACTTTTTAAAAATAATTTTTTACCTAATTAGAAATTTAAGCGCTTGGCATCGACTGGACTTGTTGCTGGTTTGATGAGAATAAAGCATTTAGAAATAGCTCCGAGATAAAACGTTACTTGGAGCTTTCAAGCATTCAATTGTTGTAAATAGGTTCAGAATTAGTAAGGATACTTTATTAGTAAGGATACTTTTATTTTTTGTTCATTTTTTGAGTTTGGCTTTGGTTCAAAAAAATACAGCTAATTCAGTAACTTGTGTAAGCAAATCCCACAATTAATAAGAGCAACTTAATCTAAGTAATTGTTTCTGTTATGAAATTAACAAGACAGTGATAAATAAATCAAATATATAAAAAGTGTGTGTAGTTTTTTCATAAAATATATTTTACATAAGCGAGAAAAATCATGGCTTTAGACTCGGCCCGCATAATAAGGAGTTCATGCCTCGCGGTTACCTTTATTTCACGTCAGTTTGGTGTGCGTATCAATGCTGACTTCGTTGAAAATACTCTTAAGAAAGGGTCTTTATCTAGCCCAAAAGAATTTAACGATTTTTTTCTGCGACAAGGAATACTAACCAAACCAAGAAACATAGATATCACTAATCTTTTGGAAAAGAGCTACCTTTTCCCTTGCGTTGGAATAATGAAAACAGGCCAAGCTCTGATTTTGATTGGCACCAAAAAAAGTGATGATAGCAATACTAAAACCATCTTAAGTATTGACCCTATGGACCCCACTGCAGAGGTCAAAGTGACAACGGCCAAGGAGTTCGAAGACGCTTGGGTTGGCAAAATTATTATGGTTGCCCCTAAAAATGAAAATGCTTCTCTGGATAGAACTTTCGACTTGGAATGGTTTTATCCTGAGTTAAGTCGTTTTAAAGGTGTGTTATGTCTCACATTTGTAATGTCACTCATAATACATGCGCTGGGTATAGCGCCTATTATATTTATCCAAATTTCACTTGATAAAGTTCTAGGCTATGATGCAACTGCAACTTTGTACGTTCTCACCGCAGCAGTAACTATTGCACTTTTATT
The DNA here is from genome assembly GCA_938092065.1 of uncultured Rhodospirillales bacterium. Taxonomy (GTDB): domain Bacteria; phylum Pseudomonadota; class Alphaproteobacteria; order Rhodospirillales; family JABHCV01; genus JACNJU01. The sequence continues at coordinate 39,832 of CALKND010000017.1, forward strand.
TCTTGGAGTTTTAAGTTTTGTTCGAGATTATGTAATTGACCACATAAGCTCAGCAATTGAAGCGCGTTTGGCGGGTGACGCATTTGACAAGTTACTGCAGTTGCCTTCCCAAATGTTCCAAGTGGCAGCACCTGGTGAGATGGAAGCCAAAATACACTCTATAAACACTATTCGTTCCTTCTTGTCCCGACAGGTTTTGACTAATCTTTTCGATGCAACGGGCATCCTTGTTTTCTTGCCTGTCTTGATTGGTTACAGCCCTGTATTGACACTTGTGATTGTATTATTTTCAATTGTGCAGGGTCTAGTTGACCTTTATACAAAGAAGAAAGTGCAAGCAGCAGGAAGTGCAACCTCTGTCGTTGGCGGTGCTAAAAATTCGACATTGCGAGAGACTGTTGGAGGAATAGACACAGTAAAAACACTTTCTCAGGAACCTTCACAAAGGCGTTTATGGCGTGATGCTACCGCAAAGTATATTCGTCTCAGCACATCAAGCACAGAGATATCCAACATTGGAAAGAGTGTGAACTCTACACTGATGAATTTGATGACTGTTGCTATAATATTCACAGGCATTAATCTCGTTTTCGCTGGACTGTTGTCTGCTGGAGCAATCATTTCCTGCAATATGCTTGGCGCAAAGGTTGTCGCTCCAGTTAAAGGATTGATTACATTCTTTGCGGATTTACAATCAATTTCTGGGGCAATGGAAAAGTTAGGTTCAGTCTGGAACGCCAACCCTGAGCGTGGGGGCTTGGGCCCACAAAAAATAATTACTGGAGATTTCCACTTTAAGAATTTGTCAGTCAAGTTTGGTGAGGCAACCGCTCTTAATGAAATTGAAGGTGAAACGCCTGCTAGAAAAAAAATAGGCGTTGTCGGACCCTCTGGGGCAGGCAAAACAACTCTCTTACGTTTGATGCAAGGGCTGATTAAGCCTTCTTCTGGTTTGGTCGAGGTGGATGGAAACAACCTTGCCAGTCTTGATTTGAACTTCTATAGACAGCAAGTTTGTTTGTTAGACAACAACCCTACGTTTTTTGCTGCTACAATTGAAGAAAACATCAGAAGAGCAAGGCCAAACATTAGTGAAACAGAGTTTGAAGAAGTTCTAGATATCTCTGGACTGTCTATCATATCAAAAAGTCTACCTGATGGACTCGCAACAAAACTTGACATAACGGCTAGCAGCCTCTCTCAATCTCATAAGCTGATCGCTGCTATGGCTCGGGGGCTGGCAAGCGCTCCTAACCTTGTATTGATAGATGAGACAATCACTAGTTTAGATAAATTTTCCCAAATCCACTTTTTAGAAAAGTTAGATCAATTATGTGCCGGAAAAACACTAATAATGGCTTCTAATGATTTGCGGTTTTTACCCAGTTTTGACTGGATTCTGGTGATGGATAATGGACGAATAGTGGATCAAGGCACACATGAAGAGCTTGTAAATATAAGTGAAATTTACAAGAAGCTTTACGAGAGTGAGCGAGCCCTCTCTATATTTTAACTACGTTGATGACATCTTGAACAGAGTAGTTTGATGACATCTAGGATAGAGTAGATACATGAGTGATATTCAAAGATACCCAGCAGGTTCTTACATTTTTAGAGAAGGTGAGTCTGCCCAATATGCATATGTTTTACAGTCAGGTACTGTTGCAATTGTGAAACTAGGGGCTGATGGCGAAGCTGTTATTGTGGAGCTCTCTGCAAAAGGTACAATTTTTGGTGAGATGGCGCTAATTGATGAGAATCCCCGAAGTGCGGGAGCTAAAGCCAAGAGCGATGTTGAAGTTACCGGCGTCGATAAAAGTGTTTTTTTAGATTATGTCTCTAAAAATCCGAAGGCTGCACACAACATAATGGTTAAATTGTCGGGTGAATTGAGGCAAGCAAACTTTGAAATCACTCAATTGGCAGCTAGAACGGGCTTAAATCAAAACGAGACAGTTGATAATTTTAAGATTTCTGAGCAACAACACAATGATGACGTTGATGATACAGATGCTATTTATGATACCCCGCCCTCAAAATTAGTAATTTACGCGGGAGGTTTAATACTTTTTCTATTTGTAGTGGCTTTTTCATTCTCATCAATTTTTGAAATTGATACGACAGTATCTTCAAGGGGGGAGTTTACTACCAAGGTGCCAAACGTTGATGTTCAGGCCACCTCAAATGCAATTGTTAAACAAGTACTCGTTGAGCGAGGTCAGATCCTCAAGCAGGGACAAGTGGTGGCAATATTAGATGAAGTAGACGCTGAGACGAATCTTAAACAAAATACTGAAACCCTGAGCGCCGTCACAGACAAATTACGTAGAATCGAATTGGAGCAAAATTATTTAAAGACAAGCTTGCCAATAGCCGAAAATATTGAGCTTCCAAATATGCTGGCTGACATTCTCAGGAAGCGAGTGGATCAGTACAGGTCAAAATTAACCTCGTTTTCTTATAAAATCGCTAAATTAGAAAATGAAACTAAGTCAGCATCTGAGACTGTCCGCATTACTAAGCGGCAGACTGATCTAAAAAGACAAATTGAGAAGGCTAGAAAAGCTCTCTACAGCCGGCAAAATGGGTCTCTTTTGAGCTACTTACAAGCGCAAGATGCCACTTTGCAGTCAGAGCGATCATATTATGATGCAAAAAATATGTTAGCTCTAAAAAAGACTGATTTATCTGTTCTTCAAGCGGATAAGGAAGAATTTACAGCATCTTGGTCTTCTTCACTTGGAGAGGCTCGCTCAAAGGAAGAAGAAAAGCGTATTCAACTTACTCAAGCTTCGGTGAAACTCCGTCGTGATATGAGGAATGTTGAAGTAAGAGCTCCAGTTGATGGTATTGTCCTTGACCTTCCAAAGGTTTCTTCGGGCTCGATAGTGAAACAGGGCGAAAGTATAGCAACTTTGGTTAGAGTAAATCAGCCTCTCACACTAGAGGTGGATATTTCTCCAAAAGATGTTAGCGACGTCCGTATTGGATCTTCTGTGTCGGTAAAGCTTGACGCCCTTCCATTCCAACAATATGGGGACCTAGATGGAACGTTATCTTATATGTCTCAGGACACTTACGACAAAGACCTGGCTGGAGAAAAGGCTTCAGTCTATAGAGGACGCATAAATATACCACTTACAGAATTAACAGGATTACCCGAGGGTTTTAAGTTAACATCAGGAATGACTGCTTCAGCAGACATGAAGGTTGGAAAACGTCGTTTGATCACCTATCTCTTGCATCCAATAATCAAAGGATTGTCAAAGTCATTCACTGAACCAGACTGATATTTGCAATTTTGTTCACGTATTGTGCAATGTAAAGTGCGTCGAATGGTGCTTAAAACAACAGCCAGCCTGATATTGGAGGGATTGAGTTCATCTGCTTCAATAAAAAAATAACTTTTTTAGTATTGCAACCATCAGGACACCTTATTGCCATCTATATCTCAAATCTTGGCATGGTCAATCCAGTATTGTGGGTGCGATGATCATAGATACTAGAGTGGTCTAATTAATTTACGCCCTATGTTTTTATTGTTAAGGAAACTTTTCCAGTGCTTCGAGGACTTTATGATTGGACCATGAGCCTTGCTGGGCATCGCCGTGCTATGTTGGCACTTGCTATTGTGTCATTTGTAGAGAGCTCCGTATTTCCTATCCCGCCAGATATTCTGATTATACCCATGGTTCTTGCATCGAGGGAAAAAGCCTGGCGCATCGCTCTTCTTTGCACTGTCGCATCCGTGCTCGGTGGTCTAGTCGGGTATGGCATTGGCTATTTTTTTTATGAAAGCCTGGGTAAGTCGGTGCTGGAGTTTTACGGCTATGCAGAGAAGTTCTCTCAATTCCAAGGCTTTTATCATCAATGGGGAGCATGGATCGTCGGCGGTGCTGGATTAACGCCTTTCCCCTACAAACTGATTACCATCGCCAGTGGCGTCACTAATTTGGATATTATTATTTTTACAGTAGCTTCTGCCATATCTAGAGGTCTGAGATTTTTTATAGTCGCTGGACTACTTTGGTATTTTGGCGATCACATTCGTATTTTCATTGAAAAAAATTTAGGCATTCTTGTAACCTTATTTTTCATACTGCTATTTGGTGGATTCGTTTCAATAAAATTTCTGCTATAATCAATTCATGCTTTCACAACGCTTATTTGCTGTATTTATTTTGATTGTGGCCTTGATCTCCTTATCTGCGAGCCTCACTGCAGAATATCTTTTTGACAAGGAACCTTGCGTTCTGTGCCTATATCAACGCGTTCCGTTCCTAGTCACCGGGCTTTTTGCAATCACTACGCTGTGCCTAAAGCCGTCATCAAAACTGATCCCAATGATTTTTATGTTTTGCGCGCTATCTTACTTGGTTGGCTCAGGCATTGCTACCTACCATGTTGGCGTCGAAAAACTCTGGTGGAGTTCTGAATGTTCTGGAAGCCTAAGTCAGAACACTACATTGGAGCAGTTGCGCGCCAGCCTATTACAGAAGGCGGACAAACCATGCAATGATGTGAACTGGACTCTATTTGGTATTAGCATGGCAACCTATAATGTATTCTTCTCGAGCGTGTTGGGGTTCACGTCTATAATAGCTAGTATGCAGATATTGAAAAAATTAAAGGAAAGGTAATATAGTGAGTGAGGTGAAAAAAAAATATTCATCAAAAACTGGTTTATTGCCCGGAGACCTGGGACAAGAGCAATTAATTGAGCGCATGATACGTGTCGATCAGGCTGGGGAATACGGAGCAGTTCGTATTTACGAGGGACAGCTGAGTGTTTTGGCAAATTCTAACAGCGCTCCTGTTATCAAACATATGCTGGATCAAGAAATTGAGCATTTGGAAACATTTTCAGAAATACTTAAAAAACGTCGGGTCCGCCCAACTGCCTTGATGCCATTATGGCATCTTGCTGGCTTTGCCTTGGGGGCTGGAACAGCCCTGATGGGAAAGAGGGCCGCAATGGCCTGTACCGTCGCTGTAGAGGAAGTGATTGATGAGCACTATGCAGCCCAAGTCGAAAAGCTTGACTATATGGGTAATGATGAGAAAAATCTCAGAGATACTTGTAAAAAATTCCGCGAAGAAGAGCTCGAACATCGAAAAATTGGACTTGACCACGGTGCAGAACAAACACCTGGCTATGAAGTCTTAAGTGCCATAGTTAAAACTGGTTCGCGTATGGCGATTTGGTTATCTGAGCGCATATAAATAAATTTCTTTTTTACAGATCAGGCTGATTTTCGTGTGGGTAGCTTTGGCTGAAGTCGAGTGAATTACTTCATCACAACTTAAAATATCATTACTTACGTTCGTGGTGCCGGACTAATCCTGAAATTATTCCTCTGAAAGTACGCACTTCCTGTTCAGTCATGTTAGTCCGCTGAAATATGTTCCGGATATTGTTGACCATGGTTGGTCGTTTTTCAGGCGGCCTTAAAAAACCGCAATTATCTAGTTCCTTCTCAAGATGTTCAAACAAGCCAATCAATTCATTTTTATTAGCGAGCCGGGTGTTTTTGGGGATGCGTGTGTCAACCTCTTCGGTCTTGTTGCCTGACTGAAACCACTCATAACCCATCAAAAGAACAGCCTGGGCTAAGTTCAAGGAACTAAAAGCCGGGTTCATAGGGATCGTCACTAGGGTGTCGGCTAATGCTACATCATCATTGCTTAGACCCCAAGATTCGCGGCCAAAAATCATTCCAGGCTTACCACCAACCGCAATAACGCAACGCATTTCATTGGCAGCTGCACGCGCTGTCAGCACCCGCTTGGTCATATCCCGGTCACGCGCAGTTGTCGCATAAACATGACTTAGATCGGCCACTGCTTGCTTTGTGTTATCAAAAACCTGAACTGCATCAAGGACCACTTCGGCCCCGGCAGATGGCTTGATAGCATGCTCGTTTGGCCAACCGTGTACGGGGGCGACTAGACGCAGACTACCTAGTGCGTTATTGAGCATGGCACGGGCCGCCATGCCAATATTTTCGCCAAGCTGGGGATTGATTAGAATGATGGAAGGTGCGTCTTTGGCTACCGTCGCACTGGATTTTGGGAGTCGTCGCGTTTTATTTGTTTTTCCCATGAAAATCAGGCGACGCCGTCACGATAAAGCTTGTAGATTATACTGTCTCGAAGCGCTTCATAGGAGGCCTCAATAATATTTGTGGAAACCCCAACTGTTGACCAGTGTTCTCCGACATCACTAGCTGATTCAATCATTACACGAGGCATCGCTGCAGAGGCATCTTTAGAACGCAGGATACGAACTTTAAAATCAACAAGGCGCAGGTCCTCAAGGGTCGGATAGATCGGCGTCAGTACCTTTCTTAGAGCCATATCTAGTGCGTTTACTGGACCATTGCCCTCGGCCACTGTCATGTATTCTTCACAATCTACTGTTAACTTAACTGTAGCTTCGGACATTATGATGAGCTCGCCCTTGGCATTCCAGCGTCGCTCATCAAGGACCCTAAAGTTATTACAACGAAAATACTCGGGTACTTTGCCAAGGGCGCGTCGGGCTAAAAGCTCAAAACTCGCTCCTGCGCCATCGTATGAATAACCGTCGAATTCACGTTTCTTAACCTGTTCAACTAGCAGTGTGACCCTGGGATCCTTTGGATCGACGTTTATGCCAATCTCATGAAAGCGGGCAAGGATATTTGATCGCCCAGCTTGATCGGAAACAACAATATGCCTTTGGTTGCCAACGAGACTTGGCTCCACATGTTCGTATGTGCGCGGATCCTTTTCCACTGCGGAGACATGTAGTCCGCCCTTATGGGTAAAAGCCGACTCACCGACATAAGGTGCGCTGCGTTCTGGTAAGCGGCCAAGGCATTCGTCAAGAATTCTGGAGACTTGGGAGAGGTGGGTCATATCTTCTGCAGAAAGACCAGTCTCGTAACCCATCTTTAGCACCAGTGTAGGGATGATGGTAATTAAGTTGGCATTACCACAACGCTCACCCAGACCATTAAGCGCACCTTGCACCTGACAAACCCCAGCGCGCACGGCGGCTAAAGAATTAGCGACGGCGTTGCCTGTGTCATTATGGCAATGGATACCAAGCTTTGATCCGGGAATATGTTTGGTGACTACGTTGATAATCTTCGTAATCTCATGGGGTAATGTACCGCCATTGGTATCGCAAAGAACTATCCAGCGTCCACCCGCATCATGAGCAGCCTTAAGGCACGCCAGGGCAAATTTGGGATTTGCCTTGTAGCCATCGAAAAAGTGCTCTGCGTCAAATATTACCTCGTTGACCTTGGTGGTCGCATGAGCAATAGAATCGGCGATCATAGCGATGTTTTCTTTGTGCTCGATATTGAGCGCCATATCCACGTGAAAATCCCAAGTTTTCCCAACCATGCAAATAGCTTCTGTGCCACAATCAAGTAAGGCATTGAGACCTGGATCGTTATCACTGGAACGTCCGGCTCTGCGTGTCATCCCAAAGGCAGTTAGGCGCGAACGTGTCAGGGTTGGCGGCGATGCAAAAAACGCATCATCTGTCGGATTGGCACCTGGCCAACCCCCTTCGATGTAGTCGACCCCCAGCAGGTCAAGCTGCTTGGCAATTAGAGCCTTGTCAGTGGCGTTAAAATCAACACCCTGCGTCTGAGCCCCATCACGCAGGGTGCAGTCGTATATGTAGATGCGCTTATCACTCATAGTAGCTTGTAACCTCAGAATTAAAAGTACTCCATTAAATAATCAGAATGGACAATTTAGGACAGTAGCTCAAGGTTCTCCGCATACATGATTCTTCTTCATCTGGGCCTGATCGTATTTTTCTAACAGTCTTGCCTTATGCTTCATTCTAGATGCGTGTGATTAAACAACCACGGGTTCCCTGAATACAATAATACTAACTAGAATATGCTTTTGTGTGCTGAATAGAAGGATAATTTCTCTAGACACCCTTAAATTTTAGAAGATTTACCTGTGCTGCCCCATATGTGCGCTTCTCTAATATGCTGAAGTCAAGGGGAGGTGTGAAATTATCATCCTTGCTGATTTCCACTACCACCAAGCCACCAGGGGCGATCCAGCCTTTATGGCATAGGCCCAAAAGGGCTGGGTCAGATAGTTTTGTACCGTATGGGGCATCTAAAAATACTAGGGCAAGTGGCGCATGTGCGACGAGGGGTGGCGAGGAAAGTCGTCTAGCGTCAAGTTTCAGGGTCAGGATATTGCGCGCCTCGCCCAAGGTTGCCGCATTGGCCTTTACGCATTGCAGAGAACTTACTTCGTTGTCGATGAAAACACCAAATGAAGCTCCCCGTGACATGGCTTCAAGCCCAAGTGCTCCGGTACCAGAAAAAACATCAAGTACAGGCATGTCCTCAAAGCCTTTCCAATCAATGGAATGAGCAAGAATGTTGAAGATGCCTTCACGAGCACGGTCAGAAGTGGGCCTGATGTTTTGGCCCGCAGGGGCCTGAAGGGTGCGCCCTTTATGCCTTCCACCAACTATTCTCACTTTTGAGTATTCTTCAGATTTAAGGTAGATTTTTTAAATGTACGAATTTGTTTAGGCCATTTTTTTGCTTTTGCCCAACCGGCGCCACGAAACCTGCCCATTGTCTTGCGCCCATTTTCGGTCAATTGATCGCGCAGGATTTTGTTGGGGACCTCGTCGACCTGACTGCGTTGAAGCTTGCCTAATTGGAACGGTCCGTAGGAAAGACGGATCAGGCGATTAACCCTCAAATCTAGGTGTTCCATGATCTTACGAACTTCTCGGTTTTTGCCCTCAGCTAAGGCGACCGTGAGCCAAGCATTGGTCCGGGTTTCACTATCTAGGTTGGCCTTGATAGCGCCATACTTGATGCCACCAACGGTGGCCCCGTTTTCCAGGGACAAAAGATTGTTTTGATCGACGGTACCGCGAACCCGGACTCGGTAACGCCGGATCCACCCAGTGGAAGGCATTTCAAGGCGCCGTGCTAACTCGCCGTCATTGGTAAGCAGCAACAAACCCTCAGAGTTCAGGTCCAGACGGCCGACGGAGATAACCCGCCCCATTGTTGGAGAAAGCTTCTCAAATACAGTTGGGCGGCCTTGTGGGTCACTATGGGTGGTTACCAAACCGGTTGGCTTGTGATAGCGCCACAGACGTGTCTCCTGAGCCTGAGGCAGCGGTTGGCCATCGACTTGGATGACGCTCTTGTCATCGACTGTAAGAGCTGGGCTATCTAGCGTCTTGCCATCAACTCGGACTCTGTTGTCGGCGATCCAGCGTTCCGCCTCGCGGCGAGAGCATAAGCCGGCGCGTGCAATGACCTTGGCAATACGTTCAGGCTTATGTTCACTCATTTGGCTTTTTCTGATGCGGCAACAAAGGCTTTGAATATTTTTGCATCGCCCTTGTTGATGTCAAATTCTGGGTGCCATTGAACGCCCAGACAAAAATCATATGCGTCGGTTTCTATGCCCTCAATAACGCCATCTGGGGCGCGGGCATTGATGGTGACACCATTGGGTTCGTCAAGTGCTGCCTGATGATGAGCGCTGTTGACGGCCAGGTTGTTAGTACCAACGATGCGGTGCAAAAGCGTACCCTCTTTGACGAAGACTTCATGGCCAGCTTCATCGCGCGGATTAGGTTGTTCGTGTGCAAGGGCGTTTTCAATCACGTCTGGTATATGCTGAATCAATCTGCCGCCCAACACCACATGTAAAAGCTGTTGACCGCCGCAAATACCCAAAACGGGTATATTGCGTTTTAGCGCGCCTTTGGCCATAGCAATCTCAAAGTTAGTGCGACGCTTTTTAATAATGACGCTATCGTGGCGTTCCTTATCGCCAAATAAGGCTGGGTCGACATCGAAATTTCCACCGGTTATGACTAGACCGTCTATCAGGTTTAGGTATTCTTCTGCTCTATCTGTTACGTGTGGCAGGGCTAAGGGTAAGCCACCAGCACGGGAAACTGAAGCAGAATAGTTCTCGCGCAGTGCATACCAAGGGAATTTTGAGTAAGACCCAGATTCTTCAGAATCAAGCGTTATGCCTATAACAGGTATCATCATTGTTTTGACTTTATGCTTCTCTGGCAGCTACGGCAAGCGGTTCACTTGACGATACTGGTTTCCGGGTTCAAAATTCAACTATGAGTAAGTCTACATATATGGAGATGGCATTGAAAGAAGCTGTCAGGGCAGCTGAGCGTGGCGAGGTGCCTGTCGGGGTCGTGATTGTTGATAGCTTAAGTGGTGATGTGTTAGCTCGGGCTGGAAACTGCACAGAGGCTAGTAATGATCCCACCGCCCATGCCGAAATACTTGCAATACGCGAGGCCGCTTCCAAGTTGGAAAGCCCTCGTCTGGAAAACTGCGATCTTTATGTTACGTTGGAGCCCTGCCCTATGTGCGCTACGGCTATTTCCTTTGCACGTGTGCGCAGACTTTATTTTGGGGCTTATGACCCTAAAGGCGGTGGAGTCGATCACGGGCCCCGAGTGTTTGAACAATCGGGCTGTCACCATCGCCCGGAAGTAATTGGTGGTATGGAAGAAAGCCAAGCATCGGGTTTGCTGAAATTTTTTTTTCAGGATTTGCGCTAGCTACTTGTTGTGATTGCTGATGTGTGAATGCAGGGCCTTGGTGTCCTGAAAAATCTTCTTTTGCTTTTCAGAAGCTTCGTGTTGATGATTGCTTTTCCATTCGTCGTAGGGCATGCCATAGACGATTTCCCGAGCGTCGTCATAAGACATATTAATGTTAAGGTCTTTGGCAGCCGCCAAGTACCATTTTGACAGGCAGTTGCGGCAAAAACCGGATAGGTTCATAAGTTCAATGTTCTGTACATCTTTGCGTTTTTGTAGATGTGCAATAAGGCCGCGAAAGGCGGAGGCTTCAAGTTTGGTGCGTGTTTTGTTGTCCATGGGGGCAATCCTTACTCTATGGTTAATTTCAGCGATTAATAGCGCGCCAGCCTATGTCTGTACGGTTAAAACCACCTGGCCAGTCAATCTTGGCAACCGCTTTATAGGCAAGCTTTTGCGCGGCGGCGACGTTTTTGGCTTTTGTGGTGACGCCCAGAACCCGTCCACCTGCGGCAAAAAGCTTACCGTTCTCAGATTTCGTCCCAGAGTGAAAAACAAACACACCGTCCATGTCACCGGCTTCCTTGACGCCCTTGATCTCTGTCCCATTTTTGTAGCCTCCCGGATAACCTTTTGTGGCCATAACCACAACCAATGTGACATCGTCGTGCCATTTCAGTTTGATTTTATCCAGCGTTCCCTCGGCGGAGGCAACCAGGGCGTCCAGAATGTCTGACTTTAGGGCAATCATCAGCGGCTGACATTCCGGATCGCCGAAGCGCACATTGTATTCAATCAACTGTGGGCCTTTGCTTGTAATCATAAGCCCGGCATAAAGAACCCCTTTGTAGGGCCTGCCCTCGTTGGCCATGGCATTGATTGTTGGTTTGATGATTTCATCCATGATACTCTTTGCCATGGTATCATCAATGACAGGGGCCGGGGTATAGGCGCCCATTCCGCCCGTATTGGGGCCCTCGTCGCCGTCGTAGGCGGCCTTGTGATCTTGGGCGGAGCGAAGGGCCACAGCACTTTTTCCATCTACAAGTACAAAGAAACTAGCCTCTTCGCCTTCCATGAATTCTTCAATGATGACTTCGTCACCAGCACCGCCAAAAGCGTGCTCGGTCATGATGTGGTCAACAGCAGCGTATGCTTGATTTTTGTTTTGGCAGACGATTACACCTTTGCCGGCGGCAAGACCGTCTGCCTTTACGACGATAGGGGTTTGGTTACGCAGGATAAATTCCTTGGCACTTTCGGGCTTGTCGAAGCGACCATATTTGGCGCTGGGTATGCTGTACTTTGAACAAAGGTCCTTCATGAACCCTTTAGACCCTTCCAGCGCTGCTGCAGCAGCGCTGGGCCCAAAGGCCTTGATGTTTAGCGCTTCTAGTTTGTCTACTATACCATCGACTAAGGGCGCTTCTGGGCCAACGACGACAAAATTAATTTTGTTGTCAGAGGCAAAGGTGACAAGGGCGTCTACATTATCAGCAGCTATATCAACGCAGATGGCAATGTTAGCTATTCCAGCATTACCGGGGGCGCAAAATAACTCGTCGCATCTTGGTGATTTTGCGATGGCCCAGCACAGGGAATGTTCCCGCCCACCCGAACCAACAACCAAAATTTTCATGATTACTCTTCCTTTAATTGCACCTTTGTGCCACAGCATACATAATGTCTGCTATGACTGAAAACCCATCCATTGAAGAATCTTTACATAATCTTCCAGAACTGTCTGTAGCCGAGCTGTCAAAGGTTCTGAAAAGCACGCTAGAGGAAAGTTTCCCACGGGTTCGGGTGCGCGGTGAGATCACTGGTTTCAAGCGTGCCACATCAGGTCATATGTACATGCGCTTGAAGGATGATGATGCGGTGCTGGACGGAGTTTGCTGGCGTGGCACGGCAGGGCGGTTGTCTCTTGTCCCTGAAGATGGCATGGAAATTATCGCCACAGGTCGCATTACCTCATATGGAGCGCGCTCAAGTTATCAAATCGTCATAGATTCTATGGAACTTGCCGGTGAAGGCGCGTTATTGAAATTATTAGAGGATCGTAAAAGAAAGCTGGCTGAAGAAGGTTTGTTTGGTGCGAGCCGAAAACAAGGCTTACCATTTTTACCTCAGGTTGTTGGTGTTGTTAGCTCTCCTACAGGGGCTGTTATCCGGGATATCTTACACCGCTTGTCTCATCGCTTTCCTGTCCGGGTTGTTCTTTGGCCGGTTGTGGTGCAGGGCGCTGCGGCAGCGGTAGAAATCAGTGCGGCGATTGATGGTTTTGCCGCTTTAGATGGTAAAGGCGATATACCTCGCCCTGATCTTTTGATTGTAGCGCGCGGTGGAGGTTCCCTTGAAGATCTGATGGCCTTTAATGAAGAAATAGTGGTTCGTGCGGCGGCGGCTTGTTCCATCCCCTTGATATCTGCTGTTGGCCATGAAACTGATACCACACTTATTGACTTTGTTTCAGACCTGCGTGCCCCAACACCAACGGCGGCAGCAGAAATTGCGGTTCCGGTACGAAGCGAATTGTTGGCTCAGGTGATGGATGACGCTCTGCGGCTTCTGAACGCTATGGGTCGTAACCTGACCCACAACAAAGTCATCCTCGACGGGTTGGGCCGTGGCTTGCCTAATCTACGCCGGGTTATTGAAGATGCTACTCAGAGACTTGATGACTGGGGTGAGCGGTTGGGGAACAGCCTGCGAGCAGGTATTTCAAGCCGTCGTGCTAGATTAGCTGAAGGTGCTGCGGCATTGCCCAAACCAGGACAGAGGATTGAACACGCTCGTCTGCGGCTGGATAGTGAAATGCGGGCCATGATTCAGGCGGCAAAGGGCCAACAGACCGCACGCCAGCAGCGTCTTACACAGGCTTCGTCTCTGTTAGATAGCTTTTCCTACCAACGGGTTCTGGAACGTGGTTTTGCTCTTGTCAGTGACAGCGTGGGAAATGTTCTGGCCTCTTCTGGGGATGCTATAATGGGCACGGCACTGTCCATACAATTTTATGACGGTAATATTTCTGCTACAGCCTCCAGTAAATCTGTTAGAAATCCCGAAGGAAAGCCAAAACCTCGCAAAAGAAAAATGAAAGATGATGGAAATCAGGGTAGTCTGTTGTGAAACACCTCGTTTTTTGTCTCCTTTTTTCAGCGTTTCTTATTTCCCACGTTGTTGCTGAGGAAGTAAGCCTGCAAGGTAATCAAATGCAGGGAGGTTTGATTTTCGGGATGACTGAGCCCGGTAACCGGGTCGAGCTGAATGGTCAGGTGCTTCCAGTGTCGGCCAATGGCCATTTCCTGATAGGTTTTGGGCGTAATGCTAAGAAAGAGGCAACTCTAAAAATCACGGGCTTGGATGGTAGGGTTAATACACGGATTCTCAGGGTGGCGCCGCGGACCTATAAGACGCAACGTATCAATGGACTTCCTTCCCGTAAGGTCATCCCTAAGCCAAAAGATGTGGTTCGCATCAGGGCAGACAATTCAGATATAGCTCGGGTTCGAGCACTAGATACCCGCCAGGCCTATTTTTCATCGGGCTTTATCTGGCCAGTGACGGGGCCAGTTTCTGGTGTTTTTGGATCACAGAGAATTCTCAATGGTAAGCCAAAGAACCCTCATAACGGCACTGATATCGCAGCCCTCGAGGGAACTATTATCAAGGCACCAGCGGATGGTGTTGTTGAACTAGTTCATGAGAATATGTTCTACACGGGCAATACTCTGATGCTTGACCATGGATTTGGCCTTACCAGCGTTTATGCCCACATGAGCGCCTTGCTGGTTAACGAGGGCGATCTGGTTAAGCAAGGTACACCGATTGGCAAAGTCGGCAAAACTGGGCGGGTGACCGGGGCACATCTGCATTGGGGAGTGACCCTTAATCACACCCATTTAGATCCAGCTCTGATTGCCGGAGACATGAATTAACGAAGATCGTCAATTAACGAAGATCATCCGGCCAGCGATTGTGCAGCCATAGCCACTGAGCCGGCTGTTCCCTGATCCAACCTTCAAGAACACCGTTGACCCTGGTCGTTATGTCCAGAATATCAGCCTGCTTGTTGCCGCTTGGTATGATTTCCAGAGGTGGATAACAGGTAATGCAAAAGTTTGGCCCCTGGAGCCTCTCCACCCTCACCGGGATTACTGGGCAACTGAATTTAAGGGCTAACTGGGCAAGGGCTGGGGCGCTCATGGCATCGTGTCCAAAAAATGGGGCTGCTATGCCATCATTCATTTTTTGATCAACTAGCATGCCTAGATGGCCACCTTGGGACAGTGCCTTCAATGCCAAGCGTGCGCCCTTAGCGCCTTTGGGGATCGGCGTGCAATCAATCAAGTGGCGTCTTTCGAACAGCTTTTCTACATAAGGATTGTTTGGCGCTCGGTAGACAAAATGCTGGGGCAGGCCGCGGGCAGAAATGCAAATAGCTGGGATTTCCCAATTGCCAAGGTGGCCAGTAAAGAGCAACCCTGGTTTGTCATCGTCACGCAAAAGTTCAAGGTATTCGTCTCCAACAAGTTTCACATGAGGCCTGTGGCCACCAACTCGGATACGGTTAAGAAGGGGATATTCAGTCACAGTACGACCAAGATTATCCCACATCTGGCAGACAAGATCTTCGATCTCATCTCTGGGTTTCTCTGGAAAGGCAATAGACATGTTGCGCCTAGCTCGGTTTGAGATGCTAAGCCTAGGCCCTATCAGACGCCCACTCCATCCTCCCAGAGCGGAAGCCCACGAAATTGGCAACAATTTCATTAACAAGAAAAAAAGATAACTGGCCACGCCTTGCAATGGGTGGGATATGTAAAGCTTAAACATGATCGATCTTATCTAGTAAAGTTTTAATAGATTCTTCGTTGTCCCATTCTAGGTTAATAGGGACAATTGTTACCTCCCTTAGGAAGGTTATGGGCAAACGCATAGCATCTTTTGCTGTACTCAGTAAAAGGGCGTTCTCCTTTTTTGCAGTGTTACGAAGATGATTGATGTCTGCCTTGCTATAGGGGTGATGATCCGCGAAAGGGATTTTTTTTTGCACTATGCAGCCAAGACCTGTAATAGTTTCAAAAAATTTAATAGGTCGCCCAATCCCCGTAAAGGCGACGACAGGTTTTCCTTCAATGTCTCCAGGCACTGGCCCTGGGACAAGGTAAGCGCTTATTGGGGAATGACCGTAACTGGATACAAGGTCTATGGAACCAGTGCGGTCTTCACCGATGATCACCACGGCTTGGGCGCGGGCAAGTCCATCTGCAATTTTCTCTCTTAGGGGACCAGCTGGTATTAATTTTTGGTTGCCAAAACCATAGCAGCCATCAATGACGATAATGGATAAATCTTTTTTTATGTAGGGATTCTGGAAACCATCATCCATTATGATGATATCTGCACCCGCTTTGGCCGCCGCTATGCAACCTGCTCGGCGCTCACGCGAGACCCAAGTTGGGGCTTGTGCAGCGAGCAGTAATGGTTCGTCTCCAACGCGGGCAAACCCATGTTTTTCAGGCTCAACACGCAGGGGTCCCTTATCTTGGCCGCCATAGCCACGCGATAAAAAATGGACGTTCCTTCCTTTGGCCTGAAGCCGTTTTGCAAGATCAAGCGCTAAAGGTGTTTTTCCTGTGCCTCCTGTGACCAAGTTGCCAATGCAAATAACTGGTACTGGTGATGCCCAGGCAGTTGTAGTAGCAAGTCTTGTCTTGGTTACTAAGCCGTAAAACCAACCTAGTGGTGAAAGCAAGGCTGCGAGTGCTACCCTTTTATTTGATTGCCAGAAGTCTGGAGCTTGCATCAGCGTCGCCTGAGAAGGAAGGGTTGAAGCTCATGAAGGACGGCCTCAAGAACACCAGATTGCTCTTCTGTAAACTGCCGGGCAGCTGTGGCTAATTGGCGGCATTCTTCTGGAGTTTCTATCAAGCGCTTGATTGTTTTGAGTAAGCTAATTTCATCCGAGACTTCAATACAGGCATTTTTTTTTGTTAACTGGGCAGTGATTTCTTTAAAGTTATCCATACGTTTGCCAAACACGATGGCACAGCCTAGGCGGGCCGCTTCTAGCGGGTTCTGTCCACCTACAGATACTAATGACTTCCCGATATAGACAATGGGAGCTAGCCGATAAAATATTCCTAGTTCTCCTAGGGTATCGGCAACATAAATGTCCGTAGTAGTGTTGATTTCTCCATTTGCTGAACGAATTTCTACACTCAACCCCATGTTTCTCAGATTTTTTGCGATCACTAAACCCCTGCCTGGATGACGTGGTACGATGATACTCAGAATTTCCGGTTGCTTATCTTTTATAGACTTATGAATGCGTCCGACAATTTCTTCATCACCTTTGTGTGTGCTGGATGCGAGCCAGCAGGGCCTCTGTCCAATTGAGATAGATAACTTCCTCATAGCTTCTTGATCGGTTGTCAATGGTGGGGTGGAGAACTTAAGGTTTCCAACTGACTTTGAATTTTTAGCACCTAATTCAGATAGCCGAAAAGCATCACTTTCGCTTTGGCCTAGACAAAGAGAGAAAGCGCTTAGAATTTCTTTGATCAGTCCTGGAAAACACTTCCAATGCCTGAAGGACTTATCAGATATTCGACCATTCAGCAGCACCATGGGAACATTTAAAGTAGCAAAAAAGCTAATTATGTTAGGCCAGAATTCTGATTCTGTCCACAAAGCCAAATCAGGCTTCCAGTGGTTGAAAAACTTAGATATGTACGCCACTTGATCAACTGGAACAAATTGATGAAATGCTCCTTCAGGCAAGCGTTCGACCATTAATGAAGCAGAGGTAACTGTTCCTGTGGTTACTAGAACGTTCCATTCAGGATGATCGGTGCGAAGGCGCTCAATCAATGGTAACATGGAGAGAGACTCACCAACACTGGCCCCATGTACCCAGACCACTAATCCCTCTGGGCGGGAGATTGAGGCATCGCCAAGGCGTTCAGTAAAGCGTAACTGGCATTCCTTACCATTTACCAGCCTTCCAAATAGGTAAAACCGGATTAGGGGAAGTCCTAAATTGGTTAGAACCCTATAAAGAGACATCATCATGATAATATCTTTTCAACTTGGATGGCCTCGGGCTCTATGGGATCAAGGCCGCACAGGCGGTCCGCTTCGTTGCTGACAGCGTTTATAGCATCTTCAACTTTTTGTCGGGTTTTTTCGAGCATCAACTTGTCGTTGGTATTGGGAACTTTGATAGGTTCGCCCCAGACGAATACACCGCGACCAAAGGGAAGAGCAGCGATGAAGCGGTCCCAGGAGCCCAGGACTTTGGAGTTTGTAGAAGCGTAACCAATGGGGATAATGGGCACATTGGCAAGCCGTGCAATGGTCACAATACCTTCCTGCGCACGCATCCTTGGTCCTCGTGGCCCATCTGGTGTCAGACCCACATAATCGCCAGCCTTGACAGTTTTTACCATAGCACGCAGTGCTGTAGCCCCACCTTTTGACGTAGATCCAATAATCGTTTTGATGCCTAAACGTGATACTGTGTCCGATAGAAAACGCCCATCTCTGTGCATAGAAATCATCATGTGTATAGGCTTTGTCCTATTCCAGCAGTGAGGCATCATTAACAAGCGACCGTGCCAGAAGCAGAGCAAGAATTTTTTATCTTTATCCCAAAATCTCTTGGGAATATCGCCACGGACAACACTCCAGCGACTGGTCAGATATACAAACCGGATATAATAAGCTGCAAGGAGACACAAAAGCTCTTGTGCCATCTGGCTGCGAAGGATTTTCCTGCCCAGTTTCACGGCACTACCGTTGCCTTGTCACTATTATTGGCAAATTGCAGGGCGTAAAGTTTGGCATAGGGACCGCCTTGTTCAATCAAGGCATGATGGCTTCCTGATTGGATTATTCGTCCACCCTCAATCACATAAATTACATCTGCGTCTACAACAGTTGACAACCGGTGTGCAATAACCAATGTAGTCCGGCCACTCATCAATTTATTTAGGGCAATTTGCACTTGGCGTTCGGACTCCGTGTCTAGCGCAGATGTAGCTTCATCAAGCAGCAAAATAGGAGAATTTTTTAGCATTGCCCGGGCTATGGCCAGTCTTTGTCGTTGACCTCCAGAAAGCTTGACCCCTTGCTCTCCAACGTGAGTGTCATAGCCTTGTGGGAGTTCTGTTATGAAGTCATGGGCGGCGGCCTGGCGTGCCGCATTATAAATTTCTTTGTTGCTGGCACCGCTTCGCCCATAGGCAATATTGGCGCGAACAGTATCATCGAAGAGAGTGATTTCCTGAGATACCAAGGCGATATTCTGGTGCAAGCTAGCCATGGTCACGTCCCGGACATCAATGCCGTCGATACTCACCCGACCCTTTTTGGTATCATAAAAGCGTGGTATAAGATTCAGGATGGTAGACTTTCCGGCCCCAGAGGGGCCAACAAGGGCAATACGCTTACCCGCTGGAACTTCTAGATAAACATCCGAAAGCACCGGTGCATCAGAGCCATATGAAAAGGTTACGTTTGATACGGAAATGTCGCCTTTGATACTGTTCAATTCTTGCGCGTTCGGCCTATCAAAAAGAATTGGTCTTGTATCGAGAACATTAAATAGGCGCTGGGCACTAGCCAAACCTTCCTGAATGGAGACATTCAGATTGCCAAGCTTTTTCATAGGGTCATAAGCCATCAGTAGTGCAGTGATAAATGAAAAAAGTTCACCTGTTGTGCTGGAGCCGTCTATCACCTGAATGCCGCCATAGGCAATAACGATGGAAATGGCGACACCACCCAATGTTTCCATAATAGGACTGACCATTGCGCGTATACGCGCTGCTTTGAAAGACAGCTTAAACAGTTTTTCTACCAGGACCTGGATACGGGTTTTTTCGTATTTTTCCATGCCATAAGCCTTAACAACGCGCATGCCTTGAAACGTTTGTGCCAGTAAAGTTACAAGTAAACCAGTTTCCACCTGTGAGTTAGCAGTAACCTTACGCATGCGTCTTCCCAGCTTGACGATGGGTAGAATGGCAATGGGAAATATAAATATGGAAATGAAGGACAGTTCTATATTCTGATAGAACATCACAATAACTAAGGCGATTAAAGACATAAAGTCCTTGCCAAGACTGGTCAGGGCTAGGGAGACAGTGTTACGCATCTGCATGATGTCAGATGTGAAGCGTGAAACTAATGTGCCTGTGGGGTTGTTGTGAAAAAAACCCAGGTCCAATTCAGTAAGGTGGCTATAAAGATTATTCTGAGCATCGGCAACAATGCGCATGCCGACCCAGTTCATCAAAATGCTCTGTGTGTAATTGGCAAAACCTTTTATGGTAAACGTTAAAAGAACAGCAATGCTGACGAGCTTCAGCATGTCACGATCTTTGGCTATAAAAACGTCATCAATTATTGGTTTCATTAGCCATGCGGACATTCCTTGGGCTGCAGCCACGATAACCATGAAGAAAATAGCAAGAAAAATTTGCCCTACATAAGGGCGAATATATGCTCTCCCCAGTCGACCCATTAGGATGCCTGTGGACTGATGCTGATAATCAATCGATAATGTCTGGTCGTTCAATATCAATTTATCCTCTTCAAAGGAGCCAGACAATAACATGGAGGCGCTTGATCACCAACGTCTCTAGAGTATTGGGAGGGTTTTTTTTAGCGTCCAGCGACGGTCATGCCCTCAATACGAACAGTCGGGGCATCCGTGCCATATCGAAACTGAAGGTCGTCTGCAACACTTAGGTTTGCGAACATGTCATTTAGGTTTCCAGCAATTGTGACCTCACTAACCGGATAGGAAATTTCCCCATTTTCTATCCAAAAACCGCTGGCGCCGCGGGAATAATCGCCCGTCACACCGTTGACGCCGAAACCTATTAACTCATTGACGTAAAAGCCATTTTTTATGTCTTTTATCAATTGCTCAGGACTCATTTTCCCGGCTTCCAGATAAAGATTACTTGTGGAGGGTGACGGGGGTGAGGATGTGCCACGTGAGGCATGGCCAGTTGTTTTTAAGCCCAATTGACGGGCCGAGCGTAGGTCCATTACCCAAGTCTTTAGGAATCCATTTTCAATCAGATTTAAATGGCGGGTTATGACGCCTTCGCCGTCAAAAGGTCGGGATTTTAGGCCGCGCTTGCGAAGTGGGTCATCAACAATATTGATGCCTTCTGGGAATATTCTCTCGCCCATTTTACCTTTGAGAAATGATGCTCCACGGGCAACTGTTGACCCATTGATAGCAGCCGAAAAATGCCCTACCAGACTTTTTGAAACACGGGGGTCAAATACAGTAGGTACGGGGGCGGTTTCCACTTTTTTTGGGTTTAAGCGCTTAATAGCCTTCTCCCCAGCACTCGCACCAAGAATTTCTGGGCTTTCCATATCAGCTGCGAATACCGCCGCTGTATAATCATATTCACCCTCCATCTCAGTGCCCTCCCCAGCAATGACTGAAACACTTAATGAATGGCTGGAATTTGCATAGGCTCGTGCAAAGCCGTTTGACGCAGCCATGGCAACCGTGTTTGAGCCCCAACCTGCTGAGGCGCCCTCAGAATTGCTTATACCTTCAACGGCCAAAGCTGATTTTTCTGCACGGCTTGCAAGATCGCTTAAATGATCTGCATCTGGTTCGAAAGTATCACAGGATTGTACATCTGGAAAATCTGTTGCTAATTGATCAACCTCGGCCAAGCCACAAAAAGGGTCTTCAGGTACAGCCTTAGCCATAGCCATGGCACGCCTGGCAAGTTCTTCCATAGCGTCCAATGAAGTATCAGAGGATGAGACTATAGCTTGACGTTTGCCAACAAGAACGCGTAGGCCTATATCAAGGTTTTCCGAGCGTTCAAGATGTTCAGGTTTTCCCATGCGAACAGATTTGGATAAAGAGACGCCTTCAACAAAGACAGCATCAGCGGCATCTGCCCCAGATTTTTTTGCTTGTTTGATTAAATTTTCAAGCAAATTCAGTGCTTTGTCCTGATCTTTTTGGTCTGATTTTGTCATGTGTGTATGGTGACCTTTTAAATTGCGTCTTGTAGGTGAGACATGCAGCGTCTAATCCACTGGCGGGTAAGCTTTTCCTGTACGGAATTTTGTACAAGGCGTTGATGAAGGGACGGGAATACAACTTGGTCAAGGTTTTGATCTTGATTGAAGCAAGAAAAAACAATTTTTTCTTCACCTGTTTCCGGATCTCTTTGAAGTTGCAGGCACTGAGCGCAGACTTCCTTCATCATACATTGCATGGGGGAATTGATGGAGCCAATAGCTATATGAGATGGGTCTAGATGCTCTTTTAAAACGCCGTGACGGGAATTTGTAACAGCTTTCATCATTACATCTGAGCCTATAACAATCATACGATTGGCTTCACTTAGGGGAATTTTCGTTTCCCCTAATTCTCCCTTTGCATAAGCATTCATAGCTTCTACCACATTGCCCACGAAAGTTTTGTCGCCCTCGCGGCCTGGTTTAAAGCCGGGCTCCAAATCGCAACACCAAACGACGGTATCGGCTGCTGCTTCAATATTTTCGATGTGGTAACGATCCCCTGGGCCTTTATATGCAGCAAAGTAAAGTACTTTCGATCCAGCCTCACGGAGGGCTTGGCCGATGGAGAATTGCACTGCGTTGCCAAGGCCACCCCCGACTAGAACTACAGTTTCGTCGCCGGGCGTTTCCGTGGGAGCACCGGTTGGTCCCATGACGACGAGGTGCTCTCCTGGCTCCAATAATTCGCACAAGCTTGATGAACCTCCCATTTCAAGAATGATCATGGAGATCAAGCCTTTCTCTTTATCGACCCATGCACCAGTCATGGCTTGACCTTCCATTCCCAGAACCGTGTCATCTAGTCGTTTCGCATTACCTTCAAAGTTTTGCAAGCGGAAGAATTGCCCTGGTTTAAAAGCTTCGGCAGCTAATGGTGCGTGGACAATAATTTCAACAATATTATGGGTTAGGCGAATGACTTCGACAACGCGGGCACGCAGGCCATGGTCAAGTTGTCTAATGATTTCTTGTGAATTGATGGCTACTGGTGGGTTTTTTAATAGCTGGCGATTAACTACTGGGTAGCCACGTTTGGCACTGGCCATTGCTTTTACGACATTCCCTGCAAAGGATGGATGTAGGTCACCAAAGAAAGTCATAGAACGACCATCATCTATAACTTTCATAGTCATTTGTGCCTGATTTGGCTTGGCAGACCATTCTGGTGTTATCGCATTTCCATTCTCGTCTTGTGCCTGAAAGTACTTGCCGTCAAGTGTATTAAAGCCCGGATATTCACGCGCTGTAACAGTGTTAGGCTGGGTGCCCGCGGCAATTAAAATACAACGGGCCGGCATGGTAATTATTTGGTTACCCCCATTGGGAATTTTGTGTGAGTCAATTTCTTTAAGTTCCAGTTTGATCGCACTGGCATGGCCATGCTCGTCAACATCAACTGCAACAGGGGAGACCATCTCTACAAATTGGATGCCCTGTTGGAAAGCCTTAGTAACTTCCTCATGGTTTAGGGTGTAGCTGGGAGCGTCAATAAGGCGACGGCGATAAGCAATTGTAGCGCCACCCCAAGATGTCAGAAGCTGGGAGAAGTTGGCTGGACGATTTTCAGCAGCAGCCATTTCACGCTCAGCGCGAATGGCTCGGCCATGATCAAGAAACTCTTCAGCAAAAGATTGTTCCTCTTCGCTCCATCCGGGGTTGGCTTCACCACTGGTATCAAGTTTTTCAAAACGGGCGAGAAATTTTTCTACTTGATTTACATAATAGGCAAGAGATTCTGTTGCCGTATCAATGGCTGTCAGTCCGCCACCTATGACCACTACAGGCAAACGAACATTAAGGTTTGCGACAGAGTCTTTCTTGGCCGCCCCGGTTAACTGTAAAGCCATCAGAAAATCTGATGCCTGTCGCACTCCACGGGCAAGTCCATTTGGAATGCCAAGAACGGTTGGTTTGCCAGCACCAATACAAAGGGCAACATGATCAAATCCAATTTTAAAGGCTTTTTCGGATGTAATCGCACCACCAAAACGTATGCCACCATAAAGAGTATATTGCGCGCGGCGTTCAAGTAGAATACGGATTGCCTTTAGAAAGTTCTTATTCCATCTGACTGTGATGCCATATTCAGCAACACCACCAAAACCAGCCATTACTCGCTCGTCCAAAGGCTCTTCAATATCACTAAATTTGTGTATTGGATTGAAAGAAACCCGTTCGCCATTTTGTTTGATTCCGCTTGTGGCAGGGTCAAGAGGTTCAATTTTGGCTCCATCGATAGCGACAACAGTATGGCCTTCGTTCATCAGGTAATGCGCAAGTGTAAAACCGGATGGTCCTTGGCCGACAACTAGAACCTTATATCCTGTATCTTTGGCAGGGGTAGGGCGCTTCAGGTTTAGAGGGTTCCAACGAGTCAAAAGAGAATAAATTTCAAAGCCCCAAGGTAATTCCAACACATCTTTAAGGGTTCGGGTTTCTGCTTGTGGAATGTCAACTGGTTCTTGTTTTTGATAAATGCAGGATTTCATACAGTCGTTACAAATACGATGACCAGTTGCCGCTGTCATGGGATTATCAAGCGTTATGATGGCAAGTGCCGCTATTGCATGGCCGTCTGACTTAGCCTTATGCATTTCAGAAATTTTTTCTTCTAGTGGACAACCGGCCTGGGGAATTTTCAACTCGTTGCTAGCGAATGCACCACTTTCTTTATCCCTAATCCCTTTTGAACAGCTATCCTTGCCTCGCTCATGACAAATGACGCAGTAATTTGCCTGGTCTAAAGCGCCGACGAGGTCACAGCCTTGATCCGTCAAAGCAAAACCATCACGGATTTGTTGATCTTCCTGAGGCAGGTGAAGAATATTAACTCCGTGCTGGTGAATAGTTTCTGTATCCACCAGATTGAGAAAATCAATTTTTTCTGGCCCTTTAAAAAGTACATCTGATTGGTGTAATTTCTTGCCGGCTTCTGTATGAAAAGCCCAGGCTGCATAACGTCTTGCTAGATCAAGGGAGCCCTCATTTTTAATCTCGTCATTGAGCCAAGTCATAACGGTTTTTGCGAAGCTGAGTTGATCAAAGGGTTCGCCTACTAGCTCTACAAGCTGTGTCCTTAAAGCTGGACCATCAATAAGTGATGCTTCATCAGCTTTGATTTTTTTAGCTGCCTGGCGCTGCACGAATAGTCTTTTGCATGCAAAAAGGGGCGCGAGGTCATGGTGGCGTTCGGCAAGCTTGCGGACTTCTGTTTCAATGCCGAACAAATGCCCAAGAAAGTCATCAATATGTGGAGCTATTTCCAGAATAAGATCGGAATTTGCTTTGTCATCTATGTCATTTGGTTTGCTTCTTGCGTCTAGCAAGCGTCGCCCAAGATTATTCTCAGCCTCGTTCAAGTGATCAATAAAAGCTTTATCGATGCGCTCTAGACCATTATTTTCATAGAGATCACGGAAGATAAGCCCGTGTGCAAGTGCAAGATTTGCCATAGTAGTCTTTCATTTTGTAACTTTAGTAATATGTCATTTATAATGGGCATTACAATGGCAAAAAACTTATGTTTAAGTGATTTTTGAAGAAGAGTTGTGAGTGAATGAGTGGGCTTACACTAGTGATTTAACCCCTAAGCAGACTTGGAAAAATTAGATTTTTTTTAGATGGCTCGCTGATAGAAACTCTTTCCCAGCGGATTGGGTCTATGAGGGCTTTGCCAGATTAAAAAAATTTGGGGCTCTAACCAACATACGTTACGTGGATATTGTACCCGACAGTGAAGGTAAATCCTGATTTTGCAGGCCAAATGTTAGGAATTGGAGCCGACCATGGAAAGAACCTTTTGACCCTGTGCCATTAAGCCTGTCGTTGAGTTTTCATCCTACTGAGGTGTACTCTATGGTCATGTGGGTGACAAGACTCGATAAGTCGCCGTGGCTGCTTTAATTGCTGGAAAGTCAATTTTCTTCCTAGCACGCAAGATCAAGAGCAACTGCTTTGTTGCTAAATTTCACCTAGAGCAAATTTTAAATCGTCTTTCAAATCTTCTGGATCCTCCAGACCAACGGATAGGCGAATTAAACCATCACCGATGCCCATCTGGGCACGTTCTGATTCACTCAGGCTTTGGTGCGTTGTGGTTGCTGGGTGAGTTATAAGGCTTTTTGTGTCGCCTAGATTATTTGATATGTCGATCAATCTAACACCGTTAAGGAGTTTAAAAGCTCCTTCACGACCCCCTTGCACATGAAAGGAGATAATCGTAGAGCCACTTTTCATTTGCTGCTTGGCCAGTCTGAACTGGGGATGACTCTCCAGTCCGGGATAAAGAATGCTTTCAATATTATTTTGCTGTGAAAGGAAGTGGGCTACTTCCAGAGCATTAGCAGACATTTTTTCGACCCTAACGGCAAGAGTTTCAAGCCCTTTTAGCTGCAGCCAAGCATTGAAGGGGCTGTTAGTGGGGCCTGTATGACGCATGAAAGGTTTGAGTTTGTCTTCTATAAAATCATCATCATTGGTCAGGATTACACCACCCATAGAACGCCCTTGCCCATCTATATGCTTGGTCGAGGAATAAATCACGATGTCCGCACCCAGATTCAAGGGATTTTGAAGCATGGGTGTTGCAAAAACATTATCGACAATAACAGAGGCGCCGGAGTTGTGAGCCAGTTCTGACACAGCCCGGATGTCAATTATTTCGAGTGTTGGGTTGGATGGAGTTTCCAGAAATACAGCATTGGTTGGCTGGGACAGGGCTTTTGCCCATTGATCCAGATCAGTGCCATCAACAAGAATTGCATTAATGCCGTAGGTTGGCAGAAGTTCCGTTATGATGTAGTGGCAAGAGCTAAAAAGTGCGCGCGAAGCAACTATTCGGTCTCCTGTCTTTAGTTGACAGGCCAGTGCCGCGAAGACAGCAGCCATACCGCTGGCTGTCGTTTTGCAATGCCTGGCGCCTTCAAGTAGCCGCAGGCGTTCTTCCAGCATTGCAACAGTTGGATTGGCGTAGCGCGAATAGAGAAAACGTTCTTTTCCGCCCTCGAATGCCAGTTGAGCTTCTTCAGGTGAAGAATAAACGTAGCCTGATGTCATGTATAGAGCTTCGCTGGTCTCATCAAATTGTGATCGTTCTAACCCGCCACGAATCAGTTGGGTCGCTGGGAGCCAGTCTCTAGAATCGCTTTTTTTAGTTGCCATGATATATCTCTTTGTCGCGTCTCTAGTGTCCATTTGGGATGGGGCTATAGACAATAAAAAAGCCCCGACAAGTTCGGTCAGGGCTCAAAACTTGATCTAGAGCGCCGACCTTTTAGCGTTTTTAATGTGGTCGCAAGCTGGCCGTGCAAATCACCACTGTGTAGAATACCTACTTTGTCGATTCCTACAGGTCAAGAAAAATGGATAATGTTGAAGGCTGGGCCCAACTTATCAATTTATCTTAGGTATGGCGAATTCTGAGTTGTTTTCGCTTAGTTTAATTCATTAAGCCTGCAACCATTGCACATTTTGAGGTGTTCCTGATTAGTCCTAGTAAATTATGCTAATTGCAAGAACCAATGGACCCTTGAAGAATTTCTTTAGGCGCAGACTGAGTATGGCAAACTAAATAAAAATATTAAAAAGTTTTTTGTTCTATTTGTTGCGAATGACAACGAAACGGGTATGCAGTGGGACTATGGCGAGTTAATACAATCAGTAGGTGTTTAAGGTGTAGAGAGTTTTTTTTGGGTACAAAGTTTCGCATTGGCTGTAAGCCGCTGATATAACTATTTTAAGGCGTGATAACTGCAACTATTAGAAATGGTAATGTGTCTTTTTAGAGAGGAGTTTTCTCAAGGTCGTATATATTAGATTGGCTTATGATTTAAAATTATTTTAGACAAATAGCGACAAACAGAACAGTAAACACTATATAAATATAATAAATTTGTTGCATTACTTCAGCCATATGACACAATTTAGGAATTCAGATGAGCGACCTTTGTAAAACAGACGACCTTTTTTTTAATCGCGCAGGCATGGACTTGGGACGGGTAGAGAGCCTTGCCGAGAACGCTTTAAATGGAGCAGACGACGGGGAGCTTTATCTTGAATATTGTCAGTCGGAAGCAGTTGTGTTTGATGATGGTCAATTAAAGAATGCTAGTTTTAACACATCGCAAGGGTTTGGTCTGAGAGCGGTTTGTGGTGAGGTAACGGGGTATTCCCACGCATCAGAGTTAAGCGAGGAGGCCATTAAGCGTGCTGCTGAAACGGTTAAGACTGTACACGCAGGTCAAGGTGGTAACATGTCATCACCGCCAACTGGAACAAATACTCAGCTTTACACGGATGACAATCCTTTGAGTCTTGTCGAATTTGAAACCAAAGTAAAACTCCTGACAGATATTGATGCATATGCCAGATCTAAAGATGAGCGTGTTGCCCAAGTGTCAGCCTCATTAAGTGGAAGCTGGCAGGTAGTTCAGGTGCTCAGACCTGATGGGGTCAGGGCGGCTGATATACGCCCGTTAGTTCGCTTAAATGTGACTGTCATGGTTGCTCAGGGGGACCGTATGGAGACAGGCAGTTACGGTGCTGGTGGGCGAGTAGATTATGGAGAATACCTTAAGAAAGAAACTTGGAAAGAGGCTGTTGATAAGGCGCTGCGCCTAGCCCTAGTTAACCTCGAATCTGTTCCAGCTCCGGCTGGTGAGATGGAGGTTGTTTTGGGTTCGGGTTGGCCGGGTATATTATTGCACGAAGCCATTGGTCACGGACTTGAGGGTGATTTTAATCGCAAGAAGACGTCTGCCTTTTCAGGGCTGCTTGGTGAACGCGTGGCCGCGCCGGGGGTAACGGTTATTGATGATGGTACGATTTCAGATAGACGTGGGTCACTAACTATTGATGATGAGGGTACGCCGGCCCAGAAAACTGTACTCATAGAAGATGGCATTTTGAAAGGTTACATGCAGGATCGTATGAATGCCCGCCTGATGGGTGTTCAATCCACTGGTAACGGCCGCCGTCAAAGTTATGCGCACGCCCCGATTCCACGCATGACCAATACATACATGCCAGCGGGCCAATACGACCCTGAAGAAATTTTAAGTTCCATGGATAATGGTCTTTATGCCACTAATTTTGGAGGTGGTCAGGTTGATATTACTTCAGGTAAATTTGTCTTCACCTGTACAGAAGCTTACATTGTTGAAGGGGGAAAATTGGGTGCACCAGTTAAGGGGGCGACCCTAATTGGCAATGGTCCTGATATTCTTACCCGAGTATCTATGATCGGTAATGACTTTGCACTTGACCCTGGAGTTGGCACGTGTGGAAAGGACGGACAAGGAGTTCCTTGTGGCGTGGGTCAGCCGACAATCAAAATTGATAATTTGACGGTTGGTGGTACCGCTGCTTAGTGAGATCATATTTGTGAACCTTGTCATATTCTGCGCTATTGACAGTTGAGTTCTTTGACCATAGCTAGTTCAGTAGGGGCAATTTTGACATTTTTTGATATGAACGAAAGTCTCTGAAACTATAAATCTCAAAATTTAATTTTTAGCCCTGCAGGGGGAAAGCCTCAGTAGGCATATTCCTTAAATACCGGGTCTATTTTTTTATGCCAGCGGCGCTCGTAAGCACAAATTAGCTCCTCCGCTGGGGTTAATCTAGATTCGGCAATTTGGAACAATGGATTTAAAAAGTGGGTTTCGTCGAGGCCAACACTATCCTTGACGCCTCGGCGAGAGAGTCCTTTGTGGGCAATCTCAAGAGCATCCAAGGCAATGTCCCCAATTGAGACATTCCTAAAAGGTGTTTTTAAGGCTTGGCGCGGAACTTCATCGCGTAACTTCAGATGTTCTTCGGGTGTCCAGTCCTTAATTAGATCCCAAGCTTCCTCGCGGGACTGGTCATCGTAAAGTAGACCGACCCAGAAGGCGGGCAAAGCACAAAGGCGACTCCATGGCCCACCATCAGCTCCACGCATTTCAAGGAACTTTTTTAGACGAACTTCTGGGAAAGCAACGCTTAGATGATCTTCCCAATCTTTAATGGTCGGTTTCTCACCGGGAAGGGCGGATAGTGTACCAGCCATGAAATCACGAAATGATTGACCTGATGCATCAATATATTTGTTTCGGTAAACAAAATACATGGGCACATCCAGCATATAATCCACATAACGTTCGAAACCAAAACCATCTTCAAAAACAAAAGGTAGAATGCCGCAACGATCTGGGTCGGTGTCCGTCCAAATATGACTACGATAACTCAGGAACCCAGACAGTTTGCCATTCTTGAATGGTGAATTTGCCCATAATGCTGTGGCAATGGGTTGTAGGGCTAGTGCAATACGAAACATTTTGACCATCGTAGCCTCTGAATCAAAATCTAAATTTACCTGAACGGTGCAAGTCGACTGCATCATGTCTAACCCTTTAGTGCCGACCTTGGGCATATATTCACGCATAATTTTATATCGGGACTTGGGCATCCAAGGAGCTTGCTCTCGTTTCCATTTTGGCTGGTAGCCAAGGCCGATGAAACCGATGCCTAGTTCCTTAGCAACATCTTTAACCTGTTTCAGGTGTTCTGAAATTTCAGAGCAGGTTTGGTGGATGTTTTCAAGAGGAGCGCCAGACAATTCTACTTGTCCAGCGGGCTCTAACGTTATTGAAGAATTATCAGGCTTAACAAGTCCAATGGGCTTGCCGTTTTCAATAATCGGTTCCCAACCGAATTTTGTCAGTCCCTCAAGCAGGGCACGGATACCCCTCTCACCCTCGTACTCAAGTTGGCTTAGGTCGCTTAGGTGATAGGTGAACTTTTCGTGTTCAGTCCCGATGCGCCATTTTTCTTGTGGTTTACAGCCGGATTCCATGTACTCAATAAGCGAATTTTTATCAGCTATTAGATCATTTGTTGGCATTGAAGAAATATCCGTTCTTAAAGCGAGGTCTTTGATCCCAGTCCCCAATTATTGCTTGGTAGCAAGCTAGGGCAGCGATTGCTGCAGTTTCCGTACGCAAAATGCGCGGTCCAAGGCCTACAAGTGTAACAAAGGGCAGATTCCCCAAGACGTCAAGCTCCGATCGTGCAAAGCCTCCTTCTGGACCTATCAGCAGTCCATGAAGAGACTTTTGGTCTGCATCCAGTACGGATTTTAAAGATTCTCCGCCACCCGTTTCATCGGGAACAAGCAAACTTCTTTGCTCTGGCCATTGGTCGATTAGTTCGGTGAAGGTTACTGGTTCAGTAACCTGGGCGACGCTCAAACGATCGCACTGTTCAGCTGCTTCCATGGCTATTACACGAAGACGTTCAAATTTCACGCGTGTCGAATTGGTGTGCTCGGTAAATACTGGGATCAGGCGCGATGCGCCAAGTTCACTTGCTTTCTCAATAACAAAATCCGTATTTGATTTTTTCAAAGGGGCAAAAGCAAGCCAAAGGTCTGGCTCAACCTGCTGTTCCCTTAATTGTTTTTCCACTCGAAAGGCACATCTTTTTTTTGATACGTCATTAATGACGCTTGTCCATTCGCCATCGTAACCGTTGAACAAGACAACGCGATCACCATTTTCTGCACGTAAGACCTTCAGTAAATAATGGGCTTGGTGTGAGGTTGCAGTAATTTTGGCAGTGGCCCTCAAGGCCTCATTTACAAACAATCTTGCTTTTGTTTTTTTGTCCTTCATGGATCCTATCATAAGCGGTAGTGGTAATCGAGCAAGTGACGGGTTACTTTTCTTTATGACTACTATAAATAGAAGTGCAAATAGCGATTTACTCATCCTGACATGGATCGACAAGTGGGCCCCAGTATGGCTGCAGCCATATCTGTATCTAGCACGGTTAGACAGGCCTATTGGAACCTGGTTGTTGTTGTTGCCGTGTTGGTGGAGCATTGCCTTAGCAACGCCAGGAACGCCTGATCTGAAGGCGGTTGCCCTGTTTGCCCTCGGTGCAATGATCATGCGTGGGGCAGGTTGTACTCTTAATGATATTGTAGATCGGAATTTTGATAGTCAGGTAGTGCGCACAGAAGCTCGACCAATTCCCTCTGGTACAGTTTCTGTCCAACAGGCGATTGCTTTTCTTTTTCTACAACTACTTCTAGGGCTCGCCGTCTTGATGCAGTTCAACTTCTTTGCTGTGTTGGTTGGCATGGCTTCTTTAGGCATTGTCGTGATCTATCCTTTCATGAAGCGCATCACCTATTGGCCGCAAGCGGTTCTGGGACTTGCATTCAACTGGGGTGCCCTATTGGGATGGGTGGCAGTGCGCGGCGATCTGACTGCTACTGTGGGAACTCTATATATGGCGGGCATCCTATGGACGTTGGGTTACGACACCATCTACGCCCATCAAGACAAAGAAGATGATATACTGATCGGGATTAAATCGACGGCTTTGCGTTTTGGTGAAAATACGGGCAAATGGTTGATCTGGTTTTATTCGGGGACTATTGGCCTGTTGGCGTTTAGCGGATATCTAGCTGGGCTTGGCTGGGCTTTTTATGTGGGCCTTGGCTTTGCTGCCGCGCATCTTTTCTGGCAGGTGCTGACATTGGATATTAACAATGTGAAGAGCTGTCTTCATCGTTTTAAATCAAACAGAAACTTTGGCTTAATCATTTTCGCAGCAATTGTTGCCGGGCAGGTTCTATAGGTTCTCGCACGCATGCTGGAGGCTGCTTTTCCATGATCAAGTATATCCACTGTTCACAGGACATAGAACGCGTTAAATATAACCTATGTCATACAAAAGCTTACGAGAATTTATGGACAAACTGGAACGCACGGGTGCTCTTGTGCGCGTGACAGAACCGGTTTCCACTAAGTTGGAGATGACAGAAATCCAAACACGACTTTTGGCCGAGGGCGGCCCGGCAGTTTTGTTTGAGAACGTCACGGATGAAAATGGAGACAAATCATCTATGCCTGTGCTTGTCAACCTGTTCGGCACCGTAGAGAGGGTCGCTTGGGGGATGGGGAGGGAGCCAGAGCAACTGCGGGAGGTCGGCGAGACACTTGCTTACCTGCGCCACCCCGAACCTCCTGGTGGTTGGCGGGAGGCGCTGGATATGCTCCCCCTTCTTAAAACCGTTATGTCCATGAAGCCAAAAACTATTTCCAAAGCCCCATGTCAGGAAGTGGTGCTGACTGGTGACGATATTGATCTTTCTGAACTTCCCGTGCAGTCCTGCTGGCCTGGGGAGCCCGCGCCATTGATTACTTGGCCACTTGTGGTCACCGAAGGTCCCGAGTCTGGCATGCACGGAGGTGACAAACGTGACGCGCCAAACCTAGGTATTTACCGAATGCAGGTTACAGGCAAAAACACGACCATCATACGCTGGCTCAAACACCGTGGTGGTGCTCAGCAATTTGCTCGCTGGAAGGAAGTGAGCAACAAGCCTATGCCCCTTGCAGCTGTCATAGGGGCTGATCCGGGAACAATGTTAGCCGCCGTGACGCCAGTGCCCGATACTTTGTCAGAATATCAATTTGCCGGGCTTTTGCGTGGGAAAAAAGTGTCTCTGGTTGATTGTAAGACTGTGCCCTTGAAAGTACTTTCCGAGGCGGAAATAGTGCTGGAAGGTCATGTCTCCTTATCTGAGGAGGCAGATGAAGGTCCATATGGTGATCATACGGGTTATTACAATTCTGTTGAGCCGTTTCCAGTCTTTACGGTGAGCGCCATCACCATGCGTAAAGACCCAATTTACCTGTCAACATTCACCGGACGTCCTCCCGATGAGCCATCTGTCTTGGGCGAGGCACTGAACGAGGTTTTTATTCCATTAATGACCCAGCAATTTCCAGAAATTGTTGATTTTTGGTTGCCGCCAGAAGCCTGTTCTTACCGGGTCGCAGTGGTTTCCATCAAAAAAGCATACGCTGGTCACGCCAAAAGGGTAATGATGGCGGTATGGTCATATTTACGCCAGTTCATGTACACCAAGTTTGTGATCGTTGTAGATGGTGACATCAATGCACGGGAGTGGAACGATGTTATTTGGGCCCTGTCAACTAATGTAGACCCAGTCCGCGACGTGACTATGATTGAGCATACGCCCATTGACTATCTTGATTTTGCTTCTCCTGAATCCGGTTTGGGGTCAAAAATGGGTATCGACGCGACTGCAAAAATTGATGCAGAAACTCATCGTGAGTGGGGTCGTAAAATCCGCATGAGTGATGACATCATCGACGAAGTGACAAAAAAATGGCAAAGCTACGGTCTGCCTGGAACGGGCAAGCCAATCTGGAAGAAAGTGCCATAAATGACGCATCGTCTACTTGCGCCTAATTTTTAATGTTCTTTAACATGCTCTGATAACTGGATGCTTTCCATGAATGAAAATAACTGTGAAAATGCAAAAAATTCTAATGCCTGGCCGTTTGCTGAGGCTCGTGCCTTGCTCAAGCATCTAAACGGTCAGACACCGGACAAAGGTTATGTACTGTTCGAGACTGGTTATGGTCCCTCCGGCCTACCGCACATTGGTACTTTTGGTGAGGTTGCGCGCACCTCTATGGTTCGTCATGCATTCCACCATTTGTCTGATCTTCCGACAAAGCTATTTGCTTTTTCAGATGACATGGATGGTCTTCGCAAAGTACCCGACAACATTCCCAACAAGGAAATGGTTGAGCAGCATTTAGGAAAGCCGCTGACGCAAATTCCTGACCCGTTTGGTACCCACGAAAGCTTTGGTCATCATAATAATGCGCGCCTGCAGGCATTTCTGGATGATTTTGGATTTGAATATCAATTCAAAAGTTCCACGGAGTATTACACGAGCAACAAATTTGATAACATGCTACTCAAAATTTTAGTTGAGTACGATAAAATCATCAGTGTTGTGTTGCCTACCCTGGGCCAAGAACGCCGTGAAACCTATAGCCCATTCATGCCAGTCTGCAAAAAAACGGGTGTAGTTTTGCAGGTTCCTGTGATCGAACAGAATGTGGACGATGGCACTATTGTTTATGAAGATGTTGATGGCTCTAAGGTTGAAACTCCTGTCACAGGCGGTCACTGCAAATTACAATGGAAGGCCGACTGGGGCATGCGATGGGCCGAGCTTGGCGTTGATTATGAAATGTCTGGCAAGGATTTGATTGATTCAGTTAAATTATCCAGCAAAATATGCCGAATACTTGGATGCAAGCCGCCGCAGAATTTGACCTATGAATTGTTCCTCGATGATCAGGGCGCAAAAATTTCAAAGTCCAAGGGTAATGGTCTCGCTGTTGAGGAATGGCTGCGTTACGCACCTCCTGAAAGCCTGAGCTTGTTCATGTATCAAAAACCAAAGACGGCCAAACGCCTGTACTTTGATGTAATTCCACGCAATGTGGATGACTATTTGACCCATGTTGAAAAGTACAACGCTCAGGATGAAACAAAGAAAATGGACAGTCCAGCTTGGCACATTCACGCGGGTCACCCACCCAACGAAACCGCACATCTAAGTTATAATATTTTACTTAATTTGGCTAGCGTCTGCCATACGGAAGACAAGGCTGTACTCTGGCATTTTATTGGCCGTTATCGTCCAGGTGCGACGCCTGAAAACGCACCGATTCTGGATAAGTTGGTCGAATACGCTATTAACTATTATCGTGACTTCATTCGCCCAGCAAAGCAGTACCGTCATGCAACCACGGTGGAGAAAGTAGCATTGGAAGATTTGGTGAAGGCATTAAAAACTCTGCCGACCGACAGTGACGGTGTTGACATACAATCTAAAGTTTACGAGGTTGGCAAGCACCATTACTTCGAGAACCTGAAAGATTGGTTTAAGGCACTCTATGAAATCCTTCTCGGCCAGTCAGAGGGCCCCCGTATGGGATCCTTCATTGCACTTTACGGTATGGAGGAAACCCTAACCTTACTTCGACGTGCCATTGCTGGTGAAGATCTGAGGATTTAAGGGGGGGGCGAGAATCTCCTAAACATCAAGCACTAAATAAACTGTTACTCGCTCCATGCTTTTTTTAGGTGCTCTGCTTCAAGGCGCTGGGCTGGTGTTAGCAGTTTGTCGAGGTTTTTCCAGAATGTGCCTGGCCCCAACCCCTTAGTGTCGGCTGCTTGGTCGACCCACATGTATGCTGTGCTTAAATCTTTAGTTACGCCCTCGCCAGTGGCATACATGACGCCAATATCATACTGAGCATCGGGATAGCCGGCATCGGCGGCCCGCTCAATCCACTTAGCTGCTTTTTGTGGGTCGTGTGGAACGCCGAGGCCCTGCCGGTATAAAGAGCCCAGCGTGTATTGTGCGGGTGCAAAGCCCTGATGTGCGGCCTTTCGCCACCAAAGCACTGTCTGTTCTGGTTTAAGTTCAACAGCGCGACCACTAGCGTATAGGAAACCCATCATGTGCTGAGCGTACGGGTCTCCTTTTTCTGCCTCTGGCAGCCATTCGCTATAGGCGGTCTTATAGTCACCCTTTTGGTATGCTTCTAGGCCGGTATTGAAATTGGCCCAGGCTATGCTTTCTAGCGAGACGATGTAGAATGTGAGTGTGAAAGTAATGATGTATTTATGTAAACGGTCCATGCGTGTGTATACAGTTTGTTTCTTTTAGTGAAATGAAAATAAAAGAACCATGTTGGTTGTTTTATTATTTTGGACTCTTTCTAAACTTAACATAGAAATTTTATTTTGAATTAACAAGGATCACGTATTAGCAATTATTTTAAGCTGGTAGTGTCAAGGATAGTTCGTCTTGGTTCTTTTCGTTAAAATCCTGTTCTGTGTGTGTTATTAATTTATTATTTGATACTTTGTTAATTAAGCCATCATTTTCCTCTGCCTAAGTATAGTTGTTGCGCACTCTGATAAAGGTAAGGTTTTTAGCGGTGGTACTTGTTGTGTCAGTGCAAGGTACATAAATGCTACTATATTTTTGTTAGTTAAGAAGCCGTAGTCTCTTGTCGAGATGAAATCTCCATAAATAACAATAAAGTCAATTAGCTATTTTGCGTGAGAAGTTGTTCCTAAAAAACATTTATTATCATGAGCATAGGAGTGTTCTATGCCAAGAAAACAATAAATTTTTTGCAAGCGCCTAAGACATTTAAATAATAGTGTATAAGTCTGTGGAAAAAGGGGATAGAAATACCTTATGCAGTGTTTAATGTGGATAATATATACAATATGTAGTGTTTTCAACAACATGTGGCATGAGGGTAGGCAGGCTTTAGAAATTGTTGTAAAAAACCTTTATAAAGTGAAAATTTACAAGAAGAAGGAGGCAGGACACGCGCAGGTTTAGTTTGAGTGGTTGCATCCGTAGTCATCTCGACTGTGAACATCTAACTGTTGGCGTTCCTGAAAAAACAATATGGCTATCGATTGGACAACTGATCGCATCAAAACCCTCATGGCCTTGTGGGCTGAAGGCATTTCAACTCTTGAAATAGGGCGCCGTCTTGGAGTCACTAAAAACTCTATCGTTGGAAAAGTCCATCGTTTGGGCTTACCTAAGCGTCAGTCACCCATCAACTCCTCACCAAGAACGCCACGGGTTACGAAACCAACAGCGCCAATTCGCACCAGGCCGCAAACGGTTCCCATCAGTGCAAACATGGTCAAGATGGAAAAACTAACACTCGGTATGTGCAAATGGCCAGAAGGAGAACCTGGCCATGAAGACTTCCGTTTTTGCGGTCAGCCTGCAATTGAGGGTAAGCCCTATTGCGCAGGTCATTGTGCGCGAGCCTACGTTAAAAGCACACGAGATCGTGGCCAAAAGCCACAAATTGCAACAAGGATCTCGTCCAGAGTGGCTTGAGGCTCTGAATTGGTTGACCAACAGGAAAAGCTACTTAGGTTGGGTTCAGTCCAACAATTTTGTCGAGCCTTGAATTTAATAAATTCTCTTTCTCTCTATGATTGCTCCATCAAATCAAAGGCTGATATTTAATGAGCTTCCTTGACCGTGTAGGTGCCTGCAAGGCTCCGGATTTTTCAGTCTATTTGCCATTTGTAGTTGACGGTGAAATTGTCGGTTACGTGAAGCCGAGTTTGGCAGTTAAACTGAATAATTTTCAGGATACTTTTAAAGTTACCAGGGATGCTCTGGGACTGAACCACAACCTTCAGGGCGTAGAAGACCGCACACATGGTGTAGGGGAAGTTATGGAAGTCTTGAAGCAGAGCGGCATTGTTACGGGCTGGCGTGATGAAAAATACAAGGTCGCTCGTACTTATAGTTCACCAACTGTGTTCGAGATAGAACGTGCCGCTGTACCGTTATTTGGTACCATTGGCTGCAGTGTTCATATGAATGGGGTAACTTGGCGTAACGGCGAGCTATGCATGTGGGTCGGTAGGCGAAGCCTATCCAAACCAACGGAACCAGGAAAGCTCGATCAAATGGTTGCAGGTGGTCAGCCAATAGGTATCTCTGTGCAGGATAATCTGATCAAGGAATGCGCTGAAGAGGCCAATATACCAGCTAAAATTGCTGCCCTTAGCAAGCCTGCTGGGGCCATCACTTATTGTGTGGAACAGGCGGAAGGCCTGCGCCGTGATGTACTTTTTATTTATGACTTAGTCTTACCTGAAGACTTTGAGCCTGAAAACACAGATGGTGAAATGGAAGATTTCCGCTTGATGACTATGGACGAACTAAGCTCTTGTGTTCAGGATACGTGTGACTTTAAATACAATTGCTCCATTGTGGTTATCGATTTTCTCATCCGCCATGGCTACATAAAACCCAATCATAAAGATTACCTTAAGTTAATTAATAGCCTGCACTATTCGAATCTTCTGGAATGAAATTAAGAGTATGAGTATGCGATTTGGGAGTTTTTTATTTTGGGGATATCGAAACAATGGAATGCTGCTTTGGAAGCGGGTTATGCAGTATTGCTGGGGATACTTTAATCAACCCTTGAGGGAAATCGATAGTACCGCCCTAGCTAAGACTGAAACACTGTAAAAAGTCGTTCGCGTGTAAAGCACGTATTGGAAGGTTCACTCCAGCCCTGCCATTTGTCTGATCTGATCAGGACTATTACCATCGTCTCTAAGCGCCTTGAGAGAAAGTGACCTATCACGCTTGGCATATCGCCGGCCTTCATTGTCAGTTAGCAATGGATGATGATGATAGTCGGGAGTACGAAGGCCCAGCAGTTTTTGAAGCAGACGATGAACGTGTGTAGAGAGAAATAAATCTTCACCCCTTGTCACCAGTGTGATTCCTTGTATGTGGTCATCAAGGGTTGCTGCCAGGTGATAGCTGGTTGGAGTATTCTTGCGAGCTAGCACAACATCTCCGAAGATTTCCGGTTTTGCTATGATTTTGCCATGGGCTAAATCATTCCATTGTATAGAGCTGGAAAGTCCTTTTAGGGCCTTGACGATGTCAAGCCTTAGGGCAAAATCTTCCCCATTGCTTTCACGAGTTTTGCACTCTTTCTGAGACAAGCCTCGGCAGGTTCCAGGATAAAGTGGGCCATCCGGGCCAAAGTTTGCATGGATGGTAGCCTTAATATCTTTTCGAGTACAAAAGCAGGGGTACAGAACCTCAATCTCTTGGAGGGTGCTTATAGCTTTCGCATACTCACCCAAATGTTCAGATTGACGACGCACAGGCATCTCCCAAGTGAGGCCAAGCCAGCTTAAGTCTTCATATATAGTATCTTCGAATTCTATTCGGCAGCGTTCAGGATCAATATCTTCAATTCTCAGCAAAAAGCGTCCGCCAGTTTGGTTAGCTTTTTCCATGGCAAACAGGGCTGAGTAGGCATGTCCTAAATGAAGTAAGCCAGTTGGTGAGGGTGCAAAACGAGTCACCGTAGGATATTCAGAATCAAAACTCATATTAATAAAATTTCATGTTTGATATCCAAAGTTCTCGTGCTTCAGACAAGTGGTTTGCTTAAGCTACAACATGTTGTATTCTTCTTTAAAGTTAAAAGGAGACTTCCAAATATGTCTGCTACTTTTGAGCGTTATCCGGCCCTTGTCCTAAACACTGATTTTAGGCCGCTGAGCTACTTCCCTTTGTCCCTGTGGTCATGGCAGAAGACAATCAGTGCGGTGTTTATGAGACGGGTCAATGTTGTTGAAGAATACGACACTGCTGTCCACTCTCCCAGTTTTGAGATGCGATTGCCCAGTGTGATTTCCTTAAAAGATTACGTCCCCATGGCCAAGCGGCCTGCATTTACCCGTTTTAACGTATTTTTGCGTGACAGTTTTACCTGTCAGTATTGTGGTGATATTTATCCCACTGAAAACCTTACCTTTGATCACGTCATTCCCCGTTCTCGTGGTGGCACCACCTTGTGGGGCAACGTGGTCACTGCATGCTCCCCGTGTAATCTGTCAAAAGGCCATGGGCTACCCAAGGAAACAGGGATGTATCCCCTAGCAGCGCCGCGTCAGCCTACAGCTTGGGAATTACAGGGAAACGGCCGAGCCTTTCCTCCGGATCACCTGCATTACAGCTGGCGGGATTTTCTTTACTGGGATGTAGAGCTGGAACAAGACTAAGCAGTTATTTTGGTTCTCTGTTTTTCACTTAAAACCCTTGCGTTTACAGGCTGGATGACTATATTCGCCACTTATTCCCAAGAATGAGGGTTAAAAAAAGCCCCGCCAAAAGTCATCCATTTTTTTATTAAGGGGTGCTTTTTTGTGCTATTGGGACAAAAACAACCGGTTAACGAGTGATTGGAAAAGATAAGCTTATGAGTAGACGAATTAAATCGAAGTATAAGATAAATCGACGACTTGGTGTCAATTTGTGGGGACGTCCGAAGAGTCCCATTAATAATCGGGATAGCCGTCCTGGACAGCATGGCCAACGCCGCCGCAAAGAAACTGATTATGGCACTCAGCTGATGGCCAAACAGAAGCTCAAAGGCTACTATGGTAGCATTACAGAGAAGAAGTTTCGCCGATATTATGCGGAGGCTGTGCGCCGTCGTGGTGACACCTCTGAGAATCTAATTGGTATTTTGGAACGCCGCTTAGACGCTGTTGTCTATCGCATGAAATTTGTTCCGACGGTCTTTGCTGCCCGTCAATTTGTGAACCATGGACACGTAATGGTCAACGGCAAGAAGGTCAATATCGGCTCCTATTCAGTAGCTGATGGCGATATCATCGAGGTGCGGAAGGGATCTCATGACATTCCCATGGTTTTGGAAGCCGTTGTCTCGCCTGAACGTGATATCCCCGACTATATGGAAGTTGATCATAAAAAAATGCGTGGCACTTATGTAAGGCAGCCCATGTTGACCGATGTACCTTACCCAGTGCAGATGGAGCCCAATCTGGTCATTGAATTTTATTCACGATAAGATCAAAATATCCATATTAAACAACAAATGGTATACTTTTTTAATCAATGACTCAAAAAGCCACTATAAATTGCGTTTTTCCATAATTGCTGATGTGCTAAGCGCAAGTCAATGATGTGTCTGTTTGTATAAAAGCCATACATTTACTAATGTCAATCGTGTGAATTAACAGAAGTAAAGAATTTCTGAGGGTATTAAAAAGTATATTCGAGGGTGCGGCGCTTTATAAAAAAGCTTAGTACTAAATCCTGCATTTACTGATGTGAAATTTGTAATTGAATTGAGCTTGGAAACGGCAAAAACTCATTTTGCTTTACTTTACTATTGCCAATTGAAAAAGTTTTAGTTGACAGAAAAACATTATAAATTTTGTGAAGCCTCAGTTCCGCAGTTGAAACAAGTAATGGTCATTTCTTTTTCACATCTCTAATTCACAAACTTCATGCAATCAATACCCCAAGTGAAAACGGCCTCATCACCATCCCGACATCGTCCTTTTGTTGGATATGATGAGAAAGCGTCATCTAGTATCTTCAGAGAAGCATGTGGGTTGGCGCCACGGGCATAGATACAGGTATATTGATTAATTAGACTTTTTGGGTCACGTAATCCTCTCAAATAATGTAGTTCGCCATCATTGGTATAGTACAACTCGGATTGGTCGGAGTAGATGTCATAAAGCTCATCGGAAAAAGAATAATGCGTATTCCAACTACCCATGAATAAGGCGTAAATGGGATGCGAAGCAGGCCAGAAATAAATTCGAGCACATTGTTTGTATGGGGCCTCGTCGATGGCTGCGGAACTGGCAGCTCTCTGGCTGAATTGCTTGTTAAGCCCTATAAGAGAATTCGTTTGTGTCCCAATGAGAATCAATAGCAATAGGGTGAATC
This sequence comes from uncultured Rhodospirillales bacterium, assembly GCA_938092065.1. Classification (GTDB taxonomy): domain Bacteria; phylum Pseudomonadota; class Alphaproteobacteria; order Rhodospirillales; family JABHCV01; genus JACNJU01. Next base: position 81,672 of record CALKND010000017.1, read on the forward strand.
CTGCACGAAGAATTTTAAGCTTGCTAACATTACCGCGGAGAAGCTCTTTCGAAGTTTGATAAATAAGTGCCAGGCCAAGGCCACTGGCAGCCAGGGCCGGTAGCATGTAATGCCCGGCTGGGTGCTTGGCGACGAGCATAGCCTGGCCAATATAAGCAAGGCAAAGTCCTCCCAGAGCCCTACCGATAACGGGGAAGGGCTGTCTTTCAAGGCGGCTTTTTCTGAACAAGGCATATGTCAGGCTAAGGCCAACAAATAGTACGACAAAAAACATAGGGCGACTTGAAACACGTATCAGGTTATCTGGATAAGTATTAAGGTCAATAAAGGTCTGTGCGCCCTCCCCGTGGAAACCACTGGCCAACGCAACCATAGTAACTCTGTCTATAAATGTTTCATACATCCCTGCAGCGGGTAGTGAGAAAAGCAACATGGCAACAACGGTGAGGACGCCATATAGAGCAACATTGCGAATATTCCAAAGTAATACTATCGGCATTAGGTATATGCCAGCCGATGTGATTTTAGTAACCATACCAAATCCAGCTATTATGGCGAAAGCCATAGCGTAACGAGTCCCATGCTTTTCAAGCTGGCCATCACGAAGGGCTAGAACAGTGATGGTAGCTAGAGCAATAACTGTGGTAACTAGCAGGGGTTCTGGTGAAACATGTAGTGTCCACTTAAAAATAAGTTTTGAAAGAAAAGGTCCCATTTGGATTAGCAAGGCTGCACTTAGGTCGCGAAACACCATATAGCCGATCGTGCCAACAAGTATGAGGGCGGCAGTGTTAAGAGCGATAAAGAAGAATCCAATGATGCTTAGGTAATGTTCCGGGTTGCGAAGCACCATGAACTTTAGGTCGTCAGGGCTGCTAAAAGGGTGAGAGATTTTGATGATCAGCGCACCAATCCACTGCACTGTGGTGCCAGGGTGCCAAATGTGCTTGGGCCATTCTCCGTTGATCATGTTTAAGGAGTCAGTCAAGTACCAGTAATCAGGGTCAAGGTTTGACCAAAGCCAAAAGGGCCCAGCGTTATAGCGCATTATTGCAGAGATAATTAAGAAGGATATTGGCAGGGCGAGCAGGGCCAGAGTCCGATTCACAGGGAACTGATAAATAGATTTATAAAAACTGACAGGCATACTGCAATAGCCCTTATTTAGTCGATTAAAATAATTTTAGTAGAGGTAATTGGATAAATAAAGGCTGCAGCAGGATTTCATCTGGTGCAGCCTTAAAATCACAATTGTCAGAATATATCTAAGATACGTACATAATGCCCTTGTCATCTAACATTTTTTGAAGTTCGCCAGCTTCAAACATTTCTTTGACGATGTCACAACCACCGATGAACTCACCTTTGATATACATCTGGGGTATAGTTGGCCAATCTGAAAAAGCCTTTATACCCTCACGGATTTCCGAGTCTTCGAGTACATTGATGCCCTTGAACTTTACCTGCATCTGAGTTAAAGCGCCTACGATAGCAGCAGAAAAGCCACACTGAGGGAACATGGGTGTACCTTTCATGAATAGGACGACATCTGTATCGTTGATTTCTTCGTTAATACGATCGAAAGTGGGGTTATCACTCATTGGAAATCCTCTTTATGTGTTGACCGGTGCTTCAGTTGTTAAGGCTAAAGCATGAAGTTGGCCGCCCATCTTGCCTTTCAGGGCAGCATATACGATTTGATGTTGCTGGACACGGGATTTGCCTTCAAAAGCCCTTGAAACAACGCGTGCGGCATAATGGTCTCCATCCCCTCGCAAGTCCTCTATAACAATTTCTGCATCCGGAAGTGCTTCCTTGATCATCTGTTCAATTTCAGTAGCCTCCATAGCCATGTTTGTTACTCCCTTATAAGCAGTTTAAAATTATGCTTGAGCCATTAAACTTGGAAGCCAGTTTTGATGCCTGTCTAATAATTCTGAGATTGATATGGTCATTTGCGTACCAACAGTCAACTGTTTGCCACCGGTTTGGCCAATTTTTTCAGCCTTGATATTCTGCTCACTAGCCTCTTCAAGTATAGCATTGACTTCGCCTGTAGCAATTATATATCGAGCCTGATCCTCGCCAAATAGCCATCCATGTATGGTCGGCGCACCCTGTGGCACATGGATAGTACAACCAATACCTGATGCCATAGCCATCTCAGCCAAGGCAACACCAAGGCCGCCACCGGAAATATCATGACAGGTGGTGATGCGGCCACTTTCAATTAGGCCACGGACAAAGTCACCGTTCAATCGCTCTGCTGCCAAATTTACAGGTGGAGCAGTGCCTTCTTCGCGCCCTTCAATTTCGCGCAAGTAGAGGGATTGCCCCATATGGCCTGTGGTTTCACCAATGACGATAATATCTTGTTTTTCTTCGCTAAAAGCGATGGAGGCACGTTTGTTTATGTTTGCTATCAAGCCGACACCGCCGATGGTCGGTGTCGGCAGAATACCAATTCCGTTGGTCTCATTGTATAGCGAGACGTTACCTGATACTACTGGGTAGTCTAGGGCGATACAAGCTTCGCCAATGCCTTTGATACAGCCAACTAACTGACCCATAATTTCGGGACGTTCAGGATTACCAAAATTCATGTTGTCTGTAATGGCCATTGGCTTTGCACCCGTTGCAGTGATATTGCGCCAGCTTTCAGCGACAGCCTGCTTGCCTCCTTCATAGGGGTCAGCAAAGCAATAACGCGGGTTGCAGTCAGAGGTGGTAGCAATGGCTTTATTGGTGCCGTGAACACGAATTATGGCAGCGTCACCGCCAGGCTTTTCTATAGTATCAGCCATAACCATGTGATCGTATTGTTCCCAGATCCAGCGCTTGGAAGAAAGATCGGGACAGCATACAAGAGTTTTCAATGTTGCTATTAAATCGTTTGGGATTTTTGTGTCTTCAACAGATATCACTTTCGACTTAGGTGTTTCTACCCATGGACGGTCATATTCTGGCGAGGCTTCGGCTAATGGGTCAATGGGTAAGTCAGCGACGATCTCGCCCTTATGGCGCAGTACCATATGGTTTGTATCAGTCAGGATGCCAATGATCGCGAAGTCCAGTTCCCATTTTTTAAAGATAGCTCGGGCTTCTTCCTCTCGACCAGGCTTAAGCACCATCAGCATACGTTCTTGGCTTTCTGACAGCATCATCTCATAGGCTGTCATATTTACCTCACGCTGGGGGACAGCGTCTAGGTCCATGTCTATTCCGACACCACCTTTTGATGCCATCTCAAAACTTGAAGATGTAAGGCCTGCTGCACCCATATCCTGAATGGCGACGATTGCATCTGTGCTCATCAGTTCCAGGCAAGCTTCTAGTAAAAGCTTCTCAGTGAAAGGATCTCCGACCTGGACGGTCGGACGTTTGGATTCGTTGTCTTCAGAAAATTCTGTTGAGGCCATTGTTGCACCGTGGATTCCGTCGCGGCCTGTTTTTGAGCCTACATAAACTACTGGATTACCAATGCCTGCAGCTGCTGAATAAAAAATATTATCGCTTGGAGCTAGACCAACAGTCATAGCGTTGACCAGATTATTACCATCATAACTAGTGTGAAATTCACACTCCCCGCCTACAGTTGGAACCCCCATACAGTTTCCGTAGCCAGCAATCCCTGCAACAACACCGGACACCAAGTGTCTTGTTTTGGGGTGATCGGGTCTACCAAAACGAAGGGCGTTCAGGTTGGCGATGGGGCGAGCGCCCATGGTGAAGACGTCACGCATTATACCACCAACCCCGGTGGCAGCCCCTTGATAGGGTTCAATAAACGACGGGTGATTGTGGCTTTCCATCTTAAATATGATCGCGTGATTGTCGCCAATATCTATAATACCAGCGTTTTCACCGGGACCACAAATTACCCACGGGGCTTCTGTCGGTAATGTTTTCAGCCACTTTTTTGAGGATTTATAGGAGCAATGTTCAGACCACATCACAGAAAATATCCCAAGCTCCGTCATATTTGGTTCACGGCCCATGATCGAGAGAATTTCAAGATATTCATCTTTTGATAGGCCGTGGCTGGCAACAACTTCCGGCGTGATTTCAATCATATTTCTCGTTTTCGGCTAGAGGTTCACTTTTCTAAAAAGTTTAATACCCGATTCTTGAAGTTTGGGGAACTTGAGTCTTTCTAAATTTTACATTTCCATGTTGCGCTGTCGAAGATGAAAAAATTGATAGTAGGTTGGTTGGATAACGAACAGTCAGGGGTTAATGCTAAACCTCCTACTTCAATGATACCATTGGGCAATAGCCCTTCGTCAATAACCATCATTATGTAACCATAAGGCACTTGCGCTGTAAAATTTTCATTTGTTATCAGTAGATAGTGAAAAGCTAGAATGGCCAGTTTAACCCAATGGAAGCGAGTTGTTTCAATACGCTGTGAGGCTATCTAGCATGCCGTCAAACATGGCTTTGCCATCGGTACCGCCTTGCAGGGGATCAACTTGTCTTTCTGGGTGGGGCATCATGCCCAGCACCGTATGGCTATGATTGGTAATGCCAGCTATATTAGATAAGGAACCGTTGTGGTTGGCTTTGTTCGTGATCGCCCCGGTTTGGTCACAGTAGCGAAAGGCCACTTGGCCGTTGCCCTCTAGTTTTTTCAGGGTGTCGCTGTCGGTTTCGTAATTGCCATCGTGATGAGCTATGGGTATGCAAATCACTTGGCCTTGAGAATAGCCCGCTGTAAAGATGGTATTTGCATTCTCCACCTTGAGGAAGACATCCTTGCAAATGAATTTGAGTGCGGCATTACGCATTAACACCCCAGGCAGCAAGCCTGCTTCTGTCAAAATTTGAAAACCGTTGCAGATGCCTAGTACCGGCACGCCGGCATTCGCCCTTCTGACAACTTCTCGCATGATCGGTGAATGAGCTGCCATGGCACCTGAACGGAGGTAATCACCATAAGAGAACCCACCTGGCACCACAATCAGGTCGGTTTTTGGAAGTTCCGTGCCTCCATGCCAAACCATGTCCGGATCTGATCCTATAGATGCAGCTAAGGCGACTTTTACATCGCGATCACAGTTTGATCCAGGAAAGACTATGATTAAGGCTTTCATATGCTTATTCCGTAATTTCGATGGCGTAATCTTCAATAACTGTATTAGCCAGTAGTTGCTTGCACATGTTTTCTACATTTTTCTGGGCCTCAGCGGTGTCTGTTTCGTTAAGGTCAATCTCGATAAACTTGCCTTGGCGAACTTCATCAATGCCAAAAAAACCAAGTGATCCTAACGCATGTTGTACGGCCTTACCTTGGGGATCAAGAACAGCAGGTTTAAGGGTAACGTGGATTTTTGCCTTCATTGCATTAACTCCGGGCCTTGTATGTCATTGGGGCCGCTTTCAGGTAGTATTCCTAAGCGACGAGCAACTTCTTGATAGGCTTCCTCTACACCATCCATATTCTGGCGGAAGCGATCTTTGTCCATCTTCTCGTCGGTTTTGTAATCCCAGAATCGGCAGTTGTCTGGACTTATTTCATCTGCCAGAACAATCTGCGCCTGATCATCTTCCCAAAGTCGACCAAATTCAAGTTTGACGTCAACCAATCTGATGCCAATACCAAGAAATAAGCCGCTCATGAAATCGTTTATTCTGAGAGTCATACTAACCATTTCATCAATTTCCTGGGGGCTTGCCCAGCCAAAGGCGGTGATGTGTTCTTCGTTGACTAGGGGGTCGCCAAGTTCTGTAGATTTGTAATAGGTTTCAATGATGGAGCGCGGTAGCGGCGTCCCTTCAGCCATGCCAAAGCGTTTGGCTAGTGAGCCTGCAACAATATTTCGAACACAGACCTCGATGGGAATGATCTCGACTTCGCGGATTAGTTGTTCACGCATATTCAGGCGGCGCATAAAATGGGTCGGAATACCGATGTTTCCAAGCTTAACCATCAGGTGTTCAGAAATGCGGTTGTTAATGACGCCCTTGCCCGTGATGGTTCCAATCTTCTTAGAGATTGCGTCCGACGCATCATCCTTGAAATGCTGGACAAGGGTTCCGGGTTCCGGACCTTCGAAGAGGACCTTCGCCTTGCCTTCAAAAATCTGTCTGCGTCGTGCCATGGCGATATTCTTCCAAAGTCGTTCAAAGAAAGCCTGATATAGCAGGTGTCTCTTGCTAGGGCAATTCAGAGTTGAACAGGTTCGAAGGTTGCTTGATCCGGTGCCCCGGGGGCGAAAAGCCAGCATGGTTTAAAGGGTGAGAACCTGGCGGAAGGAAGCGCAAGTAAGGAAGATGAAACCGTTCCAAACCCATCATCAGGTTGGATCATCATGGCCTCTGATGGTCGAGCTCCAACTTCAAATGCCTTTGCTGCTAGCAATTCTTGCCAAGCAGACCAGTCATTGTTGGAAGGTTCTGGCGATGGGGCTTCAATGAAGTGTGGCAGGTAATGCCTGATGCGTGGCGAACTTGCATCATTCAGGTCTTTATCCGTTAGCATGGATACCCCTATGGGGATGTTGTTCAGGCGCATGCCAGGCTCACCTGACTCGCTCAGGGACGATATCCAGTAGGCGTCGTTTGCATCTCCGACAAACAGGTTAAATGGCTTATAGGCATGGGGATTAAGCTCCCGAAAAGCCTTGGCGGCAGTTTTGGCTTCAGCGTGTTCAAGTGCCTCAAGGGTTAGTTCTCCACGACTTCTTAATTCAGGGTCGGGTCCTAGAGTACCCGAACGATTGAGGATTCCTGCTGCAAGCCCATAATCGTTGACGCCTAGCCAACTTCCTCCAGCCAGTATGTCCTGACCGGCCGTTACTTGGTCCCGTTCTGGCCAGTGGCGTCCTGGGGAACGCGATGGCCTGTCGATTTTTTCATCTCGATTGGCTGCAATGATTAATGGCCAACTGTGGCCTGGACGGCGAAGGATTATTAAGGTGCACATTTATTGTAACATATAGAAAAATAGCAAAATTTGTAGTACTTATCCTATATTAAATTTGCTTTGCTCAGACCCACTTAACTAAAGTGCAATAATGGAATCTCTAATTTTAGCGACATGTCAGTATTTGAATAAATAGGGTTAGTGTAAAAAATGGCAGCGAAACGTGCTATTTTTTCGACTTTAGCCAAAGACACGTTTAAAGATTACATTGACATTTTTTGTATGGAAAGATGTGGACTTGCCATCAAATAATTCCTTCAAACCAACTTCTCCCAACACCTCAGCTACTTCTTCATCTTTCGACAAATAAAAGAAAAAGCGACTTTCGTGCATTGCGGCTTCAATGTCTTCTGGTGCCTGCTCGACGGTTCCACCAGGGTTGTCTGGATTAATGCCAAAGCTGCGCCAGACCTTCATGGCATTAACCTGTACGATCCTGTAGCCATCCTCACGGCTTATACCATTTTGAGTCAGAGCTAGCAAAACCCGCTGAGAGTCATGCAATCCGCCAAATTGCATTAAGTTCTCCATCATGGTCTTTGGGTAGACAACCAGTTTGTCCATCATCTGTGTAAGGCGAACAAGCGCGAAATCTAGAGTTATGGTCGCGTCGGGTCCAAACATACGTTCGACGGATGAATGAGAAATATCCCTCTCGTGCCAAAGAGTAATGTTTTCCATAGCCGGAACAACGGCAGCGCGTACAATACGGGCAAGGCCAGTCAAATTTTCTGACAATATGGGGTTGCGCTTGTGTGGCATGGCGCTTGAACCTTTTTGACCAGGCGCAAAATATTCCTGTGCTTCGCGTACTTCTGAGCGCTGTAAATGGCGGATTTCAGTCGCCAAGCGCTCAATGGCCCCGGCGATGATGCCCAAAGTAGAAAAATATGCGGCATGGCGGTCGCGCGGTATCACTTGCGTGGATATAGTTTCTGGCTTTAGTCCTAGTTTGTTTGCAACATACTCTTCCACCATTGGATTGATATTTGCGAAGGTGCCAATAGCACCAGATATGGCACAGGTGGCAACTTCTTCACGGGCAACAACCATGCGCGCATGGCAGCGTTTGAATTCTGCATAGTGACCAGCCAGCTTGATGCCAAAAGAAGTTGGCTCAGCATGGATGGCATGTGAACGACCAATGCATACATCGTTCTTGTGCTCTCTAGCCCGGCGCTCCAGCACCAACAGGAGACTATTTATATCTTCCAGAATAATATCAGCAGCTTGGGACATTTGCAAAGCCAAGCAGGTGTCGAGTACATCTGAAGATGTCATACCCTGATGGACAAAGCGGGCATCCTCACCGACTTGCTCGGAAAGTTCAGTCAGAAAAGCAATTACATCGTGGTGAGTTGTTTGTTCAATTTCGTCAATGCGTTTGATACGCGCTGAATTGTATGGTTGATTGCCCTTTTCCCAAACTGCCTTGGCGGCACCGGATGGAATAATGCCAAGCTCTGCTTGCGCATCACAAGCGTGAGCTTCAATCTCAAACCACAGTTTAAATTTATTAGCGGGTTCCCATATTTTTGCCATTTTGGGACGGCTATAGCGTGGAATCATTTTAGGCTCCATTACTGACAATTTTACAAGAAGAGAACATAGTGCGGTATAGCGATGTGGCGTGAAAATGAAAAGTAGTGATCTGCACAAATTAAAAAAATAGATTTTAGCATCGACGATACATGACGTTTTTTTTTATCTATGGGGCACCCGAAGCTTTAAGTGGCGCAAGCGGCACAATGTTGCACTGTGTTAGTTAAGCAAACAGGACGATTTCGGGTCGTTTATCCCAAGGAGGTCTCTATTCTGAAGTGTCAGGGTGGTGCTCCCTGAAAACCATGTGACCTGGTCTATTAGCCATTATAGTTCGAAAGGAGGACAGTCCAAACCGGCAGGTGATTGGGTAAATATTTCGTAGCCATCTTCTGTGACAGCAAGGGAATGCTCAAATTGTGCGGAAAGGGAGCGGTCTTTGGTAACTGCAGTCCAGCCGTCCGATTTGACTTTTACGCCGTTTCCACCAGCGTTTATCATTGGCTCAATGGTAAAGAACATGCCTTCCTTCAGGACGGTACCGCTTCCGGGCGTACCAAAATGTAAAATATTTGGTGCGTCGTGAAAGACACGGCCCAGGCCATGCCCACAGAAATCACGAACTACTGAGTAATGTTTTTCTTCTGCGTACGTCTGAATTGCATGTCCAATATCCCCTGTCGTCGCTCCAGGGCGAACGACCCTGATGCCCCGCCACATACACTCAAATGTTGTTTTGATCAGCCTGCTTGACTTAATGCTTGCTTCACCAACAACAAACATGCGGCTAGTATCACCAAACCAGCCGTCAAGGATAGTGGTCACATCAATATTAATAAGGTCTCCATCTTTTAAAACTTTGTTCCCGGGAATGCCATGGCAAACAACATTGTTGACTGACGTGCAAACGGATTTGGGAAAGCCACGATACCCCAGTGGTGCCGGGATGCCGCCATTTATTAGCGTGTAATCATGAACTAGAGTATTTATGTCTTCAGTTGTAATACCTGGTTTGACTAGTGGCACCAGCATATCCAAAGTTTCCGCAGCTAAACGCCCGGCGCTTCGCATCCCGTCATAATCTTTCGCTGTGTGTATTTTTATAGAGCGTTCTTCTGGATGTGTAGTTTCTTTTGTTTCGCTGTCAGTCATTCTGTTTCTTACTACATTAATAATTTCAAAGATTTTGATATTTCTATTTTTTTAGTATCAACGGTGCATTGATAACACAGAATTTCGACCCCTGTGTTGATTGCTTTGTCCAATGCATTTTTATAAGCCGGGTCAATGTCTGCAGCAATGGTGAATGCATCGCCATCTTGGCGTTGGACCAAATAAAGCATGACAGAGCGATACCCCTGGGCAATCATATCAGACAGTTCGGCTAGGTGTTTCGCACCGCGAGTTGTGACTGAGTCGGGAAATTCAACTAAATTAGTTTTCCCCAACCCACGTTTTAAGGTGACGCTTTTTACCTCCACATAACATTTAGGAAGTAAGGGGTCTTCCAGTAAAATGTCTATGCGTGAATTCTTGCCATATTTTATTTCTCGACGAAGGTAAGCATAACCCTTTAGTTCGGGTATTTTTCTGGCAACAATAGCTTCCTCGACGATACTGTTGGGTAGGGCTGTGTTGATGCCGACGAGAGTATCGCCTGTTTTTATTAGCTCCCAGGTATAACGCAGCTTACGATCAGGGTTCCTTGCAGGTGATAGCCAGACCTCAGACCCTGGCTCCTTGACGTTTAGCATGGAACCGGAGTTGGCACAGTGGGCTGTAACCATTTCACCACCTTCAAGCTCAACATCAGCAAGAAAGCGTTTATATCTTTTGATAAGTCTTCCAGGGATCAAAGGGTCAGGGAATTCCATAGCAATTCAGTATTAATTAGTGATTAATTTTATTAATGGGATGTATTTACCGCTTGTTCATTTAGCTCCAAGATTGACCCTCAAATAGTTAAACCCTTCCCAAAAGCCATATTCAGGCGAACAAGGGTGTTAGGAGTGCTGGGTCTAAGCCACCGTTAAGCATGTAAATTATTTTCATAATAAATGTAGACATTTTATCTTGTTCTTTTTAGACATTATTCAAATTATATCAATACATTATTGACCTGCCCAACCACTCAGGTTGATGACCTGAAAACTTGCAGGAATTCGGCCATCATCCCCTGCAAAATCCTCAATATAATAATGCGCGGCTTCCATCAAGAGTTTGCGGCTTGTGAACCCTTTACGAGCACCGATAATGGCATTGCTCTCGCCCATAGCACGAAGGTCATTCATCAATTTTAGTGGGTCGGGATAGGAAACAGTGATTGTTTCAATGTCGGCAACAGGCAAGTTGAAGCCGGCACGTTGTAATAAATTTCCTGCATCCTTTACGTCGGCAAAGGGGGAGACACGTGGGCTTAAACCATCATTAATAGCAATCTCTGCTTTAACTAGTGATTGGCGTAACTCTTTTAAAGTCTCACCACCCAGCATATTGGCTAGAAATAAACCATCTTGTTTTAGGGTTTGACGTATCTGGGTCAGGCATCCGGGCAGGTCATTAACCCAGTGAAGTGTCAGGTTGCTCATGACAAGGTCAAAACTTTTCGGAGCAAAGGGCAAAAATTCTTCGTCAGTGACCAGTGCCAGTGCCCCAGCGCTATTGCTCATTGCCTGTGAAATATCACATTGAATCAATTTCTTGATGCCGCCGCGTTTGCCAAGTATGCGGCTCAGGCCTCCAGTCCTGCATCCTAGATCAAGGGCGATTGGAAATTTACGGTTAACATCGTCCAAGCGGTCACATAAACGCTCTCCCGTCTCTGAAAATAGAAAATCATTGTCACTGAGACCTTTCGCCGCTCGGTCCCGGTGGCGACAAACTGTATGGCGGTTGAAAACATTTATATTATTAGTCATGATTAATTAATGACATAGGTAGTTTCTCAGGTAAAAGCCAATTTAGTCATAGTTTAATAATAGATTGGTCATCCGGTACTTGATTACTCGGTGCAGGCTCAGCCTCTATTAGGATTTGCCCTTTAGGACAAATTTTGAGGTTCTTTCTTTTGTGGCTTTGGTTATTGTATAAAGACATAAAGTTATAAAAACAGTTACTTCGGAGTTTACGATCGTGGCTAAAGTTGAAATTTATACGTCTGCCTTGTGTGGCTATTGTTCGCGTGCCAAGAACCTCCTAGAGAAAAAGGGTGTCAATTTTATTGAATACGATGTCACTTATGATCCAGGGAAACGCCAAGAAATGACTGCCCTTACTGGCAAGACTGCAGTGCCACAAGTTTTTATTAACGATAAACCTGTCGGTGGCTACAGTGATCTTGTTGAGTTTGATGTGGACGATGAGCTTGATAACATGCTGGGTCTTGGCATCGAACCATCCCGATGAATCGCACCTTTAAGATGGCCTGCGTACAGACGAATTCGGGTGCGGACGTGCAGGCTAATTTGGACAGCGCAACTTACCTTGCAAGAAAAGCCCGTGACTCCGGAGCTGATTTGATAGCGCTTCCTGAAACTGTCAATATTATGGCACCCGATCGGGTTACGCTCAAATTACACACTGAGCCTGAAGAAAATAATACAGCTCTTCGTGCATTTCAGGATTTGGCCCACGAAACTGGGGCGTGGGTTCTGATCGGATCGTTGCTGGTCGAGGTGCCGGGCAGTGAAAAAATGGCAAATCGTTCGTTCTTACTGGATGATAAAGGGGTAATACGTGCACGTTATGATAAAATACATATGTTCGATGTGGAACTGGGCGGTGCTGAAAACCACAGTGAGTCAAAATATTATAATGCTGGCGATAAGTTGATCTTAGCGACAACCCCTTGGGGCAAAGTGGGTTTAACAATTTGCTATGACCTGCGCTTCGCATACCTGTATCGTGCTTTGGGTCAGGCTGGCGCACAGATACTCTCTATTCCGTCAGCTTTTACCCGCATCAGTGGCAGGGCCCACTGGCATGTTCTTCAACGTGCCCGTGCCATTGAAACCGGTTGTTATGTTATTGCCCCCGCTCAATGTGGCGTCCATCCCGGAAACAGGCAGACCTACGGTCATTCGTTGATTGTTGATCCTTGGGGTGAGACGCTGGCTGATGGTGGTGAAGATATAGGCTTCATTGTTGCAGATATAGACCTTACTAAAGTTGATGAGGCACGCAATAGAATCCCTGCTATGAATCACGATCGAGATTTTAAATTGTTTAAAAGCTAAGTTGTTTTTTTGGGGATTTAATACTCAACACCAAGATAACTGCGCCGCTGATCTTGGACTTGTTTTGATTGATCTTGATGCTAGAAATCTTATTTTTTTGCAATATGATATTAAAAAACTTGTTAAGGATATAGGTTGTTTGATTGGGTCTGATCGTCTGCCCGCCCAATGGGAGCCTCGGGCTTTGTGGCGCAGATGCGCTGGATGACCACTGACGGTTGTCTATTTGTATCAATGCCGTGTTCGTAGGCGATGATATCTAGGTCGTTTTGGGCTAAGTTAAGTAGCTCAGCCCTTTTCAAGAGATGATCAGGATTTCGTGGCTTGCCGTACTGTTCATTTCCTCTTGCGAAGGTCTCGTAAATTAGGACACCGCCAGGAGCTAAGGCATCAATCAAGTAATTTAGGAGTGGACGATAGAGATAATTAACGACGATGATCCCATCGAAGTGACGTCCCGCAAGTTCGCTCAGTTGGTTAAATTTGGCATCGTTTGTTTCAAGATTGGCACAGATGATTTCACAAGCTAGGTTGGAACCTAGATCAGATATAGCATTTATAGAGCGATCAAGGGCTACAACTTTATAGCCTTGTTCCAGAAAGTGACGGCTATGACGACCAGCACCACATGCCAAATCAAGCACGCATCCTCCAGTCTTGACTAGTGGGGCAAAACGCAAGACCCACGGCGAAGGTTTTAAAGTCCTCAATTGATGCAATAGGTGAGTTTTTTTGCTGTCATTTGCCATTTATTTATCGATCCTTCTGGAGTTCTAAATATGCCAGTAGAATATTTGAAAGCTTGAGGTTACTATAATTCTTGGCTTTGATAGTTTAAATGACTTAAATATATGAAATTATATTACTATAGGATGATAATTAAGAATGATTCACTTTCAACTTAAGTGCTCACAAAATCATGAATTTAAGGCTTGGTTCCGCTCCAGTAAGTCATTTGCCGATCAATGCAAACGTGGCGATGTGGACTGCCCGATTTGTGGCGATGTTCAAATTTCCAAGGCTTTGATGACGCCAAGCATTTCAAAAAGCAACAAAATCTCTGGTGACGTGGCTGAAAAGCGGGCAGAGGAAGTCGCAGAACAGGTCTTAAATGCCGCCAAAAAATTACGTGAAGTGGTTGAAGAAAACTTTGAATATGTTGGAGATGATTTTGCCGAAGAAGCGCGAGCCATTCATTATGGAGATACAAGCGAACGTGACATATATGGCAAGGCTACAGAAAAAGAAGCTGCAGAGCTTGATGAAGAGGGCATTGATTTTGCTCGCGTTCCAAAATTTTCACGTTCTCCCCGTCGCAAGGGCTAATTTTATTTTTAATTTTAGTAATGTTTAATTGGCGACTGGGACTCAGAACATCATTGGTATTTGTGGCTGTGATGTTTTATGCGAACTATTTAAGGTGCTATTTTTTTATGGCTGAGACTAAATAGTTCACATTAAGATCCTCGGATAAGGACCATGTGTCCTTAAACGGATTATATACCATTCCAGTGAGATCAGTGATGTCCATCCCATAAGGTCCAAGGCCGCGGACAAGCTCAGAAGGCTTAACGAACTTGCGCCATTCGTGGGTTCCTATGGGTAGCCAGCGCAAGATGTATTCTGCACCGATTTTTGCAAGTGCGAATGCTTTCAGGGTACGGTTTATGGTCGAGAGCACCATAAGCCCACCCGGTTTAACCAAAGATGCACTAGCCTGAAGAAAGGCATCCACATCGGCGACGTGTTCCACTACCTCCATATTCAAGACTATATCAAAAGCACCCTCTGTTTTAGCTAGATTTTCAGGTAACTGGTGACAATAATTAATGTCCAGGTCGCTTTGTTCGGCGTGTAAACTAGCGATAGTAATGTTCCCAGCCCCGGCGTCAATGCCCGTAACTGTTGCTCCCAATCGCCGCATAGGTTCGCACAAAAGGCCACCGCCACAACCTATATCTAGCATATTCATACCGTCTAGAGGTTTTGCCCCCTTCGGGTCGCGATTATGATGTTGGCATATTAGGTCTCGAATATAGCCAACACGCAAAGGGTTAATTTGGTGCAGGGGCTTGAATTTGCCATTGGGGTCCCACCATGCGTCAGCCATGGCAGTAAAACGAGCAATTTCTTCAGCAGATGCGGTTGATTTGTTGTTGTTTATTTCCATGTCTCTTGCTTCAATTTAGCTATTTAGAGTATGTATACGCGCCCACCGCTCCTTAGCAAGATCTTAAAGGTTTTTTTTCGTATATTTGGCGACTTTATTCGTAGGTTTCTTGATGACACGTTTAGTTTTAAAATTTGGTGGCACTTCAGTCGGCGATATTGAACGCATTAAGGCAGTAGCCTTACGCGTAAAATCTGAGGTTGATGCGGGTAACGAAATTGCCATTGTGGTTTCGGCCATGTCGGGAGTGACTAACCGTCTCATTGGCTATGTTAACGAAATTGCGCCTCTTTATGATGCCCGAGAATACGATATTGTGGTCTCTTCTGGTGAGCAAATAACTTCTGGTCTACTAACCATTGCATTGCAGGAATTAGGTATACCAGCGCGCTCATGGCAGGGGTGGCAGATCCCCGTTTACACGGATGATGCCCACGGCAAGGCACGTATTAGGTCAATTAGTGGTGAGGAAGTGATAAAAAGTCTACAGGCGGGCACAGTTGTTGTCGTTCCGGGTTTTCAGGGTGTTGGTCCAGATGGAAGCGTTTCGACTCTTGGTCGGGGTGGTTCTGACACCTCTGCTGTGGCACTGGCGGCAGCCTTGGATGCGGATCGTTGTGATATTTATACCGATGTGGAAGGCATATATACCGCTGACCCTCGGATAGTTGCTAAGGCACATAAATTAGAAAAAATTACCCATGAAGAAATGCTCGAAATGGCCTCTGTCGGGGCCAAGGTATTACAAACCCGCGCAGTAGAGATCGCCATGAAGCACGGTGTACGCTTGCAAGTGCTTTCATCTTTCACCAATAAACCCGGAACCCTAGTTGTTGATGAGGACGAAGTTGTGGAACAGGAATTTGTCAGTGGAATTGCTTACTCTCGTGATGAAGCAAAAATAACCCTTGTTAAGGTTTCAGATAGGCCTGGCGTTGCTGCTCGGATTTTCGGCCCCCTTGCCGATGCCAGCGTCAATGTGGATATGATTGTCCAGAACGTCTCAGACGATGGTAAGGCAACGGACCTTACATTCACCGTAACAAGAAGTGATCTTGAGCGAGCTATAGAAACCTTGAACCAAAATAAGAATGACCTAGGTTATGAGGACCTGAGGAGTGATCTTAATGTCGTCAAGATTTCTGTGATTGGTGTAGGTATGCGCTCCCACGCAGGCGTTGCTCAACGTATGTTCAAATGTCTGGGTGACGAGGGCGTCAACGTTCAGGTTATATCCACATCGGAAATCAAGGTCAGTGTTTTGATTGCCGAAGAATTTACAGAGCGCGCTGTTCGCGCCTTACATACCGTCTACGGGTTAGATGCAGAGTAAAATTATGCCAAGAAAAAATGCTGAAGAAAGTCTGAGCGCCCTATGGCAACGTGGCTGTAATTTCCTTGGTTCGCGTACAGCCATCCTTGGTGGCGCCATGTCTTGGGTGTCTGACCGGAATCTAGTATCGGCCATCTCCAATGCTGGTGGCTTTGGAGTGATTGCCTGTGGTGCGATGACGCCAGAATTGTTGAAGGTGGAAATCGCTGAAACGCAGGCAATGACAAATAAGCCATTTGGCGTCAACCTGATTACCATGCACCCTGACCTTGAATTGCTTATCAATGTTTGCATCAAGGCAAAAGTTACTCACGTAGTTCTGGCCGGTGGCCTACCTAGTGTTGGGTCTATTACTAAAATCAAAGAAGCCGGGATCAAAACCATTTGTTTTGCTCCAGCATTGGCGCTAGCTAAAAGAATGGTTAAAAATGGTGCTGACGCACTGATTATTGAAGGCGCAGAAGCTGGTGGCCATATCGGTCCCGTAGCAACCAGCGTTCTAGCTCAAGAAATTTTGCCTCATATCACAGATGTGCCCATTTTTGTCGCTGGTGGCATCAGCCGGGGTGAGGCTATAATTTCGTATCTTGAAATGGGCGCTTCGGGCTGTCAGTTGGGAACGCGCTTTGTTTGTGCCAATGAATCCATAGCCCATCCTGAGTTCAAAAAAGCTTTCATTCGGGCTAATGCCCGTGATGCGGTGCCAACGGTTCAGATTGATCCCAAGTTTCAGGTAATCCCCGTTCGAGCTCTTGTCAATGAAGGAACCAAGCGTTTTAGTGAGGCCCAGCGTGAAGCTGCAGGCCGTGTTGAAAGAGGTGAAGTTGAATTGAAAGATGCGCAACTTGAAATAGAGCATTTTTGGGCTGGAGCACTCAAGCGCGCAGTCATTGACGGTGATGTGAAAAATGGCTCTTTAATGGCAGGACAAAGCGTTGGCATGGTTAAAGCGGAACAGGCAACACAGGACATTATAAGCGAGCTTGTTGATCAGGCTGTTCAGTCCTTAAGCAACAGAGGGAGAAATAATGGGCTATAGATACCCCCTTTGAATTCAGGTGTGTCTGATTCCTATTTTAATTGGTATGATAGTCTCTCCATCAACTCCCGTTCTAAGTTCTTCTATGATGCCTGTCTCGCGCCAGCTTTTAGCACGGGTTCGCGACGTTATGGCTGGTGCTGATAAAGCTCAGCAGCGCCTTGATAAAATTGTTTCCGTTATCGCTGCCGATATGGTTGCTGAAGTTTGCTCTGTCTATGTAATTCGTCCGGGTGAAGTACTGGAGTTATTTTCCACTAAGGGCCTGAATGCATCTGCTGTTCACAATACTCGCCTTCGTGTCGGTGAGGGTTTGATTGGCCTGGTCGGTGCCCAAGCACGCCCCATTGCTTTGGCAGATGCGGCAAGCCATCCAGACTTTGTATTGCGTCCCGAAACTGGAGAGGAATTGTATCAATCCCTCATGGGTGTGCCTGTCTTGCGTGGAGGCCGGGTTATTGGCGTCATATCCGTTCAGAATCGAATACGGCGCAATTATAGTGATGAAGAAATCGAAGTTTTAGAGACTGTCGCCATGGTTTTGGCCGAGTTAATCAGTGGGGGTGAGCTGATTGACCGGGCGGAACTTATGCCAGCTGATGGCAATGCACTTTTGCCTCTGCGAATAGCGGGGTCGACGATTAATCCTGGTCTTGGTGTTGGTGTTGCTGTTTTACACGAGCCAAAGTTTAACGTTACTCGGCTGGTGGCTGAAGACGTCGATTTTGAGCATGAGCGCCTGCAAAATGCTGTGTCTGAAATGCACGGCGCATTGGATGACATGATGAAACAATCTGATTTGGCTGCAGATGGCGAACATCGTGAGGTGCTTGAGTCTTACCAGATGATTTCCGAAGATACTGGTTGGTTTAAACGCATTGATGAAGCCGTTTCTAGTGGTCTGACAGCTGAAGCTGCCGTTCAAAAAATTAATAATGACATCCGGGTTAGGATGGATCAGATCACTGATCCATATTTGCGTGAGAGAATCCATGATTTGGAGGATTTAAGTACTCGCTTGTTAGATCACTTAAGTGGACCAAACGCTTTAAATGGGCCTCTTGCAGGTGATGATACCATCCATAATGCCAACAGTCTCATTCTGGTTGCGCGCAACATGGGCCCTGCACAATTGCTTGATTATGACCGTTCTAAGCTTGTGGGATTAGTGCTCGAAGAGGGATCTCCAACGGCTCATGTGTCGATCGTTGCAAGGGCTTTAGATATCCCAGTTGTCGGGCAGGCCCGTGATATCCTTAATCAAATTGAAATGGGCGAACCCATCATCGTTGACGGAACCAATGCTCAGGTTTTTATCCGTCCTGGTGAAGAAGTTTGCGAACGCTTCAAAAACAGTGCCCGTGTGCGCGCCGAACGCAAAGCGGCCTACTCCCAACTTCGTGATCTGAAAAGCATTACCAAAGACGGTGTTCGTATAAGTCTTAATATAAACGCTGGTTTATTAATTGATATGCCCCACTTACACGACATGGGTGCAGATGGTATCGGCCTATATCGTACTGAAATACCATTCATGGTGCGGTCGGATTTCCCTGATGTAGCTGCTCAACGTGAAATTTACACCAAGGTATTTAGTCAGTCCTCTGCCAAGCCTGTAATTTTTCGCACGCTTGATGTAGGCAGTGACAAGATTTTGCCTTATTGGAGTGCTCAGGATGAGGAGAATCCTGCTATGGGTTGGAGGGCAATCAGGATTTCACTAGATAGACCGATGATTTTGCGCCAGCAGTTGCGAGCCCTGATTCAGGCTGCCGTGGGCCGTGACCTCTCAGTTATGTTTCCCATGGTAGCCGAAGTTTCAGAATTCGATCAGGCACGTTCTTTACTGGAACGAGAGTTGAAGAGAGAAAGTGAGCGCGGCAGAGATGGTCCAAAAAGCGTAAGGGCAGGAGTTATGCTCGAAGTGCCATCCTTGCTGTTTCAATTGCCTGTCTTGTTGGAGCGGGTAGATTTTGTATCTGTAGGAAGCAATGATTTATGCCAATTTTTGTTCGCTGCGGATCGTGGAAACCCTCGATTGTCCAAGCGTTATGATATGCTTTCTCCGCCGGTTCTCTCAATGCTTCGTGATGTCGTCGTCCATTGTGAAAAAGCTGGTGTTGATTTAAGTCTCTGTGGTGAGATGGCTGCTGACCCCCTAGACGCTATGGCACTGATTGGCATCGGCTTTCGCAGCATCTCAGTCCAGCCGAGTGCGGTTGGCCCCATCAAGGCAATGATAAGAAGTTTGGATCTAAAGCCACTTGGACAATATGTGGAAACTCTTTACGGCTTGTCCCAGCATAGTCTTCGTGGAAACATATTATCCTTTGCTAAAGATCAGGGGGTGAAGGTATAGACCTTGAAAGTTCTTATTAATTAGTCACAATAGAACTTGTTTTGGAATTTCTTTCAGAGGATAATTTATTTGAATAGTGAGGTAGGACTTTCAATGTTATTTCTGTTCCTGCCTCAAAAAACTTGAAAGTCTGTTATTTGCTTTCATTGGGAAATTAAAATGGCCTCGCAGGGTAAAAACACCAAAGACTCACAAGACGAAAAATTAAATCCAAGCAAAGTTGGCAATCTGTTGCAGGCCACGCGTCTAAGGCTGGGCCATGACCTGCGTTTTGTAGCTGAAACCCTACACATTCGATATATATACTTGGAGGCTATTGAGGCCGGACGCTATGAGGAGTTGCCGGGGGCCGTCTACGTCGTTGGCTTCATGCGTTCTTATGCGGATTTTCTGGGTCTGGATAGTGAAGAGGTTGTTCGCCGTAGCAAAGATGAAATTGCGTTGCAGTCCGTTAACACTGAACTTGTCTTCCCTGTGCCAATGCCAGAATCTAGTATTCCAGGAGGGGCTATAATCTTGGTCGGTGTCGTTATTTTGATTTTGGTTTACGGTGGTTGGTATGTAAACACGACCAATGATGCTCTATTAGGTGCTGCGACTTCACCCGTTCCCGAACACCTTAGCACAAAAGATAAAGAAACCGAGGCAGAGCTGAAACTGGAATCCAATATTGACGAAGAGGTTAAGGAACTGGTTCCAGAAGAGGCGCAAAGTGTCATTTCTAATGCAGAAGCGGTAGTAGAACTGAAACAGGAATCTGTTCAAAGCGAAGCTAAGCCCGCTCCTATAATAACGTCTGCTGAAACAACATTAGACAAAACTGTTACGCAAGATCCAGATCTAGAACCAACTCAGACTTCTATTAAGGTGAATCCTGCAATTGAAAAGATAAAGCAAGAAGCAGCAATTTCAAAAATTGAGCCGACTGCAATTGAAGAAACATTACAGAAGCCGGTAGAAGAAATTGAGCCCAAGAGCAAACCTGTTCCACCTGAGCCCATAGAAAATTCGGATGAATCAGAAATTGTTGAAAATGAGAAGCCTAGACAAGCTCAAGCTTCAACATCTGTCCAAAACTCCGTTGAGAATGTAATTGCTACTGAAAATAAAATTTATGGTTCTAAAAATGAGGGTTCTAAAATTCTTGTTAAAGCACGTAGGAATAGCTGGATACAAGTTCGCGATAATAAAGCTAACAAACTGTTACTAACTCAGTTGCTTAAGACGGGTGACAGTTATCAGGTGCCAAATCGATCAGGCCTTGTCCTTTTGACTGGCAATGCAGGGGCACTGGAAATTCTTGTAGATGGTATACTTGTGCCGGATCTTGCACCTCCCGGGACTATTCTTAAAAACATCACTCTGGATCCAGATAAATTACGACAGGGTGTTGCGGCCCAATAGACCAATCACGTGAGGATTTAAGACTTGTCTGACGTTCAGCAATCGGCGAGACGCCATAGCGTTGTGGTCGGCATTGGCCCTGTAAGGGTCGGTGGCGATTATCCTGTTGTTGTTCAGTCTATGACCAATACGGATACAGCTGATATCAATGCTTCCGTTACGCAAGTTGCTGCACTGGCTCAGGCAGGCTCCGAACTTGTGCGGTTGACAGTAGATAGGGACGAGGCAGCCAAGGCAATCCCTCACATTCGTGAGAAACTGGAAGCTCGGGGTATATATGTTCCTTTGATAGGCGACTTTCACTATATCGGCCATAAGCTGCTGAAAGATAATCCAGCCTGTGCCGAAGCTTTGTCTAAATACCGTATTAATCCCGGTAATGTGGGTTTTAAAGCAAAGAAAGATAAGCAGTTTTCATCCATGATTGAAACTGCTCTTAAGTTTGATCGTCCGGTGAGGATTGGTGTTAACTGGGGATCTATGGATCAGGAATTAGTGGCGGCTTTGATGGATGAAAACCATAAACTTACAGAGCCTCTTGAGGCAATTCATGTTACCCGTGAAGCACTAATTCGCTCAGCTTTAGATAGTGCTCAACGCGCCCTTGAATTGGGTATGGGAGCGGACAAAATAATTCTCTCTTGCAAGGTCAGTGGAGTACAGGACCTGATTTCCATTTACAGGGAGTTGGCAGTTCGTTGTGACCATTCCCTGCACTTAGGGCTTACAGAGGCCGGTATGGGATCTAAAGGCATAGTTGCATCCAGCTCCGCGATGGGGGTCCTGTTGCAAGAGGGTATTGGTGATACTATTCGTGTTTCCTTGACCCCTGAGCCAGGCGGCGATAGGACTCAGGAGGTAATTGTTTCCCAAGAATTACTACAAACCATGGGGCTCCGATCATTCACACCGCTTGTTACGGCATGTCCGGGATGTGGACGTACAACAAGTACTGTATTTCAGGACTTGGCCCAAAAAATTCAAATGCATGTTCGTACTTCGATGCCCAAATGGCGCGATAAATATGACGGGGCCGAAGACTTGAAACTTGCCGTTATGGGCTGCATAGTAAATGGCCCAGGTGAGAGTAAACATGCTGATATAGGCATCAGTCTACCAGGTACAGGCGAGGAACCGTCAGCACCAGTATTTATTGATGGCAAAAAAGAAATGACTTTGCGCGGGCCCAATATTGTAGAAGAATTCAAGAAAATAATTGACGTTTACATTGCTAGTCGTTACGCGCCCAGAAATGGCAAATGAGGAAACACAAGAGGTTTAGATGACTACGTTGCAGCCGGTACGTGGCACGCACGATTTATTAGCTGAAGAAACCTTACGCCAGCGCAAGGTAATAGATACTGTCCGCGACATTTCTTCTCGTTATGGTTTTGATGAAATAGAGACGCCTATTTTCGAACGCACTGAGGTTTTTTCTCGTACACTGGGAGACACCTCGGATATAGTTACTAAGGAAATGTATACCTTTGAAGATAAGGGAGGTGAAATGCTAACCCTTAGGCCAGAAAATACGGCTGGTGTGGCGCGTGCTTTCATTTCTGGTGGGCTTGCCCAGTCATTGCCCCTGAAGTTCTCCTATCAAGGGCCCATGTTTCGCTATGAACGACCACAAAAGGGACGTCTTCGCCAGTTCCATCAAGTTGGTGTGGAAATCTTGGGCGTAGAAGGGCCGTTAGCAGATGTTGAAGTCATAGCCTTGGGGTCACACTACCTTGAAGATCTTAGTGTTCGTGATAAAACTGTGCTCGAATTGAACAGTCTTGGTGATAAGGAAAGTCGGTTAGCTTACAGGGATAAACTGGTTGAATACTTTAAGGAACACATAGATATGCTTTCTAAGGATAGCTGCGAACGCCTTGAGCGTAATCCCTTGCGCATCCTTGATTCCAAGGACCAAGACGATCGTGTGGTTATTGAAAATGCTCCTATGATTGTTGATAGCTTCAATGATTATTCCCGTGATTTTTTTGAGACTGTCAAGGGGGGACTTGATGTAGCTGGTGTTGATTACACCATAAATCCACGGCTTGTTCGTGGCCTTGATTACTATTGTCATACGGCATTTGAATTTACTACTACTGACTTGGGTGCACAGGGTGCACTGTTAGCAGGCGGGCGTTATGACGGCTTGATCAAGCAAATGGGAGGGCCGCAAACACCGGGCGTAGGTTGGGCGGCGGGAGTTGAACGTTTAGCTATGATGATCGGTGATCCAGGGGGTCGCCCACGCCCAATTGCTATTGTTCCCTTAGGCGAAGAGGCTCAGATAAAAGCTCTCACCCTTGCTCAGCAGCTGCGCCATAGTGGTTTTTGTATTGAATTGGGTTACTCTGGAAATTTGAAAAAACGTATGAAACGTGCAAATTATGTCAAAGCAATTGCTACTGTTATTCTTGGCGAAGATGAATTGGCCAAGGGTGTGGCAACTGTAAGAAATATGGAAAGCGGTGATCAGATAGAGGTGTCCTTGGCATCTTTGGAGGAGCACCTGGCCAGCTATTGTTAGCGATGCAGTGGTAGAGAATTCAAGACCTCTCAGTTTTTTGCCCGGCCGTGTCCTTGTTATTGGAGCTAATCACCGGTCAAGTTCGATGGTTGTGCGTGACCGACTGTTTGTTGAAGCAGAAGCAGAACCTCTTATGCTAGAGCGCCTCAGAGAGGTTGGGATTGATCAAGCCCTTATTTTATCTACCTGTGATCGGGTTGAGGTCCAAGCGTTTTGCGAAGATAATTCCATTGATGGCTTAAACTTAGTGGACAGGGTAGCTAAAATTCTGGCCCATCATGCTGAGCTGAAACCGTCGGAATTGGTTGGCCAGATCTATGTTTATTGGAATGAGCAAGCAGTCCGCCAAATTTTTGCTGTGACCTCTTCTCTTGACAGTTTGATTATTGGCGAACCTCAAGTGCTGGGGCAGATCAAGGCTAGCCATCGTATTTCAAAGATAGTGGGGATGACATCAAGTAGCCTAGAGTCGATCCTTCAGGCAGCATATGCAACAGCAAAAAAAGTACGAAATGAAACTGCTATTGGTGAGCGACCGGTCTCCATCGCGGCTGCGGCAACCCAACTAGCTGGCGATCTACATGGTGATTTAAAAAACTGTTCCGCTTTGTTGATCGGAAGCGGAGAAATGGGAGAACTAATTGCATTAAATATGCTCTCAGCTGGCTTGAAAAAGCTCGTAACCACACACCCGTCAGAAAGCAGGGCTGAAGAATCTTCTATGCGTTTGGATTGTCATATGGGCGCTTTTGAGGATATTCACAGTCTTTTGATAGATGCAGATATCGTTCTGGCGTCTTTTGGTAGACGGCAATATGTGATTAGTGCTGACATTGTAGAAAGTGCCATTCTGGCTCGCCGTCACAAGCCAGTATTTCTCATTGACGCAGCTATTCCTGGTGATATTGACCCTCTTGTTGAACGTATAGATGATGCTTTTCTATATAGCGTAGATGATTTGGAGCGGGTTGCTATGGAGGGTATGGCGGGGCGAGAAGATGAATCAAACGTCGCCTGGAAAATTGTCGATGAAGAAGTTGATGCCTTCATTCGTGGCCATGCTGAACGCTCAGCAGTTCCGGCACTCAACCGTTTGCGGTCTCATTTTGATTCTACGGGCAAGCAGGCTCTTATAGATGGTGGTAGCGATCCTGAAAAAGTTACTAGGCTTTTGATCAACAGGTTATTGCATGCACCAACTGAGGCCCTGCGTAAGCTGGCCGCCGATACTAATGACTGGCGTAATATGGAAAAAAATATAAATCTTTTGTTTGGTCTTGATGATGACAAAAAAAACTAGGGAGTGACAAAAGTGAGCCTGGGCGAAAATTTACAACGGGTCGTTAGCCGCTACGATGAACTTGAGGATTTAATGGCAGCACCGGGTGTGGCATCATCTGGTGCCTTTGTAGATATGTCTAAAGAATATGCAGAGTTAACGCCAATTATTGAAGGTATAGCTGAATTAAATTCGGCTAAGGCGGAGGCTGCTAATCTGGCCGATATGGTGGCCGACCCAGAAATAGATTCGGAAATGCGGGAATTAGCAAATGAGGAATTCCAGGCATTAAAAGAGAGAATTCCTCAGCTGGAAAAAGCGGTTCAGGTACTTCTATTGCCCAAAGATGAAGCTGATGAAAAAAATGCTATTCTTGGAGTGCGCGCAGGAACCGGTGGTGATGAAGCCGCGCTGTTCGCAGCTGAATTGTTTCGTATGTACCAGCGCTACTCTGAGAGCCATGGCTGGAAATTTGAGATTATGGAAATAAGTGAAACTGGTATTGGGGGTTGTAAGGAAGCCATTGCGTCGGTCGTTGGTAGGGGCGTTTTTGCCCGCTTGAAGTTTGAATCTGGTGTTCATCGTGTTCAACGTATTCCAGCCACAGAATCGGGGGGGCGCATTCATACTTCTGCTGCCACTGTCGCAGTTATGCCAGAAGCAGAGGAAGTGGACGTTCATATAGATGATAAAGATTTACGCATTGACGTCTTTCGGGCCAGTGGACCAGGAGGGCAATCAGTTAATACTACCGACAGCGCTATTCGAATAACCCACTTGCCAACGAGCATTGTCGTTTCTCAGCAGGATGAAAAGTCCCAGCATAAAAATAAAGCCAAGGCTATGCGAGTTTTACGTGCAAGGCTTTATGAACATCAACGTCAGCAAGTTGATGCCAAACGAGCGGCTGCCCGCAAAAGTCAGGTTGGATCTGGTGACCGCTCTGAGCGCATTCGTACGTATAATTTTCCACAAGGACGCATCACTGATCACCGTATTAATCTTACCCTTTACAAACTTGATAGAGTCATGGATGGCGAGTTAGATGAGGCTATTGATGCTCTGATTTCAGAAGATAAGGCAAGCCTACTTGCGGATATTCTGTGACTACAGTTGGAGACGTATTAAAAGAATCTATCCAGTCCTTGCAGCTCGCTGATATTGATAGGGCGCATCTTGATGCCCGCCTGATTGTTGCGCACGGGCTGCAAATGACACCGCAACAGGTGTTTGGCCACCCTGAAAAACAACTAAAAAATTGTGATTTGGCGTTCGTTCGTAAGTTAGTTGCTAGGAGGTCTCAATATGAACCAGTGGCTTTGATTATTGGTGAAAAAGAATTTTGGAGTTTGCTCTTTAAGGTTACTGCTGCAACGCTAATTCCCAGACCAGACTCAGAAACGTTGATTGAGGCAGTCCTTTCTCACCATCCGGACAGAAAGTTGTCTACTCGCATTCTCGATCTTGGTACGGGATCAGGTTGCCTGCTACTTGCCCTGTTACATGAATATCAGAATTCTACGGGTGTTGGCATTGACTTTAGCGAAGATGCCCTCAAGATTGCCAGATTCAATGGTGAAAACCTTGGTATCGGGGAGCGGGCAGAATTTATTCATTTGGACTGGAATAACGGGGTGCCAAGTCTAGAGAATTTCGATATTATTATTAGCAATCCACCCTATGTGGCGGAAAAGGATATGGAAAAACTTTTAGATAATGTTGTTAACTATGAGCCATATAGTGCCCTTTTTGCAGGGTTGGATGGCCTCAGGGAATACAAAACTATTTTTTCCCTACTGGCTAAAACAAAAAATATGAAGTGTGATGTTTTCTTTGAAGTAGGTTTAAATCAGGCAGATGTTGTCTCAAAAATGTTAAAAAACGCAGGCTTGCGCGATATTTTCATCTATCCTGACCTTGCGGGCATTGGACGTTGTGTGGCTGCAAAAATGTAAAATTAAATGTTTTTTAAAAATAACTGTTGGAAAGCGGGGCTATCCCGACTAGTTTCATCTTAAGAGTAGTCTTAAAATAGATTATATGAATTGTACGCATGGGCGAATTTTTAAAGGCTCTCTTCCTTCACGTAAATACCGGCTCATCCAAAGTTATATGTTGTGTGGGCTTAGGGTGAGCGGATCGCGAGTGCGGATTGCTTAAAAACGTAGTAGGGACTTATTCAGAAACACTTTTAGGTAGTTTTAGGATATTCGCGTAGCGCCCGCTTGTAACAGAGATACAAAATTTATGAAAAATGCGTCAAATCCCCGCAGGGGTCGTGGCCGTAACAGCGGCAAGCGTAATCAAAATTCCAGGGGAAGCGGTGCTGACAATGATGGGAAAATCCGTGGTTCAGCTCAGCAAGTTCTTGATAAATATCTGACACTTGCACGCGATGCCACTTCATCAGGGGATAGAATAGCTGCAGAAGGTTATTTCCAGCACGCTGAACATTATCATCGAGTTCTCAACCCAGATGGTGGACGGCCCAACAATCAGCAAAATCGTAGTCTTAATAATGAACCTAACAAGGAGCAGCCTGAGGCAGACGTTGCTTTAACTAAAGTAGAGGCAGTTGGCGCTACGCTGGTTAAACGGGTTGAGAATACGTCTAAGGGAACTTCTGCTGAGTCTCTCATGACGAAAGTAGAGGTCGTTGAAGACAAATCAATCAGTCGTCCTATTGTCAATATAGATAAGCCTAAAAATACTGGAGGCGAGGATAAGAAAGCGCCAGAAACTTCCGCATGATAAAAATTCAGGCTGTTTTTGTTTAAACAAAAAAATATCTCGGGGTTTTACAGCCAGTTCTTAATCGTTGTAGGGTTATTGAGAGTAGCAAGAAATTGAATACAATTCTGTGTAAATTAATCGCGTAATAAAACTTTAAAAGGCTGTGTTATGAGTTCTAAATGCAATTTTTAGCACTAGTCACTACTAGCAATAAATATGAGTTTCTTTTACTGTTTTTTATGAATGGAAGCTCTATAGATTATGCGTTTAAACATTGAAAAATAAATATGAATGTCTAAACTGAATGATTGTCAAATAAACAGAAAATGCCATACCACTATTTTATTTAAAGCATTATACTAAACTGGTTTTTAAGAGGTTTCATGGGGTCGTTATTTTTGTACCGTGCTATCAATAAAAAATCCTTTTCAATGGCAAACTCCCATGATATTTAATGTTTTGTTAGTCGTTTCAGAACGCTAACCAACAATAGATTTGGCGTAGATTAAAGAACAACACATAACAACATCATTACACTTGCGGAGAAGTCATTGTGGCAGTGATCCGATGATCAAACCACTGCGTAAAAATGACTCTTACTAATTGTTATTATTACAAAATATATAATTTAAGGAACCAGTCGGATAGTTTGAATGAAATACAGATTTATTGTATCGTTGGTCATATTCGCACTTTTCTCCAGCGGGATAGAAATTGCTTTTGCAGATCAGCCAGAACCATGGCAAATGGGGTTTCAGCCAGCAGCTACACCTGTTATGGAACAAATACATAGCTTTCATGAATTGCTGTTGTACATATTAGTAGCAATTACCGTCTTCGTATTAGCTTTACTTGTTTACGTGAGTGTGCGGTTCAATGAAAAGGCTAATCCAGTTCCTTCAAAAACAACTCACAATACTTTGTTGGAAGTTGCATGGACTGTTGTTCCCATAGTTATTTTGGTTGTTATCTCAGTGACTTCACTAAAACTTTTGTACTTTATGGACAAAACTCATAATCCTGAAATGACACTGAAAGTTATTGGTCACCAATGGTATTGGCAATATGAATACCCAGATGATGGTGGTTTCACATTCGATAGTTTTATGGTTGCTGATAACGACCTTCAAGAAGGCCAGCCGCGTATGTTGACCGTTGATGAAGAAGTGGTTCTTCCTATTAATACTGACATCCGCATTCTAGTTGCATCTGAGGATGTGATACATAATTGGGCTGTCCCATCATTTGGTATCAAGATTGACTTACTTCCCGGACGGATCAATGAAACTTGGGTCCGGATTAACCGTGAAGGAGTATTTAAGGGACAGTGTTCAGAACTATGCGGCGCTAATCATGGTTTCATGCCGATTTCTGTTAGGGCCGTATCAAAAGAAGCCTACAAAATTTGGGTTAAAGAGGCTCAAGAAGAATATGCAAAAGTTGGCAATCATAACGTTCGTGTTGCTGAAGTATTTAACTCAATACCCCAATAATACGGGGGTACAACTAAACATCCGGAAGCCCGGACAGTCAAAACGTTTATAGCGTTACAAGAAGGATGCAAGATGGCTTACGCAGACACGTTGCATGACGATCACACACCCAGAGGAACAGGTCGTTGGCTTTTTTCAACTAACCACAAAGATATAGGTACAATGTATTTTGTTCTTGCGGTTTTTTCGGCCTTGATTGGTGGTGGTATGTCATGGCTTATCCGGCTTGAGCTGGCAGAGCCTGGCATCCAGTTCATCCAAGATTTCCAGTTCTATAATGTTCTAGTCACGGCACACGCATTCCTCATGGTGTTTTTTGTTGTAATGCCCGCATTAATTGGAGGTTTTGGCAACTGGATGGTGCCTTTGATGATCGGCGCACCGGATATGGCATTTCCGCGAATGAATAACATTAGTTTCTGGCTATTGGCTGCCGCACTGGTTCTGTTGATCATGTCGGCTTTAATAGGTGATGGAGTTGGAACTGGTTGGACAGCTTATCCTCCCCTTTCCGGTATAGACGGTCATCCTGGTCCAAGTGTTGATTTTGGCATCCTCAGTCTTCATTTAGCTGGCGCCTCCTCAATTTTGGGAGCTATTAACCTGATCACTACAATTCTCAACATGCGGGCCTCAGGCATGACGCTACACAAAATGCCCTTGTTTGTTTGGGCCATGCTGGTTACCGCATTTCTTCTTTTGCTAGCCATTCCCGTTTTAGCAGGCGCTCTTACAATGTTACTTACCGATAGAAACTTCGGTACTACGTTCTTTGATCCCGCAGGCGGTGGCGATCCTTTACTGTGGCAGCATCTTTTTTGGTTTTTTGGTCACCCAGAAGTCTACATAATGATTTTGCCTGCTTTTGGCATAGTGAGTCAGGTTGTCTCAACATTTTCGCGTAAGCCAGTGTTTGGTTATTTGGGTATGGCTTATGCTATGGCCGCTATTGGCATCATTGGCTTTGTAGTTTGGGCTCACCACATGTATACAGTTGGCATGGGCGTTGACACCCGGGCATATTTTCTCGCCGCGACAATGGTTATAGCAGTGCCCACAGGCCTGAAAGTTTTTAGCTGGATTGCTACCATGTGGGGGGGGTCCATCAGATTTGATACTCCGATGGTCTGGACAATGGGTTTTATTTTTCTATTCGTATTTGGGGGTATGACCGGTATTGTACTAGCTAATCC
Organism: uncultured Rhodospirillales bacterium; assembly: GCA_938092065.1. Lineage (GTDB taxonomy): Bacteria > Pseudomonadota > Alphaproteobacteria > Rhodospirillales > JABHCV01 > JACNJU01. The sequence goes on from CALKND010000017.1 coordinate 111,904, forward strand.
GGGTGTAGACATCGCCTTCCATGACACTTATTACGTTGTTGCACACTTTCACTACGTTCTTTCGTTAGGAGCAGTGTTTGCCATATTCATCGGCATCTACTACTGGTTTGGTAAGATGACTGGGTATAAGTACTCTGAGGTACAGGGTAAAATCCACTTTACGTTGACATTTGTAGGTGTCAATTTGGTCTTCTTTCCGCAGCACTTCCTTGGTATGGCAGGCATGCCCCGTCGTGTTCCTGATTATCCTGACGCCTTTGCGGGTTGGAACATGGTCAGCTCCATCGGAGCCATCATAACTATGATATCTACTCTATATTTCTTTTATGTCATGTATTGCGCCTTCAGAGCAAAAGTGCCATGCGAAGCCAATCCATGGGGAGTAAGTGCGGATACTCTAGAATGGACTGTTCCATCTCCAGCTCCGTTTCACACCCATGAGATTGATCCTGGCCTCAGCGCAAAGCCGGCTGAATAGCGGCATAACGGTATAGGGACGCAGAGACATATGAGGACCTCCAACCGTAAAAATACCAAGACTGCACTCACATTGTTATGCCTTGCAGGCGGAATGGTTGGCCTTGCCTTTGCATCTGTTCCTCTCTACCAGCTATTTTGTCAGGTTACTGGTTATGGTGGCACTACGGTTACTGCAACAATAAAACCGACTGAAGCGGTTGCTGTGGATGCCCCAATAATTACAGTTTTATTTGATTCTAACGTTGATGCGTCTTTGCCATGGAGTTTTACTCCCGACCAAAACAAAATTAAGGTTCGTTTAGGTGAGGAAAGTCTAGCCACCTATACGGTGAAAAACTGGGGTAATAGTGATATCATTGGCAACGCTACGTTTAACGTTACACCGCATAAGGCTGGGCAATATTTCCAGAAAATCGAATGCTTCTGTTTTACAGAACAAAAGCTAGTTCCTGGCCAAGAAATTTCCATGCCAGTATCATTCTTTGTTGATCCGGAAATTTTGGAGGATTCCAGTGCAATGGATGTTAGGGATATTACCCTATCATATACGTTTTTTCGGACTCCTGCTGACAAGGAAGTACAAAATAAGTCGAGTAAAATGGTAAACAGGCCTACAATAATAAAAGCGTCGAAAATTTAGTTTAGCGGAGAATAACTCATGTCGAGCGAAGCAAAAACTCACCCCTATCATATGGTGAAGCCTAGCCCATGGCCTGTTGTTAGTACATTTGGTACTTTCTTAATGGCGATTGGTGGAATTTGGTACATGCAGGAAGGTCCATTGTGGTTGTTCTTGCTTGGCTTAGCCATTGTCTTGTGCTGCATGTTTGGCTGGTGGCGCGATGTCGTCAGTGAAGCCCAGAACGGTGTTGATCATACCGAAGTAGTTCAGCATGGGTTGCGCGTGGGTATGGTATTGTTTATCGCTTCAGAAGTGATGTTTTTTGTTGCTTTTTTCTGGGCATATTTTAACTCAAGCGTTCCGGCATTGAGTCAAGCTGCAAATGAAGTTTGGCCACCAGAAGGAATTGAAACGGTGTACACTTGGGGACTGCCGTTCATTAACACTGTGATATTGCTCTCATCGGGTGTCACTTTAACAATGGCTCATCATGGACTTCGCGAGGGCAATAGTGGCAAGTTAAAAATGTGGCTTTTGTTTACTGTGCTGCTGGGCTTTATTTTTCTTGGCTTGCAAATGTTTGAATATGGTGAAACAGCTTTTGCCTTCACTGACGGCATTTATCCCTCTACTTTTTTCTTGGCAACAGGCTTCCATGGCTTTCACGTTTTCGTTGGTGCCGTGTTCCTAACCGTTTGTTTATATCGGGCTAGCAAAGGTCACTTCACGCCGAAGCAGCATGTCGGCTTCGAAGCAGCTGCATGGTACTGGCATTTTGTCGATGTAGTCTGGATCTTTTTGTTCATATGGATCTACTGGTGGGGTAGCTAAAGTATTCAGTAAAAGTTGCCTAATAATGAAGGGTTTAAACGCAAATATTTTTTGATGCTAATCTCTTCTTCTCTTCTAACTCGTCCGCTTATATATTGTAGATAGCCAGACTGGAAATTTTCCCAGAAACGGGACATATAAAAAATGATGACGGATACTTCAAAACCTAAGCGTAAAATAAATCGGTGGTTTTTCGTTGTGTTGGCCTTGGTCGCATCTTTTATGTACTTTAGCATCATTTATAAATTCGCAATTTGATTCGATCGTATGCCAATAATTGAGATTGCTCAACTACCCCATGTACTAGCAGTTATTAACTGCGTAACGGTAGTTTTGCTGCTGGCTGGGTATAGCTACATCCGCTCAGGTGATATTAAGTCGCATCGTGCATGCATGTTAGCTTCGGTAAGCATGGCAATTCTATTTTTGGTGATCTATACTTATTATCATTTGAATGCTGGATTAGCGAAGTTCGGTGGCGAGGGAGTTATTCGCCCCATATATTTTACTATTCTTATCCTCCATGTAATAGGAGCAATCGCTTTAGTGCCGGTTGTCCCGCTGACGCTTTTGAGAGCTGTGCGGGAACGCTTTGACGCTCACAGGCTCCTCGCTCGCTGGACTTGGCCATTGTGGATGTACGTTTCCGTTTCGGGTGTCGTTGTCTACGTAATGGCTATACACATCTATCCTTACGCGGGCTGATATGCAGTTTGGCACTAAACGTCAGTCAACCACTTTCCCCGGGTTGCGTGGGTGGGCGGGGCTTGCAATTTTGTCGCTAGCCCTTGCCGGTGTTTTCGCATTATTGCTTGCCGTGTCCCGTATCCCTGGCGTCGAAAATACTTTGCTGTGGCCACTGGACTTCTTTAACAAGGGTCTAGTAATTCATGTTGTGTTTTCCTTTATAGTCTGGTTCCTATCTGTTTTTGGTGCAATCTTAAGTATTGCAACGGTCCGTTTGGGAGGTGTCTCAGGCCTACTTGAAAAAATTCTACTTATCATTGCATATGCTAGTACTGTCATGCTATTTGCGCCGTCGTTTATGAACAGGGGAGAAGCAACCTTAAATAATTATATTCCGGCAATCACTGACCCCCTCTACTACAGTGGGCTTGTCGCTTTGGGTGGTTCCTTGGGCATTATGGCTTTGCGGTTGCTGGTGGCTTTTTCAACTAGTGCAGGGCGGTGGCGACAACCTTTTTGTTTTGGAGCGTTAGTTGCAGCATTTTTGTATCTTCTAGCCCTAGCTGTCTTCACTGTTACAGGCGTAAGCCTCGCAGGAGAAGATTTTTCCTACGAATTCAACGAAGCGATGTTTTGGGGCGGTGGACACACGCTTCTATACGTCAATCTTTCCTTACAGTTTATTGCGCTTGGAACATTGCTTTCACTGGTGACAGGCACAAGTTGTTCTGTGTATGGGAAGTCAACGACGATGGCCTATGTTTTACTTGCTGCTACGGCTACGTTGGGCCTTTACGTAACTATTTCCTACGCTCCGGACCACGATTTGTATTGGTCGCTATTCACTAATCTGCAATTTGGCATGGCCATACCAAGTTTGTTATTTGGCTTTCCTCTTCTCATGTCCATTATCTCGGTTCGCAAAACTAATGGCCATTTGCCGTGGCACCAACCAGTTTTTTTATGTCTTGCCCTATCGCCAGTTGTCTTTGCTGCAGGTGGGCTCCTCGGCTTGTTCGTTGATGGTGCAGACACCCGAACCCCAGCCCACTATCATGGCGTTATTGCTGGGATAAACCTCAGTTTTATGGGTTTGTTCTATGGCTTGTTTTTGCCCCTGTTGGGTCGTGATTTAAAACCATCACGCGCAGTGAACGCTCAGGTTTGGATGTATGGTGGAGGACAGTTGCTGGCAAGCCTTGGCTTATTTATGGCTGGGGGCTATGGCACTCCACGCAAAATTGCTGGTGAGGCTCAGAACTTAAATGAAATTGGTGCTGTAGTGGGTATGTACTTAAACGGTATTGGCGCTTTGATTGCCATTTCTGGTGGAGTCATGTTCATTTGGATGATCGCACGCTCCCTGTTACGATCCCCGCAACAGTCAGTTGAGACTTCTATAGATAATAATAAAACTTTTTAACCTATAATAAAAGTTTCTTTGTTTATTAACGTATGGCTTTGAATGTGTTAACAGCTTCGTCATTGGTAGACTTGACTTAAATATTTCTGAATGCCAATTGTTTGGAGTTTATGGTGTGTAATTTTACGACAATATCAAGACCTGATTGCTGAGCGGATGATTTTAAAAAGTTTATTGACTGCAGCGGCGCTAAGCGCTGGAATTTTATTGTCAGCTAATTTTGTATTAGGGTCGACAAAAAAACTTGTTACTAATAGTGCCAGTAAGCAATTTTCAACTCTTATGATAGCTCCTTTTTCGCTTGGTAATTCAGCGGCTGCTGCCACTCTTGTGACTCGCTCGCCGGAGGTTGCTTTTAATTATATAACACAAGCGCAAGACCTCACTTATAAGTTCAGTGTTCAAGCTAGTCGTGGTGAAACACTGAGCGATATACTAAATAGAACTGGAGTTTCAAGTAAAGATAGAGCAAGCGCTATTAGGTCTTTGAAAAAAGTTTTTAAGCCTTCAAGGCTGCGCCAAGGACAAACAGTCAGTGTTACTTTTCAAACTGATCCTGAGACCCTCTCAGACACCAGACATGCCTCACCTGGTGATTTCCTGGAACTGTCTTTATTGCCAGACTTTGCTCATATAATTGTTGTTGAAAAAAATGGGGATGATGAATTTAGTTCTAGTCACGAAAAGCGTCAGCTAACGACCCGGCTCGTGCGGGCCTCTAATACAATAAATCAAAGCCTATTCATGGCTGGTAAAAAAGTAAAGGTTCCTAGCTCAGTTTTGAGTGAATTGATACGTCTTTATTCTTGGGATGTGGATTTCCAACGCGACATTCGTTCTGGCGATGAGTTCGAGCTGATGTATGAACAATATTCTGATGCTCAAGGTAAGCTAGTCCACAGTGGCGATGTGATTTATGCCTCTTTGGAGTTAAGCGGTAAGGGCCATGCTATTTACCGTCACACCACAGCAAATGGTGATATTGATTACTTTGATGAAAAAGGTCAAAGTACAAAGAAAGAATTGATGCGAACTCCCATTGATGGAGCACGTTTATCATCGGGCTTTGGAAGGCGTAAACATCCAGTCTTGGGTTACAACAAAATGCACAAAGGACTAGATTTTGCCGCCCCGCGCGGTACCCCAATTTACGCGGCAGGTAACGGCACTATTAAATATGCTGGACGGAAAGGTGCCTATGGTAATTTTGTACTTATTAGCCACAATGCTACTTATTCGACTGCATACGCGCATATGAAGCGGATCAATACGGCCAAGGGTCGCCGCGTCAAACAGGGACAGGTCATTGGTTATGTCGGCACAACTGGGCGTTCTACTGGGCCTCACTTGCATTATGAAATTCGTCGCTCTGGGCGTCAGGTTAATCCTTTAAAAGTTAAATTGCCCTCAGGACGCAAGCTTATAGGCCAAGAACTTACATCTTTCCAGAATACTCGTGAGAAAATTGAGGCCCAATACGCCAAACAGGGGCAGTCGGTGAACCTAGCCTCGTATTAATCCTTTTTTTCAAAAATTAAAGATGCTGGTCAAAATGACTTTTAAGTATGTAAAAATTAGCAAAACAAGAGGCCTTCATTATTTCTATAAATAAGACGCCTGTTTTACTTATTTTGTAAAATAAAGACGGATATTTCGATGGCCATTGGCTCCAAACGGCTGAGGTCATTTAATATTAGAATTTTAGCTAGTGTTAGCCTTTTCACCATTAATGGTTAGGCCATCTTTGTCTGTTGAAATCTTGACCTTGCTACTATCTTTAATACTACCTCTTAAGATCATTCCAGCTAGAGAATTTTGTAGATTTCTTTGAATAACCCGCTTTAATGGCCGTGCTCCATAGACTGAATCATAGCCAGTATCGGCCAGCCAGGCTTGAGCTTTGTTATCAAGAACAAGCGTAATGCCTTTGTCTTCCATAAGTTTTTCTAGGCTGGCAAGCTGGATATGAAGAATATCGTTCATATGCCCACGGAATAGGCGGTGAAACAGTATAACTTCATCCAAACGATTAAGGAACTCTGGCCGGAATGAGGCGCGTACCACGTCCATTACCTGGGTCCTGACTTCATTACTGTCGTGTCCTTCATTCTGTGCAGCGAGCACATCACCACCCAAGTTTGAAGTCAGCACTATTATGGTGTTAGTAAAATCAACAGTTCGGCCATGACCGTCGGTTAAGCGGCCATCATCAAGAACCTGTAACAATACATTGAAAGCATCTGGGTGGGCTTTTTCAACCTCGTCAAAAAGCACCACCTGATATGGTCTGCGTCGTACTGCCTCGGTTAGCGCACCTCCCTCGTCATAACCTACGTAACCGGGGGGTGCACCAAGTAAACGGGAGACGGCGTGTTTTTCCATGTATTCAGACATATCAATTCGCAGGAGGGCCTGCTCATCATCGAATAGGAATTCTGCTAATGCTTTGGTTAGTTCTGTCTTGCCAACACCTGTGGGGCCTAAGAACAGGAAGGAGCCAATAGGCCGGCTTGAATCTTGCAATCCAGCGCGTGCCCTTCTAACAGCATGCGAGACCGCGCACAGAGCTTCTTCCTGGCCTATTACTCGTTGGCGTAGACTATCTTCCATGGATAAGAGCTTGTCACGCTCACCCTGCAGCATTTTGTCAACAGGGATACCAGTCCAACGTGAGACGATAGAGGCTACATGTTCGCTGGTCACAGATTCCTCCAGCACCTTGTTATTCTCTGCTGCCTCTGCATCACTAAGCTGTTTCTCTAATCTAGGGATTAGGTCATATTGAAGTTCACCTGCTTTTTCATGATGCCCCTCGCGTAGGGCACGGTCATAGGCTAGTCGGGCTTTTTCCAGTCGCTCCATCAGCCTGTTGGCATCCGCAAGAGCAGACTTCTCTAACATCCACTCTTTCGTCAGTATGGCCGAGCGGTCTTCTATGCCAACTAGTTCATCTTCAAGCTTGCCTAAGCGATCTTTTGAAGCATCGTCGTTTTCCTTTTTTAGGGCCTCACGTTCGATCTTTAACTGAATTATGCGACGATCGAGCTCATCTATATTTTCTGGTTTTGAATCTATTTCCATGCGGAGCCGTGAAGCTGCTTCATCGATAAGATCAATGGCCTTATCAGGTAGGAAGCGGTCAGAAATATAACGGTTGGAAAAGGTGGCGGCGGAAACGAGGGAGGCGTCTGCTATGCGAACACCGTGGTGTAGTTCATATTTTTCCTTAATGCCGCGTAGGATCGAAATGGTGTCTTCAACAGTTGGTTCGGAGACTAAGATAGGTTGGAAGCGTCGAGCCAACGCCGCGTCTTTTTCAACATACTTACGGTATTCATTTAAAGTAGTTGCACCAACACAATGCAACTCGCCACGTGCTAGTGCTGGTTTGACTAGGTTTGAGGCATCCATGGATCCCTCTGATGCACCTGCACCAACAAGCGTGTGCATTTCATCAATGAAAAGAACAACCTCACCTTCAGCGGCCATAACTTCGTTAAGAACCGCTTTCAATCGTTCTTCAAATTCACCGCGAAACTTAGCCCCAGCTATAAGTGCACCAAGATCAAGCACCATAAGCTTCTTATCTTTTAAGTTTTCTGGAACATCCATACTAATAATGCGCTGAGCCAGGCCTTCAATGATGGCAGTTTTGCCAACACCGGGCTCGCCAATAAGTACGGGGTTATTCTTTGTGCGTCTGGAGAGAACTTGAATAGTACGCCGTATTTCTTCGTCGCGACCAATTACCGGATCAATCTTTCCTTCAGCAGCATCAGCTGTAAGATCGCGGGCATATTTTTTCAGGGCGTCATAGGTATCCTCTGAGGTGGCGCTGTCGGCACGATGACCTTTACGTACATTCTTGATGGCCTTATTTAAGTTTTGTGCTTTGACACCTGAATCCGCAAGAGCCTTGGCGGCTGTGGTGCCCGTTGCTAGGACAAGAGCCAGCAATAATCTTTCAGCGGTAATAAATTTATCACCTGATTGTTCTGCAATCTGTTCAGCCTGTTCTAAAAGCTTCCCAGTTTCTTGGGACAAGTAAATCTGCCCAGTTACCCCGCCTTGAACATACGGCAACTTGGCCAGTTCCGCTTCTACATATTGAAGTCCTTTTTCTGCTTTACCACCGGCAGCTTCAATTAGGTTGGCAGCCAACCCATCTTTATCATCAAGAAGAACTTTCAGTAAATGCAGTGGAGTTAGTTGTTGATGGTTTGACCGTGTTGCCAACCCTTGCGCTGATTGAATAAAGCCGCGGGAGCGCTCTGTATATTTTTCGAATTCCATTCGACTGAGAAACCTTTTTTTGTGACCGCGTTCCTTCGCGCCTATCTCCAGGCAAAAAGGGAGCACCTTATTCATTTTAACTCCGTTAATATGGTCTAAATTTTATACACCGCAAGGGCTTTTAAACAAGTTAAGCATGTCCGGCTTGCTTGACAATTCAATGACTTACGCGGATGTTTGATAAATGGCTGCTAAGATTCTAAAAATATGTCGTTACCCAGTAAAAGGCCTAAGTCCGGAGCACTTGTCTGAGACTACGCTTGAATCAGGTGGTGCCTTAATTAATGATAGGCGCTTTGCCCTGGCTCTTGGTTCTACCCAGTTCGACGCTAAAACACCGCACTGGCTCCCAAAAACTAGCTTTCTTGCCCTGGTGAGAAATGAGAAGCTAGCGACGCTAGAAACGGTTTTTGATGATGAAACAGATACCTTGCAGGTTCTTCGTGATGGCAATCAATTGGTTCGAGGAAAGCTAACAAACACGGTTGATTGTGCCATATTGGAAGACTTTTTCTTGAATTATATGAAAGATGAGGCACAAGGTAAGTTGCGTTTGGTTGAAGCTGGAAGCGAAACTATTTTTACTGATCAGAAACAAAAATTGATTTCGATCGTCAATTTAGCATCTATTCGTGATTTTGAACGAGTCGTTGCCAAGCATATCGATCCAATTCGCTTTCGCGCAAATATCTATATAGACGGTGTTGATCCCTGGTCGGAATTTGACTTGGTCGGTAAAGAGATATCATGTGGCGAGTTGACTATAGAAGTGACGGAACGCATTGACAGGTGTGCAGCCATCAATGTTGATCCACAAACAGGTGTCCGTGATATAAATCTAATAAATTTACTGAAAAGTAGTTTTGGTCACATTGAGATGGGAGTTTTTGCCAAGATCAAAAATGGGGGTCATATTGCTATTGGTGATGCCCTAAACACATTACCAATGCATAATAGTTAAAGTTCAACTAATTCAATAAAAAACCCGTTCCAGATATGGTTGTCGCTGTTTAAGGTCTAATAACAAAAAAGATTAGAATTAACATCCATGCTTGTGTGAGCTATGAACAATGCAAATTTCGTATTTTAAAATTTGCTTTAGTTCAATTAAGCTAAAAATTTATTATGGGAACCCAAAATATGGGTATTAAATCCAGAAACATCACCGCCGTCCCCCACAGAGTTAAAGTCCAAGAACGTTGGCGAGTTAATAATCACAAGGGCGGAGTATTGTGGTTTACTGGACTGTCCGGTTCAGGCAAGACAACGTTAGCTTTTGAGCTAGAAAAGATATTATTTTCTGAAGGCTATCATGCCTATGTGTTGGATGGTGACAATATACGTCAGGGATTAAGCAGTGATCTGGGTTTTAACCATGAGGACAGAACAGAGAATATTCGACGCATTGGCGAGGTGGCGGCTTTGTTCACTGGAGCTGGAACCATTGTCCTATCGGCTTTTATCTCGCCATATCGTAGTGATCGCTCACTTGCGCGGAAGGCAGTTGGGGAGAGCTTCCACGAGATTTATTTATCGGCTAATCTCGGTATCTGCGAGGCACGCGACACCAAAGGTCTATATAAAAAAGCTCACAATGGTGAAATTCCAAATTTTACAGGCGTTTCAGCCCCTTATGAATGTCCAACAAGTCCCGATCTGACTATTGATACAGAAAATCTGAGCATTGAAGACAGCACAACCTTTTTAATGCACTACATTAAAAGAGTATTCAAGATGTAAACTGGTTAGAGTTAATCAATATCAAGAGCACGCTTATATAGGTCGAGAATTTGTTCCTGTTCTTGACGGTCTGACTGATCCATTTTTCTTAACCTTACAATCATACGGATCACCTTGGTGTCAAAGCCATTTCCCTTGGCTTCCGAATAGATTTCTTTGATATCAGCAGCAAGGGCTGCTTTTTCTTCTTCTAAACGTTCAATACGTTCAATGAAGGACCGTAACCGATCCGCAGCGACACCACCAACTTCCGTCATTTTTTGACTCCACAAATAGAATATAGAGAGGCAAGATAATCGTCCCTGTGGCGTGTTAGCAAGCTCATAAATAAATTATTTGTTGGTGTTAATACCTGCTTCTGACGCTTTTCAATAACCTGTTAATGATGTCTCCGAGGTGATTGTGTTTTAATTTTCTATTCTGCTTGGCTTTATTGTAAATTTCCAGTAATCACCAAATATAATGTAGCTCAAAATAGCCTTGTAGGTTTTCTATTTCAACTGAGTGGTCAGGCTTTGAGTTCCTCCAGTTACCAAAGTAATAAATTAGTCATACTGGTACAGGGACGTATCTAGCTACACTTCCTTCGTGGTTATTCAAAAACGCTCAACCCTTTGTAAGTTGCTGTTTGCCAATAATTCTCTCAGGATGTCTGCAAATGTGTTGGCCCAATACTGAGCGCCGTCATGAGTGTCGATTAAATCCTGACGTATTTCTATTGCGCAATTTGGAAGTCCAACTGCACCTGCATGAATATCAAGGGTATAGCCAAATTCCCGGCCAGAGTAGGGCTCGTTGTCGCCAATGTAATAGCGTCCATTTCCAATAGCTTTTAGTTTTTCAAGCAAGGGTAGGGCGAGACGCGGGTCTCGATTCCAAAGCACACCAATATCCCAGTAGCGTTTGTTTCCACCCAAGGATGGGGTGAAACTGTGTATTGAAATTAGCGCTGGGACAGGACCGCGCCGCCACAAAAGAGCAAGGGTTTTGGAGATGGTTTGATGATAAGGCCAGAAGAAGTTTTCAACTCTAGCAAGCCGTTGCTCTTCGCTTAGTTTTTGGTTGCCAGGAATAATGGTTGTGTCGCTTTTCTCTGGTATAGAACTGACATCGCCAGGTTGGCGATTTACGTCAATCAATAAGCGAGAGTATCCAGCTAAGACTGCTGCCGCGTCTAATTTTTCAGAGAGAATACGGGTAACATTTTCTGCGCCGATGTCCAACGCCACATGCTGTTTAAATATGCTTTGATCTAAGCCAATGTTTTCCATGGTACGGGGGGTGGTTGGTGAAGCATGGTCACAAACCAGCAACGTGGAGGCCTTGCCATCAGCATTTAATAACGTAAATGGAGGGGGATCATCTTTGTTGATAAGCCTCACTGTGCGAGGCCCGGTAATTTATTCAACATGGCTTCTGTCTAGCCCAACTAGAAAACGAATTTAAAGCTATTTATTAACATTTACACAGAAAAGGGTTTTCAGGATAAGTATGCATTTTGTTACCCGTCTCTTTTCTGGTGATATCTTATGATCCTATGATATAAAAATTAAATGATTATAATCACTTTGATCTTGCCCTACTTAATAGGTTTTTTTGCCTTAGCTACACTTACTGTTCTTGTCATAGGATTACTGGGTATGGCTCGTGGAGGCTCCTATAAAGAGCGCTCTAACATACTTATGCGCTGGCGTGTCGGTTTACAAGGTATTACGCTTGCTCTTGTTGCCTTACATGTGGCACTTGCGAGTATTTTTTAAAGAATTAAAATTGCCGTTTTGTTCGGCCAGATCATTCTGGAAAACTTATATGCAACACTACTGGTTGGTTATTAAACGAGGTTTGATCCGGCGTTGTCCAAAGTGCGGAAAAGGACACATTTTTAATGGATATCTTCGCCTTGTGCCGGAATGCCTTGAATGTGGGGAATCATTTCGTAATATTCGTTCGGATGATGCCGCTCCATGGGCAACTGTATTGTTTGTTGGACACCTAGCTGCGTGGATGATTGGTAATATGGTGAAAGGTGACATTTCGGCGATGAATTTGATCTTAATTGTACTAATATTTGTTTTGTCCGCCGCTGGCATAACCTTACCAATTATGAAAGGGGTGTTTGTCAATCTGAATTGGATAAGCGGTCTTCGATACGCTGACCCTAGCGATCCCAACGAACAAATTTAATAAAGTGCGTCATCTATAATACTCTGCCGTGATTCCTAAAAGATATTATCTATTCAATTAAGTTCTAAGAACTTGTTAGGCATACGTAGAGAGCAATAATAAATGCCGTTTCTTTTGCGCGCAGCAGTGGTGTTGACGTTTTGCGGCATGTTTCTACTCAAACTGGTTTTATATAGAAACTAGTAGATATAAGTGAATTAACCGCAGTGGTAGATGAGAAATGGTGCCGCCGGACAGAATTGAACTGTCGGCCTCGCCATTACCAATGGCGCGCTCTACCCCTGAGCTACGGCGGCATCTTCGCCCGAGCATCATGTCTTGGACGTGAAAGCGCGCACAATGACATAGGGTTTGTTCCCTTGCAAGGGTCCCTTGCCGAAGTTTTTCAACGTGCGCACCACGAAAAATGATAAGAAATGTTGGGAGGTTAAAAACATGGCAAAAATCAATACGGGTAAACCATCTGGGACCACAGCCCAAAAGCTCACTAGGCATGAAAAAAGTATGGAGGAACGACGAAAACGCCAAGCAAACGCGCTTCGCGCTAACCTAAAAAAACGCAAAGTTCAGTCACGCCAACGAAGTGAATCAGACCAATAGGGTTGTTGTTAAAATTCAATGGGAATGGTTTCGTCACTTGTCCGTGTCACCGGCATAGAGTAGAAGATCCCTAGAAAATTTACTTCAACTGTCGACGAATGGACCTCAATGGATCGAATAGTTATTCGCGGTGCGAAAAGCTTGAATGGCACCATCTACATAGGTGGAGCAAAAAATGCAGCACTGCCTCTGCTCGCATCTTGTTTGCTTAGTGAACAGACACTGACACTGTCAAACTTGCCTCACTTAGTCGATGTATCGAGCATGGCGCATCTGTTAGCCGAACTTGGTGTTTCTATCTCAATGAATGGAAACGCGGGTGGTGGTGGAAATATGGGTCGAGTGTTCGAACTCACAGCTTGTGGCAATATCCATACAACGGCACCTTACGAATTGGTGCGCAAAATGAGGGCTTCAATTTTAGTGCTAGGGCCTTTGTTAGCCCGCTATGGCGTTGCGCGCGTTTCTTTGCCCGGGGGATGTGCCATTGGTACTCGGCCAGTGGACCTGCACCTAAAAGCATTGGCCCAAATGGGCGCAGAAATTGATCTGACTGATGGTTATATCGAGGCGAAAGCACCCAACGGGTTGAAAGGGGCACATATTGTATTTCCAACCGTTACTGTTGGCGGCACGGAAAATCTTTTAATGGCTGCTGCTTTAGCTGATGGAAAGACCATCATTACCAATGCTGCACGAGAGCCCGAAGTAACCGACTTGGCTCAATGTCTTGTCGCCATGGGGGCAAAGATTGAAGGTATTGGCACAGACACCCTAAATATTATAGGTCAGAGAGAATTACATGGGGCTGATTATTCAGTAGTTCCTGATCGTATTGAAACAGGAAGTTACGCGGTTGCTGCAGCTGTTACTGATGGTGATTTGACCCTAAAAGGCACTCGCCTGAATTTAATTGAATCTATTGCGGGCATCTTGAGACAATCTGGCGTCAGTATTGTGGAGGTCGATGATGGCATTAGGGTGCGTCGGGCGTCGGAAGGGATAAGCGGCGTTGATGTAATGACCGAACCGTTCCCTGGTTTTCCGACAGATATGCAGGCACAGATGATGGTTCTGATGTCTGTAGCTAGAGGGGCATCAATGATTACTGAAACAATTTTTGAGAATCGCTTCATGCATGTGCCTGAACTTTCGCGTATGGGGGCAGATATAAACGTGCACGGGTCGTCTGCTATTATCCGTGGGGGGGTCAAACTAAAGGGAGCTCAAGTTATGGCAACTGACTTGAGAGCCTCGGTTTCTTTGGTCCTAGCCGCTCTGTCAGCAGATGGTGAAACGGAAATAAATCGTGTCTACCATTTAGACAGGGGTTACGAGCGGCTGGAAGAAAAATTGGCCGCTTGCGGAGCCGATATCGTGCGGATCAAAGATTGATCTGCCGTTAGATAATTAGTCGATTGCTACTAGGCTCTCAGCAGAACTACGTCCACCATCACCAGGCACAAGTTCAAATTCGACTTTTTGGCCTTCACGAAGTGTGTCCATACCAGCCTTTTGAACGGCGGAAATATGTACAAAAGCATCTTTTCCCCCATCTTCTGGCTCGATAAAACCAAACCCTTTTGTAGGATTAAACCATTTAACTGTACCAACAGACATTTTATTTACTCTCTTTAGATAGTCTCAAACAACGTGTTCACAATAAATTATAACTTTTAATTAAGCTATAGACACTGTTTTGCTAACATGGAAACGTGGTAAATTCCAACAATTTCTATTAATTGCTATAATAAATTTATTGATTAACAAGGCGCCAAAGTTGTTAATCCAAGGTTTTCGGAGAAAAAGCCTTAATTTAAGCCGTGAAAATGTATGTGAACAGGCTGGTTAAAGTTGCTCAAACACTATAATAATGCCGCCACTAATTGGGTTGAAATTTAGTTGAGGGATAGTATGTCGAGTAAGTGTAAAAAAAAATTAGTTCTTGCCCTACCAAAGGGACGTATCCTTGATGAGGTAATGCCTCTCGTACGTGCCGCTGGAATTGAGCCTGAACCAAATTTTTATGATGATGGCGCGCGTCAGCTTCGCTTTACCACGAACCGACTTGATCTTGATATTGTTCGGGTTCGTAGCTTTGACGTGGCAACCTTTGTTGCTTTTGGCGCAGCTGACTTGGGTGTTGTTGGTGCGGACGTGTTAATGGAATTTGATTATGCAGAAATCTACGCACCCATTGATCTGGGTGTTGGTTATTGCCGTCTTGCTGTGGCAGAACCAGAGGAGATGGTTGGAAGTGATGATCCGGGCACTTGGAGCCACGTACGTGTTGCAACTAAATATCCTGAAATCACCCGCCGCCACTTTGCTCAGCGTGGTGTGCAGGCTGAATGTATTAAGCTCAGTGGAGCTATGGAGTTAGCCCCCAATTTGGGACTTTGTCGTCGTATTGTTGATCTTGTCTCTAGTGGGGATACTTTACGAGCAAACGGCCTTGTTGAAATAGAACAAATAGCTGAAATTACATCATCACTTGCTGTTAACCGGTCCGCTTGGAAAACCCGGCCTGAAGAAATAGGCCAGTTGATTGAAGATTTCCGCAAAGTACTTGCAAAAACTAAACCTACTAAAGAGGTCGCCTAATGACGGTCCGCTTAAATTCTGCCGACAAGGACTTTGAAGTGGCTTTTGTGAGCTTGCTTGCGGCTAAGCGTGAGACAAATATAGATGTTAATAGCGTAGTCTCAACTATTCTTGAAGACGTCCGTGTCCGTGGTGATGACGCAGTTATTGAACTGACCCGACGTTTTGATCGCTTTAATATAAAAAAAGAAGACCTTTGTATTGGCAGTGATGAAGTTGACAAGGCTATTAGCCAGTGCAAACCGGAATTGATTCAGGCACTGGAACTTGCAGCATGCCGTATAGAAGACTTTCATAAGCACCAATTACCAGATGATTTAGACTATGTTGATGAAGCAGGACTTCGTCTTGGTTACCGCTGGAGCGCAATTGCTGCTGCTGGGCTTTATGTGCCAGGCGGCACGGCGGCCTATCCCTCGTCGGTCTTGATGAACGCACTTCCAGCAAAGATTGCGGGAGTTGAGAGACTTGTAATGGTGGTGCCGACACCAGGTGGTGTTATTAACCCATTAGTTCTGGCAGCAGCACGCACAGCAGGAGTTCATGAAATATATCGTATAGGTGGAGCGCAAGCTATTGGTGCGCTGGCCTATGGTACTGAGACTATTGCCCCTGTAGATAAGATCGTTGGTCCCGGTAATGCATATGTTGCTGCTGCTAAGCGTCAGGTTTTTGGTGCTGTAGGAATAGACATGATTGCTGGACCCTCTGAAATTCTGGTGTTGGCTGATAAAGAAAACCATCCTAGTTGGATAGCTGCAGATCTTTTGTCCCAAGCAGAACATGATGCGGCAGCGCAGTCGATACTGATAACAGATGATAAAGACTTTTCTGAAAGTGTCTCCAAAGCTGTTGAGGATATGCTGAAAACACTACCGAGAGCAAATATAGCATCCAAAAGCTGGCATGATTTTGGTGCCATCATCCTTGTCGAAAGATTAGATGATGCGTTGCCACTGATTAACCGCCTTGCGCCGGAACACCTTGAACTAGCTGTAGAGGATCCAAATGCCATTGCTGCCAAGGTTCGTAATGCTGGGTCGATCTTTCTTGGGCGTTATGCCCCTGAAGCGCTGGGTGATTATCTAGCTGGACCAAATCATGTTCTCCCGACAGCCAGAAGTGCACGCTTCTCGTCGGGTCTTGGCGTGCTCGATTTTATGAAACGTTCTTCCTTAATTTCGGCAGATGAAGAAAGCTTAGGTAATGTTGGCCCTGCCGCAGTGTTGCTGGCCCAAGCCGAAGGTCTTGATGCCCATGCCCGCTCGATTCTTTTACGTTTGGGCCGGCAATCTGAGGAAAAATGAACAATCAAAGGTTGGTAGGTGTTTTTCTGGATGAGCGGAGCGTTGTAAGTCGTTCCGCACAGGTAGATCACGAACGCAAGGTAGCTATTTACGACTTAATCGAAGAAAATAGTTTTAAACTAGTTGGCGGTTTCCCTGGTCCTTTCAATTTGCATTTGTCTATCGTCGAGAACCGATTTGTTTTTGATATCCGAGATACGGATGACAACGGATTGAGCCGCTTTACTCAGCCGCTCAGTCCACTTCGGGCCATAATTAAAGACTACTTCATGATCTGTGACAGTTATTATAAAGCGATTAAAACGTCGTCGCCTTTGAAGATTGAGGCTATCGATATGGGCCGCCGCGGCTTACACAATGAGGGTGCTGAAATTTTGCAAGAACGTCTTGCCGAAAAAGTAGAGATTGATAGTGGCACTGCCCGGCGACTTTTCACCCTAATTTGCATCCTCCATATCAGGGCCTAGGGAAGGTGTGTGGTATGACCAATTTCCCCTCAGCTATATTGTTTGCCTGCACCATGAATTCGGTTCGCTCACCTATCGCTGAAGGTCTTCTGAAACATTTACTTGGTAATGCAATATATATTGACTCAGTTGGTGTAAGATTTGGAGTAATTGATGGGTTCGCTATTGAAGTGATGGATGAAATTGGGATTGATGTTTCTAAACACAAGGCCAAAACTTTTGATCACCTTGAAGATAGGTCCTTTGACATTATTATCTCTTTATCACTGGAAGCTCAGCATAAGGCGCTTGAGATGTCCCAAGGAATGGCCTGTGATGCTGTATTTTGGGACACTTTTGATCCGACGACCATCGAAGGAAATCGTGAAATCAGGCTCGATGCCTATCGTCAAGTTCGCGACCAATTGCTGGTAAAGATTAAGAAAAGTCTCCTAAGAGGCGCTTTGCCAAAAGAATGAAAGCTCTTCAGAAGCACAAATAATCTCTCCAAAGTTATGAAATAACTTGACCGAAGCCTTCATGGACGTCACTTATGTGCCCGAATAAGATTAATTGGAAAGCGTATAGAGGCTAAATGGCTAAAGAAGAGCTTTTAGAATTTTCTGGCATAGTTAAAGAACTCCTTCCGAATGCTATGTTCCGGGTAGAGTTGGATAATGGCCATGAAGTACTGACACATACAGCGGGTAAAATGAGAAAGTTTCGTATTCGTGTATTGGCAGGTGATCGCGTAAACGTCGAAATGACACCGTACGATCTGACCAAAGGTCGGATCACCTTCCGCTTCAAGTAAACTGTGATTCAGGAGGTTATGGTATGGCGGGTTCCGACAAGGATTTACCCCGCTTGATACTTGCCTCGGCTTCGCCAAGGCGGATTTCTTTACTTGCCCAGATCGGTATTGTCCCTGATCAAATTATCCCCGCTCATATTGATGAAAAACCTCATAAGAGCGAACTGCCAAGCCAGTTGGCCAAGCGTCTTGGCGCATCTAAGGCCATGGCGATTGCACCTGAACATTCGTGCGCGTGCATTCTGTCCTGTGATACGGTGGTTGCGGTGGGTAGACGCATTCTGGACAAGGCAGAATGCGAAGACGATGTCAGACGTAGCCTGAAACTATTGTCGGGGCGTCGCCACCGGGTCTATGGAGGACTAACGTTAGTTGATTCTAATGGTAAAATTCACAACAGACTAGTCATCACTTCGGTCACCTTTAAAAAGCTTGAGGACTCTGAAATAGACGAATACGTAGATTGTGGCGAGTGGCAAGGCAAAGCTGGTGGTTACGCCATTCAAGGCCGTGCAGGAGTGTTTGTTAGAAAAATTGCTGGCTCCTACTCAAACATTGTAGGACTGCCGCTTTATGAAACGTCCAAGTTGCTCAAAGGGATTTGTTGTGACTAGTGTCAATGAGGTCCTGATCGAAGTTCGTCCAGGTAGGTTGCGTTCTGCTTTGACTATTGATGGCCGCTTGGTTCAAATGATCGTCGAAGATGAGAGTGAACCCAGCCTAGTTGGTAATATTTACTTGGGTCGAGTTGAAAAAGTTATAGAATCTCTAAATGCTTGTTTTGTGGATTTGGGCTTGGATCGCTCGGGCTTTTTGGCCATGCCTGAAGTGCGGCCAGTTGGCGAAAAAGTATCATCCGGGGATAAGATCTCAAAATACTTGTGCGAAGGTGATAAAGTTTGTGTTCAGATTCAGCGTGACTCTTTTGAGGGGAAAGGTCCAAAGCTAACAACACGTCTGACGCTTTTGTCTCGCTCAGTGATTTTGACACCAGGTGACAATGCCATAAAAATCTCACACCGTATTGACTCAGTTGAGACCCGTTCTCGTCTTAAAAGCTTACTTAATGATATTGCTGGCCAAAGTGAGGGCTTTATTGTCCGCACTGCAGCTGAGACCATACCTAATGAAGATATAATCGCACATGTTGAGAAACTTCGTGAAGAATATCTGGGGATTAAAGCTGGTCTATATGCAGGTGCCATGCCGTCCCTACTTCATGGGTTGGCTGACGGGGTTATACGTGCTCTTCGTGACTGGACCCCAAGTGATGTAAATAGAATAATAATTGACGATATCCAAGCCTATCTAAAAGCTAAAAAATTTCTTGAACAACAAGCTCCAGCTTTACTTGAACGGTTGTCTCATCACAAAGGACCGCAGCCTTTATTTCAAGTGGGAAACTTAGTTGATGATCTCGAGCAAGCTTTGGGAGCACATGTGGATTTGCCATCTGGCGGATCAATTATTATCAGTGAAACTGCAGCCCTTATCGCCGTGGATGTAAATGTTGCCGGTACATCGAAAGGTGAGTACGAGCGATCAATTTTAGAAACAAATCTTGAGGCTTGCGCTGAGATTGCCCGGCAAATCCGTTTGCGTAATTTAAGCGGTTTGCTGGTTGTTGATTTTGTCTCAATGAAAAACCGAAAAAGTATGAACAAAGTTCTTGCCGCCCTTAAGCTACGTATTGCAGATGACCCTGAGCAGGTGTTCGTTGCTGGTTTCACCCATTTTGGTCTCGTGGAAATGACACGCAAACGGAGCAGGCCCTCCCTAAGAACCAGTCTTGGTCAAAATTGTCTCAAATGTGAAGGTAGTGGTCTTTCGCTTACGGTTCGAACCCATGGTTTTAATGCGCTGGACCGGTTGCGGGTGGAGGGCCTAAGTCGCCCATCTCAATGTCTGGAACTCAGGACAAGCAAGGCAGTGGCAGCATGCTTTGATGGGCAACTTAAAAATGCATTAAGCGAACTGCGAGTAGAACTGGGTATTAAAATAACAATAAGGGCTGATACTGGTCTGGAGGATGAGTTCTTTGATATAATCCGTCATGTTTCGAGTAAAGGAAATATAGATGACTGAAGTTATATCTCTAAAGCCAAAAAGACAAAATGAAGATTGTCCCATTTGTGGGAAGTCAGAAAATCATAATTTCACCCCATTCTGCTCCAAGTATTGTGCTGACGTGGACCTGAGTAAATGGCTCAAGGGAGATTATAAGATTCCAATAAATGAAGAAGAGGAATTGAATGGCGAACCTCCAGATGCGGGGTATTGAAAAACCTGTCTAGGGATGCTGGACAGGCCTTCTTATTTCTTTTATAAGCCTCTCTCTTATTAGTGAACGTATAATGTCTTAATATTTTAAGCTAATAGAGGCCCGGGTAGCTCAGTTGGTAGAGCAGCGGACTGAAAATCCGCGTGTCGGTGGTTCAAATCCGCCCCCGGGCACCATTTTTTCTTTATATAATATTGGCTTAAATGAAAAAGCTATTCACCTCTAAAACCGGTCTGTTTTAAAAATGGCCCTTAATACTAAAATGTGTTTGATTTGAACGATAGGCAAAAACATTATGGAATAAGCTTTTGGTGAATTGTGCACTGTGATAGCGTCTTCTATGGTTTAATATGTCTACCTAGGAGGACAGTATTTTGGAAATAGTCGGCAGTTCGCTCAACGAGCTTTCTTGGTTTCTTGCCCATATGGCAACAGCCTTGGCCCTGACTTTATTTTATGTGGTCATTTATATGTGGGCGACACCGCACCCTGAAATCAAATTGATTCGGGAAAACAACACGGCGGCATCGCTTGCGTTTGCCGGTAGTTTGCTTGGATTTTGTATGCCATTGGCAAGCGCAATCACTAATTCGAATTCTTTGGTCGATGTTTTAATCTGGGGTGTGGTTGCGTTGCTGGTTCAGATCGTTATTTTCTATCTGGTCCGGTTGCCCATACCTAAAATTTCAGAGCGGATAGAAAATGGTGAAATGGCAAGTGGTCTATGGCTTGGTGTTGCTTCGTCGGCCGGCGGTCTATTGAATGCAGCCTCTATGACAAACTAGTCGATAAAAATGCCACCAAGGGCACTACAAATAGTATTAAGATTAACCCACAATGAGAGATTTTAAAATGAAGTCCTGGAGTTCCCGATCTGCTGCTCTAATGATGAGCGTGAGTTTGATTGCCTTAACTGCCTGTGAAGAACCTAAGGTAGATGCATCAATTTACGAAAGCATAGGCCAATGCAAGAGTGATCCATATAACACCGTAGACCAATGTGAGCGTAGCTTTAAAGAAGCGAGTAGCCAGCATGCTGCAGTGGCGCCTAAATATTCTTCTGCAGAGGACTGTCAGGCAGATTTTGGCCAAGGTAAGTGTGAGAAGGCTCCTTATAAAACATCAAGTGGTGGCTCGGTCTTTATGCCATTAATGATGGGTTATATGATGGGGTCCATGATGGGCGGACGCAGTTCCATGATGTCACAACCGCTTTACCGGTCAGCCAAAAGTCCTAATAGTTTTCGAACTTCCGACAATCAAAATGTAGGATCAAAAACAGGAGGGACGAAGGTCGCTCGGTCGGCCACCAGCCGCCCAAGCTTTAAAAACTCGACCCGTTCACGCGGTGGATTTGGTTCTTCCTCTCGCAGATTTGGCTCTGCGGCTACTTGATTAGAGGTATTTTGCTACTTATTTCGGAGCTCCCATGCAGCGCATTTCTGTGACTGAGCGACCCAATCTGGTAAACGTTGCCGCTGAACATGAGTTGGAGCATATTGCTGACCAAGGTATCACAGGTTGGAATGAGAGCGCTTATTATCAATTCACAAGGCGCCAGATCGAAGAAGATTTGACGGGCCCAGTTGAAGAAATTGAGAACTTGTGTTTTGAGGTCGTCGACCGTGCCGTTAATAACCAGGAGGTTTTGAGCCGTCTTGGGATTGCCGAGCCTTTTTGGGATTACATTGCGGAAAGCTGGCGTAATGGTGAAAAAAATCTCTACGGCAGGATGGATCTGTCATATCACGGTGAAGGGCCAGTAAAGTTATTAGAATATAATGCCGATACACCAACAGCTCTTTATGAAACGTCGGTGCTTCAATGGGAATGGTTGGAACAAGCCACAGAGCTTGAGTTGATCCCAAGAGGTTGCGACCAATTAAACGATGTGCATGAGAGTATAGTAAATGTTTTCCCAAAATTAGATATTAGGACGATGTCTCACTTTGCCTGCAACCACAATATTGAAGATGATAAAGGGACACTGGACTATCTTGAGGAATGCGCACGTGAAGCAGGTTTAAAGACCTGTTCCATAGCAATGAAGGACATAGGCTTAGATGATGAAGGACGATTTATCGATCTTGATGGCGACGTCATAAATACACTCGTTAAGCTTTACCCATGGGAATGGATTATGGCAGAAGATTTTGGCCTCCATATACCTTCCAGCGGCACCCAGTTTATAGAGCCACCTTGGAAGGCGATTTTGTCTAATAAAGGCCTTTTGCCGCTTTTGTGGGGAATGTTTGAGGGGCACCCCAATTTGCTACCTGCATTTTTTGAGGACGATCCTGCCGCTGCAACATTTGCTAACGCGGGCAGCTATGTTCGAAAACCAATGTTGTCAAGGCAAGGGGAAAATATCAAGATTGTTCATGAAGGAAAGATAATTTTCCAAAGTGGCGGGCCTTACGGTAGCGATGCTCACATCTTACAGGAGTTTCATCCTTTGCCTGCTCTGGATTGTGGTTACCCGCTGATAGGTTGTTGGCTGGTTGCCAGTAAAGCGGTTGGGCTGTGCATTCGCGAGGACAAGACTTTAGTCACCGGCAAAGATGCTCGTTGTGTTCCTCACGTAATCCTAGACTAAATTTTACAGATGCAGACATGTGTATCACACAGCTTTAGTTAATTGGTTTTGTAAAAAAGAGAAATATACAATGTTTTATTGTCGAGATTTGTATTTGATGGTGAGATTATGATTGGTGGCGATGAAACAACCGATAATCAATACGGTATTGAACTGATCCTCGACCTGCACGGTTGCGATGCCACAAAATTCACCCGCCCAAGCATCACGGGGTATTTTGAGCAGTTGTGCGAGCTTATTGATATGCAACGCGAGGATTTGCATTTCTGGGATGATGTTGGTTTATCAGAGAAAGATAAGCAGACCTCACCACACACTCAGGGCACATCAGCTGTCCAGTTCATCTTGACCAGTTCCATCGTCATACACACACTTGATCAATTGAAGGCTATTTATATTAATATTTTCTCATGCAAGGTGTACGACCCCAAGGTGGCTGAAAAATTTACAGTTGAATGGTTTGGTGCTACTGATTGTACAGCCAAGCTAATAGACCGGGTTTGAAGTAAACATATGCATTTAACTGAGCAGAAAATCACTATTCCTGCATCTCCTGGCCATCAAAACATGCTGGGCCACATCCAAAATGCATTTGACTTCAGACTTGATGAGGGCACCATACCAGTGCGTTTTGCAATTACCGGTATGGATGAAGCACATTACCAATGTGAGTTCGGCATGCTCGGCGGACCAGACGTTCCAACCGCTAAAAAACCTGAATCCATATTTCGTTTCATCCGGCGCACTGTCGAACGAACGAGCTCCTTTAACGCTGTTTTCCTTGTGCCAACGGGAATTGGCGCAACGATCGGTGGCCATGCTGGAGATGCAACGCCGGCTGCGCGTGTGCTCGCAGAAGTATGTGACCGGTTAATCACACATCCGAATGTTGTCAATGCCTCTGATCTCAATGAGATGCCGGAGAATGCTCTGTATGTTGAAGGGAGCACGATTACACGGCTGATGATGGGAACGGCGGCCTTGCAGCCCACCCGTTCAAACCGGGTTCTGGTCATTATGGACGCCCACGAAATCAAAATGTTTGCAAATGATACGGTTAACGCCGTTAATGCGGCGCGTGCAACCTATGGCCTCGACTGTCCAAAGATTGTTCAGCTTGATCCCCCTCTTCAAATGACTGCAGAATTCATGAAATCGGGCAGAGCTGCAGGTGAGGTCAATGGACTGGAACGCGTTATGGCGGTTATGGATGAGAATCGGGGTGACTTCGACGCAGTAGCAATTGCTTCCGTTATCGATCTTGATGAAGAAATCCATGAAGAATATTTTCAACAAGATGGTAAAATGAATAATCCGTGGGGTGGAGTTGAAGCAATGCTGACACACGCAATGTCAATGCTCTATGAAGTTCCTGCAGCCCATTCACCCATGCTTGAAAGCCACAAGGTTGCTAATTTAGATCTTGGTTTGGTCGAGCCACGGCTTGCCGCAGAGGCGGTGTCTTTAACTTTTATTCAATGCATGCTCAAGGGTTTACACCGCAGTCCGCGCATTGTTTCAGATGCAGATGCCATGCGTGAAACAGGTATATTGAGTTCCGCCGACGTTTCATGCCTTGTAATACCAGATAATTGCGTTGGCTTGCCCACGCTTGCGGCGCTTGAACAAGGAATTCCGGTAATTGCCATACGCGAGAATGACAATTTGATGCAAAACGACCTGCATACACTTCCTTGGGCATCCAACCAATTGCATGTTGTGGAAAACTATTTGGAAGCCGTTGGTGTAATCACTGCACTAAAAGCCGGCATTACACTATCTTCGCTGTGTCGACCATTGGCTTCTACAAACATAGAGAATAGAAAATTTGAGACCAAGTCAAATAGGCAGGAAGAGTCAATAAGAGAAATCAAAATTTAGAGGGTTGTTGTTGTCGTCTTTTGAGCCATTGTTTTAGCTTAGTTCCGCACCATCATACCATCAGTTAAAGACTTTCGATAAGCTTGGTAAGCTGGAATGGTACCAACAAGTGTTCCGGTAATGATAATAAAGCTAATTATAATTAATTCTCGAATGGTCAATAGGCTTAAAGAAATAAAAACTCCAAATTGACTGTCGATAATTGGTTGAGCGATCACTAGCAATATACATAATAGAACAAGACCGGTAAGCGTTCCGATTGTAGTAAGAACGGTAGCTTCAAATACAAACAATCCAAAAATATGCACTGGACGGGCACCAACCGATCTCAAAATCGCCATTTCTCGACGACGTTCGTTCAAACTGGAAAGCAACATGGTCAACATTCCCAACAAACCACTTACAACAACAAATATTGAAATAGAAGAGAGAGCTGTCTCAGCTGTCCCCATCAGGCTCCATAGTTCTTGAAGTGCTGCGCCTGGCAGGATCGCAAGGAGTGGCTCTTCTCTGTATTTGTTAATAAAGCGTTGCATTGAAAAGGCAGCAAGCCTGGACTTCAAGCCTACAAGAAATGCCGTGATGGCCCGTGGCCGGAGTTCTTTTTTACGAACTTCGTCGGCACTGATGGTTCTGCCTGGAACTCGTGCGCCGCGCTTCCAATCAATGTGGATTGCCTCTATGGCCCTCAAACTTACGTGGACGGTGCGATCCACCGGGGTTCCTGTTTTATGAAGAATGCCGGTAACTCTGAAGGGTTTGTCTTGATGTTTTGAAAAACCTTCTTGTCCCAAGCCATGGGCAACGACGATTGAACTTCCAACTTTGTAGCCAAGACTTGCGGCAACATCAGATCCAATAACCGTATCGAACAGATCATTGAGGGGTATACCGCTTAAAAAGGTTAATAACCTGTTATCACCGTAACGGTAGTGTTTAAAATAGTCTCCATTAGTGCCCAAAACACGGAAGCCACGGTGGCTATCACCAAGCGAAAAGGGGATTGTCCAAGCAATATTAGGCTGGGTTGCGACATCGCGATAGCTTTTCCATGTTACGTTATTTGTGGCACTTCCAATTCTGAAAATGGAATAAAGTAAAAGTTGAGTTGCGCCGCTGCGTGCACCCACTATCAGGTCAGTGCCAGAAATGGTGTTGGCAAAACTACTCTTAGCATTATTTTTGATTCTTTCTACACCTAGCAGCAACATAACACTAATTGCTATGGAGAAGATTGTAAGTAAGGCAGTTGTTTTTCGATTGAATAGACTTTTCATGGATAGCAAAAAAATCGACATGACTATCGTTATCCTTGTAGCCTGACCTGATTAAGGTCGTTTAAAGAGACCGTCCTATTGAAGTGGCTCTCCAAACTAGAGTCGTGACTGACAAAAATCAGAGTGGTTTTCGTGTCACGAACCTCGCGAAACAGGAGGTCAAGAAAAGAGCTTCTAACATCTCTATCAAGTGATGATGTCGGTTCATCAGCTATTATTAGTTCGGGCGAACCAATAATAGACCTTGCGGCTGCAACTCGTTGCTGTTGACCTATGCTTAATTGAGAAACCGATTGTGATGCAAGCTTAGTCACATCGAGCCCCAAACCAGAGAGGATACGTTTCGCTTCTTCCTCGAGCGTTTTGGCTTTTGACAATACCCGCTGTCGCCTTGCAGCTGAGAAACGGCATGGCAACGTCACATTTTCGATGAGTGTTAGATAAGGGATTAAATTAAACATTTGGAATATGTAACCAATATGTTCCGCACGAAAGGCGTCACGGCCAGCACTACCTAATGTTGACATGTTGGTATTCATAATAGAAACCATTCCAGTTTCAGGAATGGAGACACCTCCAAGAAGGTTGAGAAGTGTCGTTTTTCCGCTACCGCTTGGTCCCTTGATGAAAATCTTTTCGCCACACCTGATCCTAAATTCAGGTATGTGTAGAATTAAAGGACCGCTTTTATTCCATTTAAAATAAGCATTTTCTACTTTTATCATCCAGCTCACACTGACGAATCATATTTGCAAATAATGTGCACTAGAAACTTAATAGGGTTGATGCTGGTGATAATTTCATAGCGCTTTGACCATTAGGTAGAATTGTTTTCACATCTAATTGACTCGTGTTTGGGAAGTTTTTAAAAATCATAATTTGTATTGTATTAACTTTTTCGATCACATCACATTGAAATTTGTAATTTGCTTGAAATTCAGAGTGAATGTCACGATCTTTGTGATCATCGTGTTTTGAATCTTTGTGATCATCATGTTTTGAATCTTTGTGATCATTATCGTGATCTTTGTGTGCGGCATGTTGTCCGTCGATCAAAGAGGAAACAATGTTGACGCTTGCCAACCGACATCCTGCAGTTTTGGGAAATAAAAATAACTCAGATCCATTATTCAAGACTGAGACTGCGTCTTTGATTGTGGCCTTGTCTTTATTGGTTTTTGGAGGGTGCTCAAACCCAACAATATTGAATGCGGGAGAATTAAGTTCAAGTGCGACCGTTTGACCCTCAATTGCAATATTTAGTTCACCGAAGCCATGGTTATGAGCATCAAGTTGCCGTTCTGCAGAGCGAACTTCCGTAATACTTGCAAAAAATAGTATTAATGCGCTGAGACAAAAAACTAGACAAATTTGGTGAGATTTAAAATTGTTGGGGAAGTGAGTAATAATCAATGATATTCTCTCTTAAGTATAGCTGGTTAAATTATTAACAAAAAAATACGTTACAATATAACAAAATACAGGTCAAAAGAAATTAATCCTCGTAATTTTCAGCCACAGCACTCTTCAGGGTATAGCCAATAGGAATGCTATCTGATCCGTCCACTAAAGAGAGGTCTCTGGTAGTAGCCTCGATATTTATGTACCCTGTTACCCATACTGGACGGTATAAATCATTAGCGACTATTGTATGTTTAGTGCGCACATAAACAATTTGATTAGGTGGCGGAGGTGGAACATGAATGCATGCGCCAACATAGGGCACTAGTAAAAATTCATCGACCCCTTTATCGCTAAATTCAAGGGGTAGAACATAGCCTGCAAGGCGAATAAATCGGCCATTCAATTCGTTGACAACCAGACCATTCAAACGCTCTATTTCTGCTAAATACTGAGAATAAGTGGATAATAAATCATCAACGTCGAGGTTCGCAGACTTGAGATTGGCCGTTAGTTCGATAACCTCCTTTGTGTCTTCCGGGCTTATTGCACCACGCTTGCCGTCTATCTCGCGGAAATAAACGATGCTCTCAAGATCGTAGAGTTGCTCATCTGTCAAGTCCTTGAAGGGGTCTTCCAATGGTTGCGTGGAAGGGAGAAGGCTATCCCACGTAATGACCTGCGCAGTCTCTTCTGCAGTTGTTGGTGCTGTGAAAGAGAGAAGTGCAATTGTGATAATTATTGTCTTAATCATGATTAAATACTCAAATATAGAGGGAAATTTTTTTCATTGGGACGTTGTTGTTAATTATTGTGATCACTCCAAATGACCTAATTATGATTGACAAATTTTTTGCTTTTTAGACAGTCATGCCACTTCTTGTAACTTATTAGGATAGAACTGAATTGTGTCTTTCCCCCCATAGGTTAAACTCTTTTTTTTATGAATTATAATTCAATAGGTGAGCCCAGGAGTTTTAGTTTGTAGGAGATAGCAGCAATATTTTGAAGCTAAAGGTTACTGATTCTGCATGGGTCGGGTTTCCTTGCAATCATAATTTTTACAAAAATAGCACCTGAAGTTTAGTTTTAAGTTATTAAAAAAGGTTCAAATAAGTATTTGAATATAATCTATATTAATGTTCCCAAAGCTAGGCCTATAATGCCACCGAAAATACAGCCCCAAACAACAAGCCAGCCTAGGTGTCTTTTAATTAAATCCTCAACAATTTTTTTGACTTTTTTAGGTGTTAATTCTTCAAGGCGATTGTCAATAATCTGCCCTATATTTGTTATTAGGGTGTTTGTGAAATCACTGTCACCCAGTTTGTTGGCTTTTTCAGAAGCCAAATCAGAAATAATGTCTTTTAGCTTCAAGGTTATTGGCTCGCGTAAGGGTTCAAGTGCCGCCTTGCCACCAATCATGCCCAGCATGCTGCCGAGCTGAGAGCTTGCGATAGCATCAGTAAGGCTAACAAACACTTTGTCAAAATCTACCAGGTCAACAATATTTTTTTCTGCTTTACTAGTGTTTTCTTGAAAAATTAACTCGATGTGTTCACGAGTAAAAAAATTCTCAATAATCAGATTTTTGATAGCAGCTTTGAAATCTTCAAATCTATTTGGAACTACGCCTGAGCCATATATCAAGGGAACTTTTTCAAATAACATATGGATGGCTAGCCAATTGGTAACACCACCAGATAAAGAGAACGCTCCAATCATAAAAATAAGGTCACTCTGAGCCGGTGAAAAATATCCCGCGACGCTTATTAATAATGCAATGATATTCGCGAATAGGGGTTTGTTCATTATGAGTTTAATCCAAAGAAATTGAATGATAGTTAAAATAAATTACTAAAATAATTTGAAACTGGGTACCCAACTATATTTAGGAAGTGAGAGTTGTTTGGTCTTACAGTGGGTTTAGGTTTGAATTGCCTCTCTTTAGCTGTGCTGTAGATAAATACTTTAAGTCAAAGTGCATTTTGAAAATCTTATTAATTGGGTTGATTAAGTTCCATAATACTAGTCATAGTTAAACTAAGAGTGACAACTTGATTTGTTCCTAAAATAATGCTAACATTATTTTTGTAAAATAAAAAATAAACAACATTTTTTTTTGTATAATAAAATAATTAACCTGTATTATTAGGAGAACTTGATGACTGAGAGTAAGAACCCAGAAACACAGGTTCTGCACGCGGGCTGGCGAGCTGATCCTACAACAGGCTCGGTCGCTGTACCGATTCACCAGACAACATCATATCAGTTTAATAGTACAGAGCATGCGGAGAATTTGTTTGCACTGTCTGAACTTGGAAATATCTACACGCGTATAATGAACCCGACCAACGACGTGCTAGAGAAACGTATCGCAACGCTAGAAGGTGGCGCGGCTTCGTTAGCCGTGGCATCGGGGCAATCTGCATCTGCGTTTGCGGTCCAAAATTTAGCGAAGGTTGGCGATAATATTGTGAGCTCTACTGACCTGTACGGCGGCACCTGGAACTTATTTGCCAATACCTTAAAAGATCAAGGCATTGAGGTGCGTTTTGTCGATCCAGTCGATCCGGAAAACTTCCGCAAGGCCACTGATGACCGCACCCGAGCATATTATGCTGAGACATTACCAAACCCTAAACTACATGTATTTCCAATGCGAGAAGTGTCAGAAATCGGCCGTGAAATGGGCATTCCGCTTATTATGGATAACACCGCAGCACCGGTATTATGTCGCCCGTTGGAACACGGTGCAGCAGTAATAGTATACTCTTGCACAAAATACATTGGTGGCCATGGCACGTCTATTGGCGGCATTATTGTAGATGGCGGCAACTTTGACTGGGAAGCTGCTGGCGCCGATCGGCAACCTGCACTCAATACACCAGATCCCAGTTACCACGGAGCGGTGTGGGTTGAAGCAGTTAGACCTATAGGACCAGTGGCTTATATCATCAAGGCCCGCACCACGTTACTGCGCGATATAGGAAGTGCGATGAGTCCATTTAACGCATTTCAAATCATTCAGGGCATGGAGACTTTGCCACTTCGTATGCGTGCGCATTGCGACAACGCAGCCGAGGTAGCTGATTACCTTGATAACCATGGAGAAGTAATCAAGGTCATATATCCAAGCCTTCAAGATGGTGAAAACAAACGCCGTGCTAGTACGTACCTTTCTGGTGGATATAGCGGTCTTTTAGGTTTTGAGTTAAAGGGTGGCAAAAAGGCTGGATGTGCATTCATCGAAGCGCTAAAGATGTTCTACCACGTTGCCAACATCGGGGATGCACGCTCTTTAGCTATCCACCCTGCAAGTACAACACATTCGCAATTGACGTTAGAAGAAAAGGAAGCAAGTGGTGTTACGGAAGGCTATATACGCCTGTCAATTGGTATTGAGCACATTGACGATATACTGAAAGATCTTGACCAGGCATTAAGTGCTGCAGCCTCTGCATAAGCATATCTCCTACTCATTATCACTTTCCGTCAAAATGAGTGACCTTTATTGCTTTTAAGCAGTTTTGACGGACAACAATAGTTCCGCTTGGGAATGTGGCTATTAGGCTACCTTTAAAAAATTTTAGTAGGGTGAGTAATATAGGGTCTTATAATCACCTCTTACAAAATATGCTTGGTTGCCTGCATAAACAAAGGATTTAAATTCCTAGTTAAGTCCAGTTAGGCCTGTCCTTTGTGATTTTCACTACAATTAATTAGTGCGAGTCGCATTTCTATTTTTTGCAGACAAGTGGGCAATCACCCAATCAGGGTCAGAAGCACTTTGAAGAATTGGGTAGTGAACAGCCTCAATAATTCCACTCTCAATGATTATAGTGACCCTTTTAATCAACCTTTTGCAGTCTACAATAAAAGTAGGGATATTTAAGATATCGCAATATTCAAACTTGGCATCGCTTAAAACTGAATATGGCAGTTGAAGTCTTTCTGTCATTTCCTTCTGATAATCAGTGTTTTGTGTGCTCATCCCATAAACTACCGCATTCAATTTTGAAAGTTTTGAAAAATTATTTTTGAATGAGCAGCTTTGCTGTGTACATCCTCTTGCGCCTGGTGTTTCATCCCAATTAGCTGGTGGAGGAGTTCCTGGTTGGCTTGTCATTGGATAGCAATAAACAACGGTTGTGCCTGTTGGTTCAGACAAATTAATTGCCATGCCATCTGTCGACGGCAATGCAACGTCTGGCAAACGGGTGCCGACAAGGTGCCTACATAATCCATCATCTTCTATCATTTTTTAATTTGCAAATTATAGCCCCCCCCCTCTTGCCTTCTTCCTAAGCGACGATCACCAGAGATATTATTTTATTTATAAATTATCAAATGGCTGTTAAACGGCAAAGGAAGTTTTTTGGCTGCGACCAGTTACTGGTATATCGGTTATCGTTTAGTCTTGTAGATAAGCACCCAGTAAAATAGAGAAATTTTAGCTATATTGAAATCAATACTTTTGAAGAAAAGCTGAGCTGTGTAAATCATGCTACTTGGTCCGGGTGAATACTAAAACTACGAGTGTGGTGGCAAAAGTCATGTATGCAGCAGAAGCAATGGAGATCGTCTCAATGGTAACCCCCTGATCAATTGCCACCCCCATTATTGGCGGTGATAGTGCCGTTGATAGTACCATAAAAGCTGTTCCCAGGGCCTTGATAGCCCCCAAGTGAGTTATGCCATAAGTTTCTGCCCAGATGGCACCATGAATAACACCTACAGCACCTGCAGATAAGCCAAACAGGGCCATGAACACTGCACCTGCCCATAGCGCATTAAAATTGGCTATAAAGCCTAAGCCAATTACAGCAGGGATAAGATAAAAACGCATCAAGCTTCTAGCAGAATAGCGATCGACAAGAAGGCCTGTTACCAAAGCCGAAAATATTTGTGTAATTGCGTAGACAATGAAAAATCCAACGAAGATAGAAAGACTCCAGCCCTTGCTCTCAATCAGATGAACTTGGTGAAAGAATAATCCTGTGTATATGAAACTGGTGGCCAGGAAACTGGGCAATAAGGCATAAAAGCGAATATCTTTTAGAACCTGAGCCCGGGTCCAGCCGTTAAGTTTTCTATTCTTTTCTGAGGTGTTTGTACCCTCACGAAGTGACCAGTGACGCTTACTGTGTCCTTTAAGCAACCAAAGCATGAAAGGGACAAGCATGACTAGTAACATGATGCCAATTCCTGCCCACATTTGACGCCATCCATAACTGGCGATAAGTGCGACAGCAATTGATGGAAACAGTGCTTCACCTATTGGATATCCCATAGAGGCAAGGCTTAAAGCCTTGCCTCTATGCTGGTCAAAATAGCGTGCCATCGAAACGGCCGAGATGTGTCCTAACAAACCCTGACCCATAAAGCGCAGGCCAAAAATCACTGGAATTAACCAAGTAACATGTTCTGCCCCTGCCATACCGAGACAAGCGAGAGCTAAACCAAAACAGACAAAGGCTGTGTAATAGCGAAGGTCTACATCGTCTATTTTACGCCCAGCCCAGATAAGCAGACCGGCGCTGGCTAGGGTTGCTGAGGAATAAATTAGACCAAAGTCACCATGGCTCAAGTCAAATGTTGCTCTGATACCGGAACTAGACAGTGCAATAAAGAATGTTTGGCCGAAGGACGAAAAAAAAGCCGCAAAAAAACCAAAAGCCAGAAACCGGGGATTAACGAAAATGAAATTCAAAATACTCATTTAAGAATAATGCAGATAGGCTAACTAACGTCAAAGGAAAACGAAGCACATCGGTAAAATTGTCAAATTTCATATGATTTTAAAATATGCGGCACTAAAGACATTTGGAACATGCTTGCTCTTTACTTGCATTTCGTCCATAAAAATCAAATGCTAAAATTAAAGCAGCCCACCCCTCGGTTGCGTCCTGTAGTTGAATACGGACCCATAGTAGTCTTTTTTATAGCCTATTACACGGCCGGTTTGTTCGTTGCAACAGCATCAATTATGATAGCTACTGTATTTGCTCTCTCACTGTCATACCTCTTTGAACGCCATATTCCAATTATGCCGCTGATCACAGCTGGAATTATAGGAGTTTTCGGGGGTTTAACTCTTTGGCTTCAAGACGAAACCTTTATCAAAATGAAACCGACCATAATTCAAGCTATCTTTGGAATAACTCTCATCTCTGGTCTTATGGTGAAACGTTTGTTCTTAAAAACTCTAATGGGGGCGGCTTGGAATATAACGGATGACGGTTGGCGGGTTCTAACCATTCGCTTTACCATTTTCTTCTTTTTATTGGCGGCTTTAAACGAAGTAGTATGGCGCACACAAAGTACGGATGTCTGGGTTAACTTTAAGGTGTTTGGCCTTATGGGCCTGACTATTTTTTTTGTTCTTACTCAATTGCCACTATTAAAACGATTTGCCATTGAGGACAACCCCAACAGTCACTAGTATTTTTTTGTTTTATTTATTGGTTACTTAATAAACATGAGTAAAGATGACCATGAAATAAAAAACACCTGAGTAAGCCTATTTAGGCTTAAGTATTTTTAAGTGTGCAACTCCTCTCGATTGCCCAGTTAAGTACTTCGTCATAACCCCCTTGAAACACTATTTTGTTAGACTGTGCTTCAAGCTGGTAGGCATACATGGGATCATAATAATCTCTAAGCATAGCTATTATCCACGAATCATGGCCACTGGTATTTCCATCTTTATATTGTTGGCGCAGTGCACTTTTCATCAAAGATGATATCAGCTTATAATTTTCTGATCCTAAGCGTTTGCGAACTCTAAATAGGCTTTGTGTTAAATAATTCACAAACATTTCCCATCCGTCGATCGGATGTGCCTCCAAAAATTCTTTTGTCATCTGGGTCACATATTCTTGCGCAATACGCTGAACTCGGAATTCCAATGGCATTTCAACTACGGCTAAGTCGGCGGCATGCATCTTGTCATAAAATTCTTTTGGAATAAAATTAGAGCCAATGCGGCGGCCCTCATCTTCAACAACTAACGTTCGTCCCTGAAAGGCTTGGCGTTTGCGCAATAAATCAATGCCCAAAGAATTTTCAAAATTAACCTGTGTTGGAACACCGGACACCCGCTGCCCAAAACTAGATCCCCGATGATTAGCATGGCCTTCCAAATCAGTACTAAACTCAACAGCATTAACTAGTATTGTTTTCGCAGTTCCAGTTTTACCACCGATACGAACAACAGGCACCTGATCAGCTGCATCCATGATCTGGTCAAGGATTACGTGGCGCAGGGCTCTATAACCTCCGTCAATTAGAGGAATATTAATCCCTGACCCCAAAATCCAATCACGCGCGTATTTTGACCGCATTCCACCGCGCCAACAATATATATGGACGTTTTGATTTGCTCTTGCAAATTGACACCACGCTTCAATTCGCTGAGTCTTTGTTTGACCCTTGATCAGCGAGTGAGCTAATTCAGTAGCCGCGTCTCGACCGTTTTTTTTATAACACGTACCGACTACTTGACGTTCATGGTCTTGTAATATGGGAATGTTCGTTGATGTAGGAAAACTGCCCTTGGAAAACTCAATCTCAGCACGAACATCCAAAAAAGGCACCCCTGAAATTAGCAAATCTTCAAACTTTTCGGAGGTTATAATATGGTCTGACATATTATGAAGAACCATATTTCAATTGGCTAATTTTCTTAACTTCTTGCACGAAGGATACGCAGTCTTCTATTCTCGTGTCAAAAGCGGTGACTAGACGGATGGTAGAGAAGTTCTCATCAGGCCAGTCATAAAAAGCAAAACCCTTAGCACGTAAGTTGACAATCATACTATTGGGCAGGCGTGCAAATAGCATGTTGGCATCAGGAGGGAATAGAAGTTCAACATCTTTAATTGCGCTTAGCCCTTGGGCTATGGTTTCCATGCAGTTATTGGCGTGGCGGGCTGATTGAAGCCAGAGATCATCTTTTAAATAGGCCTCAAATTGAGCTGCTAAAAAACGCATTTTTGAAAATAAATGACCGCCACGTTTACGCCTGTATGCGAAATCTTCTGCTAAT
This sequence comes from uncultured Rhodospirillales bacterium, assembly GCA_938092065.1. Lineage (GTDB taxonomy): Bacteria > Pseudomonadota > Alphaproteobacteria > Rhodospirillales > JABHCV01 > JACNJU01. The sequence continues at coordinate 147,421 of CALKND010000017.1, forward strand.
CCGGGAGTAAAAATCACAACTGCTTCAGCAGCAAAAGCACCGTTCTTAGATGCCCCAAAAGACAGAATATCAACTCCGGCCTTCCAGCTGGTTTCTGCAGCTGAGCAACCAATTGCTGCTATTGCGTTTGCGAAGCGAGCCCCATCCATATGGACCTTCATACCATTTTTATGTGCAATATTGGAAATCGCTTTTATTTCGTCTACGGAATATACAGCACCAGTCTCACCAGTTTGGCTAAGGCTGACCGCGGCAGGTTTAACGTGGTGGACGTCACCATGCTGATTTTTTAAAGCTTTGGCAAGGTCGTCTGCCATAATTTTACCCCCTCGGTCTGGTAACAATACTAATTTTGCGCCACCTGTATAAAACTCTGGACCGCCGCATTCATCAATTTCAATATGGGCCTTCGAGTGACAATAGATGCTGCCGTACGGCGGGCACAAAACAGAAAGCCCTAGCACATTGGCTGCTGTCCCGGTGGAGAGCAGAAAGACATCAGCCTCGCACTGAAATAATTGTCTTATTGCGGCCTCCACCCTTCTAGTTGCATCGTCGGATCCATAGGGCATTGCCGTAGCCGTATTGGCACTGCTTACGGCGGCGGCAATTTCTGGACAAACGCCCGTGACATTATCGCTGGAAAAATTCATTGGTCATCCTCAACAAATGTAGTGAGGGGTATTTCTTGGAAGGCCGCTGTTAATTCGTTAATTTTATACACCTTCATTTCATTAATGCGGCTTTGATCAAGACTAATGATAAACCAAAGTAAATTTGGGTCGAAAGCCATTTTTAAATCTTCTTCTGATGGCCTAGCTGGATGATTGGGATGGGAATGATAGTGACCAATGACCCGCTCATTTGTTCCTCTCAATTCGTGAATAAGCTCAAAGTGCACCTTGGGATCAACTTCAAAGTGATTCTTTATTAAGCCTTTTGCTACATTGGAGGTAGCTCTCGCCTGGGTAATGGTTATAGCCCCGTCAAGGTTGCCCGTTCCTCCTAGCAAGCCACAACATTCATTGGGGTAAGACTCCTTGGCTGCCTGAGTAATTTCTCTCACCAGCCAAGTGGCGATGGAGATCATGGAGAAGCCCTAAGGGTTCCCAACAAGACTCCACTAATAGCATCGATAACGATCACCCGCTCGCATTTGGGCTCTGTGGGTCCAACTTTAAGAAATATCCTGTAGCCGTCACCACTGACCGTAGAAATATTGCATCCTGCGGGTATTGACAGCATAATCTCGCCAAAAGACTTTGGTGCGTTCACGCTATCTTTCATATTATCTGTGGGAGTAGGTAAAGCAGGCAGTTGCGATGAATCTGGGGCTGTGCTACTGCCACTTAATTCAAAAAACTTAAAGTCTGGATCTCCAGATTTACGATACATTCCATAAGCTATAACCGTCACTGCGACGACGATAAGAATGGTTAAAATTGTCACTAAAACCTTGAGTGCTTGCATAACTTTGTACAATCTTAAATCATGATTGATAAAAACCAGGACATCACTTACACCGTTAAGGTGCCTGTGGGCAAGGCCGGGCAGCGTCTCGATAGCTTTCTTGCCGAGACTCTGAGCGAAATTTCACGCACACGCTTGAAAGTTTTGATTGACGAGGGCAATGTAATTCTTGAGCAGGACGCACCGGGCAGTAGCGCCCTTGATCCATCTCGTAAGGTTCTCGAGAATCAGGTGTTTTTGATTAAAGTTCCTCCGCCTGTTTCGGCAATTCCTGAGGCCCAATTGATCCCTCTAGATATAGTCTATGAAGACAATAACATTTTTGTTATCAACAAGGCGGCTGGAATGGTTGTCCATCCAGCACCGGGTAGTCCAGATGGCACTCTAGTCAATGCTCTTCTCGGTCACAACCTTAGACTAGGCGATGGTAGCTTATCAGGCATTGGGGGGGTTGAACGGCCAGGTATTGTCCATCGACTCGATAAGGGAACCAGTGGCCTCATGGTCGTTGCTAAAAATGACGTAACACACCGCTTATTAAGTGAACAATTCTCTGATCGCTCTATCAAACGTGTCTATTTTGCTCTTGTATGGGGTGTGCCAAATCCCACCCAAGGAGAAATATCCAGTAATATTGGTCGTTCCCGTATCAATCGCAAAAAAATGGCTGTCGTTAGAGGTGGCGGTAAGGTCGCTCTGACCCACTTTAAAGTTGTCAAAAGTTATGGCAAGGCTGTCTCGTTGGTGGAATGCCGCCTGGGCACCGGGCGTACCCATCAAATCAGGGTTCACATGGCATCTCTTGGGTATCCGGTGATAGGTGACCCACTATACGGTGGTGGCAGTAAGGTTAAACGCCAAGAATTAAGCGACACGGCCCATGCTGAAATTAAGAGCCTAGATCATCAGGTTTTACATGCTAAAATATTAGGCTTTGTTGTAAAATCAGGTCAAGAGCCACTTTTCTTTGAAAGCAACTTCCCTAGTTATTTTAGTAAATTAATAGACGAGTTGGATAAAATGTAATTTTTTGTATACCGTAGTAAAAAGCTCGGTTATTGTGTAAATAGTTAAGGGGGAGTGTTGTATTATAAAATATTAATTAAATGTAGGGGGATGTGACGACAGTTTAAGGAGTTTGTAAGATGGCTTCATCATCTCTTAGATTTAACACAACCCCCGAAGACAACCTGAGTCGATATCTCCAAGAGATCAGACATTTTCCCATGCTCGAGTATAAAGAAGAACTCAGCCTTTCAAGAGAATGGCGTGATAGTCATTGTAAGAATGCTTCCCATCGCCTGGTAACAAGTCACCTCAGATTAGTGGTAAAAATCGCCAAGAGCTATCGAGGATATGGTTTGCCATTTGGCGAGCTGATTTCAGAGGGCAATGTGGGTATGATGCAGGCAGTAAATCGCTTTGACCCTGAAAAAGGCTTCAGGCTCTCGACCTATGCCATTTGGTGGATAAGGGCGGCTATTCAAGAGTACGTTCTGCATTCATGGTCGCTTGTAAAAATGGGGACTACAGCGGCGCAGAAGAAGTTATTTTTCAACCTTCGTATGTTGAAAAGCCAAATTCAAGCGATTGAAGATGGTGATATGACCCCGGAGCACACGACAGAAATTGCAGATCGCTTAAATGTATCGGAAAATGAGGTTATAAGCATGAACCGTCGTATGTCTGGTTATGATCATTCTCTTAATGCCCCGCTTAGTATTGACGGCGAAGGTGAGTGGTTGGATTGGCTGCAAGACGACAATGAAAGTCAGGAGAGCATTTATGCAGAAAATGAGGTTTTAGGTGTCCGTCAAGCTTTATTGTCTAATGCTCTAGAAGGCCTCTCTAGTCGGGAGTCCCATATCCTTGAAGAGCGGCGACTCAAAGACAGTCCGATGACATTGGAAGACCTAAGCCTGCAATATGGAATTTCTCGAGAAAGAATTCGCCAGATTGAAGTCCGAGCATTTGAAAAAGTCCAAAAATCTGTTAAGAATGCCTTCATTAATGAAGTGTGTAGGTGCTGATAGATTAAGTTGCTTCAGTTGGAGAACTGCCCGGATTTGTGGGTGCTCCGCTATCTGAGAAAACATCACCAATATCATCTAAAATCTTTTCAGTTCCCAAGGGAGCAGAAGTTGGTTCTGCATTGACTTCTTCAGAAAATTCACTGTTAAACTTATCCTGCTTATCAATTTTATCCTGTGTCGTAGCGACGATATCGCCCCATTCCTCAATAAGCTTGTGCTGAACTGAGCGAAGGCTAGAAATTCTGCTTTGAGCGAGAACTGTGATGAATGTTGCAATGATTGGCGGAAGGGACTGAAAGACCATCCAGCCAAAAGCCGAAGCCCCATAAATAACAACTAACGAAAATACATCAGTTAGAATTAGTATTGCTGCGTCCATGGAGTTATCACCAGTCCACAAATTAATCAAATAAGGTAATACTCCACACATATTAAAGCTGCCAACGCAGAAGACGGCATTTTTTTCAGGTGTCCTATCAACAATGAATGCAACAAATGTTGGCAGCAAGGCAAAGACAATGACCATCACGGATGGTAACGACATCACAACCATGACAATGAAAACTACTGACAGATATAGCGTTAGTTGGTTTCGTTTGAAAAACCCCGCTTGTTTGGGTGTTTGAGATTTCTTGACCATGATGTTTATGAAATCTCCGAGAGGAAAAGGATCGTAACGAAGATCATAAGGACAACAAGAGACGTCAAGGCGGAAAATTTTTGCCCCTGTTCAACCGCTGCTTCCGGTGATGACAGATCTCCGGATTTTATATCCTGTATCTGTTCTTCAACCATGTTGTATTCTAAACAGGCGTCTTCAAAGTCTTGTGTATCTTGTTGGCGTATTTCAGGATTGTCTACTAGATTAAGAAGTTCAAGCAAGCTGCCTTGACGTGCAATATCGGGTATTTCTTTTTCGATTCTTGTCCGTGTGAAAAGGTTGAAGTAGGTTTCCACAGTAGGTCCCAATAGGCTACCGACCCAGCTTGTTAAGGCACATAAAGGTCGGTCGCTTATCCTTGATTGCAGTAAAGCTAACAAGCTAAGCATGCCAATCAGAAATGAAGAATTTTTTTGTTCTGAGAGAGCACTCAATTGTTTTTCTACAGACGTTCCAAAGCGGGCAGCAATAAAAGCTGTTACATGGCGGTCAAGAGGACGCAGTTTTTTGTCTGTTCGATCGGCGGCATTATCTAGAGCGGGGAGTAATTCTTTGACGTCTACGACGCATTGTTCTGTGATCAAAGAGCTTTGACAGGGGAGTGAACTGTTAAGTTCGTAAAGGCACCGTTCAATACCAAACCCTGGACCAACAGATTTTAAGATACCTAACATTTTCCTAAAAATGATCTGAAATTTGTAGGAACTGTTATCACGAGCCTTTGCAGAGGGAGCTTCGTACCAAATCTTTGGAAGGTTGTATCTGAGCACCTCTGCAGCAGTTTGCATAGTATTACGCCGAAGTAGTTCGACGGCCAAAGTTGCGCCGTAGCCATCAGGTATGAAAGAAAGGCCTTTGAAGCGAATGGGACCGAGTGGGTCCATGAGGATAGATGCTTTGGTGACGATATGGTCATCGTTGCTGCGGGCTTCATTTTCATGGGTGGTTGCAGCGACAGCAATAGCATTAATATTAGATGCTAAGTCCTTTTCACCCAAGCTATCTCTTAACCATATCTCTAGCTCTTCATCCTTAATTTCTTTAGCGCCTTCCTTGACATTTTTAGTAAAAGCATGAGCTAGAACTCGTGGGTTGAAGTAACTCTTTTCCATAAAAATATATGGTTGAGTGGCCCTCCTTGGCGACACATGTTTTTTAGAGTTTTGTTTTTTACCATTGAGCCATTGGGACATTTCATTGAGCCCCCAACGTTCATCGAGGTCTTCAATAAGAAAACCACGCAGTGGTTCTTGAATTGAGCTGAATATTCTGCGATTGCCACATAGGGCACTGTAGGTCCCTTCCTCAATTTTTGCCGTAAACAATTCTTCTAGAGTTTCGTATTCAAGAATTCTCTCGCCAAGAATAAGAACAATAATTGTTACACCAAAGGCATAAAGGTCATCACTTAAGTCGCCAGCACCCCGGCCACTGGGAGAAGCCATGGCACGGTGGGCAGGCTCGTATATAATAGGCTGGTCAAATCCTGGCGGGCATGTAATGCAGTCGCCAAGGACAACTTGTCGGTGTTCATTGTCCATAAAGAATAAATTTTCGGCTCGTATCTCTCGGTGTGTTATATTATTGGCGTCCAGATGCTCAATAGCTCGGAAAACTGGGTCTAGGATAATGCTTTGAAAGTTATCCTCACCGAGTTTGAAGTCACCGCGTTTGATGGCCCCTATTATGCTTCCTCCCATAGGACGCTCATAAATCATTATAATGGTTTTCTGGTTAATTAGAGGCCAAAATGCCACATCCCACGTCACCAGCGTCATAATTCCTATGTGGTCCATGCTGATTAATTCTGGAGCGTGTTCCAAGCGAACTGGGAGGCCTGGGATACAAACAAGAGCAAACAGTTGTTTATCCCTATTGCGCGCATCACTAACTTCATAAGCCTTTGCTGAAGGCAAACTAAGTTCAATTAAAGGTGTATCTTCATCGACCAAATAGTGGCCTTTGATAAGGACCGGGTCGGACTGTTCCGCCACTTGGTCACCTGCACCATTTTCTTGGGGCGAGATAGCCATCGTTTTTTCCAAACAAAGGAGCTGTTGTCTTGCCTTCTGGCAGACTTAAAAATTTCTTAATTGTAACGTTTATAGGCTTGATAAACAATTAAAATTTTAAAATTAATGTTTCGAATTTAGTGTCTTATCTCAACCTATAAATGGATCATGAACAAGAATAGATGCTTCACGTTCTGGGCCTGTCGAAAGCAAAGCAACAGGAGCCTCAATAAGTTCCTCAATCCGGCGGATATATTGGACGGCTGTTGCCGGTAGCTCGGCCCACGAGCGTGCGCCCTCAGTGGTGTCAGCCCACCCTTCCATACTTTCATAAATGGCTTCAACTTTTTGTTGCTTGACAGTCGAAGCTGGTAGATGATCATAGAACTTTCCATCAATGCGGTAGCCTGTGCAGAGCTTTATCTCGTCCATGCCGTCAAGGACATCAATTTTAGTAAGGGCTATACCATTAATTCCGTTAACCTTTACAGCTTGGCGAACCAGAACGGCATCAAACCAGCCACAACGACGAGGTCTTCCAGTAACAGTTCCAAACTCCCGACCGCGTTTACCGAGGCCTTGTCCAACTTTATCTTCAAGTTCAGTGGGAAATGGTCCACTACCGACACGGGTTGTGTAGGCTTTGGTGATGCCAAGAACGTAATCAATGGTTCCAGGCCCTTGTCCTGACCCTGCTGCAGCTTGTCCTGCGACAACACTGGAAGATGTTACAAATGGATAGGTCCCATGGTCAATGTCGAGCATGGTACCCTGTGCCCCTTCAAAGAGTATTCGTTTGCCTAATTTTCTAGCCTCATCGAGTTTTTTCCACACGGCATCGGCATATGGCAGCAGCTTTGGTGCCAGCTCTATTAGTTGCCCAAGCAGGTTATTTCCGTCAATTTCTTCCATGCCCAAGCCACGTAGTAGGGCATTATGGTGAAAAAGTAATTTATTAATTTTATCATCAAGTACTTCCGGGTCTGCTAGGTCGCCAACACGAATAGCGCGCCTAGCAACCTTATCCTCATAAGCTGGGCCAATTCCGCGTCCCGTAGTTCCTATCTTGGCCTTTCCCAAGGCCTCTTCGCGAGCCCTGTCAAGGTTTCCATGCAAGGGTAGGATCAGTGGAGCGTTGTCAGCAATACATAAATTTTCGGGGGAAATATTGATATCTTGTTTGCGGATACTATCTATTTCTTTGAGCAGAGCCCATGGATCAAGAACTACGCCATTGCCAATGATGGATAATTTTCCACCTCGCACAACGCCAGAAGGGAGCATATTCAGTTTATAAGTGACCCCATCAATGACGAGAGTATGCCCAGCGTTATGACCGCCTTGAAAGCGGACGACAACATCAGCTCTTTCAGAGAGCCAATCAACTATTTTCCCTTTTCCTTCGTCGCCCCATTGCGAGCCGACTACCACTACATTGGCCATAACAAGAACTTCCTTTAATTGACTACAATTTATATCTTTTGAATTATTCCATTAGATAAAAAGTGAGAACAGTCTAGACGACTTGCTTCTGCCTTATCGCCACCATTGGATTCTAACCCAGTCACAGTAATCCAGCCTTCGCAACGAAATTTGCGAGCTAGACCAATATCCGTTGCAGTTGGAAGGTATAGACGATTTTCTTTTAGAGTGGCAGGCATAGCGCGTAAGACACTATCCATAAACAGGGTAATGCCTGTGGCTGGCTCGCTTTCCTCTGGCCCTTTACTTCCTGCAAGATAGCGGCCACCCCGGCCAAGCTCGCCCCTTACATTTTTTGCAAAAATAGTGAAGGTAACCCCTGTGTGGTACTTAAGGCCACGGCTTTCAACTAGGTCAACAGTCAAATTTAGCTTTGGTGCCGCGGAGCGGATATCGTGTATAACCCTTTCTAGGGCGGTGCATTCACCAACGGCTGTTTCAGGAAGGTTAAGTTTAGCTAACGACGTTAAGGCGGAGGCGGCAGGTCCGGTTGCTCTCAATATAGTTGTCAATTGGTGCGTTGCGTCTTGGCCAAGATCTGAAGCAAGGTTAACGATCTTGGATTCATCCTTGCGGTCCAGTGCCGCACGCAATTCTTCTAAAGTTTTATTGTCCAGTTTCAAATCATGTATGAGCGCAGGAACCAGTGTTGGCAAAGCTATATCAATGGATAAGTTTTCAATGCCAAGGGCATACAATGCCTCGATGGCCATCAAAATAACTTCTGCATCTGCAGCGGGGCTCAGGCTTCCAATCAGCTCTGACCCAACCTGGCCAAACTGGCGCTCAGGTCGTATTTGAGTGCCGCGAACTCTAAGGACTTGCCCCCCGTAACAAAGCCGGATTGGTCTTGTCAACTTTTTCAGTCTTGTCGTAGCAATGCGGGCGACCTGCAAGGTCATATCTGCACGAACGCCCATCATACGTTGCGATATTGGATCCATGATGCGAAATGTCTGTTCAGCCATAGCAGCACCGCCACCGCTCAGTAAACTCTCCTCGAATTCAATTAAAGGGGGTTTGACCCGCTCATAGCCAAAGCTAGAAAAATAAGCAACAATCTGCTCCGACGCCGAAGCTTCTATTTCAGCGTCGGGAGGCAGTACATCACACATACCAGCTGGAAGTAGGTCTTTATCAGCAAAATCGTTCATAACACTTAATTTGACGCGTTATTTAAGGGAAGGTGAAAGTTAACCAAACTAAAGTGGTTATTACTCGGAATCCTCACAAACGGCAAATGGAAAAAAACAAAAGGATTAGAACAAGTCAAATATTTGACTTGTGACTTTTTTACCCATTCTATTAACCACTTCTGGAACCATAGCCAAGATGAGGTCCCCACCACCTGAGCGGCTCTGATTGGTTGTAGCCCATGCTTTCCAGTAGTGTTTTCCATTAGTGCGATTGACGATTGAAACATCAAGACGGAAATGACCGATCGTCTTGAGAGAGGTTTCTCCCTTACCTTCATTGAACATGCCGCCTGAATTGCTGTCAAACAGATTGAAGCGCATTCTCGCATTTTCACCGCCCTCGCGGCCGCCATGGGCATCCAGTTCTAAGATGGATCGTCTGTTCCTAGTTGTATAAGAGCTAAGTTCATTATTCGTACCAAAAGTGATAACTAAAGGAGCATTCTTGCTAATGGAGAAACCTTCGGTTTTCAGATGGTGCTCAAATTTTTGTTTTAAAACCATATTCTGATATGAATCATCCATGGGCCTTACGCTAAAGGCTGTCTTATATGGCAGTGCTTTAAAGGAAATAGCGTTCATCAATCCTTTTCCAGGAGCTTGTGCTTGAACAACTTTTGAAGATTGTACAAGCATGCCCAGTGAAAATAAAAAGATAAAAATAACAAAACGGCGCTCCATCTACAAACCTTTCAAATCAAAAAACGTATGTTTTTTCATAATGCTAAAGTTAATTATTCGTGGGCAATAGCTTTCTGTCAACAGCTGAAAGCAGGAGAAATGTTTTGTTAAAGAATTTAATCTAATTTGTATTTTGTCTTTATGTATTTGGGCAATGATTTCTATCGGAGTGGAACGTGGTTTTTTGGGGTAAGGAGTAAATCAATGTTTGCATTCAATGAAACAATTCAACAACTAAAAATATTTCGACCAACGGGAATGTTTGGATTTGGTTTTATCTCGGGGTTTACAGGCGGTTTTGCTTTATTATTTTTTGCCTGAAGCGGTTTTCTTTTTATAAAATTTAATTAAATGTGACTGATAATGGACTGCTCTCAGCTGGCCAAACACCAGCTTCTAAAACCGTTGATTCTTCAAATACGAGATAGCTGCGACGTCCGTAATGGGGCAGAGGTCTGAGCAGGTTATGTAAGGCCTGAGGGCTACTAGCCTCAATGACTATTAGAGGCTGAGGTGCTCCATTATTGGATTTGCGACGAGCTGCCCAGACTCTAGCTGAGCCACGGCCCTGCAGGGCTTTTGGAGTAGTCGGAAAATTATTTTGATGAAGAAATTTCTCTACTTCTTGTGCTTTTCCTATAATCAACACAGGTCCATTATACTCAGATATTTGCGAGGCTTTTATAAAGTTGGGGGGAGTATCCATCATTTTTGTTGCTAGCTGTTTTGCTACCTTCTTCATAACTTTATCCGTGCTGATCAAAATGGCAACTGAGTTGGCGCTTAATGTGGTGTCACGTAAAATTGGTACTGTTTTAGAGGTGTCAAGTCGGCGGAATATATCAAAGCCGGGATCAACACTAATAGATATTGGTGCTTCTGATAGTTGCAAATCTATTTGTGAAACTTTGTCACTGATGCTTGCTCGGAACAGTTCCTCTCCATTTTTGGTAGTAAGTTTGATTGGAACATTCAAAAGATAGGGCGGACCTTGTTGTGATAAAGTAAAGGAGATTTTATTTGCCTTGAGATTGACGTTAGACATCTTCAGCCTTGGTGCGCCACTTCGGTCGATCCACTGCTCGAAGAAAGTTTGTAAATTCAAATTTGATATTTTTTCGAAGGCCTTTTGGATATCTTCCCAGCTTGCCGTTTGAAACCGGTGTTGGTCCCAAAACCATCGGATGCTATGCTTGAAATTCTCTTTTCCAACCTTGTCTAAAAGCATATGAAAAAAGAAGGCGGCCTTATTATATCCAATGATTTGACTGGCATCGTGGTCGCGGCCAATGAATGATCGGACAGAATGATCACGCTGCGGCGGAAGGGCGGCATAATCCCGCAACCATTCTGTTCTCATACGTTTAGCGTTACCCGCTTCGCGCTTTTCAGAAAGAGCGTAGTCTGCCATGTATGTGGTTAAACCTTCCGCCCAGTTACCTTTTTTATAGTCAATTTTAACCCCATTACCCCACCAGTTATGAAGTACTTCATGGCCCAGCGAAGTGAAGCGGATAAAGGGAAGTCTTAAGACCCTTTCACCCATGTAGGTCATTCCAGAAAATCCAAGCCCAACTGGTAATGGTCCCGAAACTATACTAAAAGAGGAAAATGGATAGTCGCCGATTAATTCTTCAAAGTAATCAATGTGCCTAGCTGTAGATTTCAGATATTTGTCTGACAGATCGGCTAGTTCCGGCGAAAAATACGTTCTCAGCACAAGTTTTTTATGGCGTCTTTCGTTAACAACGAAGGGTCCCGCAATCAATACAATGCCAACTGTCGAAATTTCAGATTCAAAAACGGCACTATAGAAACCATCTTTGGATCGCTCTTCAATCAGTCGACCGGGAACTATGGCCTTGTGCGGTTCGGGCAAAGTTAGAGACAAGTGATAAGAAGCTGCAATGCCTTCCACATAGGGATGCCAGGCAGACCAGGGAGACAGATAGCTTCCCTTTTCGGATGCTATTAAAGGCATCCTGCGCGCGCCCCCCCTCATTGGAGGTAATCTAGTTAGAAAGCCTCTGTATTTTAGTTTGATATTATGCTGGTTCTCATTGCCTAACTCTACACGAAGGGTATTCCCTTGACGTTTGTGAACTATAGGCTGCCCATTTTTTTTTATGTTGGTAACAATTAAATTTGGGGCAAGTTGAAATATAGCCTCACCGCTTCCCTTAATTTTTAAATTATCGCTAACCTCCAGAACACGTTGCTGGGGGTCTAGGGTAGCTTTTATTGTGTGATGAATGCTTGTAATGTCAGCTTTGGCACACAAAGGGTCTAAACTGACTAAAAGCATGAATAGAAAACTTAAACAGTAAGCTTTCATTGAAGAGGTCTACTCTCGTTCAAAGTCGGAAATTTGGCAATCACATTAAGTTCTTTACCTTCACGAAGAATACGCAAAGGTAAATAAGTTCCTGGCGCTTGATTGTTGATAATTGCAACCAGTTCTTTGGATTTGTTTATTTTTGATCCAGCTGCCTGAATGACCAAATCATCTTTTCGAAGCCCACTGAATGCGGCAACGCTCCCGTCAGCCACTTCAACAATAATTATACCTTGCTCCATAGTTTTGATTTGAACTCCAAGAAGAGGTCGGTATGGTTTTTTCTGTTCTGGAAATGTGTCAACACCGAAAACTGCATGCGCAACTGGCGTGCCTTCAATGGTTTTTAACCCATCACAGGAAAGTCCTTTATCCCATGGCAACAAAACGGCCCCATTGCTAATTCCCAAATTGGTTAATTGGTGGGAAATGCCATATCCGTATTCCACATGCCCACTTCCAACAATAGCAACAACAAGCGGATTTCCACCAGAAGTTCTTGCCCGAGCGATAGCTTCAGCCATGGCCCTATCCCAGAAAGTCTGGGCCTCAATAAAATTTGCAAGTTTCTTATTGTCTACTTTATTTGGCGTAGCGTCTCTTTTGTAAATCTTGCTGTGTATAGCAAAAGTATTAGTTAGGGATCGTGTATAGCCTTTGGAAGGGGATTTTGGGGTGGAAATTCCACGACGTTGATCTATGGGAATGGATGCCCATCCATAGCGGCTGATTTTTTGTATAAGGCTATGCTCAACGTTCAAGGCAAGCATCGGGATGCGGTGCATTCGTGCAAAGTCAAATAGTGGCATATAAATGTCAGGATCATAACCCCAAACTTCATTCCAACGGGTCAACTCAAAAAATTTATCCTTGCTTAACTCTCCTCTCGTCCAGCGGTCAAGAATTGGTTGTAAGGTTCGAGGGAAGGCTTCAAAACCAATAACTATATTTTGATTCCTCCCATATAAGGCTGATAAAAAATGTAACTGCCACCTGTGATGTTCTGCACTAGTGTGGGTTTCGCCTAACATTATTACGGGTCGTTTATGTAGATCGTTAAGCAGTTGTATTTCTGATATTTTTGAGCCATCTTTGGGAACTTTCCAGTGACCGACAGGCACACAAAGGGGGTTGCTTTCCGCCGCATTGCCAAGTGTGGGAATGATTGTCATGCACAGTAAAATGACAAAGATAATCTGACTGGATACAAGCAATTCCTGACAGTGATTTGATTTCTTTAAATACATAGCCACTATTCTATAGGTTCTAAATAAAAAAACGCTAATTATACTTTATAGATATTTCCAAAAATGAGGAATTGTGGGCTTTTAATTACGAGCTGGAACTTAAAAGTTTAAAAGTCTGCAATGCTATTCATATTAGGAAGCATCATGTGATATTAGGTTGCGTTAATTTTTTATATAAAGAAAACCTATTGCGCGCGTTTTTTTGACTTAAATCATGCCTAAGTATTTCTTATAAAAAAGAGTGACCGGATGCAGACAAGTGTAAGTTTTTATGGTGCCCGACGGTTCAAGGGTTTTGTTGGAATGTTTTTGGTATCGAAATTAAGAAAGGCTATAAGTAACTGTGATCCTAAAATAATAGGTAAAGCTGATAGTATTACCGTACCTGCAGTTGCAGGGACCCCAGTTGTGGAACTTTCATACCAAGCGAAGGAGCCAAAAGTGATACCGAACAGAAGTAAAATTTTACCTAATACAAGTTCAATGGATGAAATGCCAAAATCCCGAACAAAGTAGCTGTAAAAAAAACGTTTTAGCATATTGCAATAATGCCTAGCAGCAAAACTCAAGATGACATTATGTATTTTTAGGCTACTTTTTTCATCACCATATCTTGCTGGCATGGGTGTGTCGAGTACGACCGCGCGTAACATATTTAGGTGAAACAGCATGTCAGATTCAAAAAAGAATCCGTTGTCAACTTTTTCAAGCGGCAAGCTAATTGCGGTATCTATATGAATGGCTGTGAATCCGTTGGTTGGATCAAAAATATTCCAGTATCCGCTTGACGCCTTGGAAGCAAAAGACAAAACCAAATTACCAAAAATTCGCACCCTAGGCATTTCATTTAGGCCATCCAAGTTATAGAACCGGTTGCCTTTGACATAGTCAGCTTTGCCTCTCTCGAGGGGGGCGATTAAAATGGGAATGAGCGAAGGATCCATCTGCCCATCACCATCAATTTTAACAATGATTTCGCAGCCATCCTCAATTGCTCGTCTGTAGCCACTCATAGTAGCGCCGCCGACGCCAGTATTTTTTTTATGCGTTAGAACCTGAACTCTTGGGTCTGCACAGTGGGTCTTTACGTGCTCTCCAGTTCTATCAGGACAAGCGTCATCAATAACAATAATTTGGCTAACCTCTGGGCCTATGTCCTTTATGACATCTAAAATTCGCGTGGATTCTTGAAAGCATGGAATGACGACGGCAGTCTTTAGCTGTAAAGTTTTCTTTTCCACTTCTTTCCCTTACTAAGTTACCTAAATATAATAGTTTCTTTTCCACTTAAGATAAATGCCCAATTATGATGATGCAACTCGGTCATGGCTATGAATGAATTCTCTTATTGAGGCTTTTTTAAAAATTGAATGTTCGACACATTTTACGCCCACGACAATTATATTATATGCTTTAAGAAGTTGGTTATTGGTGATTTTAGCTCAGGTAACTATTAATGGCTTTCAGGAATTGGGGAATGGAGATAGGTTTTGATACGTAGCTGTCACAGCCACTATTGAGAATGTTTCTCTCATCATCCTTCATGGCTAAAGCGGACACAGCAATGATAGAAATGTCTATTAAGTCTTCATCAGCTTTTATCAAAGCTGGAAACTCCAAGCCCGAAATGCCGCGCGATTGAATATCTATAATGATCAAGTCAGGGTAGTGCTCTCGGGCAAGGCCAATGGCTTCACGTTAATCTAATGTTTGACTGTTTCATGGAAGTTAACCTGAAGAGTATCATTAAATAGCTTCAGGTCTAATTTGTTGTTTTCAACAATCAGGACAGTTTTGGTCACGGTGTTTGAAGATATCCGTTTTTCAGTTACTTCTGATTAAAGATCTTCTATGTACACCATATAGTGACCAATAACGCACATATAAACAAACATCAAACATACTTAAAATGAGCTTTTATTAATCAGCTTTAAACTGGGGGATCTGTATAATAAAGTCAAAATCCTCAAGGTTTTTGTTTCCTTGGGTAAGCATTAAAATTACGTTTACTTGATTTTTGATTCTTTAAAAATTACATGCTTTCTTACAACAGGGTCGTACTTGCGGAACTCCATCTTTTCAGTCGAATTGCGGGGGTTCTTTTTTGTTACGTAATAGAACCCTGTCTCAGCAGTACTGACTAGTTTGATAAGTATAGTGCTAGGCTTTGCCATTGTAATAGTCCAACTAACAAATAAAATTAATCATTAGGGCGCGCACCTTACAATGCACATGGCTCTTGTCAAGGCCTATGGATAGACTATTTGCAGGTCATCGAGCTGCTACGGCTTCTAATGAAAGGTCTAAGGTGTGGGTGTAAAGGGCTTTGTTATGCAACATCGTTTCAGCAACAGTACTATCGAGTTTATATTTCCGGCGTTCTGGAGGGCAAAAAGAGCGTAATTTCTTATGTTTTTGTTTGTCTAAATAGCTTATGTCTCTCCAAGCTTTTAAGATCTTCGTGGTCCTAGTTTGATTGGCAAGGGCTTTTTTTATGACTGAGTCTCCATTTGTAGTGTTGCCGTCGATTCCACTTGTGCAAATCATGGGAAAGATGCCAAGTCCTTGCAATTTATAGCCAGAAGGGGCAATTAAACGTGACCAAGTTAGAGTAATTTCTCCCTCATTAGGTAATCTAATGACAGTTTGCACGGATCCTTTACCAAAAGATGATGTTCCTATGATAATTGCTCGGCCCTGATCCTGCAATGCAGCTGCGGTGACTTCAGCTGCAGATGCTGATTTTCCGTCGACAAGAACAACAACTGGACGCCCATAGGCCATATCACGCCCACTTGCATCATAAAACTGTAGGCTGTCGGGATGACGTCCACGAGTTTCAGAAATCCGTCCATTGGCTAAGAATAGATCTGCAACTTTTATAGATTGTCCTAGCACACCACCCGAATTTCCACGCATGTCAAGGACGATTCCCTTAACCCCATTGCCTAAATTTTGATGTGCTTTCTTTAGCTTGTTTAGGGTATCCCGGGCCGTATTCTGATTGAAGCTCCTTATTTTAATGAAAACTATGCCTTTGTGATGTTCATAGGAAACCGATTCCATGACTATGAGGGCGCGTTTAATCTTAAAGAGAACTTGGCTACTTTCGCCTTTGCGGACAATAGAAAGGGATAGATTGGAATCAATGGGGCCGCGCAATTTATCAGTGACCTGGACTTGTTTGAGGCCGCTGAGGGACTCGCTGCCAGCATGGGTCATTCGATCACCTAATCTCAACCCTGCCTTGAAGGCTGGTGTGTTGGGCATTACCCAAATTACTTCTGGCAAGTCCTTGATAATGCGAAAACGAATTCCAATGCCTCCAAAGCCATCGCGTTTTTCTCTATTCTTTTTAGCCTCACTAGCCCCTGCATAGCGCGAATAAATGTCGAGGTTCGAGAGGATGCTGTCAAAAACTGCCTCATATATTTTTTCTGGCGTAGCTTCTTTCATCTCCGCTGATACTTGACGCCCTAGGGAGACCATCTTGACTGTTAATTCAGCCCAGCCATTGGCATCGTTTGTTTTCGGAGTGCTAAGGCGACCTGCAATTGTGTTGTTCACTTTGAGGATAACTTCGCCTTCTACTGCTGCAAAAGTGATTGCTGGATCGATAGACCCTAGACCTTTTAGCCCCTCTACTGTGAACTGTGCAGGAGAGGCAATTTCTATATAACGCTCCGAAATATTATTGAATCCTGTTGAGAAGACTTCCTTTGCCAGCGTTATGGGGTAGTTGTCATTATTAGTCACCTTGGGATGTTTTTGTGTACAGGCGCTAACAAACAAAACTACAAGTGTTATTTTTAGAGTGAGCCAACGGGTGTTTGCAAATTTCATAAAATGAAGTGTGTCTGATTTTAACAACAGCGTCACCTAATTCCCAAATTTTATCCGTGCTTTTCTTCGTCCGGCCTTAGATTTTGATTTGGACTTTTTTAACGGGATTTTTTTCCTAATTGTGTTGCTCTTAAGCTTGGCGTTTATTTTGGCTAAAGGTTTTGAATCTGTGCTGTGTATCAAATCCATGATCATAGAGCCTGAGACCGGGTCGGCCTCCATAAGCATTACTTGGATTTTGTCACCCAAACGGAAGATTTGCTTTGAGCTGCGACCACGCAAAAGGTGACGACCTTCATCGTGAATAAAGTAGTCGTCTCCAAGTGACCGTATTGGGACCAATCCATCTGCACCTGTATCATCAAGCGTAACAAACAAGCCAAAGCGGGCGACACCGTTTATGCGTCCACTAAAAAAAGCACCTACTTTCTCTGACAAATAAGAAGCACAAAAACGATCGACTGCATCCCGTTCGGCAGCTGATGCTCTGCGCTCATTTTTTGATAAAGTTTCACCAAGGCGGCAAAAGTCCTTGTGGTTTTTCTCCAAAGAGCCTTCACCCAAGTCTAGGCCACTGATCAAAGCCCGATGCACAAGTAAATCGGCGTAACGGCGGATGGGGGACGTAAAATGACAATACCGTCTGAGCGAGAGTCCGAAGTGACCTATGTTGTCCGGTGCATATTCGGCCTGAGATTGGCTTCTGAGAACTACATCATTGACCATATCTGTATGGGCAGTATTCTTGACCTTGGTGAGAATACGGTTAAGGGTTTCGGCTCGGATCACCTGACCTTTAGCTAGAGGTATATTGAGGCTATCGAGGAATTGGCGAAGGCCTTCTATTTTGTCTATGGAGGGTTCATCATGAATTCTGTACATGCAGGGTTGACGTTTTTTCTCAAGGGTTTCAGCCGCTGCGACGTTAGCTGTGATCATGAATTCTTCAATCAATTTGTGACTGTCGAAGCGCATTTGCGTTTCAATACGTTCCACCTGACCGTTTTTGCCAATAATAATTCGTCGCTCTGGCAGTTCCAGTTCTAAAACGCCGCGCTCTTGGCGAGCTTTGCTCAAGGCTTCATAAGCCCCATACAGTGGCGATACGACGTGACCCAACAGTTTGGTAGTTCCGTCTGGACTCCCGTCATGTGCATCCTGCAGCTGTTCGTAGGTCAGACGCGCATGGGACTTCATTAAGCCGCGTACAAATCGATGCCTGATCAAGACTCCTTCCGCATTGATCCACATGTGAGCTGCCATGCAAGGGCGCTCTTCATGGGGCTTCAAGGAACACCAGCCATTAGATAAAACCTCCGGCAACATTGGTACGACCTTGTCTGGGAAATAAACGGAGTTACTCCGCTCCTGCGCATCTCGGTCTAGTGCATCACCGGATCTCACGTAGAAGGCTACATCCGCAATGGAGACAATTAGATGCCAGCCACCAGGATTGTTTTTATTAGTGTCCACCTCGGCAAATATAGCATCATCGAAATCCCTAGCATCAGCACCGTCAACAGTGACCAATGGAATCTCGCGCAAATCCTCGCGGTTGCCTAAAGGTACCGATTTAGCAGCATCAGCAAGATTAATGGCTTCGCTACTAAATTCGACTGGGATTTCGTTATTAAGAATGGCAATCTGGCTGATGAATGTGTCAACACCGTCTTTAGTGAGTATTTCAATTACTCTGGCTATTCGCATGCCTATTCGGCGGCCACCCAACACTTCGGCACGGACAAGGTCACCGCTTTCGGCATTAAGGCTATCGCTCTTTGCAACAAAATACTCGCCCTTGGTTTTGCGGTTTGTCAACTTCAGGCGACCTTGCCCTTCAATCTCTGAGTAGATACCTAAAAGTTTATTTGGAGCGGAGCCAATCTTACGGATAACCTTGCCTTCGTATACTTTGTCCTCCACGTGGGTGAGGCGGGCCAAAATCTTTTCACCTGGCGCAAGTGGTGGTTGGCCACGACTCTCAGGTAACATAAAAATAGTCGGTGGCTCTGTTTCTCCATCCCAACTCGCGGGTTTAGCGCAAATTTCTCCGTCTTCATCAGGACCAACTATAATGACAACGGCAACTGGTGTAAGGCGTCCAATCCCAGCAAAGTGTTGGCGATGTTGCTGCTGAATCTGGCCGTTGCTTTTTAATTCTTGAAGGATTTTTTTGAGTTTTATTTTTTGTTCTTTATTTAGTGAGTAAGCGCGGGCGATCTCGCGCTTGCCGACCCTACCTGGAGCATCAGCAATAAAGCTTATGATCTCCTCACGTGTCGGAAAATGGACGGTCCTTGCATGTGTTTTTACCAATGCTCCTAGTCCCCTGCGGCAGGTGTATCTTTTTTGAGAGATTTTTTATTTGCCGGCTTTTTCTTTTTAGCAGTCTTCTTTTTGCCTCCTTTGCCATTAGTTTCTTTGGCATCTGCAAGGGCGACAGCATCTTCCAGGGTTAGGCTATCAGCATCTGCTCCCTTTGGAATATTGGCACGAATTACTCCATGAGACACAAAGGGTCCCCACCGGCCACTTTTTATACTGATAGGTTTCTTGGTTTTAGGATGATCACCAAGAATTTTTGGGGGATCTTTTTTAGGGGCTGCTTCAATCAAATCAATGGCCCGATTGATACCGATAGTCAATACATCGTCATCGTTTTTTAAAGAGAGGAATAAGCCGCTGTACTTCAAATAAGGACCAAAGCGTCCGAGACCGGCCTGAATAACATCACCAGTTTCGGGCCAAATGCCAAGATCACGTGGGAGGGCCAGCAGGCCCAAAGCTTTATCTAGATCAACATCTGCAGGCGGCAATGTGCGTGGCAATGAAGCGCGTTTTGGCTTAGTTTTTTTTGTCTTTTTGCCTTTAGTTATTTCCTCGACTTCACCCAACTGTACATAGGTGCCATAAGGTCCTTTTCTTAAAGAAATTTCCAGTTGCGTGATCGGGTCTTTACCTAACACTAGAGGACCAGCATCAACAATTCCATCAGCATCATCTTCGTTTACTATTAAGGGTCGAGTATATCGACAATCGGAATAGTTAGAGCAGCCAATGAAAGCGCCAAACTTTCCCAATTTTAAACTGAGTTGACCGTCCTCGCAGGATGAACAGGCGCGCGGGTCCTTGCCATTACCTGGATCGTGAAAAAAATGAGGACCAAGCAACTCGTTCAATGAGTCCAAAACTTCGCGTACACGCAACTCCTTGGTGTCATCAACTGCCTTCGAGAAGGGGTTCCAGAAATCACGAAGGACGTCTTTCCACTCAATGCGTCCGCCAGAAATATCATCCAGCTTTTCTTCCAGTTCGGCTGTGAAATTATATTCTACGTACTTGGTAAAAAAGCTAGTTAGGAAGGCTGTGACCAGACGGCCACGATCATCAGGCTGGAAACGTCGTTTGTCTAATATCACGTAATTACGGTCTTGAAGGACTGATATAATAGATGAATAAGTTGATGGCCTGCCAATACCAAGTTCTTCCATAGTTTTAACTAAAGAGGCTTCAGAGTAGCGGGGTAGCGGTTGTGTGAAGTGTTGTTCAGGGTCGACAGAGGTGCGCTCGAGGATATCGCCATTCTTCAGGTCAGGCAGAATACGGTCTCTATCATCATCACCATTGGCTTCCTGATAGACTTTCAGAAAGCCATCAAAAGCAATGACAGAACCAGTAGAACGCAATATTGTTTGCTGATCTGATGAGGTGATATCGGCAGCAACCTGATCCATAACGGCAGCTTCCATCTGGCTAGAAACGGTGCGTTTCCAGATCAACTCATATAGTTTGCGCTGGTCTTCATCTAGATACTGTTCCACATCTTTGGGATTGCGGCTAAGGTCAGTAGGACGGATGGCTTCGTGGGCTTCCTGTGCATTTTTAGCCTTAGATTTATAGATGCGTGGACTCTCGGGCACATATTCTGCACCGTAATCATTCCCAACGATAGAACGAATTGAATTGATAGCCTCGTTAGAGATAAACACACCATCCGTGCGCATATACGTAATGAGACCGACAATTTCTCCATTTATGTTAAAGCCTTCATATAAACGCTGGGCGACCTGCATGGTGCGTTTAGTTGCGAAGTAAAGTTTACGTGAAGCTTCTTGCTGTAACGTCGATGTGGTGAAAGGAGCCGATGGGTTGCGCCGAGATTGCTTGCGTTCAACCTTGGTGACAGTAAAATTTGAATTTTCAATCACTTTTACGCAGCTCGTGGCATGCTCTTCATTGGTAATGGACATTTTGTCCAACTTATCGCCTTTAAAATGGGTCAGCATGGCCTTGAAGGGAGCTTTAATGGGGGTGTTGAACCCGGCTTTAATTGACCAATACTCAACTGGCTTGAATGCTTCAATTTCTGTTTCGCGCTCGCAAATCAAGCGCAAAGCAACAGATTGCACACGCCCGGCGGAACGCGAGCCAGGTAACTTGCGCCACAGTACAGGTGACAAAGTGAAGCCGACTAAGTAATCTAGCGCACGCCTTGCTAGATATGCGTTTACTAGGGGCATATCCAGGTCGCGTGGATGATCGAAGGCTTTAATTATAGCGCTCTTGGTAATTTCATTGAAAACAACACGTTTGACCTCAATGTCTTTCAGTACTTTCTTCTTCTTCAAAACATCTAGTACATGCCATGAGATTGCTTCGCCTTCACGGTCGGGGTCTGTGGCAAGATACAGTTGGGCGGCGCCTTTAACGGCCGCAGTGATTTCTTTAATTTGCTTTTGTGAGCGTGCATCTACTTCCCAGTCCATGGCAAAGTCGTCTTCAGGTCTCACAGACCCGTTCTTTGACGGTAGATCGCGCACATGGCCATAGCTTGCCAGAACCGTGTAATCGGAACCAAGATACTTGTTGATGGTTTTTGCTTTAGCCGGTGACTCGACGATAACGACGTTCATATACTTTTGCTGCTTTCGGACTACGTTAAGAATAAATTACGTCCTGTTGTTGAGGTGTTTTAAATCGTACTGCAAAACTCTTTTTCAATAGCACCGTCAACATTATGATATGGGACAATTGGCAGTTGCGAATGAATTCGTCAACACAAACAGACACTGCGCCCTGACTTTATTTAATCTTCTGTTAGGTCTTTTGATGTTTTTTATCCTAAGAAAGGGAAAAATTTCAAGCTATTTCAATAGGTTCAAGATTTTTCACGCAGCCCTGCCGAGGCTTGCCTTGAGCTTTAAAAACATTTCTGGCCGACTGAGCCAAAATAGCGCCTGATCGAATCCATTGGCTGTTGTACTGTTTTAAGACGTTGACCAACGCAACCAACAATGGCAGATCTGCTCAAGGTGCTAGAATCTGTGATTGTATGTCGTATTTTACTCTATGTTTGACTAAATTCTCTGAAGCAATTTTTTTGCTGGGTTAGTTGGCAAGTAATAGACTTTTGAGGCCGCAAATCTTTGTCATTAAAAAAAGTAGTTAGTTCAACGATTTTTCTATGTTCTAGCTGTAACTAATTAACTTTCTTCATTTACGAAATTAATTAACAATACTGTTCGTAAATGAATAATTCTGATAAATTTAGTGACATTAACAAATCTACTTTGTGATCTTTATCCATTCCCAATTCTTGATTCCTGACCATTCATCAAGCGGACAATATTTTCATGATGGCGGAGCAATGAAAGGACGGCTAGAAGGGTGGCAAGGGCTGTGAGCCCAAGATCATCAGCAAGCCACCAGGCGTAAAAAGGTGATATTGACAATGCGACCAGTGCAGCCAGGGATGAAATACGAAAAAGAAAGGCAATTAATATCCATGTTATACAAGCGGCTATGCCCACAGGCCAAGCAAGGGCGATCAGCACGCCTAGTGTTGTCGCAACGCCTTTACCTCCAACAAATTTAAGCCAGATAGGAAAGTTATGTCCAATTACGGCTAAGCCGCCACCAATGAGGCCAGCTAATGGATCAAAGGAGCCAAGTAACATTGCAGCGGCGGCACCTTTACTAGAATCTAGTAGAAGGGTCGCCAAGGCCAGCCTTTTGTTACCAGTTCTTAAGACATTTGTTGCGCCGATGTTACCTGACCCGATTTTGCGTACGTCACCTTGTCCCGTGAGACGGGTTATTACCAACCCGAAAGGGATTGAGCCAAATATGTAGCCGCAAATAATTGCAATAAAGTGAACAGGGGCTATATCGATTGCCATGCTTTAAGCTTTATGCTCAAACACTACGCGGCCATCAATGATGGTCATAAGTACTGAACCCTGAACCGGTCGGCCGTCGAAGGGTGAATTTTTTGAGATACTCTGCATAGCGTCTGCGTCAACTTTCCAGCCGCGATTTATATCAATTAGCGTGAGATCAGCAGGGGACCCTTTTTTCAGTCGTCCCGCTTTAAGTCCCAGTAGCTCCGATGGCGCACTTGTGATCAGCTTTAGGGTGCTCAGAAGATCAAGGTGTCCGTTGTGAAAAAGCTCCAAGGTTACAGCTAGAAGTGTTTCCAGCCCAACACCCCCAAAGGCTGCATTTGCAAAAGGAAGGCGTTTAGACTCTTCATCGTGAGGCGCATGGTCTGACGCAATAGTATCTATCGTGCCGTCCTTAAGTCCCTCAATTACTGCCAGCCTATCACTATCCGTACGCAGTGGTGGAGATAGCTTAGCGAAGGTCCTGTAGTCTCCAACTGCGATTTCACTTAAAGCAAAATAAGGTGGTGCAGTATCACAGGTGATGTTTAAGCCGCGGGCCTTAGCCTTTCTGACAACATCAATAGAGTCGGATGTAGACAGATGAGCGAAGTGCAAGCGTCCGCGAGTCATTTCAGCTAGACGGATGTCTCGCTCGACCATAATAATTTCGGCTTCTCGTGGAATTCCTGATAGGCCGAGCCGGGTAGCAGTCTCGCCAGAATTCATGACGCCACCTCGGGCCAGACTTGGTTCCTCGGCATGTTGAATTATCATTTGCCCAAAGTTAGAGGCGTAGCTCAGAGCCTGGCCCAAGATCCGAGCATCGCTGACAGGTTTAATGCCATCCGTAAAGGCCAATGCACCAGAATTCCATAGCAGGCCAATTTCAGCAAGCTCTTTGCCCTCTAACCCCTTTGTGACTGCTCCGTAGGAATGGACCTTAGCAAGTCCCAATTTGCGGGCACGCCGCGCAACAAATTCTAAAACAGACATGTCGTCGATGACTGGGTTGGTGTTAGGCAGGCAGACCATGGATGTGACACCGCCCGCAGATGCGGTTCGTCCGGCAGATTCTAGGGTGCCTTTGTATTCTTCGCCTGGTTCTCGCAACTGAACCCGCATGTCGACAAGCCCTGGCATTAAGCAGAAACCCTTGCAATCAACAACATTGGTGCCTTCCGGTACACCATCCTTAAAAAGTTCAGGGCCAAAATCACTGACTAATTCGCCGTCACAAAGTAAAGTGCCCGGGCTGTCTAAGCCACTGGCTGGATCAAGCAGTCGGGCATTTACATAGGCAACGCGACTCATGTTCCATTTCCTTTGGTCGAAATAGCCGTCAATAATTCCAAGCAGGCCATACGAACCGCAACGCCCATTTCTACTTGCTCTCGAATGGCAGAACGTCCGAGGTCGTCAGCTACTTCCGAAGCAATTTCAACACCTCGGTTCATAGGGCCCGGATGCATAATTAGGGCGTCATCCTTGGCATTGGCGAGTTTTTTATAATCTAGTCCGAAGAAGTGAAAGTACTCTCGGATTGAGGGAAAAAACCCACTACTCATACGTTCGCTCTGCAGACGAAGCATCATGACAATGTCACAGTCCTGCAAGCCTTCCTCCATATTATTGAATACCTCCACCCCCATTTTAGCAATGCTTGACGGTATTAGGGTCTTTGGTGCGATCAGTCTGACCTGTGCTCCCATGGCATTAAGAAGGTGAATGTTTGAGCGAGCAACGCGGGAATGTGCAATGTCACCACAAATTGCAACAAGTAAACCAGATATGTGACCTTTACGACGACGAATGGTCAAGGCGTCCAGAAGCGCTTGGGTGGGGTGTTCGTGCCGACCGTCACCTGCATTTATGACAGCACAGTTGACCTTCTCTGATAACAATTTTACTGCACCAGATTCACTATGTCGAACCACCAGAACGTCTGGGTGCATGGCATTGAGTGTCATTGCTGTATCAATCAGGGTTTCGCCTTTTTTGACCGAACTGGTTGCCACTGACATATTGATAACGTTAGCGCCCAATTGCTTTGCGGCTAACTCAAAAGATGTTCGGGTGCGCGTTGATTCTTCAAAAAAAAGATTGATGATTGTCCGGCCGCTCAAGGAAGACAATTTGTTGTCAGTTTGTCTATTGTGTTCTACGAAATTTTCAGCGCAGTCTAGAAGTAGAGAAATAACATTAGATGTCAGTCCCTCTATTCCTAGAAGATGACTATGTGGAAAACGAATTTTACCTGACGCAAACTCACTCATAAAACGGCACAATAGGGAGGCTTTTCTAAAAGCGCAAGTTGCAGTTTTAACCACTTTATTTTGACTGCTGTTAATTTAAGAAATTTTTTTTAGCTGGCAACCAGACGGAATTGAAGACTAGGGTTCCTTTCTTTAGATTGTATCCAAGTTTGATCTTTAAATAAAGCAGTTGTCAGGATTGATGAAATAAGAATCATAAGGCGTCAAGGGCGCCTTGCAGAATATAGGTGGCAGCAGCTTTGTCTATGACTTTGGCACGGCGCTTTCGGGTCATATCAATTTCGTCGATCAGTATCCGTTCTACTGCAACTGTAGATAACCGTTCATCCCAGAAGGCAAGGGGGATGTCTCGTCGTTCTAGCAGGTTTATGGCAAACTGCCGAGTTGACTGGCAACGAGGGCCTTCTGACCCGTCCATATTAAGAGGTAACCCAAGGATAAAGCCCCCAACGTCATGTTCATCAATCAGAGCTTCAAGTGTTTCAACATCGTGAGTGAATTTTGTGCGTTTGATGGTTCCAAGTGGAGAGGCAATCATTAAAGATACGTCACTTAAAGCTAGGCCAATGGTCTTTGAGCCTAAATCCAGGCCCATCAAGCGACTTTCAGGCTTACGAGATTTGGCTATTTTGGCAAGTATAACTTCTGCCATGTTAGTGATCCTTCCAGCTTTTAATGGCTTCGTAGGATACAGTAATCATCAATCTGATTTTCGCCACCGAAAAAGACGCTAGTGAGAGATGGCCCAATTGGTTATTATTAATTAATTGTTCCAGTAATTTAGCTGATTGTATGAATTGGACGTATAAAAACTGATGATACGTACGCGCTGCATTACCACAATTGTCTTTTTTGTGGCTCTGATGATGGCAGTAGAGCATTCTAAAGCCGAAGATTTAAATTTTTTGGGTATAGATGTTTTTGCTGAAAAAGGAACCTTTCTTGTCACGAAAAAGGCTAATGTGCGTTTAGGACCAATGACTGAGTCCAAGAAACTGGGAGAGTTGAAATCTGGGGAAGAGGTGCAGGTCGTTGGGCGCGCAAAAAAAGGTGCGGGTTGGATGGCGATCCAAAAAAATGGAACTGATTACGGCTTTGTGTACGAGCCAATCTTGTTGCCCAAAATTGACGGCAGCTTAAAAAAGAGTATTTCCGGATCCGTGGTTATTGACGAGTATACACAGTGTGGGTACACCTTTAATTTTCACAGTAAAAATATAGTTGAAGGAAAAAACTACGTTTTCTCAGATTATGATATCACCTATCGCTGCAACGTCAGGGGACAGTTTTTTAGTTTATTGGCAGCAATGTTTATAGGTGAAGTTCCATTCCACCTGACCCGCGACCCCGTGTTCCAGATAAGCATTGATTTAATGGAAGTTGAGAAAGGCTATGATGAAATTTTTTCAACAATCTTTGATTACATGCTAAAGGATAAGAAGGTAGTCTTTGTCGGAATTTCCCTCAAGGATCTGGCAAAAATACCTAAAGAAAAAGAACGACCTGCAAACTCAGTCGCTGAGGCACTCAAAGCTGCTGTCGAAATAGCCCCAGGCGCTTGGGGAGAAGAAGTTTGGAAGCAAATCCATAAAGCTCAATTTGAGGGCGGTTTATAGAATTCTATGGCTGCTTGCGCCTTGCTTAAGCGGATGTTACCTTCCGCGCCAAATTTATGTGAACAACTATACAAGGTATAGACTTAAATGTCGCTGGATAAAGAAACCATTAAAAATATCGCAAATCTGGCTAGAATCAAAGTGCCAGATGACAATCTTGATCACCTAACAAAGGAACTTTCATCCATAATGGACTGGGTTGAGCAGCTAAATAGCGTAAACACTGATGGTGTTGAGCCTTTGGCCAGTGTTATCGATGTGACCTTGCCCTTGCGTGAAGATAAAATTACAGATGGCGATTGTCGCAACAAGATTTTGGCAAATGGACCAGAAGTAGAAGATGGCTATTTCGCCGTTCCCAAAGTTATTGAATAAGGGGAGGGTAAAGAGATGACTGACTTGACTGACTTGACCATAGCAACTGCTCGTGATGGCCTGAAAGCTGGTGATTTTACTGCAGTTGAATTGGTAAAGAGATACATCAGCAACATTGAAGGGTCCAGAGGTCTAAACGCCTTTATTACAGAAACACCTGACATTGCACTTCAACGCGCTAAAGAATCCGATGCTCGTCGCGCGGGTGGAAATACTGTCGGTTCTATGGATGGCATCCCGATTGCTGTGAAAGACCTTTTCTGTACAGAAGGGGTTTTGACAACGGCGGGATCTCATATTCTTGATGGATTTGTTCCGCCCTACGAATCAACTGTGTCTGAAAACCTATTAAAGTCTGGGGCGTTGATGTTGGGTAAAACTAACCTTGATGAATTCGCCATGGGTTCGGCTAATATCACCAGCTACTATGGCAATGTAATAAACCCTTGGAAGGGTAAAGACGGCAAGGATCTTGTGCCGGGAGGGTCGTCAGGTGGATCAGCTGCTGCCGTTGCAGGACGTTTGGCTCTCGGTGCGACCGGAACCGATACGGGGGGCTCGATTCGCCAGCCTGCTTCCTTCACGGGCATCGTTGGATTAAAGCCAACTTATGGCCGTTGTTCACGTTGGGGCATAATTGCCTTTGCTTCTTCACTTGATCAGGCAGGCCCCATGACACGTACGGTGCGTGATGCCGCTATCATGCTGAGTGCTATGGCCGGACACGATGTAAAAGATTCCACATCTGCCCCTGCAGATGTTCCTGACTTTGAAGCTGTTCTTTGTAGCGACATCAAAGGCCTTAAAGTTGGAATCCCTAGAGAATATCGTATGGATGGCATGCCTCCTGAAATTGATTCTCTTTGGACCAAAGGTATTGAGATGATGAAAGAGGCGGGAGCCACTATAATTGATGTATCCTTGCCGAATACTCAACATGCTTTGCCGGTGTACTATATAATAGCCCCTGCTGAAGCTTCGGCTAATCTGGCTCGCTATGACGGGGTGCGCTTTGGCCTACGTGTTGAAGGTAATAGTTTAGATGACATGTATGCCAAAACTCGTGGAGAAGGTTTTGGCGCTGAGGTCCAGCGCCGAATATTGATTGGTGCTTACGTGCTTTCAGCAGGGTTTTATGATGCTTATTATCGCAAGGCGCAAAAGGTACGCCGATTGATCTCGCAAGATTTCATGAATGCTTTTGAAAATGTTGATGTGCTGTTGACGCCAACTGCACCTAGCGCCGCTTTTGCCATTGGCGAAAAACAAGATGATCCCATTACAATGTATCAGAATGATGTCTTTACGGTTCCATCATCACTTGCAGGAATGCCGGCAATTTCTGTGCCTGCCGGCCTGAACGCCGATGGCCTGCCATTAGGCCTTCAACTGATTGGAAGACCGTTTGATGAAGAGACCGTATTGCGCGCGGCTGAAGTGCTCGAAACAGCAGTGGGTTTTGATGCAATACCGGTCAAGAAGGGTTAATAATGTCATATATTATTGAAGGTGAGACAGGGGACTGGGAAATTGTTGTCGGACTTGAAGTTCATGCTCAGATACTATCTGAGTCAAAGTTGTTTTCAGGTTCTGAGACATCATTTGGAGCTGAACCTAATACGCACGTTTCACTAGTTGACGCCGCTATGCCCGGCATGTTGCCCGTTATCAACAAATACTGTGTTGAGCAGTCTGTGCGAACAGGGCTTGGGCTAAATGCAAAAATAAATCTGACTTCAGTGTTTGACCGAAAAAACTACTTTTATGCCGACCTGCCTCAGGGCTACCAGATCTCTCAGCTTTATCATCCCATTGTTGGTGAGGGGACGGTGATCCTTGACCTTGAGGACGGTACTACCCGCGAAGTTGGCGTCGAGAGGCTACACATGGAGCAGGATGCTGGTAAATCCATGCATGATCAGGACCCTAAGCGTTCTTTCATAGATTTAAATCGATCCGGCACAGGGCTCATGGAAATAGTCTCCCGCCCAGACCTTCGTAGCCCTGAGGATGTTGGTGCTTATTTGCGTAAGCTTCGTTCAATAGTGCGTTATTTGGGAACATGTGATGGAAACATGGATGAGGGTTCCATGCGATGTGATGTCAATGTTTCTGTTCGAAGAGTTGGTGAGGCCAAGCTTCGCAATAGAGCTGAGGTCAAGAACGTCAATTCTGTTCGCTTTGCCATGCAGGCGGTTGAGATAGAGGCTCGGCGACAGATCGACGTCTATGAAGACGGTGGTGAGGTGGTGCAGGAAACTCGGTTGTTTGATTCGGTGATAGGCGAGACCCGCTCAATGCGTTCGAAAGAGTACGCCCATGATTACAGGTATTTTCCTGACCCAGACTTGTTGCCTCTGGAACTGACACAGGAATATGTAGACAACATTAAGGCGACGATTCCGGAACTTCCCGATGCGCGCAAGGACCGATATATGGATAACTTTGGTCTTTCATCATATGATGCAGGTGTTTTGGTCGCTGAGTGCGATACTGCACAATATTATGAAAAATTAGCCAAAGGCCATGATCCAAAGCTAGCTGCAAATTGGGTAATTAGTAATTTATTTGCAGTATTGAAAGAAAAGAGCGTTGGTATCGCCGAGAGCCCAGTTTCTGCTGAAAGTTTAAGCAAGCTGCTGGATCTCTTGAAAGACGACACAATTTCGAGCCGTATAGCTAAAGACGTGTTTGAGATCATGGTCAATGAAGGTAAAGAGGCTGACGTTATCGTTGAAGAAAAGGGCTTGAAGCAGATTACCGATTCGGAAGCCATTGAGGCGGCTATTGATGAAGTGATTTCAAAAAGCCCTGAGCAGGTCCTACAGTACAAATCTGGCAACGAGAAAATAGCTGGCTGGTTTGTTGGGCAGGTTATGAAGGCGACACAAGGTAAAGCCAATCCGCCTCTAGTCAACCAAATGCTTAGAGATAAGTTAAAATGAGAATAAATTACTTTTACAGTCATGTTTCACCTTGGACGTATTTGGGTCACCAACGTTTCCTAGATATGGCTAAAAGACATGGAGCTGGAATTGATTTTGTGCCGTTGACACTTGCTAAGGTTTTCCCTGTTTCTGGTGGGCTTCCTCTAGGAAAACGCGCACCGCAACGCCAAGCCTATCGTATGTGGGAGCTGAGACGCTGGCCTACAGTTCTGGGTATTAAAATTAATATTGAGCCTAAATATTTTCCAGTTGATGATGGTCCTTCAGCGAAGATTGCCATATTGATTAAGCGTGATGGAGGAGATGTCTCAAAATTATCTTTGGCGTTCATGAGTGCTGTCTGGCATGAAGAACGTAATATTACAGACAGAGCCACTTTGATTGAGATAGTTAATGATTATGGCTTTGACGGTGAAGCGCTATACGAGGAGTCTCTTGGTGAAGAGGCGAACAAATTACTGGAAATCAACTGTACACGTGCTAACGAAGCAGAAGTCTTTGGGGCGCCCACATATGTGGTTGATGGCGAGCCGTTTTGGGGACAAGATCGACTTGATCTTTTGGAGCGGGTTTTGTCAGCATAAGTCATATATATAAATGGCGCATGAATAGCTACATCAATGGCAGCAATTGAAAAAATTTTGATGTACTAAAACTTTAGAATCCTCTCAATAGATTTTGGGTGGGAGATTGATACCCAAGAAAATTCCTTCCACTTCAGTGAGATGGATTTGTAGTGCTTGGATCTAAATCACAATTAGCTATGCCTAAGTGCCAGTGTTGAATTCACAGTCTCTAAACCTATTGTATCAAGTGTTGTAGTGGGTAACATTAAATGTTCAAAAATGGAGAAGATAAAAATAAAGGCTATAAGACAAATGATTGACCTCTACACCTGGGCCACACCAAATGGGCGTAAAATATCTATTATGCTGGAAGAGCTGGAGTTGCAGTATTGTAGCCAACCAATCGATATAGGTAAGGGTGTTCAGTTTTCTGATAATTTCATTGCCGTTAATCCGAATTCAAAAATTCCTGCAATAGTCGATAATGATGGACCTGACGGTGAACCACTTACTGTTTTTGAATCTGCTGCAATTTTGATATATCTTGCTGAAAAAACAGGCAGTGATCTGTTGCCTAGAGAAAACCAGCCGCGCTATCAGGTGATGCAATGGCTTATGCTTCAAATGGGAGGAGTTGGGCCGATGTTTGGGCAGGCCCATCACTATTTACGGTTTGCTAAGGAAGACGTACCATATGCAAAGAAACGTTACCTTGATGAAACCAGACGTCTGTATGGCGTCCTGAATGGGCGCTTGAGCGAAACGGAGTTCCTAGCTGGCGCTTGCTATACTATTGCTGATATTGCAACCTATCCATGGATTGCTAGATATGATTGGCATGAGGTTGATCTGAATGATTTTCCAGCTGTGAAAAGATGGTTTGATAAGCTCTCAACTCGGCCGGCTATCGTAAGGGGTATGAAAATTCCCCATGCCGATAAAAAGAGAACATAACTAAAGTGGTGCAGATGCAGCATTTTTACTTTCATATGCTTCGCAACAAAGTTCACACTTGTTATAATTAGCTTGAATTCCGCCCAGAATAGCTGGAAAATCCGAGCGGGTCGTGTTTTGGTGGTCTGTTTTGATTAAGAAAAAAGCGACGCTATTTAAACCTATATGCACCATAGCAGGTGTTAAAGCCTAATATATAAATATATTAACTCAAAAGATCGCATTTATTGCAAATATGCTATCTTATTTTGTTGTTTCATTCTGAAACGACATAAAGTGGAGAAATCATATTAGGGTAATCCTTAAACTCGCATAAAACTCTCCAACGATCCGTTAGGCTTGCACGGAGCAGAACGTAGCCAATGCTACTTTTAAATTCAGCCGGATCGATTTTTGTTTTTTCCACCAACTTCCTTTCAAAATCGAACATATCATCAAACATTGGACGTATTTCTTTGAGATTTTTCTCAAACTCTACTTGATCTGGTTCTCTGTAATTAAAGCGTACTGAAAAGGGATAAAAAAGCGTTTGTAAAATAAGCTGATCTTTTTCACTAAATATAGCGCCGACTGAGCGCTTGATGGAAGATTTGCCAAATGGTGACATTTCTTTGTTTTCATTATAATCAGGGCTTGACGGATCGCCCCACCATTTCTTTCCTTGGGCGGTCATATGATAGAGGCTTTGAGCCTCACCAACACCTAGCCAGGAGCAAAGAGCCTGCATGGTTTCTTTCGGCTGTTTTTTTATATCCTCTAGACGAACTCCAATAGAATCCTGTGTGCGAAATGCAATTTGGTCTATGGCAAACAACATACCAATAATACGGTAGATTAATTGGGTATAATTATTTTCTTTGAAAAGAACATGAATCCAAGATTCACAGCTTTGGACGGGCTCGCGAATCATCATCACTAACCGAGCATCTGGCACATGGCGTAGGAAATTTAGTTTGGTAAAATTTTCAGGACAGTGGATATGGTAGAAGACGGTTTTCTTTTCAGTATTAGTTTTCAGGACCTTCTCAAACGCCGCGTGTATGACCATAAGAAATGATTTTGGGTTGATTTTATCATGTGCTTCTAGCAGTCGATGGGCCTCGTTACAGAAGGCACCCTTGTCCAACGAAAGTGATTCGTTGCGGTTTACTCCAACATTGGCCATTCCTTCTTTTTTCCCTAAAAAAGAAGTATTGTCAGTTTTTCTACTTGGAATGGGATAAGGGGAATTAGCGTCAAACAAAACAGCAAAATCCTCCACAAATTGCTCAGGAAGTCCCCGCCAACCTTTAGCCGCCATTTTGCTCCAAACGCCCTGGTTGAAGTAGCCTTGAAGGTAAATGCTTGGTAGAGTTGAAATCTCAGGGTGTCCATCGATTAGGCTATGTAGCAATCCTGTTCCACTACGTCCGAAACTAAACAGTGCAACTAGTTTGTCTGGAAGTAGGGGAGGATTACTGGGTACACGGTCTTTTTCGAGTATTGCGATCTCTTCGTCTATTTTAGGAGGTAAAGCCGCTATAGCTCTTCGGAAGCTTTCCTCAGACTTATGTGGTTCAAAACTATCCAGAAAATATTCAAGGAGTACAAAGTCTAAGGTTGCTCGAGCGGCAGGGCTGAACCCCTCATGATATAGTGTACCCTTTTTGTTCTGCTTAGAGTTAGAAAAGAGCAGTGCCTTTAAGGCATTTTTCAAGCCGTACCACGCATCTGTATAATTGGGTTGGATGGCTAGGACCTTTTGGTAGCTGTGAACGACCTCCTCAATATAGCCACATTTTGTTAGAGCTAGACTGAGGTTGTAATGTGCGTCGGCAAATTCAGGGTCAAGGATAATGGCTTGGCGAAATAATTTTAAGGCTTCCTCGTAGTCTTCGCGGGCGGCCATTATTAGCCCGAGGTTAAAATAAGCATTAGTTGAATTCGGGTCTATCTCAATTGCATCTCTGAAGCATTTTGAGGCATTTGAATTCTTGTCGAGAGCAAGATAAACAATACCGAGGTTATTATAATATTTGACATTGCCTTGGTCATTGCTGATGGCATTGGTAATAAACTCGGCAGCTTGTTCGTTTCGGCCACCATGATGAGCAGCTAACCCCATTAGGTGTAGGGCCTCTGCATTTTTTGGATTGGTGCTCAGTATTTTCCTGTAAATACCCTCTGCCTTTGCCAGGCGCCCGGCCTTGTGGTGCCCAAGACCCATATCCAATTCTGTGCGAGGGCTATCTTTCAATCTTCCGTCCTCTAAATCATAAAGTTACTTATTTAAAATATCGGCATCACTCAATAACGAAAACAATATTTTAATAGAGAAATTTTTATATTTAAAAAATTACTAAACAATTTTTTTTACTCTTTCATAACAAAACATGAACTTTTTCCCATCCTCCCCCCACCTGTTTTTTGCAAAATATTTGTAATTTTGCACCTTCTGAGCATTTCTTTGGCTCTTTCTGGCTTTAGTGTTAATTATGTTTTTATTGATTTTTTATCAGTCTAAAATTTGGCAGTGACTGAGATAGCCGGCAATAACCAAATAATCCTGTAGTGCTTTAAATTCTAACGGAGTTAAAAGAGGCTCTCCTACCAAGCCAAAGATGATTTTAAATTCAGCCCAATTTTATGTGCCGTAACCGAGTTTATCAAGGCCCAGCCCATATCTTTTGTTAAGATTCATATTTGACTCTGAGTAAGTTTCTCTAATGATCGTGTTTGTCTCATCGCTGAAATGAAGTGCCTCGTTATTCTTGTATAAAATTTTTGGCTGGATTTTTTTTATGATTTTCCGTGCGTGCATTTTTTTATTTTCAGAGATTATGTTCAATAGGCTCGTTACCCGGATATACTTATGGAGATGTCCAATAAAATCCACCTGCCAGATCAAATAAGATAGGATTGTCGGTTTCCTAACAAAATTTTTTCTGCTTTCATTGATTTTAATGGAATTAATATTCACTGGTAAAGAGGGTGCCGCTGGATTAGTTGTAATGAGCCCTTGAAAGAGGGAGTCAACAAAAAATTGCTCGTTGGATTCAAGGTGTTCGTATGGCAGTATATTGATGTCAAATTCAGGGAAGAACTGCTCAAGTGTCAGAGAGATTTCATCATACCAAATTGTTCCGAAGGGGCCTTTGAAAGGATCATTTCTTAACATTTTAATCAGTTGGTTTTCGTTTTTAGCATATTTACTCCAGTGTATATACTGATAGGCAAAATGGGATTGCAGCCATGATGATTGTTCACGTATGGTCAAAAGTAGCGTTTTACTGTGAAAGGAAAACGCGCCAATTTCTTCGATGCGCTTAATTAACCGGGCCAGAAGAAATTGGTTTAATTCTGCATTGTAGACGCCATATGCTAGGATCGCTTCGTCACTTAGGACTAAATTCTGTAAGTTAGATTTTTCAATTTCTTCAACTATTAGCTTTGCATAGTTGTCGATTCTCTGCGTGGAGTTATGAGGATTGTAGCCCTGTAATTTAGGGAGTGGGGGTTCAAAAAGCCTGTCCTGAAAAAAGCGCAACTCCTCGGAATAATATTTGGATTTGTGACATTTCGCTATTGAAAGAATTTCTTCGTGTGACGCAAAAATGCCCTGTGAGTATTTCGTCGCGGTTTTCACGAAACCAGGGTGAATAAGAAGATTCAAAGTATCTTTCCGAAGTTGTTATTCAAAAATCTGTTTGAACGCTCAGCTTTAAAAAAATAGCGACCAATGTAAATAAAAAAACTCAGGGTTAACTACTTTATCAGTTCGGCGGTAAACTTCTTCAATAACTTGAGTAGGCTCCACCCCACAAGCGTTTGCTTGATAAAGACGACGAATACCAAAAGGTAAGTTGTGAAGCATAAATTTGTATTCGAAAGCGTTATTGCATTGAAATAGATCAGGTGTTAATGACGCTGAATACTGTTTTTTTTAACCTGGTGCGATGCAAACAATGCATCACTTAGCCTTTGGACTAGAATTGAAGCACCTTTTTCCCTTGAAATATATAGATGCCGCAGTTGATGCTGATTTCATAGCCTATAGGTACTTTCATGTTTTTTCTCCTCAACAGTACAAAAAATGAAAAAACCCCCTTTTAACCCCCTCCCTTTTTGGGGGCCTGTAATGGCATGTTCAGGGTATGCGGAGGGCTTTCTTTCGCTTAATTTTTTCAAGATTGACTTTTCAAAAGCCCTTGTTCTCTGGGGTGTAGAAGTCTATACAAACTTGACGGGCAGTTGGCCGAGTGGCTGAAGGCGCTCCCCTGCTAAGGGAGTATGGGTTAACGCTCATTGAGGGTTCGAATCCCTCACTGCCCGCCATCACTCATATAAACTATTGAAAATATTGATAATTTTTTATATATCTGAAGTAGGGTACATCAAGGGTACACTTTTTGAAGTGGTTGCAATGTGGAAAAGATGTACACCCTATGCTTGTAAAGTTTTTTGAAAATGATCTTTATGTTCTTTGTAATTAGATGGCGTATGGGCTGTGGGCATTTATAGAATGATACGGCGGGGATAACCTACAGTGGGAGCCGTTTTCTTACTATATGCTATAGTCTTAAAATGAATTATCAAACCGCCTTAGTTTGCCTAACATTTTCTTTCTTTATTGTGATTGCTGGGTGCCAGACAGAATTCATGACGACAGTTTGGAGTGGAAAGAGTGAAAGCTTTCCTCCTTGCCCAAAGATTACATTAAACGCTCCAATTTGGACAAACTGTCGAGGTGTTTACTATTTATCTAGTGGCCAGAAGTATCAAGGAATTATTGTCGATGGTAGCCCACACGGAGAGGGAACCCTGATGTTTGAAGCACCACATCCATCGGCAGGAGACAAATACATTGGTGAATTTAAGGATGAAAGATCCAACGGACAAGGCACCTATTTTTTTGCCAATGGTGATAAATACGTCGGCGAATTTAAAGATAGCAAATTTAATGGACAAGGTGCCATTACTTTTACTAATGGTGACAAATACGTCGGTGAATTTAACAATGACAAAAAGAACGGATACTTCATTATAATTTTTGCAGATGGAGATGAATACGTTGGTGAAATAAAGGAAGATAAAAAACACGGACTAGGCTCTTACACCCATGCGAATGGAAACAAATACGTTGGTGAATTTAGAGATGATAAATTCAATGGACAAGGAATTTATATCCGGGCCAATGGCAAGATTATAGAGGGTGTATGGGAAAAGAATAAACTCAAAAATGCCAAGAGAGGTAGCTTTAATAGTAGAAAAAAAATATCTAACCAAGATCGTTTAAAGCAGATTGAAGCTTTGATGGAAAAAAGTCTAATAACAAAGAGTGAACCTGTGACAAAGCGCAAAGCTATCATTGATTAGATGTAAATATTGAGAAGAACTGTTAATTGAATCTTAGGCGTAGTTTAAGTGCGAAGTGTAAATCTAGAGTTAGGTAGGAACTTTAAGTATTATGCGAGTAATTATTTCCATTGCAGTTGCAGTACTGGTCAATGGGTCAGTTTGGGCAAATAGCTTAGAGCTAAATTTTGAAAATGTTTCGAAACTTCCCATCCATTCATATGAGAATAAAAAAGCCAAAAGTAAAAATTTTTTAGTTACCCAGAAATTAATTTTTACAAACTCAAATTTAAATTACTATTTGTTTCCTAATTGGTCCGAAACCGAAAGAGCAAATTATCAATTCAGGGCTAGCAAGAAACGGGCAAAAGAATCCTAAAATTTGTCGGCGAACTCAGAAAACGTAACTCGTTACCAACTTATTTGGTCGGTTTTAGTAGGGGTTCTGTCGACGTTGCTAGTTTTGCCAAAAAGCATCCAGATAAAATCAAAGGCATTGTGCTTGCGTCTGGTGTTTACACAAATTCCTCGAAGAAAGCAGAGTCTTACTTCTATGCGGCGTATTATTGGCTCAAAAATTGATGTTAATACACTCGTTATCCATCACAAAAGAGATGCCTGTAAAGTGACTCAATTTAAGCATGCTAAAAGTTTTTATGATGGTCTCCAGGCCCCAAAAAAACACATTATTTTATTTAATGGAGGTGTTCCAACTGGAGGCAAATGTGGACCATTTCATTATCATAGTTACGAAAAAATTGAAGAAGATGCTGCAAAAAAAATTATAGAGTGGGTAATATCAGATGTTGTTAAATAACTAACTAGAGAAGTCATTTCTCATTTTTTACCGTAAATTTAGTAATAGTTGAGAAGTGACTGTGGATGCGCGCTTCTTTTTTTTATGAGGCCGTTTGCGACTACCAAGTTTTTTGTGAATATTTTTAGCCTTTTCTTTATATCCTTGTATTTCCCGACTTGCTTCAATTTTAGCACGAGCAGACTTTGCAGCTTGGATTTGATTTACAATGGGCTCTGGGTAATTCGTACCTATTACACATTGCGTTTTTCTTTGCATTGGTAAATTCATTTTGGAAGGCTCATGAACCCAAGCACTTGACACATTACGTAATTCCGGAAGCCACCGTTTAATAAAGCCACCTGTTTTGTCATGCTCTTGGGATTGTTTGATAGGGTTGTATATGCGTAACGTATTAATGCCTGTTACACCGGACTGCATTTGTAGTTGACTATAATGAATTCCCGGTTCGTAGTCTGTAAATAGTTGTGCTAAGTGGTGCCCTGTTTTACGCCAATCAAGCCAAAGATGGTAACTAGCAAAACTCATCAACATGGCGCGCATACGAAAAGTAATCCAACCTTCATAAATAAGATTACGCATGCATGCGTCAATAAAAGGGTATCCCGTCAGCCCTTTTTTCCATGCTTGATAGTACTTTTCATTATGTTCGTTTTTTCGTATATCTTCAAAAGCTGGGTGCATGCATCTAAATTCAATGCTGGGTTGGTCTTCTATTTTCTGAACAAAATGGCATCTCCATGATAACCGAGATCCGAAAGCTGCCAAATTCCGTTTCCATGTTTTAGAATCTTCATCAGTAAAATATTTACGGTGGTTTTTACTTGATTGATAAACCTCACGTACTGACAACGTACCCCACGTCAGATGGGGAGATAGACGAGAGCAATATTTTTCGGACTTCCCTGGAGCTGAAAGGTGATAAATGTAATTCTTACTACGTTCGTCAAAAAAGGTCTTTAGGGTTCTAATGGCGGCTCGACGCCCTCCTTTTTGAGTGATCCCATAAACAAAGCTGCCAAATATTGGATCATCTTTTGATGGTATATCGCCCAATGAAATGCTTGTTACAGGCACTAATCGCTGAGGTTTTACAATAAGAGGTCTCGCCATTCGAGAACTGCGAATCTTTGACCAATCATCGCGACTAGCAAGATGACGAACAACGCCATTAGAAGGATATTCATAGAGTGGTACAGATTGATTTTTACACCACTCAATCACTTTTCTATCGCGGCAATACGTCCAGCCATTTCCACTTTCTTCATGCGCATAAACACCTTTGATAGAATGGCTCGTATTAAACGTATTTAGTGTCTCAACTATATTTCCTACTCTTACAATAAGTGGTTGACCAAGATTAGTGCAATCAGTGAGTAACTCGATTAAACAATCATGAATAAAATTCCAGTGGCGACGTGAGGCAAAAGGTTGTCGCCAATAATCTGGTTCTACTACATAAAGTGGTATTATAGGCAAACCAACGCGTGCAGCCTCATGTAAGGGGGCATTATCGTGAATTCGTAAATCACGTTTAAACCATACAATATTTACTTTTTCTTTCACTAGAACAAAATAGCAACAGTTTGAAGATTATTCAAATAAAGTTTTAATGTTTAACTATATTTTAATTGGCAAAACAAAACTTGCATCTTTCATGAACAAAAATTAAACGTTTTTTTAAAAAGAAGCTCAGCCATGAGCTTTTTGTTGTCACTTCTTTTCTTAATTTGTTGTTTTTCTATATCTACAACATTCAAATTAATAATTGGATATTTGGCTGAAAATGTCGAGGAGGGTCTGAGTTTGCTGGTTTACAGGCAGCTTTATATTTAAACTCTTACAAAATTAGCAGAATGCCATGACGTGTTTTTCTTGAACCAAAGGACTTTGTGCAAGTAGTATCCACAAGAATTTTATTACTCTGATATTTTAAAAAATTAAACTTGAGCGGGGTTTTTTTTTCATGCTTTTTGGAAAACTAAAACTTTTGATAGTGGCAGTAGTACTCACTGTTGTGATGGAATTCCAGCCTTTGAAAGCTGAAGAAGTTAAAATAAAACATGGCGACCTCACTCTTAACGCCAATCTTAACCTTGCCCCCGGTATGTCTTTAGCCGACGGCATTGTTTTGATGTTGCATGGTACTTTGGCCCACAAGGACATGGAATTTATGCGCGGTCTCCAGGATACGTTAGTGGAGAGAAGCATTTCCAATTTAGCTTTTAATCTTAGCTTAGCCCGGGATAACCGCCACGGTATGTTGGATTGTTCTGGACCACACCGGCATAAGGACACCAACGCAGTTAAGGAAATAGGATTGTGGGTGGATTGGCTAAAAACCAAGGGAGCAGGCGCAATTACAATTTTGGGACATTCTCGTGGTGGTAATCAAGTAGCACGATATGTAGCTGACAATCCTGACGCCTCTATCAGACGTACAGTACTAATTTCACCTGGAACGTGGAAGCCCGAAAAACTGTCCCGCAATTACAAGAAAAATTACAAAAAAGATTTAGTTCCACTTTTAGAAAAAGCTAGGGCTTTAGTTAAGATTAATCAGGGTGATAATTTGATGGAAGGTCTTGATATACTCTACTGCCCAAACACTATTGTTGCCGCTGATACTTTTGTTGATTATTACAACGAATTTCCTTACTTGGACACGCCGTCGGTAATTAAACGTATTACGTCGCCAGTATTGGCCGTAGTAGGCGACAACGATCAAGTCGTTCCTGAGTTCTTAGAGCGAATGGTGGGAACAAAGCAAGCTAATGTGAAATTTGTAGTTGTGGAGGACGCCGGACATTTTTTCCTTGATTTGTTTGGAGAAGACCTTGCAGACGCAATCTCCGATTTTGTTAACGATGGAAATTTTTAGTCCGCTTAAATTGAAAAATATATCCCTAGCTTATCACAATTAGTATTTTCTTGAAGGTGTCTCTTGAACAAATTATTTCTTACTTCCCCAATAGTTATCCCAAAATTTTTTCCTAAATAGCCGTCTCTTAGCTGCTGCATATATGTAATAATTTATTATACCTTCTTCATACATTGTTTTTAAATCGGCCAAGTTATTATCTAGCTTTGCTTGTAATATTTGTTTAGCGACCTCTTCTTGGCTCATGCGTTTCTGTTCTTCGTTAGATATTCGCAGTTGATCATAAACTTCTTCGGCTCTGCTTTCTGCAGCTTTAAATTCAGTATCATTTAAAATATTTCTTTTTTTTAAGGATTTAAGATTTCTTAGAGAACTCGCTAAATTTTTGGTGTTCTGTTGAAGCTTAACTTCAAACCCACCGTCATTATTGTGATCTTGACGAGCTTTGGAAATAGCTTGATGCTTATTTGTTGAATCAATATGCTGTTTCACAAGTTTATATTTTAACTCCATATATTTTTTTCTACGAAAATTGTTGGCATTTGCAGAAAACCAAATCGAAAAACTAAATTCAAAGATGCCAAATACCAGAATTAGAAAAAAAAGTCATTTGGGTTATGGCTTGGACTTATGACAATTCCAACTAACCGGCAAATAATAAAAACTCCAAGACAGGCACTTCCCCACCCATAGAGTTTTGCGACAAAGAAGCACCAAATCCAGGTAAAAAACAATGGCGTCCAATTGAAGCCATATTTTATAGCCCGATAGTTACCGTTAGGAAGTTGGAATACATCAAATGTTTTCATTTGCCTAATCTTCCCGCCGATTCCTCAGCGACAGAAACCTCAATAGATTATCAACACCCTTTGTAGTTTTTCTTCACACACTCCTTGGCTAAAGCCTGTGCTTTAGAAATTTCTGCAGCAGTCATTTTCTTCGCTACAATGTCTCTATTCTTGACTGCATTAGCACGCCCATTTGTTGCTGCAATATCCATCCACATGTGGGCATAGACATTGTTTTTAGGAATACCCCTACCTTTGCTGTAAATCACACCTAGATTGTTTTGTGCTAACGAGTTCTTTTGTTCTGCTGCTTTTTGATACCATTTTACTGCTTCCTTGAGATCTTTAGTGACACCTTGACCTCTTCTGTACATGGAACCCAGATTGTTTTGTGCTGACGCGTACCCTTGGTTTGCTGCTTTGCGATACCAGTTCACGGCCTCCGCATAGTCTTGAGAAACACCACGACCTTTGGTGTAAATAACACCCAGGTTGTGCTGTGCTTTAGCATCCCATTGTTCAGCTGCTTTACGATACCAGTTTACAGCTTCCTTAAAATTCTTTGAAGTGCCTCGACCTTTGCTATACATGGCACCCAAATTGCTTTGCGCTTGCACAACTCCCTGCTCAGCTGCTTTGTGAAACCATTTAATTGCTTCTAGATAGTCTTGAGGGATGCCCTGGCCTTCGAAGTGCCTCACACCCAGATTGTATTGTGCAGGTGCAAAAGCTTGTTCAGCTGCCTTGTGATACCATAAAACTGCTTCTTTGTAGTCTTGAACGACACCTAGACCTTTGCTGTACATCATACCTAGGCTGTTTTGTGCTCTTGCATCTCCTTGGTCCGCTAATGCTTTCCATTCACTCAGGGCAGCGGCAAAGTCACCACTGTTGTATGCCAACAGACCCTTTTTGAAATTTTTCAGCGCGGTCTTCATCTTTACGTTCCCTATATATTAACAATAAAGGCAATCGTTTTTCGTGAATTTTTCATTTACGAATCGATGGAGTACGTCAATTAATATGCTATTAGTACGGTAGTAGTAAGGCAGACGTATGTTTCGGTTTAGAATATTACGTATAATAAATATATTAATATTTTAACAAGATTACAATAAATAAGTAATATTTTATAATGTCTGGAAACAACAAATAACTTTGTTTTTATTTATAAAATGGACATTTTATAAATAAAAATATTGTTTTTTGACTATTATGTATTGTTAAACGCACTAAAACAGTTGAGTTTTACATCTCTTTTAGACTGGTATTTGTATCGAGATAATCCAGCAATGATGCAAAATGAATTGAGTTTATAGTATTCAAGTGATGGCCTAGCTCAAGAATAACTTGTTTAGGATATTACCCAGCAAACGGGCGTTCTGAAGGGTCGCAAGCCTAGCTTGAGGGGCTTGTTTTCGTTGACTTTACCTCTTTAAAGCAATGGGTAACTCTTTACATTAAATAATCAAGCCTGGTGGCGCTTGATATTATTAGTTGAAGTTTTTTGGAGATAATCAAACAAATTATTAAAATTAGGATGTTGAGATTATCCATACTTTTAAAAATTTACGTCTAGGACTGTTCAGGTTGACAGGTCTAAGCCATCAGCAGACCTGAAAATGCAATGGAGATTTGGTCTGGAACAAGAAAATCAACTAGAGTTTTTTTTATATGACAGCTTATTATACGCATTAAAAATTTTATGTTGTTTTAAGTTGATTGCTGAAAATTAGATTTCATTTTTGGCTTGGGCGATTGTGTCAGCCAGCCCTGGGCTAGGCTCTTGTTTTGGAGCATGGGCGCTAAGATAATATTCAAAGTATTTAACAAAGTCCTCGACCACGTCATTTGGGTCCTTCGAATTATGCTCCGTAAGAAAAAAAGCGTAAGCAGAAAAATTTGCCGCTGCGTGGCGGATCCCCTGAGCCAGATCTTCAACACTTTGTCCTTCCTGTAACCCCGCATTTGCAAGATTAATGATCTTGTTGGCAAAGTCCATGTTTGTGTTTGGTTGATCATTTTTTATCGTCTCGGTTGTCATTGCTTGACCCTAGCTGGATTGTTAACATAAAACTGAGTGATAGTACTATCAGGCTGGAGGACTTTGTGAAAACCTTATCTGCAGTTCCAACTCTGTATAATCCCTAATTTCATTAATAATATTATTGGATTGCAACGTAAAGCTACGGTAAGAGTTGTTTTTTGGTGGGTGTGACAGTAAGCAGTCATAGTAATATTTATTATGCCTCAGGGATAAAGACTTAAAAAGTAAGTTCAAGGTCTAAAAGAGTTTCTGACATTGAAAGTATGTTTTTTAAATATGCATCTGGTATTAAAATAAAAATAAGCTGATTTGTTAGGTCAATGCATTCAAGGAGTAAAAAATGGACGTTAAAGCCGCTGTCGCATTCAAAGCGGGAGAACCGTTAAGTATTGAAACTGTGCAACTGGAAGGCCCACAAGCCGGCGAAGTACTGGTTGAAATTAAAGCGACGGGCATATGTCATACAGATTCATTTACTCTTTCAGGTGAAGATCCAGAAGGTCTATTTCCAGCTATCCTTGGTCATGAAGGTGCTGGTGTGGTTGTTGATATAGGCCCTGGGGTAATGTCTGTTAAAAAGGGAGATCATGTTATTCCTTTGTACACTCCTGAATGTCGTCAGTGTAAATTCTGCCTTTCCGGAAAGACAAACCTTTGTCAAGCAATCCGCGAAACCCAAGGCAGGGGGGTAATGCCGGATGGGACAAGTCGCTTTTCTATCGATAGTGAGCCTATTTTTCACTATATGGGCACTTCAACCTTTTCTAATTTTTCAGTCATGCCAGAAATTTCTATTGCAAAAATTCGTAAAGATGCCCCATTCGACAAGGTTTGTTACATAGGTTGCGGTGTGACTACGGGTGTTGGTGCTGTTATTAATACTGCTAAAGTGACACCGGGGTCTGCGGTTGCCGTATTTGGCCTTGGCGGCATAGGCCTAAACGTCATTCAGGGTGCACGCATGGTTGGGGCTGATACCATTATTGGTGTCGATATAAACCCTAGCAAGGTAGAACTTGCGACCAAGTTTGGGATGACTCATTTTGTAAACCCTAAGGAAGTCGATAATGTGGTTTCCGCAATTGCGGACATTACAGATGGTGGCGTTGAT
The DNA here is from genome assembly GCA_938092065.1 of uncultured Rhodospirillales bacterium. GTDB lineage: Bacteria > Pseudomonadota > Alphaproteobacteria > Rhodospirillales > JABHCV01 > JACNJU01. The sequence continues at coordinate 192,255 of CALKND010000017.1, forward strand.
TACAGTTTCGAATGTATAGGTAATACCCACACTATGCGCCAATCATTGGAGTGCTGTCACAAAGGCTGGGGTGAAAGTGTTATTATTGGGGTTGCAGGTGCCGGTCAGGAGATTTCTACCCGACCTTTCCAACTAGTCACTGGAAGGGTATGGAAAGGTTCAGCTTTCGGTGGTGCCAGGGGCCGCACAGATGTGCCAAAAATTGTCGACTGGTATATGGATGGTAAGATTGATATTGATAGCCTGATAACCCACAAACTATCCCTTGAAAACATCAACAAGGGATTTGACCTTATGCATGCGGGTGAATCAATCCGTGCCGTTGTTGAGTATTAAAATGAACTTGAAAATTCTTAAAGAACACTACTGTCATGGTGGAGCCATGACTTATTACAGCCATACTTCTCAGTCAGTGAACGGGGAAATGGCGTTTGCTGTTTTTTATCCACCACAGATGAACGATGATGTGCGTTTGCCCGCGTTGACTTACCTTGCCGGCTTAACATGTACCCAAGAAACTTTCATGATGAAAGGTGGAGCCCAGCAATTCGCTGCCGAGCATGGCATCATCCTAATTGCGCCTGATACAAGTCCCCGTGGTGCAGGTGTCGTTGGTGAAGACGATTCCTGGGACTTTGGAACCGGTGCCGGATTTTATATAGATGCAAGCCAGAAAGACTGGGCTAAAAATTACCGTATGGAAGGCTATGTCACTGGCGAACTTCAGGGTATTATGGAGAAAAGCCTAAATGTAGACATGGCGAGACAGGGTATCTTTGGTCATTCAATGGGCGGCCATGGTGCATTAACGCTCGGCTTAAAATATCCTGAAGTTTATAAAAGCATTTCGGCTTTTTCACCAATCTGCGCGCCAACAGACTGCCCGTGGGGAAAAAAGGCTTTCTTGGGCTATCTGGGTACGGATACAGAGGCATGGAAGCACCATGATGCTGTCGAACTGGTCCGTGGTCTAGATAAGTCCCAACATAGAACAATCTTGATCGATCAAGGTTTAGATGATGAATTTCTTAAGGAACAACTCAAGCCTGAGCAATTTGAACAAGTTTGCAAGGATGTTGGTTTTCCCTTAAATTTACGCTATCACAAGGGTTATGATCACAGTTACTATTTCATCAGTACCTTTATGTCAGATCATATAGCCCATCATGCTAGAGTTATCTGCGCATAAAGAAGTGACCATTTTGATTAAGTGAAACCATAGCCCGGCTCTGAACTTGACTATTTTTGGAACTTTGGAAAACGCCAATGACCTTGTTTACTTACGCCTTGATGAAAGTGGGATAGAACAAAGTGAACTGCAGTTTGCAGCGCTCTAGCGCAAGTAAAAGCAAATCTAGCAGGCATAGCCTTTTTCTATGAAGGTCTTAATGAAGTTGGTACTGTAGTATCTATGTCTAAACTGCTGATTTATCATATGTGCAAGCGCAACGACTGGCAGAATGCTGAGGAGTCCGGTTACTATCAAGGTAGCGTTGGTGACCGAGTTGATGGCTTCTTGCATTTTTCTACTGCTCAACAAGTTGCCGAAAGTGCGGCCCGGCATCGAGCAAATGTCAAAGACCTGTTACTAATTACTGTTGACGCTAATGACCTTGGGCCATCTCTGAAGTGGGAGCTATCACGGTCAGACCAGTTATTTCCTCATCTTTATGGCTCACTAGTGGTGGCCAAAGTCATTAGTGTTTGTGATTTGCCCTTGGCCGAGGATGGTTTCCATCAATTTCCCAATGAGATAGTGCCTTGGCGATCAGTGGAAAGTGAGGGGAGCAATGATTGATCCTTATTGTATCGCTGGTCCATTTATCAGATTTCTTAATCCAGAAACGGCGCATGACCTCGTAATTGGTGCCCTGCGTGCAGGACTAGTGCCAAGCCCTAAATCATTTGAAAGCTCTCTTCTCAAGCAAAGTGTCTGGGGACGTCCCTTTTCAAATCCGATTGGTCTTGCCGCTGGATTTGATAAAAATGCTCAAGCAGTAGATCCTATGCTGGCACAGGGTTTTGGTTTTGTCGAAGTGGGCTCAGTCACACCACAAGCACAAGCAGGCAACGCCCGCCCACGTTTATTTCGCCTGCCTAGTGATAATGCAGTTATCAACCGCTTAGGCTTTAATAATGATGGGATAGATAAAGTCGCTAGTCGCCTAGAGGCTCGTGCACGTAAAGGAATTGTCGGTGTTAATCTGGGTAAAAACAAAGAAACTAAAGACGCCATCAGTGACTACCGGGAAGGTATGCTTAGGCTGGCGCCCTTAGCTGATTATATAGTTATAAATGTTTCATCACCAAATACTCCGGGACTGCGCAGTTTGCAAAGACGAGAGCCTTTACAAACTTTACTTGAATCTGTCTTGCAGGCGCGCTGGCAAGTCGCTCCCAAAAACCCGCCACCTTTGCTTTTAAAGATAGCTCCGGACCTGGGTGAGGAAGACAAGTCAGATATTGCACAGGTTTCTCTCAAGACAGGTATAGATGGCCTGATCGCCACCAACACGACTATAGAAAGACCAAAAAGTTTAATTGATAAAAATGCCCGAGAAAGTGGTGGCCTTAGTGGGCAGCCTTTGCTCGAGCCATCAACCCGCGTACTTTCTGAAATGTATAAACTTACAGCTGGAAGAATACCGCTCATTGGTGTCGGTGGGGTGGCCAGTGGTGCTGATGCCTACGCTAAAATAAAGGCTGGTGCGACTTTGGTGCAATTTTATTCGGCAATGGTCTTTTATGGTCCGGGACGAGTCCAGATGATTAAGCGTGATCTCGCTACACTTCTTGCGGCAGATGGCTTTTCCTCTATTTCTGAGGCCATCGGCTCTGACCATTCATAGGAAGTAAAACTTTAAAGTCCCTAGTCTTCACTTTGAAATAGCCATTTTAAAAAGCCAGGGAATGTTGCAAGAACTAATACGGCTTACAACACAATGATAGTGAAGTTATTTTTCTTGGAATCGTTTTAGGAGTTTTTTATACCGTCATCAGTCTACTGTTTAAAAGCCCTTCAGGTAAGAAACTGTTCTTTCAAAATACGTTCCTCAAAATTATGTTCCTGATCATGCAACATGGTGACGCTTCGCGTTAGGTCTTCCTGGACAGTGACCTTAGAAACCCCCCTGATTTCTGTGTTATCTGCGACAGCGCTCACTCTTCGTCCTTTTGGACTTAGGACTTCAAAACTGACTATGGCATCATGGGGAAGTAAGGCGCCACGCCACTGGCGAGGCCTGAATGGACTAATTGGCGTCAAGGCCAGAACACCAGATCCAAGTGGGATAATAGGGCCGTGGGCAGATAAATTGTAACCAGTACTTCCTGCGGGCGTGGCAATGAGAACTCCATCACAAATCATCTCCTGCATCCGCTCAATGCCGTCAATATGGATGCTAATTTTTGCTGCAAGACGTGTTTCGCGCAGTAGAGAAACTTCGTTGATGGCATGCGCAGTATGGTTCTTTCCTTTTGTATCTACTGCTTTCATGATTAGTGGATTGACATTAATGGAGACTGCCTTGTTGATCCGGGCCTTCAGAGATTTTTCAGAATAACTGTTAAGCAAAAAACCAACTGAACCCCTATTCATGCCGTAGATTGCCTTACCGCTATTGGTGAAAAGATGCAGCGTTCTCAGCATGAAGCCATCTCCCCCAAGAGTGACTATAACATCTGCTTTACTGGCTGGAACATGAGCGTACTTTTCCTTCAGCCGTTTTAAGGCTTCTTGTGCCTGCGGCTGACGTGCGGCTGTGAAAGCAATTTTTTTAGTCATAATTTTAATTATATCCAAGGCTTGCCCGGGGACCATAAAGAGAAATACAGAAAAAATTAACCCCCAGTGACACTCATATGGCGAGTAAGTGCAGGACCTGCATTCCCGGGTTCGATAACAAATTCATGGCTTTTTGGTTTGCGCCCGATGGCCTCGTCAATGACATTATCTAGTAGTTCGTTCCCTTCACTAGCCCTCAAAGGAGCACGTAAGTCCGCGTTATCATCTTGCCCCAGACACATATATAGTTTACCCGTGCAGGTGACACGAATTCGATTACAGGTAGCGCAAAAGTTATGACTAAGGGGTGAAATGAAGCCGACATACTGTCCTGTCTCTGCAACACTGGTATAACGCGATGGTCCTCCAGAATTATAATTATTGTCTTTCAGGGTCCAGTCTTTTTCAAGGATTTTACGGACTTTTGAAACGGGCAAATACTGAGTTATTCTATCGCTATCTATCTCCCCAAGGGGCATAGTTTCAATAAAGGTAATGTCATATCCGCGCTTGCCACACCACCCAACCAAGCCGCTAAACTGGTTCTCATTAAAGTCCTTAAGAGCGACGGTATTGATTTTGATGTGAAGACCAGCATCAGTTGCAGCAATCAATCCACGTTTAACCTGATCTAATCTTCCACCACGGGTGATCTGAGAAAATTTCTCTGAGTCCAGTGTGTCAATGGAAACGTTTATTCGTTTGATACCGTGGCTAGCCAACTCACTTGCATATTTTTCAAGTTGACTGCCATTGGTCGTCAACGTCAGTTCTTCAAGGGCCCCATTTTTCAAGTGTCGGCCCAAGGATTCAAACAGCCCCATAATGCCACGTCTAACTAGTGGCTCACCGCCAGTCAGACGTATTTTTTTGACACCCTTTGCAACAAACGCACTGCACAGACGGTCTAACTCTTCCAGACTAAGAACCTCGGATTTAGGAAGAAAAGTCATGTCTTCGGCCATACAGTAAACGCAACGAAAATCGCAGCGGTCTGTAACCGATACTCTTAAATACGTAATGTTACGGCCATTTGGATCGATCATCAAATTGAAGTTCCTGAGGGTTTATTGGAAGTTAATGTAATACATATTTTTATTTTAGTTATTGGCCTTATAAAAAGCACCCCTAATCTTTTATTGCGGGTTTTATCCCGCTAAGAATGATCTGTCTGATTATCAGTGTGTAAGGAAAAGGTTGGATGCGAGCAGAGCCTCTCTCTAGTAGGTTTAATCAAAAAATAACCCGTAGTTGTAAATTTAAAAAAAGAGAATCGACTTCTAGTCGCTGACTATTCAACAATCATATTATTCAACGACAGAAATATCAATTTTAATAAATAAAGATGCACTTATTAAACGTCTGGAAACCATTAAGACTTACTTTGATGCTTTAGTTATTTGCTTAGATGTTAGGTCAAGTAAATGGATGCATGGCGAAGCTACAGATTATGGATGATTATTCCTGCCCTTCTTTCCCTGATTTTGAGTTTTCTAATAGTGGCCTGCATGGATGAGGATAGCCGAGCAGTTGATGCCACCAAATGGTTGACATCATATTATAAAACTTACCCACCAAATTTAGAATGGGTTTCGATCAATATCACAATCGATGGCAATGGACAGTTGGTTGTGGATGTGCTGGTGCCTGATGAAGGCCAAGTAGATTTGATTAAATCGCGACCCCGCATTGAACAGGCTTACATCGTGCGTATGGCCTGCCCTCCAAAAAATGCGGAAGTATGGACTATCATTAGCGCGAATCAGGTTCTGTGGATGAACCTGTTGGAAAAAACTTCTGGCGGATTATTCAAGCAGTTCACTGGATCATCTTGTAAGCGTTAGTTTCTGCTTCAAACTGCCTTTGAACAATTGTTCACCACTGATTTTGAAAGCTGAGATAGCACTTTGCCCCTCTTTCGAAATCAGCCAGTCGATCAGTTTTTTTCCAGCGGCCGCTTTGACGTGGGGATGGCGTTTTGGATTTACAAGTATAACTCCATAAGGATTGAGTAGACGAGTGTCACCTTCTAAAAGAATTTTCAATTTTTTCCTATTTTTAAAGGCTAGCCATGTTCCTCTATCGGCTAGTGAATAACCATTCATGGCGGAGGCCATGTTTAAGGTCGCACCCATTCCTGACCCGGTTTCCCTGTACCAGTCCCCTGACGCCTTAGTGGTGTCAATGCCGCCTGCATGCCATAGGCTATATTCTTTTTTATTGGTGCCACTGTCATCACCGCGCGAGAGGAATATTGATTTATTATGAGCAATTTTGCCGAAGGCTTTCACCACGTCCTTCATTCCTGCTATGGCAGCAGGATCTTTTACTGGGCCAACGACGACGAAATCATTATGCATGACGTCATAGCGTTTGACGCCGTAGCCATCTGATACAAAGGAGTGTTCTGATTTTTTATCATGTACTAACAAGACATCAGCGTCCCCATTTTTTGCTATTTTAATTGCCTGTCCGGTACCTACTGCAACTACCCGAACCCTAATGCCGCTGCCTTTGGTGAAGATAGGCAGGATCGAGCTTAATAGCCCAGTATCTCTTGTAGAAGTGGTTGATGCCAAAGTAATGTATTCAGCACTTGTAGCTTGGCTAGGGGTTGTGAGAGTAACAATTAAAGGAGTGAGAAAAAAAACTATAAATTTCAGTGATTGTGTCAAATTAGTCCCCTAGCATTTTGGTTTCTGGCCGATCCCACATTAATAAATCACCTTTAAGAAAAGCCTGCGCGAATTGATTTGTTGGGCCTGCAAAGAAGGTCGTCGCAGGGCCACTTTCGAGTAAGCGTCCCCGGTGAATAAAGAGCACTTCGTCGGCCAGCCTTTGGGCTTGTGGCAAGTCATGGGTAGTCATGATGATTTGGGTGCCACTATCATGAATGGCATTGATAACTTTCTCAATTTCATAGGTTGCCGTCGGGTCAAGGCTGGCCGTTGGCTCATCGAGAAATAGCACCTTCGGTCTTAGAGCCCAAGCTCGCGCAAGGGCTAATTTTTGTTGTTCACCAAACGACAAAACCCGGGCTGAAAAACGGGCCAAGTGGTTAAGTCCCGTTAAACCCAAAACCTCTTCAGTTCGTGCTCGCCGTTGCGCTTTGTTGATGCCACGTAAAGAAAGTGCATACTCAACATTGGCCGAAACCGTCCGGCGCAACATTACTGGGCGCTGGAAAACCATAGCCTGATGGAAAGCCGTATTGCTTTTATTCTCAGCCTCAACGTGCCATTGGATGTGCCCTTGGCTCGGCTCGAGAAGGCGGTGGCATAATTTTAGCAGTAGGCTTTTCCCAGCACCGTTTGGACCAATGATAATACTTCGTGGTCCTACTTTAAATTGGTATGATAATTCTTTTATTAATTGTTTGCCACTTGCTTTGAAGCAAATGCTATTTAGACTTAGTAGTAGAATTGGTTGCGCTATCATACTTGCCTGTTCTCAGCAGCTTCCTTGACTAAAAAGGCAGCGGCATTGATGGATAGGGATAAGGTAATTAGTACTATGCCTAGACCAAGCGCAAGGGCTAGATTGCCTCTTGAAACCTCGAGCGTAATTGATGTTGTCATCACTCTTGTTGCGTGGTCGATGTTGCCCCCAACAATCATCACCGCGCCAACTTCTGCAGTGGCCCTGCCGAACCCAGCCAGCACTGCCGTCAACAAAGAGAAACGTCCATCCCACAGTAGGGTCATCATGCGGCGTGTTGGTGACGCTCCAAGCGAAATAAGTTGCTCTGCATACTCGACCCATAAATCATCAATGATCTGGCGGCTCAACGCTGCGATGATTGGGATGACCAAAATGGTTTGAGCAATAATCATGGCAGTAGGACTGAACAAAAGTCCTAAAACCCCAAATGGTCCTGATCTGGATAACAACATGTAGACGAGCAGTCCGACAACAACTGGTGGCAATCCCATCAAAGCATTTAATATGACTACAAGTACTTTTCGTCCAGGAAACTTGTACAAAGCTGTCGCTGCACCCAGAGGCATGCCGATCAGAGTTGCAACAAGGACAGCTACGAGGCTAACCCATAGAGAAAGTCCAACAATCATGAGCAAGTCATTATCCGCTGAGATCAACAGGGAAATGGCATCGAAAAAAACATTCATGTGATATTATAAAAATAAAGAAACACATAAACACATAAAAATAAAAAAATCTCATATATTGTTGATAAAAGCTGCTGGAGCTTAAGCAAGAGAGTTTATAGGTGTGGCGTTGGGATATGAATGCGAGCTTTATAAAATAAACGTGGCAATCATTATTTAGATAGTACTATTTGCTGAGAAAGTAACACTAACTTTTCACATTTACAGTTTTAAGCACGGCAGAGCAATAAGTAAGTATTATGGTTAAGTTAGCACTTTTTTTAATAATTCTTTTAAATGGGTGAAATATGGGAATAGGGTTAAAACTGCTATGCAGGTAGATTTAAAAGTTGTTCAGCTTCTGTCATCACGGTTGTGCCATGACCTAGTTGGACCTGCCGGAGCGGTACAAAATGGTATTGAATTGTTTGAACAAATGGGTTCCGACGAGGGTGAGGCTGCCCTTAAGATCGTTGTCTCCAGTGGCGAGCAACTATTGGCGCGGCTTGCTTTTTTTCGTCTGTGTTTTGGACAAGGAGGGCTAAGCGGCACCAAACCTGCTATTGATGAGGCTCGGGATTTGGCTCAAACCTTCCTTGTAGGAGGTCGCATCTCTCTAGATTGGCCACCAGAAATTGGTGCGAAAACAAGGAAGGCCATCACATGTCCTGTCATCAAACTTCTCCTTAATATGATCTTAGTTGCTATTGACGGACTTCCACGGGGCGGAGTTTTAACAGTGTCATTGATGAGTGTAGATAATTCTCAGGAAGAACTTGCAATTGGTATGGCAGTCAAGGCATCTGGTGATGGTGCTTTTCTTAATGAAGATCTACAAGAAGCACTTTCCTCTGAGCGTCTGGGTCAGGTTGAGAGAGGATTGAGTGCTCATAATGTGCATGGGTTTTTCTGCCAGCGACTGGCAGAAAAACAATTATCAAAAATTGAGTTTTCCTCAACTCAGGATGAAGTGGAACTTACAGTTCTTGTGCCACATCAAAGTGGATGATGATTTTTCAGTGATTTCGTAAATTTTACACTAGCTTAGTGCAAGTGATGAAGCAGTCACCAAACTGGCAGTATATGATCAAAGAAAAGATGAATTTAATTCCGTGAAATTTGGAATACCCGCTCATCTTTTTTTTAGTAACGCCATGTTTCTTTTGAGATAAAGCTTAGGTGTCTATTTCTTTTGCTTCTGGACCTCGTAAAACATAACCCTGCCCCCAAATGGTTTCGATGTAATTTTCACCACCAGTAGCGTTACCCAACTTCTTGCGTAGTTTGCAGATAAATACATCAATTATCTTCAACTCTGGCTCATCCATTCCACCATATAAATGGTTCAGAAACATTTCCTTAGTCAGCGTTGTGCCCTTACGGAGTGACAGTAACTCCAGAATGCCGTATTCCTTGCCAGTTAAATGGACATGGCGACCGTCAACTTCAACTGTGTGAGAATCAAGATTAACCGCTAATTTTCCAGTACGGATAATGGATTGAGCATGCCCTTTTGAACGCCTAACAATAGCTTGGATTCGGGCCATTAATTCGGCTTTGTTGAAAGGTTTAGTTAGATAGTCATCTGCACCCGTTCCTAAACCTTTTACTTTATCATTGGCATCGGTCAATCCAGACAGAATAAGTACAGGGGTTTCTACACGGGCATCACGAAGACGTCGCAAGACCTCAATTCCGTCAATATCAGGAAGCATCAAATCTAAAATGATAATATCGTAATCATATAGTTTCCCAATTTCTAGCCCGTCTTCGCCAAGGTCTGTGGCATCAACAACCATTTTTTCAGACTCGAGCATCATTTTTAGGCTCTGCGCGGTCGCTGGATCATCTTCAACAAGAAGTACCCGCATCAAAGTAATCTCCCAATTAAATTCAGATTCTCTATATTAGCCTTAAATCTTAATCTTTTGTTAAGCTTTATTTACATCGACTGCATAATTAAAAATATTATACTAATTGTTAAAGTCTTAATTGAATAATTAAATTTGTTTAAAATTGGAAATGAAAATGAAGTCTGAATGCCAAATAATTAACTTTATTGAGGGGTTGGATTGAAACTCCCTACCGAAAACATTCTTAATGAAATAGACCGTTTGCCCGAAAAATCTGTATACGGGCGAGTAACGGGTATTGTTGGCCTGATGGTAGAGGTTGAGGGCGTTGCGGGGGAGTTGTCCATTGGCGAGCGTTGTAACCTTATTGGGCGGAGTGATCGCTGCGTGATGTGTGAGGTTGTTGGCTTTAAAAATGAAAGAGCGCTTTTGATGCCCTTTGGCACACTTGATGGCATTGGTCTTGGGTCACGAGCGGAGGTCAGTGTTAGCGATCCTTTGATTTATCCTGATCTAAGCTGGGTGGGTCGAGTTGTTAACGCCTTTGGTGAGCCAGTTGACGGAAAAGGGCCATTGGTTAAGGGTCCACAGGCATATCGCGTACACTCAAAGCCGCCACACGCACATGAACGTCAGCGTGTTGGTGGCAAGATTGACCTTGGAATTAGAGCTTTAAATACTTTCTTAACCTGTTGTCGTGGTCAGCGAATGGGTGTTTTCTCTGGCTCTGGTGTTGGTAAGTCGACAGTTATGTCCATGATGGCCCGTCACACGGATGCTGAAATCAGTGTCATTGGGTTGATTGGTGAGCGTGGCCGTGAAGCAAGAGAGTTTATAGAGGATGATCTGGGCGAAGCTGGTATGGCACGTAGTGTTGTTATAGTTGCTACTTCTGATGAACCGCCTCTGGTACGTCGACAGGCGGCCTATGTACAAATGGCTATCTCGGAATTTTTTCGAGACCAGAGCAAGGACGTCTTATGCCTTATGGATAGTGTTACACGTTTTGCCATGGCACAGCGTGAAATTAGCTTGTCTGCGGGTGAGCCACCCGCTTCTAAGGGGTATACGCCCTCGGTCTTTGCAGAATTGCCCCGGCTGCTAGAACGCGCTGGTCCGGGTACAGCTGGTCAAGGCAGTATTACTGGACTGTTTACTGTTCTTGTGGAAGGTGATGACCATAATGAACCAGTTGCTGACGCTGTCAGAGGAATTCTTGACGGTCACATTGTTTTGGACAGGGCGATTGCAGAACGCGGACGCTATCCAGCAATAAACATCCTGAGAAGTGTCTCTAGAACCATGCCTGATTGCAATACCCCTGAAGAAAATAAGGTTGTTAATAAGGCTAGGAAATATATGGCAATTTATGAAGATATGGCAGAATTGATTCGCCTTGGAGCGTACCGCCGTGGAAGTGACGGAGCTGTTGATGAGTCTATTAATTTTTATCCAGGAATAGAAAAATTTCTGACTCAAAACATAGACGAAACATCGCCTCTGGAATCTTGTTACGAGCAATTGCGCACTATCCTTGGCATGCCAACTGAGGGGGCTGCCAATATAACAGATGCCTCAATGTCAATTCAGTCAGAACCTATTGAGCCACAGCCCCAAGAAACAGAGCCGCCAATACAAAGTTCTGAAGGTGTAAAGAAAACTGACCAGCCAATTAATGACCAGAAACTGGGTGTTGATACCTTGAGCGAGCTTAACTCACTTGGTGGGCAATGACTTTGATGGGAGCCTTATAAATGGCTGAAGGGCTGGAAACTCTTGTTCGACTTAACGAGTGGAGTGTCGACCAAAAGCGTCGAAAGTTAGGTGATTTATTGAAATTGATTGACGGTTTTGAAGTTGAATTAAAGAAGCTTGAGCAGGACCTGATCACTGAGCAAGCTGCAGCAGCAGCTGCACCTAACGAAGGTGGGTTTCTTTATGGCTACTATGCAGACAGGGTGATTGACCGTCGTGCCATTATCCAGTTGTCTGCTCAGCAGTTGGAAAAAGATGCTGATGAGGCCCGCGAGGAAGTGTCCGAAGCGTATAGGGAGCTGAAAAAATTTAAAACTGTATTAGAAGCCCGCAAGAAGTTTGAAAAAGCAGAGCTGGCTATCAAAGAACAGTCGGAACTTGATGAAGTTGGTATACGGACTTTTATACAGAAACGTGTCTAGTACTGCTTAAGCCTGGAGAGTAATCCAACATTGTCCCAATTTGGTTGGCGGTCTTCAAGCATAACTTCGTGGCGGTCAATGCCGTGATGGACCTGATTGGGTGCTGATATTGATAGCTGAAGCCATCTGGTGACTAGCTCATTGTTAACATCATTAAGAATAGTCGCTGCTCCTTCTTCCAGTGTCTCCCATTTTATGGTGCCAAGTGCGTCAAGATAGCGTCCAAAAGATACGGGTTTAAGAATAGTTTTGTCCGGGACATAACGCAGATGAATAGCACTACTGTCGACCTCACCCGGGTTTGCCATGTGACCGGTAATAGAAATTACATAATCGATTTTTATGTCTGGGTTGCGATCACAGATTAATAGGGCGCGTCTTTTGTGAATCTCCATTCCTGATCCTTATACCACAAGCCCAATATCTTGAACAATAACCGGGTCGGAAATATTAATGAAGTCTGCTGGAGCCGCCTGAAAATTGACGCTTCCTTTAAGACCGGATAAATCTGCTGTTTCACGAAAAATAGTGCGGATGTCATTTTTTATGGCGTCCGCTAAGTGGGTATCTGAGCGTATAATAAGGTCAAGGGATGTTCCCTTTTCACCAACCAGTCCATCCATCTGCAAACGACCAAATAGTGAAAGTTTAACATCAATCACAAAGCGTGTATTTGAAGTAGTATCTTCGTCAGTATCTTTCTCATTTTGCCGCAATAAAAGCCGAATTTGTTGTATTTCATCACCGTTATTGATTGGAATTAGAGCAACTCGCCAGTCACTTGGGGCAGGCTCTTCAACTATCCTTGATAAAGTTGTGAAGTCTTCTCTTATTCGACTGCTAACATTAGGCTGGTTGCGCTCAATTAGGCGCAATACTTTTTCACCTATCCATGACTGTAAGTCACCACCTTTTAGAGCTGAAAGGAAAAAGATCATACTTGATGTTAGAGATGCACCAGGACGAGGGATAATGGAATTAATAAGTTTTTGGGATTTACCTGGGCGGACTTCTTCCAAGGCTTGAAAAGCATGCTCAAGCGCAGGCCAATTACGGGATCTAAAAAGGCTCTCGTGAGGGGCTGGTGCAGCTTGTGTCTCTTTAACTGGCACTGAGGGAGCAGTAACCACCTCTAGAGAGATTGTAGTGCCGCGCGGGACACTGGTTTGGGTAGCGAGGACGAAGGCGCCTAATTTTGTCTGGACAATGGGATGTCCAGACGGAGTGCTTCCCGTGACGGCACCTCCAAGGTTGGCACCAGCTGAAAGAGTGGGCTTGGTGGTTTTGCTGCTGAGTGTTGTTGGGGTCGTACTTGCCGCGGCTAGGTTGAGCCGTTGGATACCTGTAACCTTTACACCTACTTGGCTGCCCACTTGCAAATGTCCTAATGCTTTTGTGGCTGATGCCGAGGCAATTATAGGGCGCCTTAAATTTTGGTCCCCTGTTGCGTTTTTCATAATCGCCGAGGCCTTAGCTGCAGTCGTTATCAATGATTTCGTGCTTATAGCTCTTGAGAAGCGACTTTTCTGAAGAGGAACCCCTTTTTCTTTGATTGTTTCCATTTTAGCTCCGATAGATGACCTGAGCTTACCTATCGGAGCCTGTCTCACAGTGCTTGGGGACTCTAATGAGGGGCTCATCAATGTTGCTTGTAAGACATTTCCTATAGCCAGTTTGGTAGCTGGTGACCCCTGTGCATGATTTGTGCTCGTTGTCATATTACCCTGAATTTTTGTCTTTAAAGATGGATTAGTGCCATTCAAGCTGTTGATCTGGAACTGTATAAAAGGAGATTGAGACACCAATTGCATTACAAGAGCGCCACCTTTGGGTAGGCTTAAGTTTGACTGTAGAAAAAATTTCCCCGCGGGTGTCTGAATTTGAAAAGTATTTTTTGCTGTTTGTGATGTGATTGTTGCCTCAAGTAACTGCCCAATGGAAAGACCTTTAAGAATAGTAGGGGCTCCTTGAACAACAGCGACGGAGGTCGAGCTGTGAGAGCCTGGCTTAGATAGTAGTGGTGCTGTTGGTTTAATTGTGCTCATTTACATCTCTTTTGAGAGAGATTTACTCTTTAATTCTCTCAGCTATCCTCTCAACGTCAGTAGCTGCTTCCGTATTGGGAAATTTGGTTAGGATAGAAGATTGGCTTTTAATAGCTTCGCGAACCTTACTGTCGCGCCTGATTACGCCAATCAACGGCGGTGAAATTTTCAAGAAGCCCTCACAGGCTTTCAGCAACGTGTTGTATGTTCTTTCTCCCTCGCGGGTCGAATTAGCCATATTTATGACAATTCGAATGTCTGCACCAGGGCGCTCCATGTGAGTAACTTTTATGAAGGCATACGCGTCTGTAAGGGACGTAGGTTCGTCGGTTGCTACGACAAGGCAAGTTCCCACGCTTTGGGTTAGCTGTCTAACTGTGCGCTCAACACCAGCACCAAGATCGATAATGACTTTGTCGTATGCAGCTGCAAGTAGGTTAAGATCATCACCCAGAATTTGCAAACGGCTTACTGGGACGTTAGCAAGGCCACCGGAACCAGAGCGTCCGGCAATAATGTCAAAGTTACCTTCTTCATAGGTAAGTACTGCCTGATTAAGGGTAAGTCTTCCAGCGATAACACTACCGAGGTCATGTTTTGGCATCAGCCCTAGCTGAATATCCAAATTGGCTAGCCCCAAATCGCCATCAAAAAGCAGGGCACGTAGTTTCTGCTGTGCAAGTGCATGGGTTAGGGTAATGGCAAGCCAGGTTTTGCCAACGCCACCTTTGCCTGAGGCGATAGCAATCATATTTTGCCCACTTTTAAGCGATGAGGGACGGGCGGCTAAGGTAGGTGCGGAACTCATATTATAGCCTCAGTTGTATTTGTGTTCTGAGTGATACTGTTTATTGAGCCATTTGTGTCCGTATCAGTATACGGCATTATGAGGCGAGCGAGTGAGATCGGATTTATAGGATTAATTCCTGCAGCAACGCTGGGTGTGATGCTGATATCTGATAATGAGAGTCTGCCAGCATAGGCTGCAGTGAGGATGCTGCCTAGACGGCGTGTCATATCCAACCTAGTTATAACCATCTTTTTTGCTCCAATGGATGAAAACCCTACAGCTATATCAGCAGTTTCCATGGCATCCCCTCCAGCGGCTATGACGACAATCTTTTCAAATTGTGCAGTGCTGGCTAGGGCCTCAAGATGATCCATTTCTGAGGCATCAAATGGATTTGTGCTGGAAGTGTCAACGACAATGGGGACGTCTGTATGGCTATCCTGCATCAGTTTTATAAGCCCTTTGGCATCATTTGTTGTCTCAAGTTCAATGCCGAGTATTCTAGTAAAGGCCGCTAATTGCTCTATCCCCCCAGCTTTTTGTGTGTCGGTAGTTATTACACGAGGCCTATCTTTGCCCATTGCCACCAGTGCAGCCAGTTTTGCTGTAGTGACTGTTTTGCCAACACCTGGTGCTCCCATCAGAAGTATTCGTGGTGGCGTAGTATTTTTGTTGTATTGGGATAGAAAAGTTGAAATTGGATCAAAGGAGAATGTTTTCTCCATGGCGGCTGCAAGGGCCAGGGTTGGGCTGTCTTCTGAAATGCCAACAGCCAGGTCTGTTAGCCTATTTGACAGAGATCGAGGCACACCATGAAATAATAAGCTTTGTCTGATGGCCTCTACTGTCTCATGTTGGTCGAAGACTGGCGATTCTTCTTGTATGACATTTTCTAGAGTCTTGAGCCCGTTGGGGGCCGTGTCTTCCATAGCAGCAGTGATCACTGCGCCTTCTTTCTCGTTACGGCTAGCTATAATTATGGACTTCGCTCCCATTTCAAAGCGCACTATCTCCATGGCTTCAGTCATTGTCGGTGCACTAAAGGATTTCATGTGCATTGTGTCTAGACCTGTCCAAGGGTTTTAATGCTAGCCTTAGCATAAACTTCATTTTGAGACATGACTGTAGTCATAGGACGGAATCTTTCGATGATTGAACGAACAAAAGGCCTTATTGTCGGACTGGTTAGCAAGACTGGCGTTTCCCCCATCATTGCCTGTTGTTCAAATGCATTTCGTAGTGCTCCGATGAATTCTTGTAAGCGGCTTGGCGGCAAAGATAGTTGCTTATCCTCGCCTGTTCCGACGATGGATTCTGCAAAAGCCTGTTCCCATTCAGGGGTCAGGGTAAGCATAGTGATAACGCCGGTTTCATTGGTGTTCATGGAACTGATTTGACGAGCCAAACGGGCCCGGACATGCTCGGTTATCATGGTGATGTTTCGTGTCTGCCCGCACGCCTCAGAAATGCCTTCAAGGATAGTTGGTAAATCACGTATAGACACTCTTTCAGCCAGCAAGTTTTGTAAAACCCGCTGAACACCGCCAAGAGAGATTTGTGCTGGAATCATTTCACCAATAAGTTTCTGGTGTTCCTTGTCGAGCTCATCCATAAGTTTTTGTGTCTCTGCATATGATAAAAGTTCGGCCATGTTATCCTTAATGACCTCAGTTAAGTGAGTAGTAATAACGGTTGCTGGGTCGACTACCGTATAGCCTCTGAATAAGGCCTCTTCACGATTGACTTCGTCAATCCACATGGCGGGCAGTCCAAAGGTAGGTTCTACAGTCTTCTCACCTGGCAGGGTAATCTCCTCGCCACGAGGGTCCATCACCAAGAGCATATTAGGGCGCAGATCACCCTCGCCGGCCTCAATCTCTTTGACTCTGACCGTATACATGTTGGAAGACAACTGCATATTGTCCTGAATTCTTACCGAGGGCATGACGAAGCCGATATCAGATGCCATCTGGCGGCGCAATGCCTTGATTTGATCGGTAAGGCGCTGTCCTTCATTAGGGTTATTGATTAACGATAATAGGCCATAACCAAGCTCGAGGCGAAGGTAATCAATTCTTAGGGCCGATGATATTGGTTCTTCCTCAACGCCAGCCGTATCAATTTCCGCGTCCCCATCTCTGAGGGCAAGTGCAGTTTTTGTTCTTTCCTTTGAGCGATTGACAAGGAAAGCAACCAAGCCTGCGCCAATTCCAAGAAATAAGAAAGGGCCTGCAGGTATGCCAGGCAACATCGCCATGACTATAAGCAGAAAACTACTGACGCCAAGGGCCTTAGGATGCCCACTGAGCTGGTTAAACAGGGCTTTTTCTGGGGCGCCCTTAATGCCCGCTTTAGTGACCATCAAACCCGCTGATGTAGACACAATCAAAGCTGGGATCTGGGTAACAAGACCATCTCCAACAGTCAAGCGGGTATAAACATCGGCGGCTTCCGCAAAGGATAAATCTTTTTGTGCTACGCCAATAATCATCCCAGCAATAACATTTATAAAGGTGATTAGAAGGCCGGCGATGGCATCACCACGAACAAATTTGGAAGCGCCATCCATGGCGCCGAAAAAGGTACTTTCGTCCTCAAGTTCTTTACGCCGATTACGCGCGGTCTCTTCATCAATCAGCCCTGTCGAAAGGTCCGCGTCAATGGCCATTTGCTTTCCAGGCATGGCATCCAGAGTAAAGCGGGCTGATACCTCAGCGATACGTCCCGAACCCTTTGTGATTACCATGAAGTTTACAATCACTAGAATTGCAAAAACAATAATGCCAATTACGAAGTTGCCACCCATAACAAAGCCCCCGAAGGCCTCTATGACTTTTCCTGCAGCTCCAGTTCCATTATGGCCTTCTGCCAAAATCAAACGGGTTGATGCAAGGTTGAGGGAGAGCCTGATCATTGTTGCGAGTAGTAGGATCGTTGGAAATGTATTGAATTCTAAAGATTTGGAAACAAATAAGGCAGTCATTAGTATAAGGACAGAGAAAGTAATGGAGAATGCTAGACCCAGGTCCATCAACCACGTTGGAAGCGGTAAAATTAGGACAACGAGAATTCCAACGACGCCAAAAGCCAATAGTAGGTCTGAGCGCTTGCTAATAGCATGCATGATGTTCAGAAGGTTAGGAGCAGTGGGCCCGTTTGCGAGCTTTGTCATTTCCTCTGTATTGTTTTCAGTTTCTGGAGTGTCGGCCATTTCCGCTCTTCAGTCCCTCAGTCTTACAAACTTTAAATGGATGGGTGATCAGTTTCGCCCGGCGTTGGGACCTGAAAACCTTGCTCGTTGTAGAGCTTTAATTTGTTTCGTAATGTGCGAATTGAAATACCAAGGATATTGGCCGCGTGGGTCCGGTTTCCTAGGCAATGCTGTAAAGTATCAATGATCAAATTCCGCTCTACTGCTGCGACTGTACGTCCAACCATATTGACTGGGTTGTCTTGGTTAATTCCAACAGCCTGGTTTGCTGGGGCAGGTTGCCCACTTAACATGATAGCATCTGGTTCAATTTCTGTGCCGCTAGATAATAGTACAGCTCTGTGCATGGTGTTTTCCAGCTCTCGTACATTGCCGGGCCATTTGTGGGCACTCAGCATGTCTTTGGTCTTACTTGCTAGTGGCAAGGGGACAACTCCGTTGTCATCTGCATATTTATTGATGAAATGTTTAGACAAGCGTTCAATGTCTTCTGGACGTTTGCGAAGCGGTGGCAGTGTCAGGTTCACCACGTTCAGTCTGAAATATAAATCTTCGCGAAAGGTTCCCTTAGCCACTTCATCTGGGATGTCTCGATTTGAGGTCGCGACTATACGTACATCGATCGGGATTGGTTTTGATCCCCCAACCCGGTCTATTTCGCGCTCCTGAATGGCGCGAAGGAGTTTAGCCTGAAGGCGCGGGTCCATTTCTGTAATTTCATCAAGCAATAGGGTGCCACGATTAGCTTCTTCAAACTTACCTATCCGACGGGATACAGCACCCGTAAAAGACCCTTTTTCATAGCCAAAAAGCTCTGACTCCAGGAGGTTTTCAGGAATTGCAGCACAGTTTACAGCTATAAACCGCTCTTTGGCGCGTGGACTTTTATTGTGCAGGTGGCGCGCGATCAGTTCCTTTCCCGTTCCAGACTCTCCGGTAACAAGAATACTTGCATTGCTTGGGGCCACTTGATCAGCCAGATGTAATAATTTAACCATAGCTGGGTCTTGATAGATAATTGCATGGTCTTCTTCAGTAACTGCAGAAAGAACTGCTGCAATGAGATCTGTGTCTGGGGGTAGAGGGATAAACTCCTTTGCCCCTGCCTTAATAGCGCGGACAGCTGCTTGGGTATCATTTCCAATGCCACAGGCAACAACAGGGATTATAATACGTTCACTTTTTAGGCTTTTAATCAGAGCACCGATATCTAAATTAACATCAACCATCAATAGGTCGGCGCTACTTCCATTGCGAAGGGCTTCAAGCCCAGAATCAATATTGTCCGTTTGTGTTACCTTTGCCCCACGATCAATAGCAATACGGCTGGCGCCGCCTATTTGGCCATTAAGTGTTCCTATAATGAGTAATCGCATTATCGTTTTATCCGTTAGTCGAAATATTGAACTCGTTTAGACGGGGGTAGGATACTATTTAACAGCATTTCAAGACGACGCGGGCTTTCCTGTCTGCCAATCGAGGAAGCTCCCATCAGATACACATTGCTAACCGTGGCTTCAGCGACTGAATTACGCTCTAGCTTTGCTGCCATGGGGGAAAACACCATGTTAGCTAGAACTGCTCCATAAAAGGTTGTCAGGAGTGCGACAGCCATAGCTGGGCCAATGGTTGAAGGATCTTCTAAGTTGCCAAGCATTTGGACTAAGCCGATTAACGTTCCGATCAGACCCATAGCTGGTGCATATTCAGCAGCCTTGCGGAGAATACTAGCACCCTTCTTATGTCGCTCAATGGTGGCGTTCCGATCAAGGCGAAGTATTACCTCGACCTCTTCGCCGGGGGTTCCATCTACAATCATCAGCATGCCTTTGTACAAAAAAGGCTGCTGTTTTAGGGATTCCAGCATGTTCTGGAGAGAGAGAACGCCTTTTTTTCGGGCCATTTCAGATATTTCCAGCACCTGCATAGCGGCATCTGATGCATCAAGTGATGAGTAAAAAAAAGTTTTCCCGATAACGCCCAAGGAACTAGTCATTTCCTTAAGCGTGAAGCACATAGAGGTCACGGCTAAGGTGCCACCAATAACAATCAATATAGATGGTGGGTTTATGAATGCTAACGCATCACCCCCAAGAATAATTGCCGACGTTATCAGGCCGAAGCCAGCTATTAAGCCAATAATGGTCGCCAGATCTATAGTCGAACTGGGCTTGATAGCGTTACTATCGGCGATATCATCTGCCATCAAATGTATCCTTAGTTGCGTTCCGTTTTGATTATTTCCGTCATAGTCACGCCAAGGCGTTCTTCCACAACAACAACTTCACCACGGGCAACAAGTCTATTATTTACATAGATATCAATAGCTTCTCCTACTTTTCGGTCAAGCTCAACAACTGCGCCGCGCCCTAGTTTTAAAAGTTGATTAACTTGCATTGTTGCTTTGCCTAAAACGGCAGAGACCTGTACAGGTACATCGTAAACTGCTTCCAAATCTTGGGGGCTATCGGGCAGTTCAGGAATTATAATTTCTGGTTTTGGAGCAGCTGGCGCCTCGGAACTATCACCGACGCGAACCATATCAACATCTGCTGCGTCATCCTCAGTTCCTAGTTCGTCTAGCTCAAGGTCTGTTTCATCTGCCATTTTGTCCTCCTGAAATTAACAGTCAGTCATCTGTGTTTGTTTGTTGTAATTGATCTGCAGGCAACTCTTGGTCAGGTTCATCCATGTCGTTTATGATACCATTTTCAAGTGGTGAATTATCCACTTGTGATGTTTTATCGATCGACGTCATAGATTCTTCTGATTCTATAGTAATAGTAGCTTTTTCGGCGCCGTTAATCTTAATTTCGTCTGGGTCGTCCCAAATTGTCGGTTTTTCTCCAATGTTGCGATCAAGAATGGAAGTAATGTTGGCCCATAATTCTGTCGTGTTACGTTCGCTACCACCGTTAACCCAATCTACCCTGCAATCGCTTGCTTCCATGGTTTCGTCAGCTCTTACGAAAACCCTGCCCTCAAATTCTTTTTCCTTAGTAAGCTCGCTTATTCGTAATTCAACAGCTTCGACCAAGTCCAAATGGACACTCAGTGTAATTCGAGGCTCTTCTATTGCTTTAACAAAGACTTCCTCTATTACCCTTTCTACTTCATCAAAAGAATGCTGTTTAGCCATGGCTGGCATCATTTTTTTACATACACTAATCGCTAGTGAATGGGCTGCCCGGGAAAGATCTTGATTAAAACTATCTTGTGTTTGAAAAGCGGCTAGGAGTTTTTTATCAATCTTGAGAAGAGTTTCGTTGATTTGCTTCGTTAAAATCTCCGTCGTAGCAGCTAAACCCTCTTCCTTGCCTTTTTCATAACCTTGCTGCCTAGCTATTTCGACTTCCTCCTCGCTGAACGTTGGAGTGATTATTTCAGGTTCCTCATCAACAGTAGTAGTTACATCGGTTTTCTCAAGTTCCAGAGTTTCTTCGACTTCATTATCGAAAGTAAGATCAAACATGAATTTTTCAGCTGCTGACATGCCCTAATACACCAACTCATCTTCTTCGCCACCACTAGAGATGACAATTTCACCTGCATCGGCCAATGTCTTTGCTGCTTGAACGACGGCAGCTTGCGCTTCGTCTACATCTTTCAAGCGAACCGCACCCATAGCTTCCATATCTTCTTTCATCATCTTGCCAGCGCGTTCGGACATGTTTGTGAAGAATAGAGTTTTGATTTCTTCCGAGCCGCCCTTGAGGGCCATTGCCATTTGTTCTTTATCAGCCGTTCGAAGCAAGGTCTGAACAGCAGTGTTGTCAAGCCTGGCAAGATCATCAAAGGTGAACATCAAAGCCTTGATCTTTTCGGCTGATTCCCCGTTCTGCTCCTCAAGTCCAGTCATAAATCGAGCTTCCGTAGTGCGATCCAAGTTATTGAAGATATCTGCCATCATCTCATGACTATCGCGTTTGCCCGATCCTTTAGCCAAGTTAGACATGAACTCTACCCGCAGCACTCTCTCGATATGATCGATAACTTCTTTTTTTACGGAGTCCATTCGCAACATGCGCATAATTACTTCCATTGAAAATTTTTCCGGTAGCACGCCTAGAACTCGGGAGGCGTGATCTGGACTGATCTTGGACATTACTACCGCGACGGTTTGTGGGTATTCGTTCTTTAAATAATTAGCTAGGACGGTTTCATTAACATTACCAAGCTTTTCCCACATGGTGCGACCCGCAGGGCCACGGATATCTTCTAAGATCCCGGCAACTCGATCTTCAGGTAAAGCTCCATAGAGCAGGCGCTCAGCTGTAAGCTGAGAACCAGTAATTGATTCACCGGCACCGCCAGACACACTTTCGGCAAATTCAATAAAAAGCTTCTCAACAACTTTGGCGGGCACTACGCCCAGCGACGCCATAGTCTGCGACATTTCACGGATTTCATCATCCTCCATCAACTGGAACAGCATACCGGAATGTTCCTGATCTAAAGATAGCATAAAAATAGCTGCCTTTTGAACGCCAGTCAGAACGCTCAGGTCGTCTTCTATTATATTTTTTTCTTTTGCCATTATTTCAAGTCCAGATTACGTCAACCTTCTGTGTACATCCATGAACGGATGACAGAGAGGGCTTCATCCGGGTGTTTTGCAATAATTTCCCCCACCTTTTTGACTGAGGATTCTCTGACCCGGCCTTCAACTTGGTCAATATCAATCAAATCGTCGGAATATTGACCATCTATTCTCAGGTCTCCACCAGCAGATGAGCCTACACCATCTGGTCCTGTAAGAGCTCCTGCTGTTACTGCAGTTTGGTCAGCAAGCATTTTGTCTTCCTCCATTGCTACTGGCAGGGCTTCAAAGGCCTTTGATACAAGTGGACGAACAACCAGTAGGATAACCAAAATGGCGACAATGCTCAGAACAAGCATTTCTGCCATCCGGAGCATGTCATTTTTGTTGAGACCAAGGAACACGTCAAATTTTGCTTCTTCTTCCATGAGAAGGTCAACAAATTGCATATTTATAACATCGACCGAGTCTCCTCGATCTGCGTTGAAGCCAATGGCACTTCGAATAAGAGTAGCCATGAGTTGCATTTCATCTTCAGTACGAGGCTGATAACTTTTTTCTCCTGCTTCGTTCTCTGGATATGTGCCATCCACAAGAACAGCAACTGAAAGACGGGTTAGAACTCCAGCTTCTCGAATATGGTTAGTGATTTTCTTTGAGTTTGAATAGTTGACGGTTTCCTCGGTGCGGTCCTCACTTGATTTAAGACTTGCTCCGGACGATGATGAGTTTGCATTGTTGTCTGGTAGATTGGTGGCAATGCTAACTGGTGCAGCGCCATCACTTTCCTGATTGTTGTTGGATTGCTCAACAGACTGGGTCGAAGCAACGACCTGTCCGTTAGGATCGAAAAGTTCTTCGTTTGTAACGATGCGGTCAAAGTCCATATCCGCGGTGACTTCTGCCCTCACTTTCCCAAAGCCGACAATGTTTTGAATCAATTGCTCAATGGTTCTATTAAGCCGCACCTCAAGGCCACGCTTGCGTTCGCTGGCTTTGGCAGCAGCAGCGCCAGTATCATTTTTATCTTCAAAACCACGTGCTAACAGGGAGCCTTTGTTGTCGATAATTGAGATTCTATTGGGACTTAGCCCCGGTACTGCGGCGGCAACCAAATATTGAACAGCTGATACTTGTTCTGGACCAAGACGGCCGGCACCAGACATCTTTAGCATGATAGTTGCACTTGGTTCTTGAGATTGACGCGAGAATAGTTGCCGTTTGGGCATCACTAAATGAACACGTGCAGATGCAACGCTGGCTATGGACTTAATGGTCCTGGCTAGTTCACCTTCCAGTGCACGCTTCAAATTGACGTTCTGAATAAAATTGGTAGTGCCAAGAGAACTGGCCTCATCAAAAATCTCGTAACCAACAATATTTCCACCACCTATGCCTTTACCAGCCAGCGAAAGGCGAATTTGTCCGACCATTTCGCTTGGAGCGAAAATCTCGCTGCCATTACGTATTTCGAAGGGAACTTTTGTCTGTGATAGTTGGGTAGTAATTCGGTTGGTCTCATCAGGTTGTAAGCCGCCATAAAGCAGTTCCATTTGTGGAGAAGTTAACCGTGTTGTGATAAAAATAAAGAAGCCAATAAGACCAACAGCTACCCCGCCCATGACGGTTAGTTTAAGCGGCCCCAAATTACGGAGTGCATGTACAAGTGTGTCCACGTTATTTCCCTTGTCCCAAACAAAGTCGCTGCCAATTGCCTAAATTAGCTGCAAGAAGTCTTTATCTCTCTCTAAGCTATAGAAGGTATCGTGAATAACAAGTTAACGCCTCGGCAAAAATTGCCTAGTAGTTCAATTCTTATCATTCGTCCCTCAAGAGGCAATGAGGTGACGTTCATACAGAATTCTCTGCCACAATAGGTGTTTGGAAATCAAAAAATCTTAATTCTAAAAAGGTGTTTCCTATTGATACCAGCCTG
Organism: uncultured Rhodospirillales bacterium; assembly: GCA_938092065.1. Taxonomy (GTDB): domain Bacteria; phylum Pseudomonadota; class Alphaproteobacteria; order Rhodospirillales; family JABHCV01; genus JACNJU01. Next base: position 216,697 of record CALKND010000017.1, read on the forward strand.
CTGAGAACTACCACAATTGCTTAAGCTCGCTCCTTCACGAGTGAACATAGGCATTGTATTTTGGTTTGCCGTTTATGGACACAGGTTCCCTTAAAGGGTTAATGGCCTAGTGTGGGTGTGTTGCGTTTTAGTGAGAGGGGGTAACAAATAATGCTATGTATTCAAGGGTTTCGCTTAAAGGTCTTTCGATATTATTTTATAAAGAAAGTTTAATAGAGATACTCTAAAAATTTCATAAAAGCTGAAGTTGATATAATCTTAAAAACTTTTACAAACAGGAGAGAGGCTTGGGTCGTAAATTAGAAAAGAAAAATGATAAGCGTTTATCGCTTGCCCAAGCTCATCGTCGTGTTGGACGTATGAAAGATGCGTTGAGTCTTTTTCGCAAAGTTCTTGATGATGAACCTGAGAATATTGAAGCCCTTGTGAGTTTAACGGAAATATCTCTTGAGCTTGGGCAGGCTACTGGAGCTGCTTCTTTAATTCTTCGTGCTCTCACATGCAACCCTGAACATAGTCATTGCCTAAATATCCTAGATCAAGTGCTGAAAGCACTTAAAGAGACTGCTTCTCAAGCACAGTTATTGTTTGAGTATTCGCAAATTCTTAAGGAGAACAGTCTTTGGCAAAAGGCCCTTATTAAGCATCGCCAAGCACTTCGATTGAACCCAATATTAGCCAATACGGACAATTTTGATTCAGTGGCACTGCTCGCTGGAGGTGACCTTGAAAAAGGCTGGCTAGCTTTTGAATGGCGTAACACGGTTGGCAGTCTTGGCCCATTTACAGACAAGGTGTGGAATGGTGAAGATTTAAGTGGACAAACTGTACTTGTGTGGGGCGAGCAGGGGATAGGCGACCAAATTATGTTTTCAACCTGTTTGCAGGACATAATTGAAAAGGCGAATCATGTGATTATTGGAACAGATGAGCGACTTGTCACGTTGTTTCAGAGGTCTTTCTCTAGAGCTAATGTTCAGGGTGTCGCTCGATACACAGCTAATGGTCAAACCCGTGTTAAAGACTTTGAATGGCTGAAAGAACATCCATCTGTTGATTATTTTGTGCTGCAAGGTTCACTGCCCCGTTTTTTTCGACCGAGTATTGATAGCTTTCCTTCCGTATCAAGCAGATTACTTGGCGATCCCGAGCGACTTAAATTCTGGAGCCACAAACTTAAGGAACTGGGACCTGGAAAAAAAATAGGGATTTCTTGGCGTTCCCATTTAGCCGAGAGACAATCCAGTTGTTATCCAGCACTTCCGCTTTGGCAGCCACTTTTTGATATTAAAGGTGTGCATTTTATAAGCATGCAAGCAGGAGTTTCCCCTGAGGAAATTCAAATGGTGAAGGATCACTTTGGTGTGGACATTACCATCTTCAGTGAAATTGATATGATCGAAAATTTAGATGATACGGCGGCACTTTGCGGGTCCCTAGACAGTGTCGTTACAACGAAGGTTTCACTTCAATGGCTGGCTGCGGGAATTGGGACGCCGGTCTGGTCTATCTCAAGAGGACTGCGTAAGACTGAGTGGTGTATGTTGGGGCACGAATTTTATCCCTGGTTTCCCGAATTGAATGTTTGTCTCGAGGAGACTGATGATCTTCTGATGCGTGGCTTTGATCGCGCAGCCAAGGAAATTTCAGCATAAATCTTAAGGGGATCAAAAGTGGGTGTCCCGGCAACGCTTCTGAACGTTGCCGGGACTGGGTTTGGGACGTGGGCTTGTGGTAGAAAGGTGTAACGTTAGTTTGGGACTAGCGTTTCACCCTCATCAGTTCTTCCAACATTTGGTCGGCTGTACTGATGATTTTCGCGGAAGCAGAATAGGCTCTCTGCACCACGATCATATCGGTGAATTCTTCACCGATGTCGACTGTTGAGTTTTCAAGTGCGCTTTGTATGGTTTGTCCTGCTTTTCCATTGTCTGCAGTACGTAAGGTGTAGTCGCCTGAAGCTTCCGTTGCGTTCCAGACGCCGCCTGATCGGCCCTCAAGTTCATTGACATTGGTGAAGGTTGCTATTGGAAGTTTGTAAATCTTTCGGGTTTCACCATTATCAAACAGTGCGGTGACTAGGCCATCTTCGCCAATTGTGACCCCAGCAAAAGTTCCAAAGCGAGAACCGTTCTGCTGGATGTACACTGGTGTGAAAGTGGAACCAAACTGTGTTACTCCATTGGCTTCAGCAACAGTACCAAAATTTAGTGTAACTTGCGGAGAATTGGCCGCATCATCATCCATATTCGAGGAGCCATTGGCAAAGTTTCTAATGTCTAACTCAGCTATGTTAAAGATATTGGGTAGGCCGTCACTAGAGAATGAAATGGCGGGGTTTGTACCCACTGTAATTGTGTTAGCGGCTGTGAAAATACTAGCAGCAACAGTGGCTGAACCATCAGGTTCTGTCGGTGCCGAAGTTAGGCCGCTGGTCACAACTGTAAAATCACTTCCGTTTGCTAGAGACGTCAAGACCAGGGTGTTGTTGTTAGGACTATTGGTTCCCCTAATCTGCACGGTGCCATCTGCGAACATTGGGTCATTGGCTTCAATAGCGTCTTCCAGATCGGCGAGAACGCGATCCAGTGGACCATCACGATAAATTACCCTGTCAGCACCAGTGGTGTCTTCTGCTTGACCGGTGGTGAAGGTATAAGTAAGGGAGTTGATGACTATGGTATCGCTGTTTGCTGGAACAGCTGTGAATAATATCTGAGTTTTATCTGTGTATAGTGTGTCACGTTTACTGACGGTAAATGAGGTGGTCTGCGTTGTTACATCTGCACCGGTGGAATCTTTTAAGCCCGTTGGGTCGATAGTGATCGTACCCAGTCCATCATCTTCAAATAACAAAGTTGTCGTGCTACCTGCGCTGGTATTGATGCGGTTATTTGTGGTGTCCACGTTGGGATTACTAGCTCGAATTGCCGTCAGCAAGGCCGTGACATCACCAGCCATTGTCAACGAGTCTGATGTGTCGACTTTAAATGTGTTGTCTGTGCCAGCAGCAGCAGTAGTCGTAGCAGCGGTAGAAGTCATATCACCGTCAGCATCAGTCTCACTTGTAGCTATGGTGAAGCCAGTTCCGCCGGCTACTTTGGCTGTTAATGTGACGACACCAGCACTAGATGTCGCACTGACGAGTGCGCTGGTGGTTGCGTTGGCGTTGATGTTTGTAGCTATGTCGGCAGCAATGGTGGCTACGGTATCCCCTGCGACATAGGTGGTGGTAATTGCGGTACCGCCAACAGTGACCACCGTTACGTCGTTTGCATCAACGTCACCACTTGTAGCGATGGTAACTGTTGAGACCTGACGAACAGCGTCAGTTACAGAATCATCACTGTCGAAGATGTATGTTAAAGCGGTACCGCCATTCTCTGCAATGGTCATTGATGCGCCATCAGCAGGCCGTCTTGAGGCGCCCGTTGCATCCGTTTTGTTAAATTCAAGCTGACCTATACTTCTGTAAACTTTTGGAGTTAGGACAGAGTCTTCCATGGTTATATGTGTTGTTCCTTGGGGTGGCTCAACTCTTAGTAACCATTCGTTGTCAGGACCTGCCTTTTCATACTGAACACTCATGGTGTTAGCATTACCAAGGCTGTCGAAAAACTGAATATCAGTTTTGTGTGTTGTTCCGGCTACATTATCAGATGGTAAGTTGGCACCAATGCCAATTTCTGATGTGGCTGTTGCGGTGCCGCCGACAGTACTCAAGTTAACTGTGGAACAGTAATCTGATGAGACAATATTTTGGTTAGCTATGACCAAATCAGGATTAGCTGGTTTAACGACACCTGCAGCATCTACTGGCCAGCCTTGAAGATAAAAGCCAGAGGTGTTGCGTAAATACCCGTCATTATCCATGAAGAAGGAGCCGGCACGGGTGTAAAGATATGCGTCTTCCACTGTCGGTACAGCAGCTTCATTCACGACAAAGAAACCTTGTCCTGATATAGCTATATCGGTTGATGATGTTGACGCCGCTAGAAGGCCTTGAACACCGGTATCCTGGCGAGGTTTTGATTGAACACCGCCAGCTGAGTAGAATGTTCCACTGGTTTGTTTTGTGACCAGTGATGCGAAATTGACCTGGGTTGACTTATAACCGACCGTTGAGACATTGGTAATGTTATCGGAAATAGCTCCCATGGCGCTCGATTGAGCTGTAAGCCCCGATACACCTGAAGATAAAGCACCAAATAAGCTCATTTTTCTTCTCCTTCAATTCGCCGCCTGTTTGGCAACGGTGTTTTGTTTTCATTCATGGGCAAAAAAATTTCTGCCACTAAGTTTTTGTTATCTTTAAGGTGTGGGTGTCGGTTTTGTTTCTCTTGTACCCAAAACGTTATCCATGCCGGTTTTTATGTCATTCATGAACAGTGACACAATGCCCTCTTCAGCGCCTGCTCCAGTAACACGACCGAACACTGTTTGGGTCACGCTCATCAGATTTCCATCACGGTCCTTGCCTGTAACAACGGCTGTATAAGTGCCGTCAGGCTGTTGGGTGCCACTTTGATTCTTACCATCCCACTTAAAAGATTGTTTGCCAGTTTCATTAACAGCGTCACTAGAATAAACCGTCAAGCCACTTGAATTCATAATGTTGATAGATGCCGAGTTTGGCTTAGTTCCGAATTCGTAAGTGAACTCAGCGCTATCATTTTCCAGATGGAAAGACGAGCCAGTTGCCTCTATCGTGTGACCAATAAAGTCCACCATATTGGCGACCTGTGATGTTTGTTCAACATTCAGTAATTTCTCAAGGTTGGCATTCTGATAAATTTGTTGCTCAACACTAGCGAATTGTACCAGTTGGGAAGTGAACTCGTTGGCATCCATTGGGTCCAGAGGGTCTTGGTTTTTTAGCTGTGTAACCAGTAGGTTCAGGAACTGGTTAAGATCCTCATTGAGTTTGGCCTGGGCAGTGCCCGACTTTGTCGTTGTGTCTACGCTTGACGCCTGTGTGACAGATTCAAACATGTTTATGTGCTCCCTTAAGCCCGCACGTCAATGCGGGTGTCAGTGATAATGTCGGGTTTAATGCCAGCCAACTCTTCTTCCAAGGTTAGTTCGTCCGCGGCACCTTCATTTACGCCATTGCCACCAGTTCCTGCCAGTTCCTGGCCATCGTCCTGTTCACGTAAGTTAAAGTTGAGACTGTCATCGTCGGCTTGTAGTCCGGCTTGTTGAAGTGCTTCCTGTAGTTGCTTGGAGTCTTTTTGCAGCAGATCTAAAGTTTGTTTGTTGTCAGCCGTTACTACAGCTGTAACGCGGCCATCTTGACCAACTTCCATCTGTACATCTACACGTCCTAGGTCAGCTGGTTTCAGCTGGATGGAAATTCTATCATTGCCGGCGTTCAATGCTTTGGTGATCTGAACGGAGACTTGCTCAGCAACCACGTGATTGACTGTGGTGAAACGGGTAGCATTGGCAGCCTGAGTGGAGGTGTTCTGTTGTGCTTGTTGTGCGGCACTTATGCTGTTAGGAGCTGATGCAACTGGGGTTTCACCGTTACCAGAAAGGTTTCCCTGAGCGCCAGCCGTGTGGAGACTTACCTGAGATGCGCCTTTAATATTAGCGGATGCCGCATTAGTGGATTGTGCCTGAGCTCCGGTAGTTTGTTGCACTTGTCCTGCGGCTCCTGCCGTTTGTCCTTTGACACCTGCCGCATGTCCAGCGATATTTTGTGTTTGACCTTCTGCATTGGTACTACCCACACCCTTTTGTTGAGAGCGCAGAGACGCTGCCGTAGTGTCTGCAGCCAACACTGTACTTGAAGCTAGATTGGCTGTTGGCCTGGAAATAAGAGTTGTTTTTTCATCAGTGACAGTAACTGAAATATCAACTTTTTTCCCACTACCGACCATCTTTGAAAGCTGGGAGGCCTGTTCGCTGGCCTTGCTGGATACATTTCCTTGTGCTTCTGCAGCAGCTTGCGTTTCAGTGTTTTTAGTACTTCGAGTTTGAGCCTGTGCTTGTGTATTGGGAAGGTTATGGGTCTGTGTTTGTGCCTGATTGTTTTGAGCATTAGCGTTAGATTGCCCAGTGTTGGTAGAATTGCTATTGATGAGCATGGAAGCATTGCCGTTGGTTTTACTTAAGCCTTCGGCTGCATTCTTAGCAACCATGTTGCCTTGAATATTTGTCTGAGCCTGTTCGTTAGTCTGTCCAGTAAGGGTGGAATTCTGTTTGGCATCCTGTTCGTTAGACTGTCCGGACAAATTGGAAGCCTGTGGTTTTGCAATTAAGCTGCTTAATAATTCCTTATTGTTGCCTTTCCCAGCTGAGTCGGAGCCATTATTTTTGTTCGCTTCATTGATACTTGATACTTCTACGGTGCTATCGTCGCTGGTTTCCTGTCTGGAAGCATCACCACCTTTGTCGGAACGCTCGTCGCGTTGGGTGTTTTCGCCGTGATTTTTGTTATCTGCGTGCTTATCACTGGAAGTTTCCACCATCTCTGATTTGTCATTTTGTGTGTTGCCATTGTCATAATCAGCTGTGTAGTGAGAAATATCAGAAGCATCACGTTCTGGGCCATGATCTGTATGGTCGTCAGCATTTGCACGGTTTCTTGTATTGTCATTTAAAGTGTCATTTTCATCGTAAGGATAATCATCAGCAGCGGGGGCATTGTCTGTGCGTTCGCTCACGCCAGTAATGCCGGCGCGATCAGAAAATATACTAAGGCCATTTTCCAAACGATTTCCGCTCTTGCGAATAATATCGCTAAAATCAATTCCAGATCTGCTGTTTTGTGCTATTGTCTTCGTTAATGGTAAGGCGTTATCCGTGACGAGAGCTGATTTTGCTGTATTTATATCCGTAGCCATTGTTATTTCCTGTAAATTGAGGCCAATGATGTTATTTGACCTTTATTAAGCAAATGACGGGCCAACTTTTTGTTTCGGATAACTTGTTGAATTGTATTGATTATTTATTAATCCGGCCCAAGCAATATTGAAAGAGGGTCTTCTGCTCGGCAAATTTTTCTTAGTGAAAAGGGAATTTTGTGCCGTCAGCCTTGGGGCATAGCTAAAAAGTTAAGACTATCTGTAAGGAGCATGACCTTACCTTGCTATATTAGTTATGGCAGGTTTTTGTGTCTGGGTTTTAATATCAGATGGAGTTTTATGATTATGTAAGCCACCAGAAATACTTTTATTGATTTCGATTAGTGGAGTTATGCTGTTGGGGTCAGGATTTCTAAGGGCAATCATAGTTTGTTTGTCGATAAAAAGGCTCAGGTTTAACAGACTTTTGCGGAGCGATGCTGTCCCATTCGTTGGGTTGTCTACAATATTACTTTGTATCAGTGTCCAGAGTTTTTGGTTGAACCTAAGTGCATTAGCGTATTTGTCGTAACTTTCTTTGCCTTGCGTAAAATTGTCCCTAGCTTTGATTAGCTTATGGGTCATTCGTGCTATGGCTAAGCGCTCAAGCTCCTTTAACGGTATGGCTGTTTTCTGAGCGTTTTCATATACTTTTAAAGCTTGTTTGTACATTGCACGTCTTAATTTTCTAGCCTAGTTGTAGCAGTCTTGTCAGCACAGTACCTTCTTTAAAAAATAGGCCAACACTGGTAACCGATAAATCATGGCGTGTTTGCAACGCTAGTAATTTAGCAGCTTCCTCATCCAAATCAGTACCGGTCAGTTTGTGGATGCCATCATCAATTAAATCAGTCAATCCGTCGATAAAATCAAGACGAGAATCAATAATACTACTGTCTGTGTTGATTGCTGACCTTGTGGTGTTCACAGTTGTCAAAGCCGCATCAATCTGAGCAATTGTTACCTCAATACCTTCGTCAGTGGCAAATTTACCCAATTCATCTACAGCTGTCAGGCTCAGGTCGCTTGATGAAGTAGCTACACCGCTCACGGTCAACTCATCGCCTCCGCTTTCGTTTAAGGCAACAGTTAGGTCATCGGGTGAAGAGCTGATGAGATTGGTCCCCAAAAAACTTGCAGCTCCGACCAAGGTGGTAATTTTTGTTCTAATTAAATCAAACTGGGTTTCAGCTGAACTGCGTGTCGTATTGGTGGCGACAGTCCCATTCGTTGATGAGGCTAAGCCAAGGTCAGTTCCAAGATTGTTTGTGACGTCAATGACGTTTATGTCATTGCCATCGGCGGCCGTAATGACAAGTGCATTCCCATCGGAGACACTCGCTGTAATTCCAGTAATGGCTGATATTTGTGCAGCAATAGAAGTAAAGGTCGATCCTGCGGAATTTGTGATGACAGTGGTAGTCCCGTCATGGACAATTTTAAAATTGTCGCCGTCAACAGCTCCACTGATAGTATCAGTCACATCGGCGCTCGCATCTGAAACCACGTTACCGGTGGACGTGGTCGATACGGCACCAGAAACTGCGCCACCTTTGGCGGCCGTTACCAGAGATTTTGCAGTGTTAAGCAGGCTAATGATTTCATCGAGACTGGCAACTGTGCCACCAGTGATAACTGCTGCATTGGTTAATCTTTCTTTTGCTTCTAATAGATTGACTGTACGCGCAGACAATTCTTGAGCATCAAAAAAGGCTGCCACCCCATCAAAGGGGCTGGATACGCGTAAACCAGTGGTGATGCGCTTTGATGAGGCATCGATAAGTGCTCTTGCCTGGCTCAGTGCGACTAAGGTTGAACGAGTCTGTGCTGTAATGGGTATGTCAGCCATTACTTAATCTCCAAGCAAAAAACATGCTATGGAAAATACCATAGACAACAATAGTTTCCTCGCTATTAGGCTGAAATAATGCTTGTGTTTGGAATTCTGCAAACAAAACATTTAAATTCCATCGTCATTTTAACGAGGAAGACATTAAGTAATTACAAAAAATTACTTGATTATTATTTACTATACCAAATTATAACACTTTTGGGAATAGGTTAACTTTTCAAGCGCTCTCGCAGAGATAGTGTAGTGAAACCTGACGGATGAGGGCAAGGCACTTAAATATGGTAGTCTGGATATGTTGTGACATTGGATTTTGAGAAACTAAAAAAGACCAATACTATTTATCGAAGTTTACTTGCTGGAAAACTAGTGTCCCCAGAAAACATTGAGGTTATCCATCATCGCACTAGAGATATGGAAATACCAGTTCTGCGTGACAAAAAAAGTCGAGTTATCTTCCTTAAGGAAGCTTTTGAACAACGGTTTTATACCCAATCTGGTGATGGTGGGGATCTGGAAGCCGAGACGCATCTGACCGATACCACTGATGGTGGGGTGGTGCGCTCAAAAAAGCTTAAAGATGAGGATCGACGTATTGAACAATTCTTGCCATCTATAAAAGGAAAATCTGTTTGTGACTTCGGTACTGGTCATGGTTTTTTCTTAGATCTGTGTGTGGGTGTTGCTTCCCAGGTTAGCGGTGTCGAATTGCGTGTGGGATGTGTTAATGATATTCAATTGCGTCTGGGTGATAGTGTCTCGGTTCAGCCCTCTCTGAAAGATTTTGAACAACCCTTTGATACCGTCACCATGTTCCATGTTCTTGAACATTTAGAAAATCAGCAGGGGCATCTTGACAGTGCATATAAGGCCCTAAAGAGGGGTGGAGCAATTATCATTGAAGTCCCACATGCAGAAGATTTTCTCTTGGAAAAGATGGCTCTGGAGGCCTTTTATGATTTTAGTTTCTGGAGTGAACATTTGATCCTCCACACTCGGACCACCATCCACTACTTCTTGCAGGCTGCAGGTTTTATTGATATTAAAATTTTCCCATTTCAGCGCTTTGGTTATGCCAACCATTTGCATTGGTTGCGCCATGGCAAGCCGGGTGGTCATGACATCTACAACGATATCCCGAGTAATGAGTTCGATCAGTCTTATCGTGAGTTCCTTTGCCAACACAACTGGTCAGATACCTTAATCGCTACTGCACGTCGCCCGTAATGCTACACAGACGTTTTCAATAACGTATGACCAGTCGCCAATTGTGGCTTGGCGAAATAATTGCATTGATGGATACCAAGGTGTTGTGTCACCATAAAGCATCCAACGCCAATCAGGCACAAATGGAAGCAATGTCCAGACACAGCATCCAAGGGCTCCAGCTAAATGGGCAGGGGAAGAGTCGATAGAAATAACTACATCAAGATTTTTCATAGCCGCAGCTGTTTCATTAAATGAGGTCAGCTCAGGTGCTAAATCGACAATGGTTTTTCCTAGCACCTTATTTGCTTCCCCATCATGACCCAATTGAAGGCTGAATATATTGACGTCTTCAAGTTTCAGCATTGGTGCCAGATAAGATGGGTGGATTGATCGATTTCTGTCATTTTTGTGTTTTGGATCACCAGCCCAAACCAACCCGACCCTGAGCCCATTGTATGCATCTAATCGCTCGTGCCACTTTTGAGTAAGTTCTTCTGGCGCAAATAAATAAGCCTCAGGTGCCGGAATAGAATTTTTATTAGTACCAAGCAAATTGGGCAAATCAAGCATGGGTGCATGGAAATCAAAATGGCTAGGTGTATTACCAGGTCCAGTTATTTGAAAATTTTCAAAAGAACCAGATATATGCTCATTCAAAATTTCGGGTGCTTCTGTAATCACACAACCACCGCGTTCCTGGATAAGTGGAAGGTAACGAACAAACTGAATGAAGTCACCAAGGCCTTGTTCTGGATAGAGAAAAAGTGTTTTTCCCTTGATGTTCTCGCCTTGCCAAAAAGGTGCCTCATAGGAGCGTCGTGTCTTTTTCAGCGGATGACAATCCCAACGACTGGAATAACCTTTCCACCCTCTCTCAAAATCACCTTTTAGCAAAAAGGCAAGGCTAAGATTATAGTTAGCTTCTGCATAGTCAGGCTTGACTTCAAGAGCTTTGGAAAAGCAAGTCATCGCCTTGTCTAGGTCCCCTAATTCTTTGAATAGGACACCTAGGTTGCAATGGGCATCTGCGAAATTTGGATTTATGCTTATCGCTTTGCAGTAACTGGCGATAGCTTCATCGGTACAGTTTTGCTCTTTCAGGGCATTACCCAAGTTGCTGTGGGCCTCAACGTAATTTGGCTTTATTTCTAGTGCTTTTATAAGGACAGCTAACGCCTCATCTGGCCTCTCTAGTTTGAGAAGAACATTACCCATGTTGTTAAGTGCTGCCGCGTATAGAGGCTTGTTGGCAAGAGCTTTGGTGTAATAGTCCAATGCTTCTTCCAACCTATCTTCATTGTTTGAAACTATTCCCAAAGAAAAGAGTGCCTCGGAGTGATCAGGTTTCAGAGCAAGTGCCTTTTGAAAACAGACGATTGCCTGTTCATTTTTTCCTATTTTCACCAGCACAGTACCAAGATTAAGTGCTGTTTCAGCGGAGTTAGGTTTGATTCCTAGCGCCAGCCGATAACAGGCAATGGCTTCCTCGGGCATTCCAAGTTCGGCCATTGCGTTGCCCAAGTTGTTGTGGGCATCAAAGTAGTCTGGCCTGATAGAGATGGCTTTGTGATAACTTGCAACCGCTTGATTTGGTTGCCCAAGTGTCATTAGCACGTTGCCTAAATTATTATGGCCCTCAAAGTAATCATTGTTTATGGTCAGTGCCTTCTTGAAATACTTGACTGCCTGCTCCGGTTGGCCCTGAGAAATAAGGGCGTCGGCTAAATTGTTATGTGCATTTATATAGTCTGGTTTGATGGCAATTGCCCTGTGGTAGTTGGCTAAGGCTTTTTCTGTTTGGCCCAACTCGAGCAATGCTGAAGCAAGATTGTTGTATGCCTCAGCATAATCAGGTTTGTGATTTGTGGCGAGCGTGATTAGCTCAACTGCGTCATCAAAATTGCCTCTTTGCAGAGCGATTACACCAAGTTGGTTTAAAGCGATTGGATGATTAGGGTCAGTTTTCAGGATCTGTTGGTAAAGAGGCTGTGCTTGATCAAGACGTCCAGCCACATGGAGCTCTGTAGCTTCGTTCAAAAGGACGGATGTTTGGATTTCGCTATCGGGACTCATCTGCGCCTCACGAGCAACTTTGAAGATCAGTCAAAAAACAAACAATTTCTATCTTGAAGTAAGGCGGCTATCCTAAGGAACCTTAGATTTGGCGGAATCCTCTGAACCCAACCTGACGGTCTTTATACAAATCCGTGACCTGTTTCACCGCTTCTTGTTTAGCCGTATCATAATAATTGGTAAGCAATTTGGTGTTAGCTTCAGTCAAAGATTCATAAAATTCTTCATCGCTTAATTCAGTGAAATTAGCCGCCAGTAAATCTGAGTTAACATGCTTGTTTTCATAAAAATCGGCGACATCCTTTATTAGTCCCTTATCAATCGCATCATAGTAAAGCGGTGACCCCGGGTAAGGTGTTACCGGGCGAATGGTGCGCATTTGTGCGAAATCATCATATTTCAAAAGAAAATCAACGGCTTCCTTCAAGGTCCGTTTGTTATCTCCAATGTTTCCAAACATCATGTTAAGTCCTGGGCTGATACCGGCTTCAAGGGTCATCTCTATGCCCTTGACCACCATTTCCGTACGCAAGCCTTTTTTCATATTCTTGAGAACTTCATTGTCCATTGCTTCGATGCCGTAGTTGATAAAGACACAACCAGAATCTTTCATCATCTTCACTAGTTCGACAGAGCAATAATTTAGGCGCCCGTTGCAGTTCCATTTCACCGGTAGGTTTCGCCTCCTGAACTCTCGGCAGACATTTTCTGTATGCTCCACGGAGGACATCAACAAGTCATCTTGGAAGGAAACATAGGTGATGCCAAACTCCTTGTGCAGGTATTCAACTTCGTCCAGTAAATCAACTGGATTGCGAGCTCGGTAGCCAGTATCCATACGATAGCAAAAAGTACATTTGAAGGTGCAGCCTCTGGCTGACATCAACGGCATGCCAAAGTCTGTTTTCTCCATTCGGGGTTCTCTTTCCAGCCTGTAATAATCGATAGGAAATTTTTTGTATGCAGGCCAAGAGATTGTGTCGAGGTCCTTAATTAGTGGACTTCGTTGGTTTATTGTTACTTTTGCCCCGTCCTTGAAAGCAATCCCTGAGACTTCGCTTAACGGCGTTTTCTCATCTAACGCTTTCATAAGAACTACGGTTGTATGCTCACCCTCGCCCATGGCAACGATATCTGCGCCAGTTTTTTTGATAAAATACTCTGGCTCAGGAGTTGGTCCATAGCCGCCAATTATGTATGTGGGACGATTTTTTGACTCATTAATAGCGGCTGAAATTTTTAATAGTTTATTGTATTGATAATAACCGGCAATAACACTGACCATGGCTATGTCATAATGGTGATCGTCCAGATATTGGGTCAGGTGAGCGTCAGGATAATGATATTTATCTTGGCTATAGACCTCAACATCATGCCCGTGCTCCTCCAGGACTGAGGCTATATAACCAAGCCCCATGGGAAATAAGTGTGTATAGGAATCGTTGTCATAAACAACTAAGAGAACACGCATAATTTAAATCTCCGAACGTCAATAATCATGATTGAAAACAATCTAATAACATTAGCTACAATACAATAAATCATAGCCCTTTTGAAAAATACAGATAATGTGTTTGAATTGGATGACGCATAAGACATATGTAAGTATTGCAAATGCAACAATATGAACTTGATCGAGTTCTTCATTTCTTTGACGCTCATCATTCTGATGCTACCCATTGGTCCATTTCTACCAACTCTTTCAAATATTACACAATTATCATATATTATCAAATAGTTTAGAGAATAGTAAAATTTTTACGCTCGAAAACTTAGGATAAAAATTTTAAATATTGCTCCGCAAAAGTAGATTTTGTTTTTGTGTCGTAGGCCATCAAGGCTCGAAGAACTATATCAAAAGATTCGTATATATCGTTCAGGATCAGGGCAATTTTTTTTAACTGTTTAGAACTTAGCTGATCGAATTTGGTGAAATCTTTGATGAATACAGCGTCAGCATAAGTTACTTGGCTAAGTTGACCTCTTATATCGTTATTAAGGGTCATCGGCTGTAAAATTCTGCTGACCAGCGGGTCAAATTTGTGAAATATAAACCCCAATTCTCGAAGGTATAACTCAACTTCGGAAAACAGGGGTTGTTCCTCGTACATGGGTAGAAACTCAACCTCTGTATGGATGACAAGGCAATCTTTAAGGCGATTAACCCCGTTTCGGAAAACTTCCAATTCTGCCCCTTGAATGTCAATTTTTAAGTAATCCACTATAGTGATTTCATTAATATCATCGAGACGTACAGTAGGTATTGAAAGGCGTTCTTCCACCTTGCCCCATTCTGGAAATCCGTGAAGATAGTTCAGTAAATTTGTGTTTGGTTCCAACAAAGAAGTCATGCCCTGTGCTTGGCAAACCCTTAATTCTTGTTGGTTGCCATCATAAATTGCACTAGGAAAATAGGTTTCATTCGGTCCTTTTATAGCATTTAGCCTAGCCAAAGCATCCAAATTTGGTTCAAATCCGTACACTTGTGCCAATCCAGAATCGAGAAGTGGTTTATAAGGAGCATCCCCATCAATTGGGTTAGCTCCAATATCTATTACATTGATGGGACATTCGATTTCCATAAGGCTTGCAAGGCTTGGGCGCTTCTTTGTCATTGTTTCGGGTCTTTAACATCTTGCGTTAGGCACCAATCCTGCCATATTTTCCTCATGATAGCTGTAAAGTTATCTGAAAATTTTTCTCCATCACAAATGGGGGAGTTTGCCATCCAGCTACGCAGCCCAGTCCTTAATTCCGCCATTCTCTCAGCATTACCAGCAAGTTCGACTGCCAACCTGATATAGTCATCTGTGTTCTTGGCAATCAGTTCCGGTAGACCAACTGTTGTAAGGTGGCTTTTGGAGTGACGGCTAGCAAAGGTATCCCCGGGAACTGTGATCAGGGGAACCCCCATCCATAATGCTTCATATGTTGTTAGTCCTCCTGAGTAAGGAAAAGTGTCGAGCGCGATGTCTACATCATTGTAGCGAGCCAATAAATTAATGTGAGGAGACTGCCCCTCAAGAACCAATCTCGATTTATTAATGCCTTTGGCTGCAAACATGGCTGTGAGGCGCTCTATATTTGTAGCTGTATCTATCCCGCTATACTTAATCAGAAGGCATGAATTTGGCACTGCATTCATAATTGCAGCCCAAACGGAAATTACTTCCTGATTGATCTTCCCTGGGTTGCTGAAGGAACAGAAAGTCACCCTTCCATTCTGCTTGAAAGGCAAAGGCCCTATTTCTGGAGCATAGTCTGGAGGATCATAGCATAGCCAACCGTCCGGCATTCGGATAACCTTTTCACTGTAATACTTATCTTCATCTTCAGGAGTGGAGTGAATGTCAGATAACAAATAATCCATTGAGGAAAGGCCAGTTGTTCCAACATACCCAGCCCAACTCACCTGTATTGGGGCGGGTTTTCTAGCAAAAAGAAGCATCCTGTTTTTTGCTGAATGACCAGTGAGATCAAAGAGAATATCTATCTCATCGTCTAAAATTATTTTTGACAAGTTTTCATCTGAAATTCCATTCACATTGCGCCAGAGACCGCTAGCTGCTCTAATCCTATTAGTCAAATCATCGGCTAAGCGATCCGAGTAGACGATTGTTTTTATCTCGTTTTCAAGGATGCTCTCGAAAAGACGAACAATAAAAAAGCCAACAGGATGCCACCCTAAATCCGGAGATGAAAAACCGATACGCAGGACACGGTTGGGGTCTGGGGTGTTTAGGTGGCAAGGTTGGGTGGTATAAAATTGCTGTGCATGTCGTTGATCCCAATCCTTGTGCATTTCATAGAGTTTTTCTGTGTTTTGCCCGAGTAGATATTGTTGTGCCAGTAATAGGTTACTGTGAGATGCGTGATAATCTGGCCGGACAGCAAGAGCTTTGTAATAACTTGCCACAGCCTCATCCAGCTTACCCAATTTCATGAAAATGTTCCCAAGGCTGTTGTGTGCCTCAAAAAAATCTGACTTGATAGTGAGGGCTCGATGGTAACTTATCACAGCATCGTCAAGTAGCCCTTGATCTTGTAGTGCTGTTCCAAGATTGTTGTGCGCCGTAGCATAATCTGGATTGATGGCAAGGGCCTTGTGGTAACTTGTCACGGCCTCATCCACCTTCCCCAGTTCTTTCAGGGCATTTCCGAGGTTGGTATGCGCCTCAGCCAAATCGGGCTTGATGGCAAGGGCACTGTGGAAACTTGTAACAGCCTCATTCAACTTGCCCAATTTTATAAAGATGTTCCCAAGGCTGTTGTGCGCCTCAGCAAAATCTGAGCTGATGGCAAGGGCATTATGGTAACTTGTCACAGCCTGATCCAGCTTGCCCAGTTCTTGGAAGGCGTTTCCAAGATTGTTGTGCGCCTTAGCATAATCTGGATTGATGGCAAGGGCCTTGTGGTAACTTGTCAAAGCCTCATCCAGCTTACCCAGTTCTTGGAAGGCATTCCCAAGGTTGGTATGCGCCTCAGCAAAATCTGGCTTGATGGCAAGGGCCTTGTGGTAACTTATTACAGCTTCGTCAAGCAGCCCTTGATCTTCTAGCGCGGTTCCAAGATTATTATGCGCCTCAGCATAATCTGGATTGATGGCAAGGGCCTTGTAATGACTTGCCGCAGCCTCGTCCAGCTTGCCCAGTTCTTTGAAGGTGTTTCCAAGATTGTTATGCGCCTCAGCAAAATCTGGCTTTATGGCAATTGCTTTTTGACAGCTTGCCAGAGCATCGTCCAACTTGCCTAGTTCGTGTAGTGCGTTTCCAAGATTGTTATGCGCTTCAGCATAATCTGGCTTGATGGCAAGGGCCTTGTGGTAACTTGTCACAGCCTCGTCGACTCGCCCTAATTCTTTTAGCGCCGTTCCAAGATTACTGTATGCTTGAGCATAATTTGGCATAATGGAAAGAGCCTTGTTGATGAGATCAACAGCAACTTCATTCCTTCCCGCCTGATGAGCAATAACTCCAAGCAAATGAAGGGCAACAGGATGATTGGGGTCTTCACGCAATATCTGTTGGTAAATATCCTCAGCTTCAGAAATGCGACCAGCATTATGATGCTGCAAGGCAAGGTATATGGCTTGCTGGGTAGATGGTGACAGCTGGTTGGGAGAGCGGACTGCTGCCTTTTTGGTTAACTTTCTTTGGCGACGCTTTTCTACTCTATTCATTTTGTAGGCTTGCTCCAACAAACAACTTTATTTTTTAATAATAAACAAGCGTTTGGAAAACAGAAATTGTAAAATAAGATGTTGGTCAAAATATCACGCCGTTCTGGGCATTTACTTCACGGTAATGAATTTTTGTTACAATAAATATCAATAATAAATCGTAACATTACCGGCAATTGTTTCAAGTTAGTTTAAATGCCTAGAAATTTGATTAAGGGAACCGTTGCTGTGACGGTCAAGGTGCTAAATGAGTGATGAGCCAATGGAAAATTCCGGCCACACAGAAGGTATGCAAGGCTCAGTCAGTGAGAGTTTACTGACTAAACTACATCAGGCTGGCCAGCAACAGGCTGATGGCAATATGGCTGAAGCAGAACAGGCCTATGAAGTGATATTAGAGCAGGAGCCGGACAACAAGTTTGCTAACCAGCTATTGGGTGGGATGGCTTTGCAAAAGGGTGACTTTCAACGAGCACATAAATTTGTCAGTAAAGCCTTGGCTGTTGATCCAAACAATGAGGAATTGAACTCAAACTTGGGAATTGTTTTAATTAAATTGCAGCGTTTAGATGAGGCTATACATTATTTTAATCAGGCGTTATTGCTTCAGCCTGGCTATGCTGCTGCCCACAATGGTCTTGGCACTGCACTAAGGGAACAAGGAAATACTGAGAAAGCCTTGATACACCATATACAAGCGCTTGCAGCCCAGCCCAACGATCACCGCATGCGTAATAATTATGCCAACAGCCTTAGGGAGTTAGGGCGCACGGATGAGGCTATAGAGCAATACTCTACAGCCTTAGAAAGTACTTATGGTGATCCTGACACGCATTACAATTTGGGGGTTTTGTTTGAATCTCTTGAGCAGTTGGACAGAGCTTGCGACCATTATAAAAAGGCGTTGAAGACTGACCCCAATCATCCCGAGGTAAATTTCAATTTAGGCAATGTTCTTCAGAGTTTGGGACAACTTGAAACTGCTATGGAAAAATACAAAAAGGTCATTGAGGTAATGCCAGATCATGCGAAATCCCATGTCAACTTGGGGCATGCCTTGTTAAAATCAGGCGATAAAAAAGGTGCTGAAAACCACTGGCGTCAAGCTCTAGTGATAAACAATGAATTTGCCGACGCTCATGTGAATCTGGCACTTTTGAATTTCGAACTAGGTAACATTAGTGAAGGTTGGAAAGGCTTTGAATGGCGCAATAAGGCTGAAAGCTATGGATCTCCACAACGCCAGTTCCCGCAGCCCAATTGGGATGGCTCACCATTAAACGGCAAAGAAATCATCCTTTGGGGAGAAATGGGACTGGGTGATGAAATATCATATGCCAGCATGATCCCTGATGTTTTGAGACAAGGTGGAAAAGTTACTATTGAATGCACACAACGTCTAGTTCCATTGTTTACTAGGTCTTTTGAAGGTGCTGAGGTCTATGCGGCGCCATATGCGCCAGCTGAAGATGGTCATCGATTTTATGATTTTCAATCCTCTTTTCCAAGCTTGGGACGGTATTTTCGTAATACTGTTGGAGACTTTCCAAGCATTGATGACCAATACATCTATCTAAAAGCTGATCCCTCACAGAAGGCGTATTTGCAAGAACAGCTCAAAGACATAAGTGATAAGCCAAAAATTGGTTTGTGCTGGAGCAGCAATTTGGTCAAGGATGAATTTAGGCATTTTTATGCTTCCATACGTGAAATGGAGCCACTGCTGAGCTTAACCGGAGTAGATTTTGTCTGTTTAGTTCCTGCCAATGTAGATGATGATATAGCGACAGCGCTAATAGAGTGCGGAGTGACCATTCACGTCTTGGAAGGCTTGGATTTGAAGCAAGATGTTGATGGTGTTGCAGCGTTATTGAGCAGCTTGGATATTGTGGTTTCTTGTCTGTCGACCGTTACCGAACTTGCTGGTGCCTTAGGTGTGCGAACGCTTGGATTTATTGGGGAGAACTCCCACTCTCAATGGATGGGAACAGATGATGTATTATGGTTCCCAAACACTCATTACCACGCCAAGCACAAAAGTAAGCCTTGGAAGCCCCTATTCGTCGATATCAGTTTGGAAGTGAAAAATATTCTTGAACTGGGTGGCTAAGCCCTCGCGAAAAAGAACTACAGCCATTTTTCTAGTCGGCTTAATGCAAGCCAGAACCCGCTACCCATATCTTTATGGCCCTGCCATATCTCAGGGATGAAACTGACTGCGGGGGCATGCTGGTCAAGCCAATCAGAGAGTTCTGACCAATCAATGTCTCCTCTAGAGATTTGCAGCCCCTCGTCGTCAACCCCAGCTGCATCCGCTAGATGCAGATGGGCAGAGAAGGGAGCAACTGTTTTTATAAAACTTGCAAACGAGCGCTGAAAATGAGTACAGGCAAGTCTCGAGTGGGAAACATCCAAGCAAACGCGAAAGTTATTTTTAATGCAAAATTCGACTATTTCATCTGCATCAACAAATAAATTATGATGTCGTTGGCCACCGAACAGCCAAGGAAAGGGAGGCATTGTCTGGGGAATAATTTCAACACCTTCTGCATCCACTTTTGACAAGTTTTCTGCCAATATTAAATACATTTCAGTGCGTGTGGCATCATCAACAAAACCTGTTTCGGTAAAGCCGCCAACATTGGTAATTATGAGGGGGCGTTCCGTATTCTTAAAGAAAGGTTTCATGCTACGTGTAACGTCAACTACTTGTTGCATTTTTTTGATCCCGATCTTTGCTTCGTCTTTATCGCTAGCAGCTAAATTAAGAAGGTAGCTTCCAGAAAATATTTCAGGGGCGTGGACGATCAGTTGATGCTCTAGTGGCGCAGTAAAATGATCGGCAGGGTCTTCTTCAAGATCACGGAAACTGAAGTGAAACTCTAGTAACTGAGCAGGTACCATTTTAGCCATTTTCATAAAATCATGATAACGTACTGGTAACCCCCAAGGACGTTTGAAAGAGAATGCCCTTGGTTCTTCATTCTTATTCCTAAGATCGCTAGCAAAAAAGAAGTCACCTTTGACCATCTCTCGCTGACAGACACGGCCTACCAGATCGTCCATTCTGTCAGGCTGTAGTCCTTGACCGGGGCTTTTAATTTCTACCAAATCTTGCGTAATTAAAGTTCCATTCTTAATATCGCAAGTTGCTGTTAAGCTTTTTGCGAGATTTTCTCGGTTGATCATCTCACCCTGAGTTAGTTGGCGTTCCATGGCGCGGCCCATTGATGTTTCTACCTCCCTAATGGAACTCACCATTTCTTTAAATTCTGCTGGAAGTAGGCTAACTTTGTGGTCGTTGCCCTCTAGGGACCTGTCCAGTGTAAAGTGCTTTTCGATAATTCTTGCGCCGCGGGCAATAGCCGCTAGAACTATGCTATACCCTCGTTCATGGCCGGAATAGCCTACCTCGCATTTACCGATATTTTTTAATCGATCCATGTAAAGTAAATTAATACTAGAAAAAGGGGCAGGGTATGTGGAGTTGCAATGTAACAGGGCAAAGCTTGCACCCGCTTGACGCAGAGCCTCAATCGCAGCGATGATTTCAGTCTCAGTAGACATGCCAGTTGACAGAATGATTGACTTTGACGTAGAGGCGGCAGCCTTTAAGAGTTGGTGATTAGTTAAATCAGCTGAAGCTATTTTATAGCCTTCGATTCCGTAATTTTCTAATCGCTCGAGGCTGGCCATATCCCAAGGTGTGCAAAGTGGCATGATACCGATGGACTTAGCGTAATCGAAAACGTCATACATCTCATCGTTGTTAAGTTGGAAGCGTGCCAATGTATCTAAAACATATTGTGAGCCAAGATCTTCGCGAATATCATCAGACTGACCTGTGTTTCGATACAGTGAAGCCATGTCTCGCATCTGAAGCTTAACACAATTTGCACCGCAGTGCTTTGCTTCGTAGACGAGGCGCTTGGCCATTTTCACGTCGCCATTATGGTTATTGCCGATTTCAGCAATGATGAATGTTGGAAAACTCTCGCCGATCCCAAATTCACCGATGCTTAGTTGTGAGCGTTGAGCAAAAGCAATAGCTGTAATGTGATTGTTGTGATCGACGATAGGCAACCAGCGAATTTCATCACTGAACATCCCGGCAATGGTCGCCGGATCATTTCTTAAGGACGTAACAAAAGGTTGTTTTTTGGAAATTGTACAAACCGGAATACTTAAATCTAAATTATTAACAGAAGCAGTCCAGCGACGGAAATCGCCATCGGTCAATACGCCCTCGACGGCACCATCTTCAGTTATTGTGACGACAAAACCATTTTGGTTTTTACTTATCTTATCCAGAGCAGCATGAATTGATTCGTCTGCAAGGATCAAATACTCTTGGATATTGCGCTGGATAATCATTATCTGTTTACAGTATGTATTTAGAAATTTGCTTGAACGTTAATAAACGCTTACCAGTTATGGGTTGCTATTGTCGAGGCTCCTTAGTCGAGCCGTGGCCAGTGTTATTATAATACACAGGGTAGAGTTGGTATGAAGATCATCGCTGTCATTAATGCACGTTCAACTTCTAAACGTTTGCCTAATAAATGTTTTTCGCAAATCACAGATGATTTTAAAACTTATCAAATCATTATTCTCCGTGCCAAGCTCTCAGGGCTTCCGGTCGTCTTTGGCACCAGCGATGATGCCAGTGACGATAGACTTGCTCAGTTAGCGGCGGAAGAGGGTGTTGAGGTGTTTCGTGGTGCGCGTCTTAACAAGATTAAGCGCTGGCATGACTGCCTGGTAGAATATGATGCAGATGCAATGGTCTGTATTGATGGGGATGATCTGGCCGTGGATTTTGACATTGCACGTCGCGTTGCAGTGGTCATGGAAAAAGGTCTGGCAGATATATACGAAGCGCCTGAAGATATCGTGTGTGGTTTACTGACATATGCCTTCACTCGCACAGCAGTTGAGAGAATGTTCGCCCTAGTGACTAATCCTGAGGCAGATACGGATGTGGTATCAATCTATATTAACTATATTAAAGCCGCAGGTTTAATTTGCGCTGAAATGCCTTTGAACACCAATGAAAGGGGGCTCGATGTGCGCCTGACACTAGATTATCCGGAAGACGCAGAATTTTTTCGTAAGGTTTATGAGGTGATGCCCGTTGATGCACGTGGTTCAGCCATTGCTGCCAAGGCCCTAGAGCTAGGCTTGACGAAGATTAATTGGTACCGCCAAGCAGATTTTTTTCAGAACCAACTGAGTTTTAATGAGCAGGTAAAAATATGACCAAGGGCTGGCGCTTTGAGGGGAATGAGCTAAAATACATTAGGGAAGTTTTGGATAATGGTTTCCGTGCTGGTGTTGATGGCGCCATGACGGAGCGGGTAGAGGCACTGTTTGCTGAAAAATTTAACCTTCCTTTTGCGGTTGCCTTTAATTCAGGAACTAGCACTCTTCACGCGGCACTAGCTGCCTTCAGAATTGGCCCCGGTGATGAAGTTATCATTCCAAATCTGTCACCTATCATGTGTGGCATTGCACCTGTTTTTTGTGGCGCGACCCCAGTTTATGCTGATGTAGGTTGGGATGACTTCCTTATGGATCCTAATGATGTTCGTTCTAAAATAACGAAAAATACAAAAGCCATAATGCCCGTTCATCTGTATGGGCAGGTATGTGACATGGAAGCAATTATGGCACTGGCTAAAGAATTTGATCTCATGGTTTTGGAAGACTGTGCACAGTGTTATCTTGGGTTGGATGCCAAAGGGCGGGTTGGGGGCACTATCGGTGACGTCGGGTCGTGGTCTTATGAGGCTTCCAAGCATCTTGTCGCAGGTGAGGGTGGTATGATCGCCTGCCAGAATGAAACTTTAGCCGAAGATATTCGTAAATTTGGAGGCATTGGGTTTGCTAATCTTACGGCAAGATCTGGCAAAGTCAGAATAGATCGCGATAAATTTCAAAACCCGGACTGGCAACGGCATGACAGGGTTGGTTTTAATTATCGAATGTCAGAACTGACTGGTGCGGTGGCCTTGGCACAAACTGAACGTATTCATGAGTTGGTCGAGCTTCGTATAGAGGCAGGAATCGGCTATCGTGATTTATTGGCTAACTCCGAATTGTTAAAGTCGCAGCATCTTCCTGTGGGCGCAGTAAACAGTTGCTTTACCTTCGCAGCACGCTTTGATGGAGTCGATTTGGGTATTTCCTGGAATGAGTTTCGCTTAGCTTTTATTTCAAATGGTGGCGACGGCATATACGCGGCGTGGCAGCTAATTGGTGATGAACCTGCTTTGGCGGATGATGGTATTGGTTGGGGTGAAACCCCCATTGCCAAGAAATTACAACGGCGTATCATGCAATTTACGTCCAATCAATGCGATGTGGTTGAGCGTGAAGTTCAGTATGATGCCCTGTCAAAGACACTTAGGCAGTTTGGAGATAAGATTTAAGGTTTTAGGAACCATAATTTAAGGTTTTAGGAACCATATTTGCCAGAGAGGTAAATCTGTGTGATAAAGTATTTTATGGCGCATTGGAGAAGCCAATGCTTATACTGAAAACCTGCTTCGGAGAAACTGATGTACGGTATAGAATTTTTTATGAACGGGGTGGAGCTCAAAGAGCGTATTCTAGCTGGTGAGATTGGCCCCCAAGACTCGGATCAGATCATAGATGATCTTGAAACCCTGCGCGATAAGAAGCCCCACGTCTTCAACGTAGAGACCACAAATTATTGCAACATGACTTGCGTTATGTGTCCGCGTACAACCTTGATGACTCGTAAAAACGAATGGATTGATGACAAGGTTTTTGAAAAGGTCATTGACCAAGTTCGCCCATACACTGACCAAGAACTGAAAATTTTTTGGGATTTCATTGAAGAACGCTACGGCGTAACAAAAGAAACTCAAACAGAAAACGGATTTTATTTTCATATTGTTGCCCGACATGTGACGCTGCATGGCTACGGAGAACCGTTATTGGATAAGTATATCCTTGACCGGGTGCGGGCCTGTACCAAGCGCAATATTCCAACTTACTTCTCTTGTGTGCCTGCTAACATCAATATTGAACGTATTGAACAGTTGATGAAACTTGGGCTGGGTGTGCTAAAATTCTCGGTTGATGCTCTTGATGATGAGGGCCAGAAAAAAATCAGAGGTAACCGGAATGATTTCAAAAAATCTTTCGAAAATATTCAAAAAGTCATTAATTTGAAACATGAACAGGGTTTTCAGACAAAAATAGTCGTCACCATGATTGCTATGGGTGTTTCTAACGACGATCTGGAGACCCAGCGTAATTTTATGGAGCTTTTTGATCCCCTGGATGTCTTTAACTACGTTAAAAGTCAGGATAATCGTTGGTATTATGAAGATGACGAAAAAATTGAGAACAAGTCACATTATGTAAGTGAGTATTGTGAATATCCATGGACGTCCCTGACTGTAATGGCCAATGGCGAGGTTGTCCCATGTACGCAAGATTTCGATACGGAAATGACTTTTGGCAATGTCCGTGATCATACTCTTGAAGAGATCTGGAATTCTGAAGCGTATAAGGAATTCCGCCGTTGGCATGTAACAGGTGACTTCCCTAAGGGTAACAAATGTAATGAGCGATGTGACCTGCCAAAAGTCTACCATCGACTACAAAAAAAGAGCGCTAAAGTTGCATAGGTCGTCTAGAATCAATGATTTAAGGGGTGAGTTCGTCGTTGATTTATTGCTTTAAATAAGAGTTTGACAAGATCTCAATCTAGCTATAAAGTTTTAACTAAGAATTCGAGACATGGTGTTTCGTTCTCTAGCGGGAAGTATTCTCGTCTCAAGGCAGAATTGCCTTGGTAATATCCTAGAATAGGAGCCAAAAATGGCAACAGATATCAACCTAAGTGCGAGTATCCGCACAAACTTACTTTCACTACAATCAACTAACGCTCTATTCGAGCGTACTTCTGAGCGTTTATCAACAGGCCTGAAAGTTAACAGTGCTCTTGATGGAACTAGTGCATTTTTTAGTGCTAGAAGCTTGAACAACCGTGCTGGCGACCTTGCCTCTCTCAAAGATGGTATGGGTCAGGCTATTCAGACTCTAAAGGCGGCTGATAAAGGTATTGAGGCACTAACTCAACTTGTATCACAGGCTAAAACGATTGCTGAGCAAGCTAAAGAAGCTTCTGCTCAGGTGTCTAAAATCGAGAGTACTGTTGCCGCATCAACTACAAATACAGCTGCCACACTCATGTCAGTTGCGTTTGGTGCGACCTTGTCTGTTACAAACACCTTTATCATTAATGTTAATGGTGCCGGCATTACTACTATTGCATTCTTAGCCACAAGTACGATCCAGACTGTGTTGGATAAGATTACGGCTGCAGATACTTCCATTACTGCCACATATAATACTACGACGGATAAAATAGAAATTGCTGGCACTGCTGGTACGGAAGTAACTATT